>CAZPWT010000064.1:0-11111 GCA_964590435.1 uncultured Planctomycetia bacterium
ACCTGATGGACGCGATCCGTCTGAACGGCGAGAAGGACGAGCTCAAGAAGGAAATCGTCGCGCTGGCCAAGGAGTTCGGCGTGATGACGAAGTACACGTCCTGGCTCGTGCTGGAGGACAACGCGAGAATGCAGCGCCAGGGCGACGGCGCGGACCGGTGGCGCGGAGCCGAGGAGGCCCTTCGCCGCATCGAGAGGAAGGACAAGGAGTCGAACGCCCCCGCCGCAGACGCCGCCGGCATGGCGCCGGGCGCAAAGGGTGAAAGCGCGATCGAGGCGTCCGAGGAGGCGAAGAAGGCCCGGGCCGGAAGGGCTCCGGAGAAGGCGCCGGCCGAGGGCGGATTCGCCCTGAAGGACCAGAAGACCGGTCAGACGAAGAGTGCGATCCAGATCGTCGCGGGCAAGACCTTCTACTCGACGGACGAAGGATGGTACGACCAGAAGTGGGACGGGAAGGCGGAGACGCTGAAGGTCGAGTACCTGTCCGACGAGTACTTCAAGCTGCTCGCCGCGAAGCCGGAGATGGCGAAGTGGCTGGCGCTGGGTGATCACCTGGTGGTGGTGGTCGGTGGCAAGGCGTACGAGATCATGCCGAAGAAGGAAGAGGCCCCGAAGTAAGGGCTGGCGAACTTTCGAGCGGGCGTGGGGGGAAATCTCCACGCCCGTTTTCGTTGGATGGACGCGGGGAAAAAGCAACTACAAGAAGGCGAACTCCAAGGAAACGGCAACTACAAGACGGCAACTTCAATCGCGCTTGCCGAAAGGACAAGACCCACGCGGACGGCTTCTCAAAGCCGGAGCTCCCTTTCGGCGACCTTGGAGTTCTCCCCTTGAAGTTGCTGTTTCCTTGAGCCTTGAAATTTTGAAGTTGCCGTTTCCCCGGCATCCGTAGGCTGGGGCTCGTTCCCCCTCACATTCCTCCCCTTCCATCGGGTATCCTTGCCCGGATGCGATTCTCCCCCCTCCTGTCAGCCGCGCTGTTCCTGCTCACGCCGCTTCTCGCCCTCGCCGACCGCGTCTACCTGAAGGACGGCCGCGTCATCGAGGGGACAATCATCAGCCAGACCGAGACCGAGGTGAAGATCGACATCGGGAAGCACGGGGCGGCGCTGACGTTCAAGATGAGCCAGGTCGACAAGATCGACCGCACGGCGGGGTCGGCGGAGCAGCTCTACGGCGGCCGCCTGCTGCTGACCGACCGCAAGAACCCCGACTCGCTCGTGACGCTCGCCGACTGGTGCGCGAAGAACGCGATGGAAGAGAAGGCCGCGCAGCACTTCATCGAGGCCCTCGCCCTCCAGGCCGACCATGCGCGCGCGCGGGGGCGGCTGATGGAGCTGGGGTACCGGGAGGTGGAGGGCAAGTGGCTGTCGAAGAAGGAGCAGGAGAAGCTGGCGACGCCGCCGGTGGATCCGGTGAAGCCGCCGGAAGCGAAGGTCCCGACGTCGGAGGACGTGGCGCGGGAGCAGGGGCCGAGCGTGGCGGCGGTGTGGGCGAAGGACACGCCGGGCGTGGGGGTGTGGGCTTCGGTCGACGGGCAGATCTGGGTCTCGGGGAAAGCCGCGCAGGGCGCGGTGACGCTCGAGGTGGACTTCGAAGGAAAGAAGTGGGCGGCGCGGGCGATCGCGCGCGACCGGCTGCGCGGCGTAGCGCTGTGGAAGGTGGACGGGATCAACGTGAAGGCGGCGCGCCCCGCGTACGGGGCGCTTCCCGACAAGGACCCGATGGTCGCGCTGTCGCCGTCGGGCGTGGTGGGGAACGTGTTCGCGCGCGGCTGGGAGAAGCTGGGGCCGGAGATCTGGGTCATGAAGATCGAGGGAGTGTCGTCGGGCGCGGCGATTTTCGACCTGAAGGGGCAGTTCCTCGGGCTGAGCGGCGACGGGAAGACGGCGGTCGGCACGCTCGACCTGACGCGCCTGCTGCGGGTCACGGCGCCGTCGCCGGAAGGCGACCAGAACGCCGCCGGGAGCTACTGGCGCGCCTGCGACCTGGCGGAAGGGCCCGCGCTGGAGATGATCCGGACCGGGTCGAAGATGGACTCGTTCGAGCCCGGGCTCGGTCCTGACGACATGAACCGCGCGGCGCCGCTCGCGCGCGACCTGTCGCGACTCGGCAAGGCGCTCCGCAACGACGTCGAGGACAACATCACCGCGCTCAAGCTGGCGCGGCACCTGGCGCGCGCCGGCCGGACGGAGTTCAGCATCGCCGCCGCCGAGATCCTCGAATCCCAGGCGAAGGCCGCGATCGAAAACCTGCCGAAGCTCTCCCCTTCCCAGCTCCAGCGCCTGCGCGCGACCGTCGAGGGGATGGGTCCCGACCCGGCGGGGCTGGAAGCGGCGGCGACGGGCGAAGTGAAGCGGCTCGAGGCGATCACGATCAGCGCGAAGGAAGCGCGCGCGATGCTGGACCTCCAGATCGCGGGGTTCCCGATCCTCGGCCCCGAGCCTGTCGAGTCGCTCGAAGGGGGCGTCGCGGCGATGTACGAAGTCGTTCACCAGGCGCAGGACTTCGCCTCCAAGGTGCGCGGCGCGTGCAGCCGCCCCGACGAGGCGCGCCGCCAGGACCTCGTCGCCCTGCAGGCCGGCCCCGGCCCGTTCTTCAGCTTCCCCGACCTCCGCGCCCGCGCCTTCGCCGCGATGACCGCGCGCACCGCCCTTCGCATCGCCATCAAGGCCCGCGAGGTGCGCGCCGACTCCGGTTCGTACCCCGAGGAAGTCCCCTCCGGCTTCGAGGACCCTTCCACGGGCCGCGCGTTCGACTACCGGCGCGAGGGGCGCGGTTTCCGGCTGATCTCGCCGTCGGGAATCGAATTCAGGGTGCGGGAGTAGGAAGTGCCCGCGGAGCTCACGGGGCTCACGCTCGGGACCTGCGTCGTCCAGCAGCGACTGGCGAGCGGCGGATTCGGGACGGTGTATCGCGCGGCGGACCGGCTGCTCGGCGTGGACCGCGCGCTGAAGGTCCTGCATCCGCACATGATGGAGCAGAAGGGCTTCCGCGAGCGCTTTCTCTCCGAGCTGCGAATTTCGGCCGCGCTGGATCACCCGAACATCGTGCGCGTGCTGTACGCCTTCGACGAGCCGCAGGTGTGCGGGTATGCGATGGAATTTGTGCCGGGGCCGACGCTGAAGAAGCGGATCAAGGAGGGGGGGCCGCTGGTCCCGTCGGAGGCGCTGGAGGTGGTGGCGCAGATCGCGCGGGCGGTGGAGTACTCGCAGTCGCGGCGGCCGCCGATCATCCATCGCGACCTGACGCCCGAGAACGTGCTGTTGCGGCCGGACGGCGTGGTGAAAGTGATGGACTACGGCATCGCGGCGGCGATCGAGGACCCGGAGCTGGCGGTGAGCAAGTCGATCGTCGGCAAGCCGAAGTACATGCCGCCCGAGCAGTTCGAGGGGGAGGTCACGGCGGGGGTCGACCTGTACGCGCTCGGCGTGATCCTGTACGAGTCGCTGACCGGGCAGGCGCCGTTTGACGCCGAGACCACGATGGGGATCTACCGGGCGCACGTGACGCAGGCGGCGCGGCCGCCGAGCCAGCTCGTGAAGGGCATCTCGCCGGAGCTGGACGCGTTCGTGCTCCGCTCGCTCGCGAAGGACCCGGCGGACCGCTTCCCCGACGCGACGCGGTTCCTCCACGCGCTGGAGTACGTCGCGGCGGCGCTGACCGGACGCCCGCGCCCGGCCGCCGGCGCGGACGTCATGGCGCTTCTCAAGCCCCCGGCGGCGCTCGCCAGCGCGCGGATCCCGACGCCGGACGAAGCGGCGCAGGTGGAGGAGCTTTACGCGGCCGGGTTCAGTTTCCTCTCGAACCAGCGCTACGCGGACGCGGTCGAGAAGTTCGACGCGGCGCTGCGGCTGGACCCCGCGCATTTCGAGTCGCGCCGGCACCGCCGCATCGCGCGCGTCCGGCAGCTCGAGGTCAGCGAGGTCGCCCGCGACCGCACGAAACAGGCGCGCTTCGAGGAAGAAACGCTCCGCCTCGGCCTGTCGCTCTTCGGCGAAAAGCGCTGGGACGAGGCGGTCGCGACGTTCGAGCGGGTGCTGCGGATGAACCCGGACCGGCTGGAGGCGAAGCGTTACCGGTACGAGGCGCAGGAGCGGGCGGTGGCGGAGGCGGAGGCGCGCAAGGCGTTGCGGGCGAAGGCGGCGGCGGCGAAGGCGCGCGGGGCGGCGGAGCTGGAGGCCGGGCGGCGCGACGGGGCGGCGGCGGCGTTCGCCGAGGCGCTCGCGGCGGATCCCGCGGACGCGGATGCGCTGCGCGGGATGGAAGCGTGCGGCGTGGCG
The DNA here is from genome assembly GCA_964590435.1 of uncultured Planctomycetia bacterium. GTDB lineage: Bacteria > Planctomycetota > MHYJ01 > WSZJ01 > WSZJ01 > WSZJ01. The sequence goes on from CAZPWT010000064.1 coordinate 4,283, forward strand.
CGCGCGACGGCGGTGCCGCTCCCGGAGGCCGCTGGGGCCGGAGCGCGGGAAGCGGCGAGAGCCGGGCTGGAGCGGTTCGCGGCGGGAGACGTGGAGGGCGCGGCGGCGCGGTTCGCGGAGGCGCTGCGCATCGCTCCCGAGCGGGAGGACGCGAAGGCGTGGCTGGACCGCTGCCGGGCGAGGCTGGCGGAGGCGGCGGAGGCGCGCGGGGCGGCGGAGAAGCTCGCGTGGACGGTGGAGGAAGCGCCGGCCGCGCCGGGCACGGCGTCGCCGGTCACCGACAAGCTCTTCCCGTCCGAGCCGGAGATGCCGGCGCTGGACCTGACGGCGATGTTCGCGGCGAAAGCGGTGGAGGAGCCCGCGCGGCCGCAGCCTGCGGCGCCGCCGGCCCGCCCCGCCCCTGCCACTCCCCCGCCGGCGCCCGCGCCGGAGCCGGCGCGCCCCGCGTTCGTGGGCCGCGCGAACACGCTGCAGGCGATGGACCGCGCGCTCGACGAGGCCCCGCGCGGCAAGGGCGCATTCCTGCTCGTACGCGGCAAGCCCGGCGCCGGGAAGTCGCGGCTGCTCGAGGAATTCGCGTCGCGCAATTCCTACCGCAAGTTCCAGTTCATCGAGGCCCGCTGCTCGGGGGACCTCGGCGATTACTTCGGCCCCTGGAAGTCCATCGCCCTCGCCGCGCTCAAGGCCGTCGAGCCGGTCGACTTCCCGGCCTACACACGGCTCTGCATGAAGTTCGCCCACGACTTCGGACGGTACGGCGACGCCTTCCGAAAGATCGCCCAGGCGCACAACCGCCACTTCGACCTCACGATCACCGACGCGCGCATGCGCGACCTCACGCTCGAGCTCCTCGGCGCCGTCCTCGACCTCCGCCCGCTCTTCATCACGATCGACGCCGTCGACGTCGCCGACACCGAGACGCTCACGCTCCTCGAGCGCGCCGCGGCGCTCGCGCGCGAGAAGCCACTCGTCATCGTCGCCGCCGCCGCGCAGTCCCCCGCCGCCGAGAACAACCCCTGGGGGCGCGTCTACCCGCGGCTCCGCTCCGCGAAACTCGCGAGCGAATTCCTCCTCCCCCGCCTCCCCGACGACGAACTCCGCAAGCTCCTCGGCCCGATCTTCGCCCGCGAGCTCAGGTGGACCGGCCCCGGCGACATGCCGAAGGCGGAAGCGCGGATCGCGACGGAGATCGCGCGCGTCACCGACGGGGACCTCGTGCAGGCCGAGAAGATCTGCCGGCATCTCGCGGCGACCGGGCTGGTCGCGGAGGAGGCCGGGCTGTGGCGGCTCAAGAAGCGCGGGCCGCTGACGGAGGACGACCTCGTCTCGGGGCTCGGCGAAGTCCTCTGGAACCGCTTCCGCGCCCTCAACGCCCGCTCCGCTTCGCTCGTGAAGTGGCTGTCGATCTCCGAGGACGGCCTTCCGTTCGACGTGCTGGCGGAGCTGTCGGGGGTCGGGCAGAGCGAGCTGTTCCATGCGACGCACGAGCTGGCGACGCAGAAGCTGGTGTCGGAGCTGGACGAGAAGGGAAAGAAGGCGTTCGCGGTGGCCTCGCCGCCGTTCCGGGCGCGGGTGTACGGCGAGATCCCGCTGGGGGACCGGCAGTCGATGCACGACCGGTGCGCGGCGTCGCTGGAGAAGCTCGACAAGGCGCACCCGGAGCGCACGGCGGCGGTGGCGCTGAAAGGAACGACCGCGGAGCGGGCGATCGAGAGCGCGCACCGCGCGGCGGACGCGGCGCTCGAGGCCGGGCGCCCCGCGGAGGCGCGCGGCTGGCTGGAAAAGGCGGAGCCGTGGCTGCAGCGGACGCGCGCCAAGGGGTACGCCGTCGCCCACGCCGACCGGCTCGGCCGCACCCTTCTCGCCTCCGGCCAGCCCGACGCGGCGTTGCGGGCGTTCCAGGGCGTGCTCTCGGGGCCGCCGCCGGCGGACCGCGCCACGGGGCTCCGGCTCGACCTGGCGCGCGTCTACCTCCTGCTCGGCCGCCGGCGCGAAGCCGCGGACGCGCTGGCGATGGCGGCGGAGAAACCGAAGGAGCGCCGCGAAGAGGTCGCCGTCCAGCTCCTGCAGGCGCGGCTCGCGCTCATGGCGGACGACCTGAACACCGCGGGGCTGCGCCTCGACGCCGCGCGCCACGGCGCCGACGCCGCCGGCCTCGCCGGCCCCGCCCTCGCCATCCTCGCCGCCTTCCGCTTCGCCAAGGGCGATGTCCGCCAGGCCGAGGCCGACGCGGCAGAAGCGCTGGAGCGGGGCGGCGCGCCGGAGGCGCTGCTGACGCTGTCGCGGTGCCACCTGCTCGTCGGGCGGGCGCTGACCGCCGCGGCGCGGATCGAGAGCGCGCTGGACGGGTGCGGCGACCGGATCCTGGAAGCGGAGCTGCGGGCGCTGCTGGTCCACGCGCGGTCCGCGGCGGGGCGCGGGGTTTCGGCGCGCGAGCAGTCCGCGCTGGCGCTGCAGGCCGCGGCGCACACCGGCTCGCCGGCGACGACGGCGCGCGCCGCGCTGGCCGCTTCGGCCGCGGACTTCGCCGCGGAGGACTACGAAGCCGCGGTGGAGCACGCGGCCGCCGCGCAGTCCGCCTTCGACCGCTGCGGGAGCCGCTCGGGGCTCGGCCGCGCGGCGATCGCGCTCGGCGAAGCCCACTCCGCCGCCGGCGACCCGGCGCGCGCCAACCAGTATTTCGACCTCGCGGCCTCCGCCCCCGCTTCCCCCGAGCTCTCCGTCCTCCTCCCGCTCGTCCGCGCCGAGAACCTCCTCCGCACCGGCCGCGGCGCCGACGCCCGCGCGTTGTTCCACACGGCCCTCGAAGGGCTCGGCGCCAAATGGCCCGACGCGGCGCTCATCGGCCGCGTTTACGCCGGCCTCGCCGATTGCCGCGCCCGGACCGGCGACCGCGAAGGCGCCATCCGCAACTACGCCCGCGCCTTCAAGGCCCTTCGCGACACCGAGCTCGCCCTCCCGTTCGCCCTCGCCCGCGCCGCCTGGGCCGGCCTCATCGCCGCTTCCCCCGGGAGCCGCGAGGAGGCCCGCGAGGCGGCCGGCGTCGCGCTCGAGGCCGCTTCGGCGCTGCAGACGGCCGGCGCCCGCGGGGCCGAGGCCCGGGCGCGCGAGGCGGCGGAGAAGCTTCGCAAGATCGGCGAATGACGGACGAGGAGCTGATGGCGCAGTGCCGGCGCGGGGACGCGGCGGCGTTCACGCAACTGTACGAGCGCCACCGCGACCGGGCGATGCGGCACGCGACGGGGATGCTGGGGGACGCGGACGCGGCGGGGGACGTGGTGCAGGAAGCGTTCCTCTACGTGTTCCGGAAAGCGCCGGAGTGGGAGCCGCGGGCGAAGTTCACGACGCTGCTCTACAAGGTGGTGTCGAGCCTGTCGGTGACGTCGATCCGGAAGCGGAAGAAGCACGCGGCGTCGGAGGTGCACGAGGAGACGGCGGCGGACCCGGGGCGCGGGCCGGAGGCGCACGCGTCGGGGACGGAGCTCGCGGCGCGCGTCCGGGAGGCGCTGGCCGAGATGCCGGAGGTCTACCGCGAGGCGCTCGCGCTCCGTTTTTTCGAGGACTTGCCCTACGAGGACATCGCGGAGATGCTCGACGTGCCGACGGGGACGGTCAAATCGCGGATCCACAACGGGCTGGAGCTGCTGAAGGGCTTTTTCCAGAGAAAAACGCGAACCGAAGGGCCGGATCTGCGCTGAACGGGTAGCCACGGAGAAGCGATGACCTGCACGGAACTGACGAACGACCAGTTGCTCGCGCCCACCGCGGAGGCGTCGTCGCACCTCGCGGGGTGCGCGGCGTGCCGCGACCGCCAGCAGGCGGTCACGCTGGCCGTGCGGGCGCTTCGGGCGATGGCCGGCGAGCGCACGGTCCCGGACGCGAACGACATGATCCTGCGCGCGGCGATCCCGCAACTCGCGGCGGACGCGGCGCGCCGCCGCCCGGCCGGGTGGTGGCAGGTCGCCGCCGCGGCGGCCGTGCTGCTGGCGTCGGTCGTGGGCGGGCTGCAGTACACCGCGTCGCGGCAGGCGCCCGCCCGCCGTCCCGCGGTCGCCGAGGTCGAGCACCCGGCCCTCCCGGCCCCCGGGCTCGTCCAGGTCACCCCGCCGCCCGTGAAGCCCGAACCGCTTCCCCCGGTCGACCCGAAGGTCACTCCCCCGCCCGTCCCCGAGGACCCCAAGCTCCCCGAGCCCCCCACCGGCCGCGGCTACCTCGCCGGCGGCGAACTTCCCCCGATCGCCGATCCCCCGCCCGTCCACCCGCCTCCCCCGGGCCTCCCCAAGCCCGCCGACTCCCTCGCCGACGCTACCGTCGCCGACTGCATGGAAATCATGCGCACCGTCCTCGGCGAAGGCGAACCCGTCTCCCGCGACTACAACGGCGACGGCGTCACCGACATCATCGATGCCTACATCGCCGCGAAGCGCGTCGCCGGCAAGGAGGATCTCAAGTGAAGCGCCTTCTTCTGCTCGTCGCGCTCGCCGGATGCGCTTCCTCCGATCAGCCGGCGCGGGAAGCGGCCCCGGAGGACAGGCCGTCGTCGGGGGGGCGCGGGCTGGTGCGCCCCGCCGTGGAGCCGGTCGAGATTATCGTCGACACCGGCGACCGCGACCTCGGCGCCTACGACCTCACGCTCGTCTACGACCGCACCCTGGTGCGCGTCGTCGCCGTCGAGTCCACCGACGAATTCTCCCCGCCCCAATACGTCCGCAGCGGCCTCACCTCCGGCGAACTCAAGCTCGCCGCCTACCAGCTCGAGCGCAACCCCCGCGGCCGCGTCGTCGTCGCCCGCGTCACGTTCGAGTCGTTCGGCGGGCCGCCCTCCCGGCTCGTCGTACGGCTCGGGACGCTTGCGGATTCCGCGGCGCTCCCCATGAAGGGGCGCGCGGAGGCGTCACGAGATCGGGTTCCGTAGCCCAGAATCTGCCTCACCGCCGCCACTGCCACGATTCTCAGTAGCGTCCTGCCCGGATCGCGCGCTGTTGAACTCACTGATCCGAACGAGTACAAAGTCCGCTGCGGGAGTTCCCGACAGTTGGTAGCGGCACTTTCTGGAGATGAGAATGATTCACAGAACACTTCTATTCAGAAGGAAACGGGCGCTTGCGGTCCTCTGCCGAATAGTGACTTCGACAATCCCTTCGGCCCGGCGCGTCCCCGGCGACTATTTCGCGCGTAACGTGAAACGGATCCGTCAAACTGGCAAGAAGGGTGGGCTTTTTGTCGGATCCGGGAAGTCCAGCTCCGTGGTTCGCTCTGCAATCAGATTGGCAAGGAGCAAGGGGCCAGGAATCGAGTTCAATTGGCCGATTGAAAATCAGGTTGGCCGCGTTCGTGTCTCGCCCACTGAGGTGACCATTATTGCCCCGGATGCTGCCAACGACGATGTGAAGCGTCTTGCGTCGAAGTTCGGGTCTGACCGAGACTCCTAGCCAGCGGGAGCTTCGATACCTCCCTCGCCTTCGCCAATAATGAGCCTCGGCAGAGCTTCCGGAGGGCCCGGCGGATCGCCTTCAGTTACTGCTTTTTCAGGCCGCCCCGACGCTCGCCGGCAATAAGTGTGACCTCTCCGTTCCGGGAGACGGCGCCGAGCATCGGGCGCGCGTACGAGGTCGCGAATTGACGCAGGCGAGGCAGCGCTGCGGCGAAAGCTTCGCCGATCTGTTCGCCCTTGAGGTCCTTGGCCGACAGTACGAACGCCGCCACTCGCGCTTCCTCGAGTGCCTTTCGCTCCAGTTCGCGCCGCTTGATCCACTTGTCCTTGGTCAGGACGATCCAACCCTTCGGACCGACGGCTGAGAGCCAGTCTTCGTCGGGGCAGTCGTGCTTGAAGTGGTCGGCGTGGACTTCGACCGTTGCGCCTACCTTGCGCAGGATCTCGGCGACGACTTTCGAGCCGAGACAGCGATCGAGGAAGAACGTCGGCTCTTCAGGCGGTCGCGGCACGCTGTTCCCAGCGCAGGGCGGACTCAATCTGCTGAGGCTTCAGGCGGAAGTCCGCCGCGAGGTCACCGATGGAGTCGCCGGCGCGGAAGCGTTCTGCGATGCTCTCTGTGGGGATGCCGGTGCCGGCGACGACGAGGCGCCCGAAGGCGCGGGTGGGGTCGATTTCGACGGACCGCGGCTCGTTCGTGGAATCTATCCACGGGAACATGCGGCTCGCGAGGCCCTTGGGGTCGCGCTCGATCCGCTTAAGCGCGCCGAGGAGCAGGTCGCGCACGGCGAGTTGACCGTCCGTCGAGGCGGACATCAATTTCGAGTAGCGCTCGACGAACAGGTCCACGCCGTCCGTGAAGAACTGCTCAGAAATCAGGGGGCGGTGGACGTGGAGCCGCGTCTCGACAAAGGAGAGCGCTTTGCGGACCCGGGGCATCGAGATCGCGTGCTCGCGGCGGATGCTCGCCAGCACGTAGATCTCGACCAGGTTCCAGAACGACAGCACCGGTGGAGCCTTCCGAGCGGGAATGAGAAGCGGCGGGGCGAGCTTCCGGCCCTCACGGGAGGTAGGGTACAGCTGTCCCATCGTCCAAGCCCGCACGGTGGACGCGGGCAGGGCGACGTAGAGCGCGGCCTCCTTCAGCGAGTAGGAGGGCTGATCGCGCGGGTCCCATCGGGAGGCCGTTTGCGTCATGACGAGAGTCTATACCATGGAGGCTGCGGTTTGATCCAGCCCTCTGGGAGCCAATAGGAACTTCGAAACCGCCCTCCCCGCCGCCAGGGCCGCGATCCTCGCCAGCCTCCGGCCCGGATCGCCCCCCGGGGGGCGATCCGGGCCGGAGGCTGGCGAGGATCGCGGCCCTGGCGGCGGGGAGGGCGGTTTCGAAGTTCC
>CAZPWT010000065.1:0-5878 GCA_964590435.1 uncultured Planctomycetia bacterium
GCCGGACCGTGTTGAGCCGCGATGCCTGAAACGATCCGAAAAGGGCTATCCGTACCTGACGGTCACACGGCAAACAGCGCGCAGGACAATCCTGAAAAAACGGCGCGCGTGAGCCAAAGTCAGCGCCATTCAAAGGATGAAGAAGGATTCCGATTACCCGCCCATTGCGGGAATTCCTTCGCGGAGCAACGGATGAAAGCGATCCGATCGATGCACGAAGTCCTCAGAAGAGGCGGGGCGTGAGCCTCCCCCTCGTCCTCGCCGCCGGCGCCGGCATCACCCTCGGGCTGATGTTCCTGCTCTGGCTGCTGCAGTGGCGCACCTCGAACGCCGGCTGGGGCGACGTCGGCTGGGCGTTTTCGTTCGCGTTCACGGCGGGCTGGTACGCGTGGGCCTCGGGCGGCGACCTGCACCGGCGCATCGCCGTCGCCTCGCTCGCCGGGCTCTGGTCGGCGAGGCTCGGCTTCTACCTCCTCGTCCGGCTGACGGGCGACCACGAGGAGGACGGCCGCTACCGCTTCTATCGCTCCGCATGGGGCGCGCACATCCAGGCCAAATTCCTCGCGTTCTTCCTCGCGCAGGGCGCCTTCGAGTTCGTCTTCTCGATCCCGTTCCTCGCCATCGCCCGCAACGCCGCGCCCTTCCCGCAGCCGCTCGAGTTCGCGACCGTCGCCCTCCTCGCCATCGCGGTGATCGGCGAAGCGGTGGCCGATGCCCAGCTCCGCGCGTGGAAGTCCAACCCCGCGAACAAGGGTAAGACCTGCCGCGCGGGCCTCTGGTCCCTCTCCCGCCACCCGAACTACTTCTTCCAGTGGCTCTCCTGGGTCGGCTGGGCCTGCGCCGCCTCCGCCGCCGGCGGAACCGGCTGGCTCGGCTGGCTCGCCCCCGCCGGCATGCTCTTCCTCCTCCTCAAGGTCAGCGGCATCCCGCCGACGGAAGCGCAGTCGGTGCGGTCGCGCGGGGACGACTACCGGAAGTACCAGGCGGAGGTCAGCGCGTTTTTCCCGTGGCCGTCGCGGAAGGCAGGCGCGTGACGGACGCGCCGTTCTCGATGAAGCTCGTCGCCGCCGGGCTCGTTCCCGACGCGGTCGTGCGCTGGAAAATCCGCGGGCTGCTCGAGCAGAGGCTGCGCGAGGAGCGCGCCAACCCGCGCCGAGACCTCGTCGCGCAGCTCGACGCTTCCCCGATCGCCGTCAACACGGCTGACGCGAACGAGCAGCACTACGAAGTCCCGCTGCGTTTCTTCGAATTGGTGCTCGGGAAGCGGCTGAAGTACTCGAGCGCACTGTGGGACGGCGCGTCGAATCTCGACGAAGCGGAGGAACGCATGCTCGCGCTGTACGTCGAGCGCGGGCAGATCGCCGACGGCCAGCGCATCCTCGATCTCGGTTGCGGCTGGGGGTCCCTCTCGATCTATCTCGCGGAGCGCTTCCCCAGGGCACGGATCCTCGGCGTCTCAAATTCGCGGGACCAGAAAGCGTTCATCGACGCCAGGAAGCTGCCGAATCTCGAGATCCGCACGGCGGACATGAACGCGTTCGACCCGGGCGAGACATTCGACCGGGTCGTGTCGATCGAGATGCTCGAGCACATGAGGAACTACCGCAAGCTGTTCGGGCGGATCGCGTCGTGGATGAAGCCGGACGCGCGGTTTTTCGTCCACGTGTTCACGCACCGCGAGTTCGCGTACCCGTTCGAGGTGCGCGACGCGACGGACTGGATGGCGAAGTTCTTCTTCACGGGCGGGATGATGCCGTCGCACGCGCTGCTGCCGTCGTTCGGCGACGACCTCCACTGCGTCCAGGACTGGAAAGTCAACGGCACAAATTACGCCCGCACCGCCGAGGCGTGGCTCGCAAACCAGGACCGGAATCGTGCGGAGATCATGGAGATCTTCCGCCAGGGGTACGGCGCCGACGCGCCGGTGCGCTTCGCCATGTGGCGCGTCTTCTTCATGGCCTGCGCCGAGCTCTGGGGGTTCCGCGGCGGCGAGGAGTGGGGCGTCTCGCACTACCTGTCCCGCCGCGCCCGCTGACGTCAAACCGGCGGCGCTTCTGACCGCGCGGGCAGGCAGAGGCGCAGGCCGTGCTGGCGGATGGTGATCCCGGGGTCGGCGGCCCAGGTGCGGGCGACCTGCGCGGAGTACCAGGAGCCGATCCACCAGCCGCCGCGGAGGCAGAACTCGTGGCGGAGGGCCCCCTCGGCGCCGCTCCAGCTCCAGGAGAGGATGTTGCCCGCGAGGTCCATCGCGCCGTACGGCGAACAGTCGACGGGGTATGAGCCGACGGGCATGAGCCGCGGCCGGTCGCGGTGGGCGACGTTCGTGTTCGAAAACGTCCCGTCGAACGCGTCCCCCCAGGGATAAATTCGGCCGTCGACGCCGCGCGCCGCTTTCTCCAGCTCGAACTCGGTCGGGAGGCGGAAGAGCCTTCCCGAGCGGCGCGAACGCCAGGCGGCGTAGGCGACGGCGTCGTGCCAGGTCACGCCGCCGACGGGGAGGTCGGCCCGCGTGTGGTACGCGTCCGCGGCGTCGGGCGGCTGCAGCTCGAACCGCCCGCCCGCCTCGACGACGAGCGAATGGTCGCGTTCCCGCGGGCGGCGCGCGCGGGCCTCGTCCAGGCGTCCGTCGCGCGCGAGCTCGTTCAGGAACTCCAGGTACTCCCCCGCCGTCACCGGGTACCGCGCCAGGAAGAAGTCCTCAGCGACGCTTCGCGCCTCGGGACGGTTCCCCCCCGCTCTCTTGCCGGCGGTCGTGAAGGGCCCCGCGGGGACGCAGACGAACCCTTCCGGGATTTCCTCCGGGCGGTACAGGGCGACATCCTGTTCCCACTTTCCGTCCCGCGCCACGACGACCGGCACCGCGGCGGGCGCGTAGACAGGATGCCGGATCTCCAGACGCCACGAGCCTGCCCCGAGCGGCGCGCCCGCCAGCGGCGTCACGCCGATCCGGCGCGATTCGCGCAGCACGAGCCGGCGGTCTTCCTCCTCGTAGCGCGCCGCCCAGACCTCCGCGCCCGTGACCTCCTTGCGCGGGCAAGCGTCCCCGTGCCCGAACCGTGCGCCCGCCGGCTGGAGGCGCATCACCGGCGAAGGCCGCTCCGTCGCGAGCGGCGATTCCCCGAACGCCGGCCGCCCTTCCCTCCACGGGATCTCCGCCTTCGTGCCCGGCACCGCGGTCCACGCGCCGGGCGCCGGCCGGAGACATCCGCACTCCCGCGTGTACGCACGGATCGTCACGAGCCCCGGCGCCTCCAGCCGCGCGCGGTGCACCCCTTTCCGGTCGTGCCGCTCGAGCGTCTGCCGCTGCAACAGCGCTTCCTCGAAGTCCCTCTCCGCCTCGGCCTCTGCCAGCCGGTCGTACGCCAGCTCGCACAGCCCGTCCGCGGCCGCGTCGCATTGCGGGTCGTCCCGCAACGCCTCCTCGAACGCGGCCCCCGCCTGTGCCCACGTTCGCACGCGCTCCTCACGCAGCCGGCGGTGCAAGTCCTCGGCATCCCACGAGGGACGCTTGCGCTCGATCGATTCCCACGGGGGCGTCTCCGTGATCAGCCGCTCCATGCGGACCTGCGCGTCCCGCACCTCGGCGCCGAGCTCGCGCCAGCGGCGATGAAGCGCCTGCCCTTCCTGGGCGCGGTTCACGGCCCGTGCCTGCAGCCTCTCGCGCTCGGCGATGCCGTCGAGGAAGCGTTGCACGTCGGCGTGGAGGGCGAGGACGGAGGGATGGCGTGCGTCGCGAAGACGGGAGAGAGCTCGCAGGCACACATCCTCGAGGTCCGGCGGGACGGGGTCGGCGGCCTGGAAGGTCCGAGTGGCGGGCAACAGGAGCGCGCGGGGCGGCGTGATGCGGCCCTCGCGGGCGCGGGTCAGGACCTCCTCGACGGTTTTCCCCTCGACGGGCGGGCGCAGCGTGAGGATCTCGTACAGGATCGCGCCGAGCGCGTAGACGTCGGTCCGCTCGTCGACGTCGCTGTTCTGTCCCGACGCCTGCTCCGGCGCCATGTACGCGGGCGTACCGATCAGCGCGCCGTCGACCGTCAGCCCGGCCTCGGTCGCCTCGACTCCTCCCGCAACCTCCGCCTCGCCGCTGACCCGCGCGAGTCCCCAATCCACGACGTAGACCTCGCCGAAGTCGCCGACCATCACGTTGGACGGCTTGAGGTCGCGATGCAGCACGCCCCGCGAATGCGCAAACGCGATCCCGAGGCACGCCTGCTGGAAAACCCCGAGCAGCCGCGCGCGACTCCACGTCTCCCGCGCGGCCTGCTGCCCCGCCGCCAGGTCCTCAAGGATCGCCCGCAGGTCCCTCCCTTTCACCCGCTTCATCGCCAGGTACGGCCTCTTCTCCCCGCCCGTCTCGATCGTCCCCAGGTCGTGCACCGGCACGATCTGCGGGTGCTCGAGACGCGCCGTCACCTTCGCTTCGCGCACGAACCTCTCCGTGAGCGCCGCCGACAGGTTTTCGACGACAATCTTCACCGCGACCTCGCGCCCGAGACGTCGGTCCTCGGCCAGCACGACGCGTCCGATTCCGCCACGGCCGATCTCCGCGCCGAGGCGGTAGCGCGAGGAATCCGACGTCGAGGAATCCGGAAGCGGCGTGGGCCGGGCGGGAGTGCGCCCGGCGGCGGCGAGCGTTTGCGCGACGAGTTCGCCGACCTGCGTCCCCTCGATCGACTTGCGGCCGGGCTCGGCGGCCACGGCCGAGAGGGAAGCGGCCTCGTCGCCGCCGTGCCGCCGGACGCGCGCTTCCAGAACGGCCTGCACCGCGCCGCGCTCGGCTTCCCGCAAGGCTCCCCGATCGACGAGCATGCGGCCGACGTCGGCGCCGGGCTTCTCGATCGCCTCGGGGACGCACGCGACCAGGTGCTCCCGCGTCACCAGGTCCATCTGGAGGGCGATGAGGGCGAACAGGAGATTTCCGTCGCGCGTCATCCCGTTACTTCTTAGACAGGTAGCGCCGCACCGACCCGCTCCCTTCGTCCTCGTTGATCACGCCCACGACAAGGTCGTCCTTCTTGTCGCCGTCGTAGTCCCCGGCAGCCGCGCTGTAGCGGTGGAAATTCCCCTTGCCGGTGAACTCGCAGTTCTGCGTGAAGGCGCCTTTGCCGTCGTTGAGCTGGATCGTGACGGACCAGGTCTGGCCGGCGGCGATGACGCACGCGCCGCACGCAAGGTCCACGTTCTTGTCCCCGTTGAAATCCCCGGTGACCACGAACTTCGCCTTCTTCGCCATCGCGATGTCGGTCATCTTCGTGAAACCGCCCTTGCCGTCGCCCTTCATCACGCGGACGTAGTTCTGCTCCTCGCAGGCGATCGCGATGTCGAGGATCTTGTCGCCGTCGAGGTCGGCGATCGCCATCCCGTTGGGCTTGAGGGCCGCGCCGTCGTCGAGCTTGATCTTGATCGGGTCCTTGCCGAGCGTGCCGTTGCCGGCACCGGGAAAGACCAGCAGGATGCTTTCCTTCTGGTCGCTCGTGATCACGTCCGGCTTCTTGTCCCCGTTCACGTCCCCGGCGATGACCGAGCCGCATTCCACGATGTTGAGCGAGAACGACTCCTTCAGCGTCGGCCCGAGGAAGACCTTGAGCCGCCCGGGCGTCTTGTCCACCACCGGGTCCGGCCACCCGACGACCACGAAGTCGAGCCGCCGATCCCCGTTCATGTCGTGCCACCACCCTGCGATCGGCCAGCCCACCCCCAGGTCCGTCTCCGAGCCGCCCCCCAGCTTCCCCTTCGCCCCCTTGTAGATCGTCAGCTTTGTCGAGTTGTTGTCCATCTGGCAGAAGTCGCGCAACCCGTCCCCGTCCGCGTCCACCGCCATCCCCCAGTTCGGCCCCATCCGCGTCCCCAGCATCTTGTTGTAGTCGCCCGCCAGCCC
>CAZPWT010000066.1:0-71192 GCA_964590435.1 uncultured Planctomycetia bacterium
CGCTCCCCCCGCGCGCGACGCGGGGGGGGGTTGGGGCGCGGCGCGGGGCGCGCGCGGCCGGGCGCCGGGCGCCGCGGCGCGATCACGACGAATTGCCGCAAGCCTGAAGGCCGGGCGGGCGGGGCGCGCAAGCGTCGTGACCCCGAGGCCCGGCGCGGTCGTTGGACGAGCGGAGCGCCGGCCGTTTGGCGCGGAGCTCGTCCGCGCCGGGCCTCGGGGCGGCCCCGGCAGGGGCCGCGCAGCCTCCCCCCCGCGGAGCGGTCGCCGGCGCGATGGGCGCGCGGCGCGGCGGCCGTTTGCCGCGCCGCGCATCCCGTCGCGCCGGCGAGGATGGGTTTCCCCCCCTCGGCCTTCCGCAAAAGAGGGGGCGCCTCGGAAGGGGGGGTGCGAGGGGGGGAAACCAAGGCGGGGGAGGTCGCGGCACGACGGTTGCCCGCCCCGCCCGCCCGGCCGGACGCAGCGGGTCGGCGGCAAAAGCCGCGGCTAAGAGAAAAACACCGGTGCGGGACGAGCGCCGGCGCGCGTCCCCGAGGGTCCGCCGGAGCGCGCGCCGCGCTCGACGTCCCTTCCGCGCCAGAGCAAGCCCCGCCGGAGCGCCGAAGGCGCGGTGGCGAGGCGTCGCGAACCGTGACGGCGGCGCGCGCGCAGGCGGAAGCGCGCCGGCGCCCGCGTGACGAAGGAGACCCCAACGCCGCAGCCTCAAGCTGCGGGACCGCGATAACAAGAGGAGTGTTTTTTCGCTTGAACCGCAGCCCCCTGCAGGAATAGCCTTCTGATCCGCCTCGGGGTGGCGCAATCTGGACGTTCCGAAAAAAGTGAGGAGAGGGGCCGCATGCCACTGACACCCGCGCAAGGTCTTCTGCTGAGTAACGACTTTTTAGTCGGGCGATTCATCGAGGACTCGCCCTTCGTCATCCAGCTCGCGCACTTCTTCCCGTTCTTCGAAGTCCCGGGAGATTCCGAGCGCTGGTCGACGACCGTTGCGGTCCCGCCGGCGAGCCCGCTTCCCTTCTGCGGCCCGATCGCGGACCAGACGACTGTGCCCGCGGCGCGGAGCTACTCCTTCGGCGAAGTCGCGACGTCGCGCGTCGTCTGCTACGGGACCCAAGATCTCCAGTCCAACGTGAACGACCAGTCCGCGGTGCAGCTCGAGATCGCGTGCCGCCAGCTCCTCTACGGATTCTTCCGCCTGCTGAACGTTGGCAACGCCGCGAACGCCGGCGAATTCGCGGGCCTCGACAACATCATCACGGGCGCCGCCTTCGCAGGGCAGATCGTCGACGCGCTCGGCCTACCGCTCACGACCCGGATGCTCGACCGCGCCCAGCGGCGCGTTAAGTCCGGTGACAACTTGGAAGGCATCGTGATGACGAGCGCACAGGGCTACATCGAGATCCGGCAGGCATTCTTGGGAGCCGGAACGCTGCCGCAGGAAGTGCCCGTAGTCGTCCCCGACGGAAACGGCGGGCTCAAGACCGTCTCGATGATGCACATAAACGGCTGGCTCGTGATCTGGAGCGATTTCGTGCCGATTGAGCAGTTCCAGGCGACGACGGTGACGAAGATCTGGTTCCTGAAGCTCGGCCGCAGGCACTTTCACGGGATCGTGCCGGCGAGCGGCGGGCGGAGGAGCATGTTCAAAATTCGCTCGAGCCTGAGCCAAGGCTCAGGCATCCGCTACGACGTCGTCTTCCCCTGCGCGATCTCCGTCCCGTCCGTCTCGGACATCGCCGTCGTACAAAACGTCCTCGTGCAGCCGCTCTAGGAGAGGCGACCATGGCCGACCAGCAAAACACGATGACCCTCGCGCAGTGGCAGCAGCTGCAGGCGATGCAGGCGCAGCAACAGCGGCCCGCTGCACCATCCATGCTTCAGGCTGCGTCGCAAGCTCGACCGTTTACCCCTCAGCCGACGCAGGTACCGGTCATGCAGCCGCCGGGCCCTCAGCCCCAGCCGCAACCAGCGCCCATGTTCACAACGCCAGCCCAACCGCTGGTCCCGGTGCCCGCGCAGTATGTCGGCAAGCCGATTGGCACCGCCTTCACGCTTCACGACGGAGTGATTTCCGTCGAGGCGTGTGCGCGTTGGACATCCGCAGGGAGATTCGATGGCCACACTCTCGGCGGAGCGGGATTCATCGCTGGCAATCACTGAACCAGAGGAAACGATGGCGCACGAACCTGGCCAGCCATGCGGATGCGGTGGGATGGGGTCCAGAGAACCAGTTGCTTCTCTTCCTCCGGACCAGAGAGCTGCGTTCCTGCAGGATTGCCTCTGGCTAGCAGGCCTCGCACCTTCACCAAGTTGTTGCCCATCTTCATTTCCACCTGCTGGCTTCAGTGGGCCGGCGCCGGCTCCACAGGGAACTCCGGATTTGCCCGCTTCGACGGACCTTGCAGTTCCGACGCCTGCCGCACTGTCAGCTTCAGGCGGTCCTTGGCAAACTCCCTCATGGCCAGCCGAACCGACGGCCGGCATCACGTTTTCTCCCTTGAGCGAAACCTGCTTCTCGCTCAGCGGAGGCCGCGTCGCCATCGAAGGCTGTGCGTTCTCTTCGCCTGCTTCTGTGCTCCACGGCAAGACGCTCTCTGGACTCGGCGTGCTGGACAGCACTCCAGTTCAATGCCAAGAGCCACCCCCTGACAAAACTCCAAAGGATGCTGACGAAAAGAAAAAGTCCGAGGAGGAAACGCGAGAAATCGAGAAGAAAGTCGATGAGAAAATCAAGGATCTCCGGTCAGACGAAGCCGCCGTCCGAGACAAAGCCGAAGACGATCTACGTGACATGGCATCACGAGGCGGGACGAAAGTAGAGGATGTCATTCGAAAGCGTAGCCAGACAGAGACAGACGCCGAGGCGAAAGCCCGGCTGACTCGCACATTAGAGGCACTTGCGAAAGCAAGGACTTTCCCTGGCACAGTAGCCCAGCTTACCGTTGCAGGGCTTCGGCGAAAGGCTATCCGGGATCCGCTTCGCCGAGTTCTCCAGGCCATGATGGAGGCGCCTGAGCACGCGAAATACGTGGACGCAATTCGAGACGCCCTCAACAAACTGAAGGCGCTTGATGCGGACCCCGACAATCTCGAGCTCGCCGAGAACCTGCTTGCGGCGCTCGAGCGAATTGCAGCAGCGATCACTGAAGACGCCAAGAAGTCCGAGAAATAGGCCCCGCATGACCACAGTTTCACGCGGAGGTCGATACCTGACACTCAGGACTCCTCAGGGATTCCGCGCCATTTCGCGAACCATGACAGCCCTGAGGTCGGTGATCGCGGTCCTTGCAATTCTGTGTCTGCAGGTCGCATCTGGCTGTGAGAATTCAAGCGATGTTTCAAGGGACCCCTTCGACATCGCAAGCATCAATGCGTTCCCGCAACAAGAAGCAATTCGAATCGCATCGGACGCTTTTCCGACCGTTTTGGCAAATCCGTTAGTCACCGGATCCGCGGGATCAACATTGCGGCTCTCTTGGCTTCGACTGGAGCACTCCGACACCGGGACCTACCGCAGTATCGAGATTTGGACCACTCTACTCGATCCTCGCTTGGAGGCAACCCGGCCCTGCGCTCCTGAAATAGTGAGCTCCAGGAACGGTCTCGTCGGGAAGCACTCACTCGCAAGATTTCGGGATGATATGGATGCTCTTCTCTACACTCAAGGTGGTCACTTGACGATGGCAATCTTAGGCGGCGAATTGGGAATCCAGAGATGCCCACTTACGCTGCGCAGGAATTGTGAAGCGCTGTGGCCGGCGTTGGCCGCAGATTCGCGAGGCAACCCGATCATTGCATATTCGGCGCTGGAAGACCGGCTCGTCCCTCGAGTCGCAGCGGAATCTCCACTATCTGAGTGGAAGTCGCAGCGTCAGTTTCCAGAATCAATTGACGTCGGCATGCAAGAATCTGATGAGATTATCTGCGATCTAGCCGTAGACGAGATCGGCGTTGTATACGCGACAACTCTTGGTCTCTCCAAGGACGGTACGCCTGACGCGGCGATGCTTTCAATCACTGATTTGCGCACTGGATTAGTGAGACTTGCGGGACCTTTCGATGCGAAATACAAAGTGGTACGTAGATACACGCCATGCGGTGTTTCGGAGACCTTCGGAAAGGGCGAGGTCGATACGGATCCACTTGTCGTCATACGACCCGGTGGCGCTGTAGTGTGTTGGATTGGCGATCTTGGCTCCTCGAGCATCGGCCTAATTGCGAGGGATTATCGGAACTCCACTCAGGAATGGGGCCCAAGCATTGTACTTGCGAAGTGTCATGTAGGCGAAATTGCACTCCCCGCCATGGCCAGTGATGAAACAGGACACGTTTACTTCTCATGGCTTCGATACGTCGAGGAGCAGCAATGGGCACTCCAGTGGAGAGACGTCACTACTTGGGACTTGGACAACGACGACTCCCTCGAGGTGCCGAGTTTGGCGATTCGAATGTCTAGGTGGCCCGGCAATCGACGCGGAATGATCTGTGTTGGTCGCCGACTGTTTACGGCATGGTCTAGGTCCGATGACCGCGAGTCTTCGATTTGGCTGGTGCGTTTGAAATGACGGTACAGAAAATCGTGTGGGCGGCTTGCCGGAAGACTTGACGGACAATTGCTCGGCGAAACAGGCTTCATCGACGGGAGGGACTGAAGAATCCATGGCCCACGAATCAGGTCAGCCATGCGGATGCGGGGGAATGGGCTCAAGTGAGCCCGCGGCATCTCTGCCTCCAGATCAGCGTGCTGCTTTCCTGCAGGACTGCCTTTGGGTAGCGGGCCTCGCACCCTCTCCAAGTTGTTGCCCGTCGTCATTTCCTCCTCCGGGCTTCAGCGGGCCGCCGCCAACTCCACAAGGAACTCCCGGCTGGCCACCTTCGACGGATCTGTCAGCTCCGACGCCTGCAGCTCTGACAGCATCAGCCGGTCCTTGGCAAATTCCGTACTGGCCAGCGGAGCCGACGGCCGGGATCACGTATTCGCCTTTGACAGAGACATGCTTCTCTCTCAGCGGAGGCCGCATCGCTCTTGAGGGCTGTGCGTTCTCGTCCCCTGCTTCTGTGCTTCACGGCAAGACGCTCTCTGGACTCGGCGTTCTCGATCCGCCAGCGATGTATTGCGGAGGAGACGAGCCGCCGAAGGAAGGCGAGACCGCGGAAGAGAAAAAGAAGAAAGAAAAGAAGCAGGCAATCCGTGATCTCACGGACAAGATGCGCGATCCGTCTCAGGAGGTGCGCGAGAAGGCCATGAAGGACATCGAAGAAGCCGCGAAGAGCGATCACGACACAGTCATCGAGGTGATCGACGAGGTCATCAAGGAGGAAGAGGGAAAGGGCGACACTAGAGACGTGGATCTGCTCTACGAGTTGCCACGACTCAAAGAACGCATTGGTGACCGTACAACTGTCGTCAAAGCCTTGGACGATCTCCTGGACCCTCACGATGGCAACAAAGTCGTCGGTTCGGAGCGATTCCTCGGTGAGGATTCGATCATTAGCAACCAGAACGAGAATAAGAAACTGGTGAATGACCTCAAGGCGGCCAGGATTGAGCTCAAGAAGCTCTGGGACACGTATTGGGAAACGCTCACCAAGTCGGGGAGGGAAGCCGTTGACGATGCAATCAAGAAGATCGACGCTGCCGTAGAGGACTACGAAAGCGATGAAATGAAACAGAAGATCGCGAAGGGGGAAGATCGAACCGAGGACTACCAGAAGATAAAGGATGCCCTGAAGGCGGCAAAGGAAGCTCGATCCATGGCTCGATAGGTATGAAGTGCCTCTTGACGCAAGTTCATCGAGGAATCAAGTACCAGCAGTCGATCTCATCGAGGTAATCGGGCGCACATGATGCTTTCACTTGGGCGCCCTGCCTCCAGAGGTCCAGTGTCAAGACTCGGCCCTCCGATTTCGCACGTCTCGCTGCGTCCCGCAACTCTCGAATTCCCTTGGGTGGGACACCGTCGATGAGCACGAGCAGGTCGCCAGATTGCAGCGGCTCGGGAAGTGAAACCTGCTCGGACTCTCCAACCAAGATCCCGCGAACGGTGCAGGAAAACCTGCTGTCCGCGAGCCTAAGCTCGCTGAGGTAGACTGACGCGGTCAAGTCCAGGTGAGCACCCAACACATCCTTGGGGTTGCGCGCGAAACGATCCTCCATGTACCAGAAGATCTTCCGAACTTGGTCTCGAGAGGTTTGACAGTTCTTCAGAGTAGCAATCAGCGTTTCAATCGAAGCGTTCTCTCGTCGCGCGAAGAGCTCGTCAATAAGTGCACCCGCAACGTCCGGCTGGCGCTCCTCTGACGCCGCCCTCGAAATGGTTTCTACGCTGATTCGACAAGCCGGCGCATGAAGATATCGAATGGCCTCCGCTTTCAATTCACGTAAGCGCGGGTCAGTCTGGAGAAGCAACCACTCGATGAAGGCCTCGTCTTGCACTCGAATGGCTCCCGCCAAGTCGACCTCAACGGACGTCTTGCCGTTTTTCGGAATCGAGGAGAGAAGCAGCTCTGCTGCACGCAGTCTTTCGGCGTCGCCACCTCGCGAAAGGCGTGCGATTTCACTGAGCAGATTCCACCTTCGGCTGCCTTGGTCTTGCTCAACCCCGCGCGCGATCGCGACTGGAGAGCACGCGGCTGGCGTGTGTGTTCTTCCGTCGACGGCTGACTCAGCCTTCTCAGTGAAGGATTGGCGCCGGTTTGGTGAGGTGGCTGCAGGTTGCGCATCGTCGGGGAGGCGCACGCCACGGAGGCTCCAGCCAAGGAAGAATGCTGAGGAAAGTCCGATGGCAAAACCACAGGCCAACCGGGCTGATCGAAAAAATCTTCTGGTCTTGGTTTCCACAGGAATCTCAACGATTCTGCCGAACGTTGGTTCCTGAAATCGAAACGGGATGCTCTTTGGCAAACCACTCCACCACCGCTCGAGCAGCCATGATGCCCTCGCGGATTGCCGGCCGGTACCCGCGGACGCAGGCCTCGATCTTCTGGCGATCGCCGGCCTTGAGAGCGAGGCCCTCGATTTCGAGGACGACGTCGTAGGCCTGCATGAGCTGGGCGACCGCGGCGCGGGCGGCGTCGGCGGCCTCGGTCCCGTGGCCGGCGGCGTGGATCTTGTAGGCGTGGGCGCCGAGGGAGTTTTCAACCAGCTTCGCCTTGCTCGCGGTGTCGTGGAGCACGTCCTGGGCGGTGGACATGACACGCTCGGGCACCGACTTCACGTCGCCGGTGTCGGCCTGCTTTCCCGCCGACACCCCCTCGACGGTCTGCGCGTGGAAGCCGAGCGGGATGCCGTCGACGGCCTCGCCGACGACGAGGCGGGCGAGAACCAGAGCCTGAACGGCGTCCGCTGCGCGGCGCGGGAGGGCGTGGACGCAGACGTCGAGGACTTCCTGTCCGACCTTGTCGAGGCCCTTCATCGGAAGCTCCTTCAGATCGCGGCGCGGGAGTGGCCGTTACGCCCGGAGGCTCCCAAGAGATCTTCCAAGATGCCCAGAATCCTATCCTGACGGCGGCGAGGAAGGCGCGCCAGTTGATCAAAGAGGCGGCGGGCGCGCCCGACCGGCCCGCTCGGGCTGACGCGTGGGGCGCGGCCCCCGAGGAGATCTTCGACCACCCTGACGCGGAGGACTTCGGCGAGCTTGAGGAGGACGTTGGAGCGCGGGGGTTTGTCCGTCAGCTCCCAGAAGGCAACGACGCCCTGGGGGACGCCGATGCGGCGTCCGAGCTCGGCCTGGCTGTAGCCGGCGCGTTTCCGAAATTCGGCCAAGCGGGCACCCACGGGATGGCGGGGGCGTGTGAGTCGTCGACCCATGGCGCCATTATCCGGCGTCTGGGAAAACTCGATTCTCTGGTCGGATTCTGCTTGCACGTTAACCATTATACTTTTTATCATCGGGCGCATCAAGAAGAAGGCGAGTTATCCCGAAATCGCTTGACAGCCTCTTCGGAGCGGAGCCGATGGGACGCATCCCGGACGACGAACTGACGCGGCTAAAGAAAGAGGTTTCGGTTGCGGCCCTCGCCACCGCGCGCGGGATCGAGCTCAAGCGGCACGGCGCGGACCTGGTCGGCCTCTGCCCCTTCCACGACGACAAGTCGCCGAGCCTGGTCATCACGGAATCCGCCAACCTGTGGCACTGCCTCGGCGCCTGCAACGCCGGCGGGTCCGTAATCGACTGGGTGATGCGCGCCGAAGGCGTCAGTTTCCGGCACGCCGTCGAACTCCTGCGCGAAGGTTTTCCTTCTTTAGCCGCGACGGCGCCGCGGGCGGCGAGCGCTCGCAAACTCCCGCCACCCGTGCGGGACGACGCCGGGCACGTCGAGCTACTGGGGCAGGTGGCGCGCTTCTACAACGAGACGCTGAAGAAGAGCCCGGAGGCCCTGGCCTACCTCGAAAAGCGCGGGCTCGCGTCATCGGAGATCGTGGACCGCTTCCAGATCGGCTTCGCGAACCGCACGCTGGGCTACCGCCTGCCGCTCACGAATCGCAAATCCGGCGCGGAGATCCGCGGCCGCCTCGCGGCCTTGGGTGTGATGCGCGATAGCGGCCACGAGCATTTCACGGGGTGCTTGGTCTTCCCCGTCGTTTCGGAGACGGGCGAGGTCCTCTCGATGTACGGGCGGCGGATCTCGTCGACCCGGAACGGCGGGCCGCCGCACCTGTACCTGCCCGGGCCGCATCGCGGCGTCTGGAACGTCCACGCGCTGGCGGCGGCTAAAGAAGTGATCCTCTGCGAGGCGATCATCGACGCCCTCACTTTCTGGTGCGCCGGTTTCCGGAACGTGACGGCCGCCTACGGCGTGAACGGCTTCACCGACGACCACTTCGAGGCGATGAAGAGGCACGGGACGCGGCGCGTCCTGATCGCGTACGACCGGGACGACGCGGGCGAGAAAGCGGCGGCGGAGCTGGCGCCTTGCCTCACTGCCGCAGGCATCGAGGTCTACCGGGTCCACTTCCCCAAGGGGATGGATGCGAACGCCTACGCGCTCGCCGTGCGGCCGGCGGACAAGAGCCTGGGTCTCGCGATCCGGAAGGCCGTCTGGATAGGCGCGGGCCCGGCGCCCGCGGCGGAGCCGGGCGGCGCGCTCGCCTGCGCCTCTTCCTGTCCCTCAATGGAAATCGCGACGAAAAGCCGCGGTGAGGTCGCCGCCGAGAACGGCCCCAGGGCTGAAAACGAAGCGCCAGCGCCATCCGTGAAGTGCCTCCCGAAGACGGTTTCTCCCGGGCTTTCCGAAGCGCCGCCGGGCGAAGTTTCTTCTTTAGCCGCTGCTGTCGTACCGTCCGCAGGGTCGCCGCCGCCGAAGCTGGCGGTGGAAGGCTCCATCGAGGTGGAGGAGAAGAGCGAAGAGCTGACGGTGACGCTCGGGGATCGGCGCTACCGCGTGCGCGGGCTTTCGAAGAACACGAGCTTTGAAGCGCTCCGCGTGAACATCCTCGCCGCGAAGGGGGACCACTTCCACGTGGACACGCTCGACCTCTACTCGGCGCGTGCCCGAAGCGCTTTCATCGCGCAGGCGGCGCGCGAGCTGGGCATCGAGGAAGCGGCGCTTAAGCAGGACCTTGCGCGCGTGCTCGCGAAGCTGGAAGAGCACCAGGGGGCGGCGATCAAGAAGGCGGTCGAGCCGAAGAAGAAAGCGCCCGCGCTCTCGGACGCCGACACCGGGGCCGCGATGGACCTGCTCAAGGACCCGCGGCTTTTCGAGAGGATCCTCGCCGACTTCGAGCGAGCCGGCGTCGTCGGCGAAGAGACCAACAAGCTCGTGGGCTACCTCGCGGCGGTGTCGCGAAAGCTCGAAGAGCCCCTGGCCATCGTGATCCAGTCGAGCTCGGCCGCCGGCAAAAGCTCGCTCATGGAAGCGGTCCTGGCTTTCGTCCCCGAGGAAGACCGCGTGAAGTACAGCGCGATGACGGGCCAGTCGCTCTTCTACATCGGCGAGAAGGACCTCGCGCACAAGGTCCTGGCCATCGTCGAGGAGCAGGGCGCGTCCCGCGCGTCCTACTCTCTGAAACTTCTGCAGAGCGAAGGCGAGCTCTCGATCGCATCGACGGGCAAGGACCCGGCCACGGGCCGGCTCGTGACGCACGAGTACCGCGTCGAAGGGCCGGTCATGATCTTCCTGACGACGACGGCGATCGACATCGACGAAGAGATGCTGAACCGCTGCATCGTGCTCACGGTCGACGAGGAGCGCGAGCAAACGCGCGCCATCCACCGCATCCAGCGGGAGCGCCAGACGCTCGAAGGGCTCCTCGCGCGCCAGGACCGCTCGCGGATTCTCAAGCGCCACCAGGACGCGCAGCGCCTGTTGCGTCCTCTTTTAGTCGCCAATCCGTACGCCCGCGAGCTGACGTTTCTCGACGACCGCACCCGGACGCGGCGCGACCATGTGAAGTACCTCACGCTGATCCGGACGATCGCGCTTCTTCATCAGCACCAGCGCCCCGTGAAGAAGATCCAGCACGAGGGCCGCGAGGTCGAGTACATCGAAGCAACGGCCGCCGACGTGGCCCTGGCCAATCGGCTGGCGCACGAGGTCCTGGGGCGGTCGCTCGACGACCTGGCGCCGCAGACCCGGAACATGCTGATGCTGCTGGACCGGATGGTTTCTGAAAAAAGTCGGCAGCTAAAGATGGAAAGGCCGGACTACCGATTCACCCGGCGCGACGTCCGCGAGCACACCGGCATGACCGACTTCCAGGTGCGCGTCCACCTCGACCGGCTCGTCTCGATGGAGTACGCGCTCGTCCATCACGGCGCCCGCGGCCAGAGCTACGTTTACGAGCTGCTTTACGACGGGAAGGGCAAGGACGGCCGGCCTTTCCTCGCCGGGCTGATCGACGCCGAGCGCCTCGGCGCGAAGTACGGCGAAAAGATCGAGGGGGGAAAGCCGAAGTTTGAGGGGGCTTCGAGCCCCCATCGAGCCGTCATCGAGGGGCCAACGAGGCCCTCCGATTCCCGCGCGAACGCCAACACGCCCGCGGACTTGCGCGCGCCCGCGGCAGCGCGCGACGGAAACACGCATCCGGCGGCGTCGAGAAACGGGGCGTACGCCGCGCCGGAAGCTCTTCCTTTAGTCGCCCGCCTGGCGCGAGGATGAACCATGCGAGGCACGAAGGGCGCCACCGCGCCGTTTCCCGGCGATCCGGCCGACCCGCGCGGCTTTCACGCGCTCGCGGAGGCCTTCTGCGAGGCGCAGCTCGTCGCCGGCCTTGAAGCGACGACCGTCCGCACGTACCGGCGCAACCTGGGCTACTTTGTCGCGTGGGCGCTCGAGCGCGAGCTCGCGCGCCCGCAGGACGCGGCGCGCGCGCACGTCGAGCGCTACCAGGCGAGCCTGCACCACCACACGAAGGCAAACGGCCAGCCGCTTTCGCACGCCGTCCAGCACCAGCGCCTGCTCGCGGTCCAGGTCTTCTTCCGCTGGCTCGCGCGGCAGAATCTGGTGCTCTTCAACCCCGCCGCGGACATCGAAATGCCGAAGGTCCGCCGCGAGCTGCCCAAGGACGTGCTGTCGGCCGCGGAGGCCGAGACGATCCTGGCACAGCCGGATCTCACGCACCCGCTCGGCCTGCGCGATCGCGCGATCCTGGAGGTGCTCTACTCGTCGGGGATCCGCCGCACGGAGGCCTCGCGCCTCACGCTCTACGACATCGACCGCGAGCGCGGGACGCTCATCGTCCGCCTCGGCAAGGGCCGCAAGGACCGGGTCGTCCCCATCGGCGCCCGCGCCGTCGCCTGGATCGACAAGTACATCGGCGACGCACGCCCGCTCTTCGCCACGACGCCCGACGCCGGGCGCCTCTTCCTCTCGCCGGCGGGAGCCCCGATGCACCCCGACCACCTGACGCGCCTCGGCGGTCGCTACCGCAAGGCCGCCGGCGTCGCGAAGAAAGGAAGCTGCCACATCTTCCGCCACACCGCGGCGACCCTCATGCTCGAAAACGGCGCCGACGTGCGCCTCATCCAGGAAATGCTCGGCCACGCGAGCCTGGCGACGACGCAGATCTACACGCGCGTTTCGATCCGGCGGCTGAAGGAAGTCCACGACGCGACGCACCCCGGCGCGGCGCTCGAAAAGAAAACATCGGTCAACGATCCCGCGGCCTCTGGCTGAGTCGCATGGGCGCCGTCGCGCCCAACAGCGCGCCGGCGCTCGTCCCGCCGGAAGCGTTGCCCGGGGCCTCCCGCAGCTCTCCCCGCCGCATCGCCCCTTGGCCGCAGCTCGCGGTGCAATCGCACGCTGGGGGTTTGCAACGGGCTCCGGCGCGGCGGCGCGCGCCTCCGCATGTCCCGCTGTGAGCTTTTCCTTTAGTCGCCGCCGTTTTCCCGCCGTCTCCTTCGGGCCTCGACTCCGCGGCAAAATGCCGCCGCTGCGTCGAGTCCCTCTGGGCCGGGCGGGCGGGGCGGGCAACCGGCGTGCCGCCACCTCCCCCGCCTTGGTTTCCCCCCCCGGGCCCCCCCCTTCCGAGGCGCCCCCACCAGCAAGGAACCGCCGGGGGGGGAAACCCATCCTCGCCGGCGCCACCGTTGTGCGCCGCCGCAAACGGCCGCGGCGTCGCACCGAGGCGCCGGCGACCGCTCCGCGGGGGGAGGTCTGCGCGATGGCTCTGCCATCGCCCCGAGGCCCGGCGCAAACGGCCGCGCCGGGCCTCGGGGTCACGCCGCTTGCTCGCCCCGCCCGCCCGGCCACGTGGTCGGTAGAACTCAGCACCAGGTGGCACGCCGGATTTTTTCCTCCGCGCCCAACGGCCGGCGCTCCGGAAAAAATCCGTCGCGCCACCACGCCCGCGCCGCTCTCGCGGCGCGGGGGCCGCCCCGTCCCGTGTCCGGCGTGCGGCCAACGGCCGCCGCACGCCGAGCCGCGGCGCTGCGCGCCGCGGGCGGAAGTGGCCGAAGACCGTCAAAGGCGGCGGCTGAACAGGAAAGCTTCTGAAACGCCCCGAACGCTCCACGCGTCCCCCTCCCGGCCGAAAACTTCGCGCCAGGATCGCGCAGGACGCACGATCTCAAGCTCGGCCGATGTCCAGGACCACCCGAAAACATGCAAATAAAAACATCGGCAATGCGTTGTCCTTGCGTTTCCTCAGTAGCCGCTCACGCCTCTCTCGCCGCCGCCGGAAGCGACCGCAAGATCGGCCCCGGAGATCGAAAAACCGCATTGAAGTCAGCCGCCTGTTAGCCGAAAATCCGCGTCGGATGAAAAGGAACAGTACTACCTCAACTGGCCTTTCGGGCACAGGCATCGGTGAGGGCGTAGTCGCGGGTCCGGCCCGCCCAAGCCTCTCGATTCACTTCCCCGCCCCGGCGACCCGCCGGGGCGGGCTCGCTTTGGAATCAGGATCTCGGGTCTGCCTGTCGCAAGTCGGCGACCGAACTTCACTTCGGGTTCTGCGCGGGCGCCTGGATTTCGAGACGACACTTGCCCTTCTGAACATTGGCTTTGGCGCCGGAATCGGATCCCTCGGAACCTAGAGTACGAGCGACCACGACGACCTTCAGGTAGGTTCCAGGCTCAAATTTCTTGGTGATCGAAGCCGGGAGTTCGACCTCGATCGTCTTGGAACTCCAGGCAACAACCTGCGAGAAATTTGTGGTGTCGACCATCTTCCCGCGTGGGTCGTACGCGACGAAAGCGACTGAAAGCTCAAGGTCCGCGTGCGTGGCGCCTGCGGCATACTCGCGACTGTTTGGAAAATTGAACTTCACGCTCTCGCCAGCTTTGATCTTGTACGAGGGTTCCTTGCCCTCGAAATTGAGAGCAATTTCCTCCGGATGGCCCGTGGGCCCATCGGAATCTGGAGGCACCATTGCCCCGTTCTTTTCGTGCGCGCCGGTGCCGTCGCTCGCGCCCCGGTCTTGATCGGAGCCGTTTTTCTCTTTGGAGCCGGGGTTGCCGTTTTTCCCCGTTCCGTCCGAAAACTGGCCATCGTGCTGAGGGGTGGCTGTTCTTCGGAAGAACAGCCACCCTCCCAGCACGGCCAGCATGGCCGCGATCGATAGACTTAGACTGAGCCTACGCATCCGGTCCTCTCCTGTGACTCCCGCATTTGGGAACCCCAAAGGCCTGAAAACCGTGTTTTTAGGACTCAGCAGAAGCTCTTCAACCGGCCGGAGCGCCTCCACAACAACGAAGCTCCAAATTCCGACGTCGCTAGACAACCCCTCCCTGCCGCCGCAGCCGCGCTTCGTCGTCGGTCTCCGGCCCTTCCCAGCGGACGACGAAATGCACGATCGCGAAGGGACCGAGGATGAGGATGGCGGCGGGCTCCTGCCAGCTGGCGATGAGGAGGCCGGCGTAGAGGGCGACGAGGGCGAGGACGGAGGTGTAGCGGAGGGCGACGAAGAAGGCGGCGAGGCCGGCGAGGGCGAGGCGGCCGAGGCGCGAGAGGAGGCGTGCGAAGCCGGTGCGCGTGAGTTCGGGGAGGAGAGGGTCGAGGAGGTAGAGGAGGAGGCCGGCGGTGGGGATGCGCTCGGCGGGGGCATACGCCAGCGCCTTGAGGAGGAGGTCCACGACGTCGCCGGGGAGGACGGCTCGGAGCGAATCGGGCGTCGCGGCGCGGTCGGGGCGCGCGCCGAGGAGGACCTCGTGCAGCATCACGCCCAGCGCGTAAACGTCCCACGTCGGCGCCGGGGCCTCCCCCTGCAGCCCTTCCGGCGGCATGTAGTGCAGCGTCCCGCCCCAGCCGCCGTCGTCGCCGTCCAGCGAGCGGCTCACGCGGCTGTCGAGGCGGGCGCGGTGGATCGCGCGCGCCATGCCGAAGTCCGTGAGCCACGGGTAGCCATGGTCGTCCACGAGGATGTTCTCGGGCTTCAGGTCGCCGTGCAGGAACCCTTCGCGCTGCACCGCGGCGACGGTGCGGACGACGTGGAACAGGAGCGAAGCGGCGCGGGCGCGGTCGTCGCCGGTGCGGATGGCGTCGAGGACGGTGCGGAACGTGCGGGAGCCCTTCCAGGGAAACACGAGGTGGGGCACGGGCGTCGCGACGAACTCGGCGGGGACGATGCCGGGAACGCCGCTGTTCTGGAGGGCGCGGACGGCGTCGGCCTCGGGGGTGAGCGCCGCGGCGGCCTCCGGCGTGATCGCGAACTTCACCGCGACCGCCTCGCCGTCCGAACGGCGCTTCCCGCGCCACACCTCGCTCAGGTTGGTGCGCGACACGCATTCTTCCAGCGCGGTGGCGGGCTCGAGGAGGCCGGCGTGGGCGATGAAGTCGCTCATTGCATCATGAACGACCACCACGGGTGGCCGCTCCGGTTCTTGTAGAGCTTCTCGGGGACGCCCATGACCCAGGCGTTGATCGTGGTCATGGCGAGGAGAGTGCAGAGGGCGACGAGGAGGCCGGCGATGGGAGAAGCGACGATGAGGAAGGCGTCCATGTTGGTGAAGTCAGGCTGGCGACGGGACGGCGCCGGGGCGGCGGCGAGGACGATGCGGCCGAGGAAGATCGTGACGAGGACGAACGCGAGGGCCGGCGCGAGGAAGCGGAGGCCGCGCGACAGCGTGCGCATCCGGGCGGTGAAGACGCGGCGGCGGGCGTGGCCGTTGCGGCGGCGGAGGCAGCGGTCCTCGGCGGCGATGAAGTGATCGACGGCCGGGAGGAGCGCGGCGGCGCCGGGGGGGCGGAGGGCGGGATCGACGTGGAGGAGCTGGCGCAGGAATTCGGTGCAGCGCGGCGGCAGAAACGGGTTGAGCGTCTCGGGGCTGACGCCGAACGCCGGCGGCTTGCCGCAGAGCATGTGGTGCAGGATCACGCCGAGCGCGTAGACGTCCGCGGCGGCGGCGGGCGGCTCGCCCGACATCACCTCGGGCGCCATGAACTCGAGCGTCCCCGCGATTTTCTCCCCCGTCACGCTCACGATCGACGCGCGCAGCGTCGAGAGCTGCCGCGTCTTCACCTGCTGGCGCGCGACGCCGAGGTCCAGCACATGGCAGGTGAGGTCGTTCGAGAAGCGGATGTTGCCGGGCTTGAGGTCGCCGTGCGCGATCCCCGCCGCGTGCAGCCGCGCCACGACCTCGACGATCCGCCGGAACCGCCGGAACTCGGTCGCGATCCACGCCGGCGCCGGCGCCTCTTCCGGCAGATGCAGGTTCGCGCCGTCGACGAACGGCATCACGAGGAACGGCGGGTCCAGGTCCAGCCGCACTTCGAGGATCGGCACCACCTGCGGGTCCTGGATCTTCGCGGACATCAGCGCTTCGCGCTTGAGATGCGCGATGAACTCCGGAACGCGCGGCAGCTTGAGGGCGACGATCTCGCCGGTCGCGACCTTTCGCGCGCGCATGACGATCGAGAATCCGCCCGCGCCGACCTGCTCGAGGAGTTCGTAGCCGCCGAGGATGTGCCCCGCGGGGGGAAGAGCTGCGGGGGCGGCCGGGGCGACGGCGGAGTCGAGGGCGCGCGAGGCGGCGAATGCGGCGCCGGCGGGTGCGCCGGGGACGTTCAGCGCTCGCGAGTCGAGAAGCGGCTCGTGCGGAGGATCGGCGGGAGAATTCTCGGGGGGCATCGGCAGGTTTCCTGAACACCATTCCGTCCGTCTCTTCAAACAGCTGGCATTCTAGCGGGTGTGCACCGCGACATTCCGGCGAAACATGGTGTCCGACTTCAAACGAAGTCGAAGATGAAGAAGACTTTCGCCGGATCCCCGAATGCCAGCAGCCACGGGAGCATCTCGTCGCAGACTACTTGCAGCTTCTCCGGATCGAGGTCCCTGCGCAAAAGGACTTCGGCGCGGCTTCGGGCAAACTCCTGCAGTTCCCTCGCCGCGAACCATCGAAACATGGCCCCGGGGCGCGTCGCCCACCACGGCATTTCCTTCGTCGGCTGGAATCCTCCCGGGCGCCCTTGCCGGGCGATCCTGTGGACCACGGAACAGTCAAGCCGCAGCCGGCTGAATGGGGGAAGCTCCTCCCAGCCCCACCGCTTGCCGCTTTTCGGATACCACGCCAGTCCTTCAATGTGCAGGCCCATGGTGCTCTATCGCTTCGGATGACGCCGAGGTTCAGGACGGGCGGCGCGCGACCCGGATCCGCTCCGCGCCCGGCAGACGGGCGAGGGCGGCGTCGAACGTGAGCGTCCGGGCGCCGAGAAGCACGTAGCGCGAGTGGATGAGGCGGTCCGCGGGGCCGGCGCCGGATGCGGAAAGGAAGGCCCTTGCCGATTCAGGATGCTCGGGGTGGACGGTCCCGGAAGCGAACATCGCGTGGATGAGGTCGCGGCCGCGTTTCCGGGGGATCTCGTAGTGAAACTGGAGCGCGTGGTAAGCCTCGAGGAGGACGAGGTCCGAAATGACGACGCGATCGCCTGCGTTGAGCGCCTGCGCGAGGCGGCGACGGGCGGCCTCGGCCATGGACTCGGGCTCACCGATGAGCAGCCGAAGGACGACGGAGGTGTCGAGGCCGATGTTCATCCGCGTTTCCGGGAAGCGGCGGCTTTCCCGATGCTCCGGCGGACATCCTCCATGCGGTGAGACTTCCCTTTCGAGTACGAGCGGCCGGCGCCGATCCAGGACCAGTCGGGAGAGGGGGGCACGATGCGCCAGGAGACGTGGCCGTCACGGACTTCCCGAACGAGCTGCAGGTGATCGCCGGGGCCGACCTGGAGCTCCACGAGGGCGCTTTTCGGAAAGGTCACCTGGTTCTTGGAGGTGAGCTTGATGTTCCACATGAACAGGATGATATCGCTCTTTCCTTACCTTTTCCAGTCTCCAGTAAGGCACCCGTTCCCGCCTTCGCCCCGCCGGTCTTTTCTTTTTTCCTTTTTCCCTTTTCGTTTTTCCTTTCGTGGCCGTTCTCCCCTTTCGCGCAATATTCCCCACCCCCCTCCGTTATCCTTCCGGGGGAAATACCGCCACTTCACCTTGGTTCTCCACGCCACGAGGAAACATGCCCCAGGGTCAACCGGCCGTGCCTGTCGTCGGGGAGTGCGAAGGCTGCGGGTCCCGCGTCAACCTCGGCGGAACCCCCGCAGGCAAGAAGTCCCGGTGCGCCAAGTGCGGCGGCGAGATCCGGCCGATTTCGGTGGTGGGATCCTTCGCGCCGCCGAAGGAAATCTCCTCGATCGACGTGGGCGACCTCGAGATCGGCGAACCCGGCGAACGCTCGGCGCCGCCCAAGCACTCCGGGCTCGCGAACCTCGTGGCGGATTCCGCGAAGGGCAAGTCCATCGCCCGGCCGCCCGCGGGAGCGCAGAAACTCGGCAAGATCACGCTCGTCAAGGAACTCGGCCGCGGCGGCATGGGCATCGTCTACCTCGGCCGCGACGAGGAACTGCGGCGCACCGTCGCTCTCAAAGTCCTCCTCGCCCCCGGCGACGACAAGCTCCGCCAGCGCTTCCTCCGCGAAGCGCGCCTCGTGTCGAAGCTGCGCCACCCGAACATTGTCGCGGTGCACGAATTCGGCGAGCAGGACGGCAAGGCGTTCTTCACGATGGACTTCATCGAGGGCGGCGCGCTCGACGGCCGCTTCAAGCCCCCCGGCATGCCGGTCCGCGACCTGATGCAGGTCGTGGCGCACGTCGCGCGCGCGCTCGACTACGCGCACGGCCAGGGGATGGTGCACCGGGACGTGAAGCCGCAGAACATCCTCGTGACGCCGGCGGGGGTGCCGTACCTCACGGATTTCGGGCTCGCGCGCGAGGTCGAGTCGAACACGCGGCTGACGGTGAGCGGCGCGGTGATGGGGACGCCGTCGTACATGTCGCCCGAGCAGGCCACCGGCTCGGGCGCGGTCGATTCGCGCACGGACATCTACTCGCTCGGCGCGGTGATCTACGAAGGGCTGACCGGGCGGCCGCCATTCGACGGGATGGACCTGATCGCGCTTCTCGGCGCCATCGTGAACAACGACCCGGTCCCGCCGTCGCGCGTGAACCCGAACGTCCCGGCGGACGTGGAGACGATCTGCCTCAAGGCGCTTCAGAAGCAGAAAGACCGCCGGTACCAGACGGGCACGGAGATGGCCGACGACATCGAGCGGTGGCTGCGCGGCGAATCGATCGCGGCGCGGCGTTCGGGGGCGATCGAGCACGGCGTCAATTGGCTCAAGCGACGTCCGGCGGTGGCCGCGGCCGCGGGCGCCGGGCTGCTCGCGCTTCTCGTCATCACGCTGGTCGTGAAGAACTCCGCCGCGAACGAGCGCCTGCTGGCCGAGCAGCGCGACGCCGAGCGCAAGGCCGCGGCGCAGCGCGCCCGCGAGATCGAGGAGCAGGGCGAGCGCGACCGGGTCGCGTTCGAGGGGAAGATCCGCGACCTGGAGGCGCGCCTGTCGAAGGCCGCGACGCCGGAGGACGCGGCAAAGATCCAGCGCGAGCTGGCGGCCCTGAAAGGCGGCGGCGCGGGGACAGGCTGGGACGGCGTCGCGTCGCGCGTGGCCGCGCTCGTCGCCGGGTCCGATTTCGCCGGGGCGATCGCCGCGCTGGACGCGTGGACCGACCCGGGCGACGCGGACAAGAAAGAGGCGAAGCTCAAGGAAGTCCGCGACGCCGCGGCGAAGCGCTTCGAGACGGCGGGAAGCACCGCCGCCGCGCTGGAGCGCGACGGAAAACTGAAGGAGGCGGCGGACGCGTGGCGGGCGCTGGAGCGCATCGGGATCCCGGCGCTAGCGCAGAAGGCGGCGGAAGCGCGCGGCCGGGTCGAGGCGGCGATGGCGGCGGCGCTGCCGGCGGGGCTGCCCCCCGGGGTGCAGTGGGTCCGGATGGCGGTCGCGGCGCGGTTGCGGGCGCGCGACTTCGACGGCGCGAAGTCGGTCCTCGACGGGGCGGCGGGCGCGGTGCCCGAGACCGAGCGCACGGAGCTCGAGTGGGCCCGCGCCGGCGTCCAGGGATTCCACAAGGCGGTCCGCGGCGCGTTCGCGGACCCCAAGGGGATGAAGATCGCCGTCTGGACGTCCGAGACGCCCGTCACCGTGACCGGCTGCTCGGAGAAGGGCGTCCGCGTGACGAAGGACAGCGGGGCGCTCTCGCTTGTCGACTTCGCGGACGTCCGCGCCGAGGAGCTCGCGCGGGTCGCGCTGGAAGCGAAGGCCTCGCCGGAAGCGATCGCGCTGTTCTGGTGCTTCTGGGACTCGCCGCGCATGGGCAAGACGCCCGCCGAGCGCGATGAGGCCCGCGCGCGGAACAGGAAGAGTGCGCGCGCCTCGGGGATCGCCCGCGTCGCCGCCCTGCTGGACGCGCTTCAGGCCGCGGAGGCCGAGGCCGGCCCCGCGGAAGACCTGTCGCGGCCCTGGAACGTCGAGACCACCGGCAGCGGCGCTTCCCAGAAGTGGACGTACGACTTCGGTGCGCCGGAGCAGCTTCGCGACTGGGTCGCGGCGGCGGCGAAGCTGGAGGAAGGGACGGCGGGGTGGGGGGCGCGGGTGGAGCATGGACGGCTGGTCGTGGCGAACGCGACGGTCGGGTTCCCGGTGCTGCTGGAGACGCCGGCGTCGCTGGTGGTGCAATTCGCGGCGGCGCGGCCTGCGGACCGTGGAATCCAGGTTCACCTCAATGGGTACAGTTGTGAAATCCGCGGCGGCACGGAGGTGGTGTTGCGCGCGCCGGACGGGCGCGAGATGCGGTCGGGCCGGATTTCGCCGCTGCAGGCCGGGCAGCCGTTCGTGGTGGACCTGCGGCTGCTCGACAAGAATTTCGCCGTGGCCGTGGGCGGGCAGCCCGCGATCACCGCGGATCGCGGCAAGGAGTTCGCCGGCGGCGTCACCGGGGTCGGCTCTTCGCGCGACGGTGTCCTCGAGATCGACCAGGTTGAAATCACGGGGCGGCCGGACGCCGCCTCCGTCGAGCGCTGGCAGGCGTACCGTGCCTTCCCCGCCTCCGTCGACGCCCGCCCCGGCGCCACGCCGCCCGTCGACGGATCGGCCGAGGCCCTTCTCGCCGCCTGGGAGCGCGACGGGAGCTGGCAGTCGATCCCGCGCGGGTTCCGCGGCGCCGCGAAGTCTCCCAGCGAGGCCCGCTCGGACGGGAACCGCAACTTCCGCTTCTCGTTCGAGTACTGCGTCCACTCCGGCCGCGCCGCGCGCTTCCGCGCCCGTGCCGCCGGCGACGCGGGGCTGGACTGGCTGCTGCCTGCCGACCGGCAGGGAGAGTGGCGGCGCGCGGAGGCGCTGGCGATCGAAGGGTTCGTCTACTTGCGGGTCGACGGCGTGCTCGCGCTCAAGCCGGCCGCTTCCCCGGCGGTTTCCGACGGGCGCTTTGCCCTCGGCGTCGTCGACGGCGACGTGTCGTTCCGGAATTTCCGGCGGCAGGCGTTCTCCCCGGGCGCGGCGGGCGACGAGCCGCCGCCGCCGTGGATCGAAGGGCGCCCGGGCGCCGCGCCCCCCCGGCCGCCCGTCCCCGAGGGCTGGACGGAGCTCTTCGACGGCCGCACCCTCGCGAACTTCGTCAAGAAGGAGCGCGTCTCCGTCATCGTCGAGGAGGGCGTCATCCTCGTCGACGCGAGCGAGCTGCTGACGTCGAAGACCTGGAAGAGCGTGGAGCTTGAGATCGATTTCGAGATGCAGCAGGCGGGGCAGGTTTCGGCAGGGCTGCGCAGTTCGTGGTTCGGGAAGGACGAGGTCGGGCCGGGACGGCACCGGCTGTGGATGAAAAACACGGGCGACCGCGTCGAGGCGAATGTCGACGGTCGGCCGCTGGGCGGGCAGAAGTGGAACCCGACGACGTCGGGGTGCGCGAAGATGCGGGTGGAGGGGACGCAGGCGAAAGTCGTGAGCGTGCGCTGGCGCCCCGTGGCGGAGCCGGAGGCGATCCAGGAGCGTCCGCCGGACAAGCCGCCCCCCGACAACAAGCCCCCGCCGGACAAACCGCCGCCGCCCAAGCCGCCGCCGAAAGGTCCCGGGCCGGGGCCGGGCCCAGGGCCGGGACCGGGGCCTGGACCCGGGCCGAAGCCGAAGTAGCAGCTAAGGGCGCAGGACGCGAAGCGCCATCGCGGCGCCGTAGTGCCGACCGACGCCCGGGTTGTCGCAGAACCCGCCGTCCGCGGTGCGCATCGAGAGGACGTCCTCGACGAGGGCGGCGCGGTACTTCGACCGCTCCTTCTCCGGCAACTCCTCCAGCGCTTCCGTCGCGAACGCGCAGCCGAACAGCAGGTAGTAGGACGCGAGCCCCTCGGGCGACGTGTGGCACAGGTTCTTCCCGCGCTCCCGCAGGTCGTGCTCGCGGTGCTCCAGGTACAGGTCCAGCGACGCGCGGATTCCCGCCACGTCCCCCTTCCCGGTTTTCTTCAGCGCCAGCGCGTACAGCGGGCTGCGAAACGCGGCCTCGGCCCCCGCCGGGGCGCCCCCGCCGGCGAAGTACCCGAACGCGCCGCCCTCCTGCTTCGTCGACGCCACGAACGCCGCCGCCTTCTCCACCAGCGACCCAGGCACGTCGGCCCCCGCGGCCTTCGCCTCGAGCAGCGCGCACACCGCCGCCGCCGTGACGAAGCCGATCGAAGCGCCGTCGCTCCCCTCCGCCTTGAAATACGCCCAGCCTCCGTCCGCGAACCGCCCGCGCTTCATCTCGCCGACGAGTTCGTCCATCGCCTCGACGAGCGCTTCCCGGTCCCCGAACTTCGCTTCGACGCACGCCGCGAGGAAGCGCAGCGAGAAGATCTGACCCCAGATCGTGTAGTCGAACAGTCGGCCGGGCTGCGTCGCGAGCGGGTTGGCGAGGACGAAGTCGAGCGCGCGGCGAAGCGCCGCGGCGACGTCGTCGCGCTCGCGGAACGGGAGCAGGGCGGCGCCGGAGATGGAGGCGATGGCGACGGCCGAGCCGCCGCGGGTTTCGACCAGCGCATGCGGCGAGGGCCACGAGCCGTCGCGCAGCTGGCTGCGCAGGAGGAACGCGATCGCGTCCCGCTCGGCGCGCGCGGCGTCGTCCACGGGTTCCGCCGCGGCGGGAAGGCACCCCGCGAGGCGCTCCTCTTCGTGCCACGCCGCGCGGTCGAGCCCCGAGGCCATCCCCTTCCCGCACATCACCGCCGCCGCGCGCCACGCCCAGCGGTCGTCCGGGTGCTCGCGGGCGAGCTTCACGATTTCCGCGCGCACCGGCTCCAGCCCTTCCTTCATCCCGCGCGAAAGCGCGTGCCAGAAGACGGCCTCCGACGCCTCGTTCGCCGCCAGCAGCCTCTCCGCCTCCGCGAACTCTCCCATGCGCACCCGGATCACCGCTTCTTCCAGATCGAGCCCGGTCGCCCCCGCCGCCTTCGCCGCCGCCAGCGCCTTCAGCGCCTCGGTCCCCTGGCGCCTCCGCTTCAGCAGCCCGGTCTTCAGCCGCCACTCCTCCGCGGTCTTCGGCGCCTTCAGCCGCGACTCCGCCGCCTCCAGGTCGCCGCGCCGCAGCAACTCCTCCACGTCCTCCGCGTCCCGCGGCGCCGCGCCGGGATGCTCCCGCAAGACCTGCCGCGCCCGCTCGTCGAAATAGAACGGGTCGAACGACTCCCCTTCCCCCACCACGCGCCCTTCCGCGTCCACGAAGAGCAGTCCCTGTCCGAACGTCGACGGCCCGAGCCCGTACACCTCCGGCTTCTCGAACGGCGCCCCGCAGCGGTCGGTCCACGCGAAGGCGACGAACCGTTCCTGCACGAGGGCGACGGCGTCGGAGTCCATGAAGAGCGTCGAGGGGGCATAGCGCTCGATGTTCAGCCCGCGGTACTGCTCCACAACGACAAGCACGAGCCGGCCTTCCTTCTTCGCGCGCGCCGCCGCCGCGGCCCACGTCGGCGCCCAGTCGATTTCGCTTCCGCACCGGGCCGCCAGCTTGCGCAGGAGCTCGCGGTCCTTCCGCCCCGCCGCGTCGGCGAGCGGGATGAACTCGAAGCTCTCGAGGTACGGCTTGAATTCGTCCTCGGCGGACTCGAACGACTCCTCGGGCGCCGCGCACTGCAGGACGAACAGAGCGTCGTGGTGCACGAGGAAGTGCTGGCGCAGCGTGTACGGGACGTTCGCCTGGTAGCGGAATCGCATCCACGGCACGGTCTCCCCCGCCAGGTCGCCCTTGCCGAGCTTCAGCGCCGAGATCTTCGCGTCCACCTTGCGGGCCTTCGCGGCCGCATCGCAGGCGGCGTTCGCATCGGCGAGCCCCTGGAGGTCCGCGACGAAAAGGGTGACGCTCGTTTCCGTCGCCCCCTCGATTCGCGAGATCTTCAGCGTGTAGCTCGTGCCGGACGCAGGCGTCGCCTCCGCGAGCTTCCACGGCGGGGCAGGCTTCCGGATCCGGAACCCCTGCTCTTCGCTCGTGAAGAGGTCGGCGGGTTGGGCCGAAGCGGAAGCAGCGAGGAGGAGGAGGGCGGCCAGGGACCGGCGCATGCCGGGATTACAGCACACGAGTCCCCGGGGATTCGCCCGATTCGAAGCAGAACGGCCGTCCCGCGACGCCGCGGGACGGCCGCTCCCTCACGACCCTGTTACTTGTGTTCGTCCTTGAGCTGCTCCTCGTACGGCCCCTTGTCGCCGTACGCCGCGTTCGCGGTCCAGCAGCCCCACCCGCCTCCCGCCGCCTTCTTCTCCGGCGTCATGTGGAACTCCGCGAAGTTCGCCTGCCGCCCCGAGAGGTTCCAGGAGTACCCCGTTTCCTTGTCCGTCAGCGTGTGCTTGACCGGTTCCATGTGCGTGAACGAATCCCCCCACGCGTCCATGATCCCCGTGCTCCGCACCGGCTCCGTCCTGCCCGGGTTCACGATCGCCTTCGTCTCGAGCTCCAGGATCCCGGGAATCGTCACCGAACAGGTGCGCCCGTCCGCACCCACCTTCGTCGTCATCGGCACTTTCCGCATCCCGACGAACTTCCCCGCCAGGTGCGCCGCCTTGTCACCCCACGACTTCACGTCCGCGTTCAGCATGTCCCCCAGCGCCTTGTACTGCGCTTCCGTCGCCGTGTCCGCCACGTACACGTACACCCAGTTTTCCTTCGTGTCCTCGCCGAACCCGCGCCCGACGATCACCCACGTCATCCCCGACAGGTCCACGTCCCCCGCATATCCCTTGTCGATGTGCACCGCGTCCGTGTGGTCGCACCCGTGGCAGTGCTGCGGCTTCTTGTTCACCCGGCACGGGCACGGCGCCCCGCAGCAGCACCCGATCAGCCGCCACCCCTGCATGTCGAACGCGGCCTTCGCCTCCCCCTTCGCCGGCGCCGACGGTTCCGAAGCGCACCCGCACGCCAGCAGCGCCAGCGCCGCCAGCAGGCCACCCTGCATCGTCCTCTTCATCGCCCTCCCCTTTCTCTACCTATGAGTAGGTTGGTCACGGGCCCCTGAGAGACCCGGGTCATTTCGCCACTGCGGACACGAGCCACTCGCCCGCGGACACCAGCCGATCCTCGTCCCCGAACGCCCGCGCCGCCATCATCGCCCCCTCCAGCGATGAAAAAAGCACCCGCGCAGTCGCCTCCGGCGTCCCGTCGAATTCCAGTTCCCCCGCCTTCCGGCCCGCCCAGAGCACGCCCGCCAGCCACCGCTCCGACGCGTCAAAGAACGACCGCACTTCGCGCTGCACCGGGGCGGGAAGCGTCGCGAACTCGCTCGCCAGCATCCCGCACAGGCACATCCGGTCGCCCTTCATGAGCGCCGCACGGAACAGCCCCACGAACTCCTGGAGCTTGCGCTTCGCCCCCCACCGGCGGCGGTCGATCCCCGTGAGGGCGGCCATGAAGCGCTGGTGGTAGCGGCCCATGAGTTCGCAGCCGAGGTCCCCCTTGGTCGGGAACCAGTAATGGATGCTCGCGGTCTTCACGCCGACGCGCTTCGAGAGGTCGCGGAAGCTGAACGCGTTGTAGCCGCGGGTCTGCGCGAGTTCCTGGGCGGCGTCGAGGAGGGCGGTGCGGGTGGCGGTACCGGGCATGAATGCAATCTACCTGGAGATAGGGAGAAGTCAAGGATGACGGGGACTAGTCATGTCCTGCGTCTTTACCGGCTCCTGCACGCTTCCAGCGCCGAAAGGAAGTCCTCCGCCCAGCTCGCCGCCGTCGTCCGGGCCACGCAGGCCGCCAGCTTCCCATGCCGCGCCAGCCGTTCCGTTTCCGGCATCTCCAGCGCCCGGAGCAGGTCCCGCGCCATTCCGTCCGTGTGCCAGGGATTGGTCAGGAGCGCGTCCCTCATTTCCTCGGCCGCGCCTGCAAAGCGAGACAGCATCAGGACGCCCGGGCTAGCCGGGTCCTGGGCGGCAACGAATTCCTTGGCGACGAGGTTCATGCCGTCGCTCAAGGGCGTGACCATCGCGACATCCGCCGCGCGGTAGAGCTGGGCCAGGTGCCGGTGCGGGTACGAGCGGTACAGGTAGCGGACCGGCACCCAGTGGGCCTCCCCGTACTCCCCATTGATCCGCCCCACGAGGTTCTCGATCCGCCGCCGCTGTTCCGCGTACTCCGGCACGTCCGCGCGCGATGGCACCGAGACCTGCACCAGCGAGACTTTTCCCTTCCAATCCGGGTGCTGCTCCAGGAACCGCCCGAACGCCTCAAGCCGCTCCGGGATTCCCTTCGTGTAATCCAGCCGGTCCACGCCCAGCACGAGCTTTGCCGGCGCTGTGGCCTGCAGCAGCGCCGTGATCTCCGCGGCCGTCTCGCTATCCGCCGCTTCCTGGAAACCCTCGGCAACGATGCCGATCGGGAACACGCCGACGCGGACGCGACGCCCTCGATGCTCGACGACGTCGTCGCCGACGACGGCGGGCGAGAGGACGCCGACGGCCTGGAGGAAATTCTCCGCAAAGCGCCGCGTGTGGAAGCCGAGGAGATCGAACTCGAGCATGGCCTCGAGAAGCTGCTCGGCCCACGGATTCATCGAGAAGAGGTCCACGGACGGGAATGGGACGTGGAGGAAGTGGCCGATGGGGCCGCGATGGCCGAGGCGGCGGAGTTCTGACGCCAGGAGATACAAGTGGTAGTCGTGAACCCAGACCGGCGAGTTTTCAGAAACCAGGTCCACCGCACCCGCGCCGTACATGGCGTTCACGCGGACGTAGGCATCCCACTCGGCGTCCACGAAACGGGCTCGCCCGGGGAGCGTATGGAGGAGCGGCCAGAGGGAGCGGTTGCAGAATCCGTTGTAGTAGTTTTCGTAGCAGGCCTGGGGGAGTTCAAGCCAGGCAAGTCCCGGCGACGCGTTGTCCGCCAGGCGCACGACAGGGGGCACCTCGGCAGGTGAAGTGCGTCCGTTCCACCCAAGCCACATCCCTTCCCTCTTCGACAGGACCGGTTCCAGCGCCGAAACAAGTCCTCCCACGTTGCGTTTGCGCACGTCCTCCGGCGAGACCGGCGACCGGAGGTCGGGCAGCCTGTTGGAGACGACGAGGAGCCGCTGCGGCGGCTCGGAGCGCTTTCCCTTCGGCCGGTGGCTCACGGCGACTGGGAGGGCCACGGGCACAGGGGTGGGTCCATCGGCACGGGCGTCCACGAGCCAGCGCAAAAACGCGAGTGCCTCGTTGGGTCCCGCGAGGCGCCAGCGCGCCGCGGTGGAACGGCCGCCGGGGGCGCCGACGATCACGGGCTCGTCGCCCGGACCCGCCGCGCGGAACATGTCCTCGTCCGTCACGTCGTCCCCCAGGAGCAACACGCGGCACCCCGCCCCCGCCCGCTCCCGCAACCACGTCACCGCGTTCGACTTCTTCATCACCGACGCACGGACCTCCAGCGCCTCCGCGGCCTCCAGCAGCTCGTACTCAGGGTGAGCCTCCACCCACGCAGCCACCGCGGCCTGCGCCGCCACGACCAGCGCGCTCTTCTCGCGACGGCTGACCTCGCGGTAATGCAGGCATACGGACCACGTCTTCCGCTCCACGAAGGCGCGCTTCACACCCGCCGCCAGCTTCTCAAGCTCCAGCCCAATCAGATCGTGGGAAGCGGCCTGCGGGGTCGGCGCGGCCTGCCAGGCGCCGCCGCCGCGCCGCCAGGCGCCGTGCTCCGCCACGAGCGACACCTCGGGCAGCTCCGCGAACATCCGGTCCAGTTCGTCCCGCCGCCGGCCGCTCACGACCGTCACCGAGGTCCCAGGCAGCTTCACCAGTTCCCCCAGCACCGCCAGCACCTCGGGCCCCGGGCGCGCCTCCTCCGGCCTCCCCGCAAACGCAACCAGCGTCCCGTCGAGATCCGTCAGGATCGCGAGCGGCGCGTGCCGGGCCAGCGCAATCCAGGGATCAGACGGGTTCAAGGCGGCACCAGATGAAGGAGTGCGGACCCATCGTGAACAAGTACGGCGCTTCCCCGACGGACGGAAACCACGCCTTTCCGATCTCCTCCACGGGGACGCGCCCCTTCCAGCGCCCCAGGTCCAGCACCGCGGGCTGCACGTAGCGGGACAGGTTGAAGACGCAGAGGATCGCGGAGTCGCCGAGTTCGCGGGTGAAGGCGAGGATGGAAGGGTGCGCGCAGGGGATGAGGCGCATGGTGCCGCCGGCAAAGATCGGGTCTACGCTGTGAACCCTGACCATCCGTCGCAGCCAGTTGAGGAACGAGGTCGGCCTTCGGTCGAAGGACTGGACGTTGCGTCCTGCAAAATGGAACTCCGGATCGGTCACGACCGGGGCGACGAGCTTCTCCGGCGGCGCGCTCGAGAACCCCGCGTTGGCGCCCGTACTCCACTGCATCGCCGTGCGCACGCCGTCGCGGTCTCCCAGCGAAATGTCGTCCCCCATCTCGATCTCGTCCCCGTAGTACAGCACCGCGCACCCCGGCAGGCTCAGGATCAACCCGTGCAGCAGTTCGATCTGCCGCCGGCCGCCGGCGAGAAGCGGCCACAGGCGCCGCCGGATCCCCAGGTTGAGCCGCGCCCGCGGGTCCTGCGCCAGCTCGGCCCACAGGAACTTCCGCGTCTCCTCCGAAACCGTCTCCAGCGTCAGCTCGTCGTGATTCCTCAGGAACATCGCCCACTGGCACCCCTCCGGCAACGGCGGCGAGTCACGCAGGATTTCCTCGATGGGAAGGGCCTTCTCGGCGCGGACGGCGTGGAACAGGCGCGGCATCAGCGGGAAATGGAACGCCATGTGGAACTCGTCGCCGTCGCCGAAATACTTCACCAGCTCCGCCGGACGCTGGTTCGCCTCGGCGATCAGCAGACGCGCAGGCTGGTACTGGTCGCAGAGCTTCCTCAGGTCCTTGAGAAACGCGTGCGTCTCGGGAAGCCCTTCGCACGCCGTCCCATCGCGCTCGAAGAGGTAGGGAGCGGCATCGACACGGAAGCCATCGACGCCAAATTCGAGCCAGAAGCGGGCGACGTCGAGCATTTCGCGGCGGACCTCGGGGTTGTCATAGTTGAGGTCAGGTTGGTGATGATAGAAGCGGTGCCAGTAATACAGGTTGCAGAGGGGTTCGAAAGTCCAGTTGGAAGGCTCGAAGTCAGGGAAGATGATTCGGACGTCCTTATGGCGGTCGGGAGCCGGGCTCCAGACGTAGTAATCATGGAATGGCTGGCCGGGCCCGTATCGGGCCGACTGGAACCAGCGGTGCTGGTCGCTGGTGTGGTTGAGGACGAGGTCGGTGAGAACGCGCAGCCCGGTGGCGTGGGCGCGGTCAACAAACTCCCTGAAGTCGTCGAGTGTGCCAAGGTCGGGGTGGATGCCCCTGAAGTCCGCGACGTCGTATCCGTCGTCCCTGAGCGGGCTTGGGAAGATCGGCAGCAGCCAGACGGCTCCGACGCCCAGGTCGCGGATATACCCGATCTTCTCGGTCAGGCCCTTGAGGTCGCCTATCCCGTCCCCGTTGGAGTCGCGAAACGCCCGCACGTAGACCTCGTAAATGACGAGGTCCCGGAACCAGGATGGTCCCGATACCACGCTGGCCGGTTTCGGCAATTCCATGCATCCCGTATACCGCGGCAGGAAAGCGATTCAAGCGCCAAAAAAAGAAAAATTTCCGGACCCGACGCGCGCACTCAAGGGTTGCTGATGTCCGGCTTCACCTTGCTGATGACCACGAGCAGGTCCCCCTTCTGCAAGACGTAGTCGCGGGGAGGATTCAGCGTGACTTCGTGACTCTTGCCCCCCAGCGGCCTGTCGGTCGCGATGAGGATCGCGTCCTTGCGCGTCAGCTGGCCGACGGCGTCGCCGAACGTCCTGCCGACCAGCCAGGGCGGCGTGTCGAGCTTGAAGAACTCATTCCCGTACTGGACGGACAGCAGCTCCCCCATGATCGAGGAGATCCCGCTGTGGATGGCCATGCTGCTGATGAGCGTGGCGCCGTACTCGGAGGCGCAAACGACGTCCTCGACGCCGGCCATGCGGAGGTGAGCCTCGTGCTCGCGGTTGAGCAGCTCGGCGCAGGTGTAGATGTCCTTGTTGAGCTTCTCGATCGTCAGCGCGGCGAGGATGGTGCGCGCGTCGCGGTCCTGGTCGCTGCGGTTGCCGGACTTCTCGCTCATGATGATCGCCTTGGCCGCGCGGCGAATGCCGGCCTTCTCGAGCAGCTCGGCCTTCGTGAAATCGCCCGGGAGGAGGTATATCTTCTCTCGATCGACGATCTTCCAGTTGAGCTGCGGAAGTTCGTCCAGCTCGGCGACGACGACGATGGCGCGCGCCCGCTCCTCGGCGGAATGCTGCAACTCCTCGACCACGAGCGGGGCGCGGCGGTCCCAGCCGCAGAGGATGATGTGGTCTTCGACTTCTTCCAGGTCCATCGAATGCACCTCCAGTCGTTTGAGGCGTTGGGTCATGAGGGCTGCGGCGGCGCCGGTAAGGACGGCGAAGACGCACAGCCCGGTGAGGGTGACGAGAACGGCCATGACTCGACCGGGAATGGACTCCGGCAGGCCGCCCATGGGCTCGCCGGCCATCATCGAGAACGTCGCCCACCAGAATGAGTTTCCGATGGAGCCCGTGTGCCCGAGCGAGCGCTCGAACAGCGCGATGACGGAAGCGCCGAGAGTGATGACGATCGTCGCGATCGTGAAGATGAATGCGAACTCACCCCCCGAGCCGGTGAGGTACCTGCGCCGGATCATCGCCCCGACCCGCAGGAGCCGCAGCACGCGCAGCAGCCGGAGGACCCGGAGCGCTTCGAACCCGCCCGGGAACGGCAGGGACGCGATGATGTCGAGCCAGTATCGCGCGAAGAACCTGCGGCGGTTGCGGTAGGTCCAGCAGCGAAGTCCCAGTTCGCCGAGGAAGAGCCCCGACAGGACGTGGCCGGCGATCTCCACCGCGAGTTGCCGCCCTCCGGAGAGTCCGCCGTTCAGCTCCAGGACCGCAAGCCCGCACGAGACCATGATGAGCAGGACGAGCCCGAGCTCGAACCATGTCTCGTGCATGAGGCGCTGGACCCGCGCGCGGTTGGGTTCGCCGTGGCGGCGAGGCGTGATGTAGGTGTCGTTCTGCACGTGTCGAGGGTTGAGTGTTGAGGATTGAGGTGACGGAAAACGGGCTCTGCGGTACGTCACTCAATACTCAATACTCAATTCTCAACACTCTTTTTAAGGCGCGTTCTCGAGTTCCCACAGCAATTCGGCCGGCGTGCGGAACCGCCGCTCGCGGTCCTTCGCCAACATCCGCGG
The DNA here is from genome assembly GCA_964590435.1 of uncultured Planctomycetia bacterium. Classification (GTDB taxonomy): domain Bacteria; phylum Planctomycetota; class MHYJ01; order WSZJ01; family WSZJ01; genus WSZJ01. Next base: position 31,446 of record CAZPWT010000066.1, read on the forward strand.
CAGCACCGCCTTCACCCACGGCGGGATGTGGAACGTCACGTCGTCGATGAAGGGCTGCTCCTTGACCTGCGCGAGCAGCACGTCCTCGCGCTTCCCCGTGAACGGCAGGCGGCCGAAGAGCATCTGGTAGAGGATGATGCCCATGGAGTAGACGTCGGAGCGGAAGTCGAGGTCGAGTTTGCCGAGGGCCTGCTCCGGCGACATGAACTCGGGCGTGCCGGCGGTCGTGTCGCTCATGCCGCGCGCCAGGTTCCCGCTCGGCTCGGCGAGCCCGAGGTCGCAGAGCTTGACCTGGTCGTGCCCGGTCACGAGGAGGTTGTCCGGCTTGAGGTCGCAGTGGACGAACCCCATGTCCGAGAGGACGGAGAGCGCCTTGGCCGTGTCGATCATGACGCGCCGCGCGATCGGGCCGATCAGCGTCCCGTTCCGCTGGATCAGGTGCGACAGCGGGATGCACGGCACGTACTCCATCACCAGGTACGGCAGCCCGTGCACCGACCCGCGCTTCAGGCCCTTCACGATCCACGGCGAATTCAGGTTGAGGAGGAGCTGGGATTCTGTGGTGAAGCGGTGGACGTAGGCCTGGTTCTTGGCTTTCTCGGGGTAGAGCATCTTGATGGCGACGACCTGGAAAGTCGCCATGTCGACGGCCTTGAAGATGGCGGCGAAACCGCCGGTGGCGATTTTGCCCTGGACCTGGTAGCCCGGGATGGTCTGGAGATCGGGGGAAGGCTCCACGGGGGATAGATTATCACGCGGGGAGTTGGGAGTTTGCGAGTTCGGTTCGGAGTTCCGCGTTCGGGGTTCCGGGTGAGTTGCGGGTTGGAGTTCGAGGCTCGGAAGGCGGTCCGCTCACCCTAGCTCGCCGGCGGCGCCGGCAGCTTGCGCCGGATCTTCGACACCACCGCGTCGTGCTGCGCCGGGCTCAGCTTCACCGGCTGGTGCGGATGCGTCCAGATCGGCCGGTTCCACGCCGGGTCGTCCGTCTTCCGCGGCACGATGTGCCAGTGCACGTGCGGCTCCTGGTTCCCCAGCAGCTCGATGTTCATCTTCGTCGCGCCGAACACGTTCTTCAGGATCCGCGCCGCCTCGGAAACCTCTTCCATCGCCGCCGCCCGCTCCGCCGGCGACATCTCGAACAGCTCCGTCACGTGCTTCCGGTGGATCAGCATCGACCACCCCGGCCACGTCTGGTCATCCGCGAGCCGCCACACGTGGTGCGGCCATTCGACGATGAAGGAGCCGTCGCGTTTGGTCAGGGAGGCGCACATCGTGCACATGAGGGGAGACTCCGGAAAAACGGCAGGGGCTCGGGGATGACGGGCCTGGGCTTGGGGGGGCTGGGGCGAGGTCAGGGGCAGGGGCAACTGCGAGCCGTCGATGGGGCGCCGCCCAAGCCCGCGCCCCATCCCTCGCCCGCCCATGCCCACGCCCGTCCTTCCCCCATCCCCTGTCGTTGCCCTATTTCCGATGTTCCATCCACAGGTCCACAAACCCCTTGTAGTTCTTCGCCACCATGTCCACCGCCGCCTGCCGGTCGTGCTTCTTCTCCTTGAACCCGACCAGCGCGTCCCAGAACACCGTCCGGCCGACCGCGAAACCGATCACGCCCGGCACCTTCGCGCCGACCTTGAGCCACTCCTTGACCTTGTCCGCGCTCTCGCCGCGGCCGAGCACGATCACGCCGACGTCCTTGCGCCCGCCCGCCCGCGCCGCGTCCGCGACCTTCTTCGCGTCCTCCGGCTTCTCCACGCCCTCGAGCTTCCACACGTCCGGCTCCACGCCGGCCTTCTGAAGCGCCACGATGCTCTCGCACATCAGGCCCGGCCGCAGCGCCGTGTCGTACTTCGCCTTGTCGCCGCCGACCGACTTGAGCTGCGCGTCCGTCGCCGGCACCAGCAGCTCGAACATGTACTTCCGGTTGTGCTTCTTCAGGTACTCGCTCAGCTCCTTCAGCCGCGCCGCCTGCCGCGCGTTCATCGCCGCGTCCGCCCCCGTGTTGTAGCGCACCAGCACCTTCACCAGCGCCGGGTCGAACTTCTCGATGTGCGCCCCGTACTCCTTGCCGTACTCGAAGTCAAACTCGTCCTGCCCCGACTTCTCCGTCGGCATGCACGCCGCGATCCCGTTCTTCCGCGCGTCCAGCAGGCACTTTTCCCCGAACTGCTCGTCCACCAGGATCGCGCTCTTGTCCTTCGGCACCCCCAGCGTCAGCGCCTTCTTGAAGCCGTCGTACACGATCTCCTTGAAGCTCGCGACGACCTTCGTCTCCTCCGGCGTCGGCTGCCGGCCCTTGATCCCGAACAGCTTTTCCAGGAACGAGCCGCGGTGGTCGAACGGCATGACGAGAAGGTCGCGCGTGTAGCCGAGGGAAGAGGCCATTTAGAAGCTCCTGTAGGTGTGTTAAGTAGCGGAAGGGCGAGCGTAGCCGGGAGCGGGAATGAGAGTCAAGAACGTGACGGGCATTGATCGGAAGTGGTCGGGACACGAAAGGCGATCCCAGCCGCAGAGGGCGCAGAGTCCGCAGAGTTCAGGACTGCAGCCATCCCGCAGGCACGTGCACTCTCGTTCTCTGTGTCCTCGGTGACCTCTGCGGCAACGATTTGGTTCAAATCACCCGTCCGCCAGTCGGAAACGGCAGATGATCCGTGCTCAGATCAGGCCTTCTCGCTTTCAATTGGGCCCACATGTCCCTGCCCCCCTCCCTGCTCGCTGAGACCGCCCACGTTTCCGTCGCCGGCTCCGCCGCCGAGGAAATCATCCTCCGGCTGCTCTTCGCGCTCGTCGCGGTGCTGGTCGCGTCGCGCGTGGTGACGTGGCTGGCGGAGAAACTGCTCGGGCAGACGGACGTCGCGGGGGAAATCCTCGCGGGGCTGCTGCTGGGGCCCAGCGTGCTGGGGGCGATCGCGCCGGGGTTCGTGGAGAAGCTCTTCCCTGCCTCGACCTCCGCGATCATGGCCGGGGTGGCGCAGATCGGGCTCGTGCTGCTGATGTTCCAGATCGGGCTGGAATTCGAGTTCGGGTCGCACCTGCGGCAGGAGCGGCGCAAGGTCCTCGCGATCGGGGCGGCGGCGCTGGTCGTGCCGTTCGCGTGCGGCTGGCTCGCGGCGCCGTGGTTCTGGCAATCGTTCGCGGAGCCGCGCCCCGGGCTCGCGCCGTTCCGGCTGTTCTTCGCCGTCGCGATGTCGATCACCGCGGTGCCCGTCCTCGGCCGCATCTTCATCGAGCTCGGCCTCGCCCACACCCGCACCGCCGCCCTCGCCATCGGCGCGGCTGCCATGGAAGACGTCTTCGGCTGGCTCGTCCTCGGCGCCGTCGCCGTCGTCGCCCGCGGCGGCGCTTCCATGCCCTGGATGCTCCCGCGCCTCGGCGGCCTTGCGGTCTACCTCCTCGTGCTGTTCCTCCTCGTCGCCCCTCTCGCCACCCGCGCCCTCGACGCCTCCCTCGCCCGCGACGGCCGCCTCCGCACCGGCACCATCGCGTGGGTCCTCGTCCTCGTCTTCCTCTCCGCCGCCGCCACCAGCTCCCTCGGCATCTTCGCCATCATCGGCGGCTTCACCGTCGGCATCGCCCTCCACAACGACCGCCGCTTCGCCGCCGAATGGAAAACCCGCGTCGGCCCGCTCGTCTGGACCCTCCTGCTCCCCGTCTTCTTCGCCGTCACCGGCCTCCGCACCGACATCGGCGCCCTCCACGGCGGCGCCGAGTGGATCCAGTGCGCCCTCATCTGCGCCCTGGCGTTCGCGACCAAGTTCGGAAGCGCCTTCGCGGCGGCGAAGGTGCTGGGCGAGGACACGCGCACGGCCACGACCGTCGGCGTCTGCATGAACACGCGCGGCCTCATGGAGCTCGTCGCGCTCAACGTCGGCCTCGAGCTCGGCGTCCTGCCGCCGTCGATGTTCACGAAGCTCGTCATGATGGCCGTCGTGAGCACGTTCGTGGCGACGCCGGCGATCCGGCTCCTGATGAAGGGGCAGCGGAGGGAGGAAGGGGCGCCGGCGGAGGCCGTTCCCGGCGGGACGACGGTGCGTTGAGGCCGCGGCAGAACCGGTGCCGGGCCGCATTGGATTCGTGCTATGGTTCTGACGACGATTCCGGGGGCATTCTGGGAGCATTCCCATGCGCCGTGTCGGGATTCTGACCTTCCTGGTGTTGACGATGGCGCTTCCGCGCCCTGTCCCGGCCTGCCTGAACGAATACAGGACGGTCGAGTGGATGGCCGGTGCGTCGCAACTGGTCATCGTGGGCCGCATCGAGAAGGTCGTGCGCGACGGGACCGCTGCCGAAAAAGAAAATGAGACGGACCCGGACCCGGCGGTCGCGACAGTCCGGGTCGTGCGCGTGCTTCATGGCCAGTGCGACGCTTCGACGCTGGACTTCCGGAACGGGCCGGTTCCCTCCTGAAGCATGAGCCCCATCTACCGTGATTTCCAGGTCGGTCAGACCTGGATTTTCCTGGTGACGAAGCTGCCCGCGACGGGCCCGGTGCAGGGCTATCACGACTACCATGTGCGTTCGCTGGAATCCCTCGAGTTCGTCGAGGCCTGTCTCGCGCGCGCCGATTCGTGGCACGACGCTGAAGTGGAGTGGATTTCGGCCAGCCACCCGGTCGCGCTCGTCAGCGCCGCAAAGGCGCGGGCGCGGCTCCGGGAACGCGCCGCGTGGTTCGCGGCGGAAACGGCCCGCGATGTCACCACGCTGTCGGAGGGCGAACGGGCAAAGGAGAGGCAGCGCCAGCAGGAAGCCGAGGCCGCCTTCGACAAGGACATCGGCGAGGCCGTGGAAGGCGCGTCGGTTCCATCCCTTCACGCACTGCTCGCCCTCGGTTGGAGGGAACCGGAAGACGCCGCCTGGGCCAATTCATGGAAGCTCGGCGACGCGGTCCGGAAGTTCTGCGAAGCGCACGCCGACGAGGTCCGGACGTACTGGGAGAGGCAGGCGAGGACGATCCTGCGCAAAGCCAGGGTCACCGACGATGACATCGCGGGTTATTTCGAGGCCCTCAAGACTTCGGGGATCCAACCGCAGCTCGCCAGCCCGTTCGAGGCCCCTTCCCGCTACGGAAGTTCGAAAAAGCTGGAGGGACGCGCGTTCACGACCGACTTCATTCTCCGGTTCGAGTCGTACGATCGAAGCGAGATCTTCCGGGGTTACTTCATGGACCGGGAATCGCTCGCGGCCCTGGATGTCGACCGTGTCAGCGACATCGTGGCTGCGCTCTGGCACAGCCGCGCCGACGAGCTCCGTGATGTGGCGTACTGGATCATCCGGCAGGTGCAGGGGACCCGGTTCGTCAAACTGGTCGCGGACGACATGAGGGACGGGCGCCCGTTCGCCTGGAAGGTCTTCGACGACATCGCTGCTCCCGCGTGGCGCACGGAGTGCCTCCGGATGCTGGCCGAAGCGGGAGATGGCGAAGGCAACGAATGGATCCGGGCTCAGTTCTGGGCCGCGATGCGGGCGGGCGGATGTTTCGACTCCGCGGCGCTTCCGCGAGCGATCGGGGCCTTACGAGACATTGAACGCGAGGATCCCGGGACCTCGAAAAACGCGTCGGTGACACGCGAACTTGTTTCGTATCTCCAGGATGCCCATCGCGCACACGGAGGAGGCAAGGAAGTCCTCCTCACGTCGGAGGAGTTCGCGAAGTTCTTCGGGAAGTAAGGCCGTCCCTTTCCCTGCGTTTTCTACTTCGCCTGGGCGTCCAGGAATTCCGCGACATCCTTTGCGCTCCCGGCTTTTCCGGGATCGCAATTCGCCTGGAGCGTCCCGGCCGCGTCGAAGACCGCCACCCCGGGGATCGAAGCCCCCTTGTGATCCGCCGCGAACTTGTACGCGTGCGGCCGGCGGATGATGATCGTCACGAACTTCTTCGACGCCTCGACGACGGCGGCGTCATCCAGCTTTTCCGAGAGCGAACCGCTCTCGAAGCGGGTCGTCCCTCATCACGTTTCCGCGCCGGAAATCCCGACCAGGACTTTCTTGCCGTCCTTCTTCGCGAGCGCGAGCGCCGCGTCGAGCTGCGCCGGCCCGGCGAATTGCCACGCGATCTTCGTCTCCTTGGGCGCTGGCGCCGACCCCAGCGTGACCTCGACCGTCTCCTCCTTCTTCGAGTCCGCGCGCTTCAGCAGCACCTTCACCTTCTGTCCGGGCTTCGCAGCGCGCACGAAATCCAGGAGGTCGTCGTTCGAGTAGAGGCGGTTCGCGTCGAGCGCGAGGATCGCGTCCCCCGGCTTGATCGCCGCGGCCGGGCCGTCCTTCGCCGGCTCTTCCGCGATCACGCCGTTCACGCGCCCCGCGATCGCGTCGCCGAGGCCGAGGGCGTCCTTCTCCCCGGCGTTCGCCGCGCGCGCCGTGACGCCGAGGCTCGCGACTTCGGCGGGAGCCTTGTCGTCAGCGAACAGGGAAAGCGCCAGGACCAGCGCGGCGCCGGCCATCAGGATCCGCATGGGTGTCGCTCCTCGGGAGGATCGGGTCTGCGGACGTGAACGCCGTCCGCCCAGAGGTTATTCCACCCACACCATCCGCGAACGAGCCGGTGCCGCTACGGCTCGCTCAGATCGTCAAAAAGCTCGAAGTCGGAGGCAACTTCGGCGCCCCCTTGTTGGACAAATGAGAGCTCGTAGCCAGCGGCGTAGGGAAGGTCTGGCACGAATGCGAGAATCTCGCGCGGGCTGAGCACTTGGAACTGGACCGACACGCCCGCGATCTTGACGGCCTGGACGCTCTCGTAGCCGTCTCCGAGGATTCGAAGGTGCCCTGTGCCATCCGTGAGGATGCGGGACGGAATCGTCTGGAGTACAACCGGTGTGCGCTGCCCGGTGGCGGCGTTTGGCGTGGAAAGCTGGTTGGTGAGATCGCGCAGGTCAAGTTGCTCGCCGGGCCGGAGCGGACGAGAGAGCGCTACGAGCAATTCGTCGGATTCCGATTGAGGCATCGCGCCTTGGGCGAGCAACTCGTCGGCACCGCCCGGCGTATGCCCAATGATCGCGAATTGATGCGTCCTAGATGCGGCGATACCGACCACAGTTCCCTGCGCTTGGGGACGTCCCAGCCAGTGGGGCGTGCGTTTCTGCCAATCCTGCGGCTGAACCACAAAGGTCGTGTCGAAAACACCGTCGCTGTTGGTATCCCTGAAGGTCACCCACGGGGAGACCTTTCGTTCCGGAGTCAGAAAGCCAGGCAGTGCGACCAGGTCGCCGCCGACTTCCTCGAGTTGCGTCGCAAGATCGAAGTCGAGACTCTGCGGAACGTTCGCCAGAGCCATCGGCCCCAGAGCATCGGGGAGTCCGTCCGAATCGGAATCCGTGAGCTGAAGAAGGGCGCGGCTCGACGGAGAGTAGACGTACACTCGCTCTCTCACGACGACCAGACTGGTCGCGCCGGGAAGCCTGGGATCGTCGCGGACGATGGTGCGGTCCTTCTGGCCAGCTTTCGAGTCGAACGGGATCAGGCGGACGACCCCCCTGAACTCCGCCTTATCGTCCAGACCGCACGCGACGAGCCAAATCGCGTCGTCCGCTGCGTGGATAAGGCGGGCCGAATGGAGAGCGTCGATTCCCGTGCGAATGATTCTGCCGTCAGTAACGCGAATTCGATCTTCGCCCGGTGAAATCCACATGTACTGCTTTGAGGTCGGGTCCGGCGGCTTTCCGGGTCCCGGAGTAACACCGACTTGCACCATGGCCGTCGTGTAATCGATGAGGGCCTCCGCCTTTTCGAGATCCGTAGTCGGCACAGGCTGCCCCGGCTTCAGGGTCTTGATCGTAAGCTCAATCGCCTTCGCCATGTTCTGATTCAGCTCTTGCGACGTGTAAACTTTCCCAGTCTTAGGATCGACGAAGTAGCTGAGAGCTTTGAGACGATCACCCTTGCCTGCAACGATGGCGCTTCGGGCCCCATCCATCTCGGAAACCTCATCCTTCGTTGCTGCAGCCCAAGGAGCAGTCCAGGTGGGTAGTCCTCCAGTCGCTGGCTTGCCGCTCCTAAGATTGACCTTCATTTTCGAGATGATTTCGGCAAGGGAATCCTGGAACTCCATATCTCCCGTGTAGGCCTGCAACTCTCCCTCAATTTTTGATCGCTTGAGCTCGAAGGTCTCCTTTGGACTGGGGCTTGCTCCGCCGTAGAAAGGCAAGTCCTGATATAGGTGGATCCCTTCATGGACAATCGTGTCCATTAGTTGATAGAACAACGCACCCCTGCTGCTCCCGGCGAACAAGCCGCTATCCAGAATGACAGTCTTCTTTCCCGGGGAATTGCCAGAGTGGTGGACGTACCCGTTCGTGGTCCCCATGGCCTCCTTCGACACTCTCAGCGCACCGCCTGGGATCACCGTTTCCTTGTATTTCTTGATAATCGTTTCCAGCTTCTTCTTGAGTGGATCGTCGGCAGCCAGTCCGGCGGCCAGACCCTCGACCATCGAAAGAGCCGTGTCGAATTTCGCCTTCGCTCCAGAGGGTGCGGATGAATCTTCGATTTTCACCGAAGACTCGTAGGGATCCGTCTGAGCTGGCACCGAGACCGCAAGGACGAGAAGACAGCCGATTGTTCGCATCAGCATATAGGCTCCTGAGAATTCAGTGATGGGCACTGAGTTTGCCCCCCCTCAGATTCGCGGTTCAATGGAATTCCACTCGCGAACCGACCTCGCATACCCAGGCCCCGCAGCAGACCGCGGCAAGGAACACTGGGCAGCCGTCACATCCTCTCTTCACCGCTACTTCCCCGCCGGCACCGCGACGTGCACTTCCCCCGTCAGGAGCCGCTTCGGGTCCGCCCACTTTTCCTGCCGCTTGAGCAGCAGGTCGAAGTCGATCTCGACGAGGCCGCTGAAAACCTCCGCTCCGTTCGCCTGGATCACGACCGGCTTCGAGAGGTCCACCATGTCCGGCGTCACGCGGATCGTGAAGTCCTTCACGTCCTTCGTCGTCACCTTGTAGATGTTGCCGCCCGCGTACTCCGCCTCGATGCGCGCCCGCTCGCCGCACTCGCCGAACTCGAGCCACCACCCGCCCTTCAGCGGCGCCGTCTTCGGGAACGTCTTGTACCAGAGCGCGTCCCAGCACCAGACGACGCGCGTCGGCCAGACGATGCGGCGCTCCTTCTCGACCACCTCGAGCACCACTTTCTCGATCGCCGCCTTGTCCTTCCCGAACCACGTGTTGTGGTCGCCGCCCTTGTACTCCTGGTACCACACCGGCGTCCCCAGCTTCTTCAGCCACTCCACGCCCTTCCGATCCAGGTCCACGGGAACATCCTTGTCCTCGTCCCCGTGCCAGATCCAGTACCCGAGCTTTCCCGGCTGCTCGTACGGCCCCCGCTCCCCCCAGTTCGCCGGCGGCCCGCCCGCCATCGGCATCACCGCCGCCCAGTACTCGGGGTACCGCAGGCTGAACCACCACGACCCGAACCCGCCCGCGCTGAAGCCGCTCAGGTAGATCCGGTCCGGGTCCACGTTGAACTTCGCCCGCCACGAATCCATGAACGCGAAGAAGAACGACTCCTCGTAGTCCAGCGGGTCCGTCGCCCCGTCCACCGGGTGCCAGTACGACTTGTTCGGCGAAGTGGGCGCCACGCAGATCATCCCCTTCGACGACGCCCACGAGCTCCACGGCTCCGTCCCCTGCGGCCCGTTCGAGCCGTGCAGGTAGATCCACAGCGGCGTCGGCTTCGCCGGATCGTACTTCGGCGGCAACACCCACTCGTACTCGCGGTCCACCGTCCCCTGCTTGAAAACCTCTTTCCCGCGCTGCACCGGCGCACCCTTCGCATTCTTCGGCGCCGTCCGCACCGGCGCCCACCCGCGGATCAGCTCCAGGTCCTTCCTCGCCGCCTCCGACCACGGCACCTTCTCCCACTTCGCCGCCTCCCCCATCGCCGTCGCACGCTTCGCCGGATCCTCCGACAGGAACTCCTTGATCCGCTTCTGCCGGATCGGCGAGTCCGTCTTGAGCTTTTTCGGGGAAGCGTCCTCGGCGAACGCCGGGAGCGCGCAGAGCAGCGCGAAGAGCACACGAGCAGCGGTCTTCATCCCGCGGAGTATATCCCTCGGTCCCGGCGGACGAGCAAAGCGAGTCCGTCCTGCCGTTCCCTATTTTTCGAAGCGCGCGGCGCGGGGTGAGGAGGCGCGGGAGAGGCGCGCCTGGACGTCAACCGGCGCATTGCTTCGCGCACCCCGCCGCCTCACAAACAAACCGTCCTTTACCCGCCGCGCGCCTCATCCGCGCCGACGAACCCCGCGCCGCGCGCTTCGAAAAATAGCCGGGGAGGGGCTCGAACCCTCACGACCCTTTCAGGTCACAGGATTTTAAATCCCGTGCGTATGCCTGTTCCGCCACCCGGCCGGGGAAAACTCGACGGGACTACCTTAATCGCCGGAACGCGGCTGCGATCGGCAGGTGGTCTGACGGCATCTCCGGCGACGGCAGGACGGCGTCGTCGGCGAGGAGGCGAAGGGGGCGCGGCGTGGCCATGAGTTCCGCAGTATAGAGGATGAAGTCGATCCTGCGGGCCCTGCCGTTGGCGACGCACGTCGCGTCGCGGGGGCGGGAAGCGTAGGCATCGCGGAGGCCGGCGGCGGCGAAGCGGGCGATGACGGCGTCCTCGGCGGTGACGTTGAAGTCGCCGCAGACGATCCACGGCATCCCGGCGGCGCGCTCGCGGAGCGCCGCGAGGATCTCGTCGGCCTGGCGGAGGCCGAACCGCCTCGCGGGGTCCGTCCCCGGCGGGTCCCACTTGAGGTGAGACGTCGCGAAGCCGACAGGGCCGCCGTCGAGCGCCGCAACCGCGACCAGCGCGACGTGCCCCGATCCGTCCGCGAACCGGAACGAGTCCCACGCCGCCGGCGCAAGCGGCGGCCGGAACCGGATCTCACACCCGTCCTTCCGGTTCCCTCCCTTCTTCGCGAAGCACTTCTTCCACGACGCCGAGAGCGCCAGCCGCGCGCTGAGGTCTTCCTCGACCTCCTGGAGACAGACGACGTCCGCGTCCAGCCCTTCCACGCGGTCGATCAGCCTTCCGAGCCGCAGCGCCGGGTCGATCGCTTCCGGGCGGCACCCGGCGTAGATGTCGGGCCGGATGTACGCGTCGGCCAGGACGTTCCAGGAAGCGACCGTGAAGGACATGGGCGCATTATGCCGCACGGGGCGCCGGTTATCGCTGGAACGGGGGCCCGCGCGGCCATAGCCTTGACCTCAATGAAGCCTGTTGTGCTGCTCAACGTGGTCGGCCTCACGCCGCGGCAGGTCGGCGCGGACACGCCGCGCCTCCGCGCGCTGGCAGACGGCGGGTCGGGGGCGGTGCCCCTGAAGGGCGTCCTGCCGGCAGTGACCTGTTCCGCGCAAGCGACGATGCTGACCGGCCTCGCTCCGCAGGAGCACGGCGCCGTCGGGAACGGGTGGTTCCACCGCGAGACCGGCGAAGTGCGCTTCTGGCTCCAGTCGAACGCCCTCGTCTCCGGCGAGAAGGTCTACGACGCGGCGCGGAAGCGGGACCCGAAGTTCACTTGTGCAAAGATGTTCTGGTGGTTCAACCAAGGTGCGGGCGTCGACTGGAGCGTGACGCCGAAGCCGCACTACGGCGCGGACGGGTCGAAGGTGTTCGACATCCAGTCGGACCCGCCGGAAATCGCGCGCGAGCTGGAGCAGAAGAGCGGGCCGTTTCCGTTCTTCAGCTTCTGGGGACCGAAGGCGGGGCTGCCGTCGTCCGACTGGATCGCGCGCGCCTCGGCCGACGTGATCCGGCGCTTCAAGCCGACGCTGACGCTCGTCTACCTGCCGCATCTCGACTACGACCACCAGCGGCAGGGCCCGGGGAACCCGGCGCTGCTGCGCGAGGTGGATACGTGTGCCGGTCTCGTGATGGACGCGGCGAGGGACATCGGCGCGACGGTCGCGGTGGTGAGCGAGTACGGGATCGCGCCGGTCTCGCGGGCGCTGTTTCCCAACCGGCTGCTCCGCGAGGCGAACTGGCTCTCGGTGCGCGAAGGCCCGTTCGGGGAGATGCTGGACACGTTCGGATCGAAAGCCTTCGCCGTCGCGGACCACCAGGTGGCGCACGTCTACGTCCGCGACGCGGCGAGCGTCTCCGCGGTCGCGGACAAACTGCGCGCCATCGGGACGCCGGTCGCCGGCGCCGCCCGCCGCGACCTCGGCCTCGACTGCCCCCGCGCCGGCGACATCGTCCTCCTCGCCCCGCGCGACGCCTGGTACGCGTATGACTACTGGCTCGACGACCGCCGCGCCCCCGACTTCGCCCGCACCGTCGACATCCACCGCAAGCCCGGCTACGACCCCCGCGAACTCTTCATGGCCAAAGGCGCGGCCCCGAAAGCCGCCACCCGCCTCCTCCAGAAAAAACTCGGCATGCGTTACCTCATGGACGTCATCCCCCTCGACGCCTCCCTCGTCAAGGGCAGCCACGGCCTCGAGCCCGCCGACCCGCAGGACGGGCCCGTGTGGATTTCCGGCGTGAAGGGAGTGCGCGTGAAGGAGATGCGCGAAGTCAAAGAGGCCCTGTTAAGACTGCTGGCTCGCTGACACCCCTGTCCCCGCGGGTCATTTCCCGGAAGCACGCAGGAATCCCGCGGGTCGGGCGGAGTCGGCCCGCACATGAAAACCATTCGCACCGCTGCCAGCAGGCCGACGCAGCCTGACCCGCGGGATTCCTGCGTGCTTCCGGGAATCTTGCTCTTCCCGCAGGACGCGCTATTCTCCCTCGCAACCAATGGAGGGAACATCCATGTCCGACCTGCCGAACGCCGCGATCAAGAGAATCCTCCTTGCCAACGGCGTCCCCCGGATCAGCGCTTCGTCCGTCTCCCTCGCGGCCGACGCCGCGCAGGAATTCCTCGTCCGGCTCGCCAAGGGCTCCGTCGAGAGCATGAACGCGGCGAAGCGCAAGACGGTGATGGACGAGGACATCCAGGCGGCGAAGTCGGCGATCGCCAGCGGCCGGGTTTTCTAGCCTGGCCCGCGGATGACCGAGGAGCAGTTCTTCAAACTTCTCGCGAAGCGCGCGACGGCGCGCGGGCGCGCTCGGACGCCGATTGACGCGCGCCTGAAGACGTGCGAGCGGCCGGGGGCGATCCTCGTCACCGACTACCGGAACTTCAGCCTGTTCACGGAGCTGTTCGGGATCCTGCACTTCCTGACGCTCATCGCGGACGGCGAACTGCTCCTGTCGCCGCTGGTGCGCAAGCACGGCGGGCACGTGCTCAAGTGGGAAGCGGACTCGCTGTTCGCGTGGTTCGACGGGGCGGGCGGGGCACGGGCGGCGGTTGAGGCGGCCGTGGCGATGAACCGGGCGCTGGCGAAACGGAATGCGGGGCTCCCCGAGGCCGAGCAGTTGCGGCTGTGCTGCGGCATCGGGTTCGGACCGGTGTTCCGCTTCGGGCGGGAAGCGTTCGGCGCGCAGGTGAACCGCGCGGCGAAACTCGGCGAGGACCTCGCGGGCGAGGAGCAAATCCTGGTGACGCAGGAGGCCGTCGAGGCCGCCGGCGCCGGGTTCCACTGGCACCCGCGCAAGATCGTCCGCTTCAAGGCGTTCAAGTTCCCCTACCGCGAGCTGAAATGGACGGTGTAGGGGCGGACGCGGCCGGCGCGGCACGCCGGCGGACGCACGCCGTGTGGGGGCTGATCGTCTGCACGCTCTTCTGGGGCGCGACGTTCTTCCTCATGAAGACGGGAAGCGAGCGGATCGCGGAGCGGCTGCCGGAGGCGGACCGCGGCTGGGCGCCGCTCCTGTTCCTGGCGGTGAGGTTTGCGGTGGCGGCGGTGGCGTTCCCGATCGCGTTTCCGCGGCTGCGCAACGGTTCGCGCGGGTCGATCCGGTGGGGGGTCCTCGCGGGCGTGCCTTTCACCGCGGGGTTCATCCTGCAGATCTACGGGCTGCGCGACGTCGATCCCTCGGTGTCCGCGCTCTTCACCAGCATGTTCGTGATGTTCACGCCGCTGATCGGCGTCGCGCTGTTCGGGAAGCGCCCGTCCGCGGCGGTCGCGCTGGCGATCGCCTGCGCGGTCGTCGGGCTCTGGCTCGTGACGGGCGCGGGCAAGTCGGGGATCCCGACGATGGGGCGCGGGGAAATCCTGTCGCTCCTCTGCGCCCTCGTCTTCTCGTTCCAGATCCACGCGACGGACATCGGCACCAAGAAGTGCGACCCGATCGGGCTCGCGTGGCACCAGGTCACGTTCGCCGCCATCGCCTGCGCCGTCCCGGTCCTCGTCGCCCGCCCCGGGATGTTCGGCGCCGTCGCCGCCGCCTTCCCCGAACGCGACGTCTGGCTCGGCATCAGCTTCACCGCCATCCTCGCCACCGTCGGCTCCATCGCGCTCATGTCCCACTTCCAGCGCTTCCTGTCGCCCAACCACGCCGCCGTCATCTACACGCTCGAGCCCGTCTTCGCCGGCATCTTCTCGTGGATCTTCTTCGGCGAGTCCTTCGGCGGCGCGAAGCTCCTCGGAGGAGCGTTCGTCATCGCGGGGAATTTTGCGTGCGGCGTGAAGGGCGAGAAGGAAGAGCCGCAGGCGGACGGCAGGGGCGGGCCGTAGCCCGCCCCCGCTTCAGGCGCTATCGAATGCCCGCGCCCTCGAGCAGCCGCTCGACGCGCGCCAGCCGGGCCTCGAGCTCGTCGATCCTCCCCTGCTTCTCCGCCAGCGCTTCCATCGTCCGGACCTCGCGGTCGCGGGCGTCGGCCTCGAGGGAAGCGATGCGGGCGTCGCGGGCATCGAGCTCGAGCGCGAGCCCCTGGATAGCGGCGAGGGCGACGCCGTCGGCGTCGAGGTGCCCGATGTGGCTTTCGCTTTCGCCGAGGCCGAACGCGGCCTTGAAGTCCTCCGCCAGCGGGCCGAGGTGCCGGACCGAGGAATCCTGCGCCGCGAACGAGTACGTCGAGATCGGGAGTTTGCGGACCCGGAAAAGGACGTCGCGCGGATCGGCGACGCGGAGCGAGGTGACCGAGGCCCTGTCGAGCAGGGACAGCCAGCTCGATCCACCGGGCGCGAGCTCCGCGGACGCCACCGGCGCTCCGTCGCCGTCGTAGCGCGTGACGAAGCGCACGCCGCCGGAGGCGAACGCGTTGAACTGGTTCGCGCGGACGTCGCAACGGAACGGGTCGTCCTTCATCCCCGCCGCGCTCGCGACGTCGGCCCACACGAACGACCCGTCGAACTGCGTCTTCGCCCGGCGCCCCGCGGCGAGCGCGCAGAGGCCGCGCGTCTCGTTGTCGATGCCGCCCGGGATGATCGACCCTTCGCCGGAGGCGACATTGCCGCTGCCGCCCAGGATCGCCGCCAGCGTCGACGACGCCGTGTTCGCGCTTCCGCCGCCGATGATCGAATTCCCGCCGCTCGCCGTGTTGTCGCTTCCGCCGAGGATCGCCGAGAGGGATCCCGTCGCGTTGTTGGAATCGCCGCCGACGGCCGCCGCGCCGTAGGCCTCGGCGGTATTGGTCAGGCCGCCGCCGACGAAGGCGGAGAGGCCGGAGGCGGCGTTGGAGTACCCGCCGACGACGACCGAGCGTCCGCCGCTGGCCGCGTTGGAGTCGCCTCCGCCGACGAAGGCTGCGTTATCGGAAGCCGTGTTGACGTTCCCGCCGACGACCGTCGCGAAGAGGAAGGTGGCGGCATTCCCGTTGCCGCCGCCGACGAAGGACCGGTCAGCCGAGGCCGCGTTGGACTCGCCGCCCAGGATGGCGGAGCGGTCTCCCGAAGCCCAGTTCGAGTGTCCCCCGCCGACGAACGCATGGTCGGCGGTGGCCCAGTTGGCCTCCCCCGACGAGACGCCGGAGTAGTCGCCGGAAGCGATGTGGGCCCGCCCGCCGAGGATGGAGGAGAACAGGCCACTGGCGTCGTTCAGGCCGCCGCCGGCGACGGTGCTGAGGTCGCCGCTGGCGGAGTTGGACCGGCCGCCGGCCACGAGCGCCCACCTCCCGGGAACCAGGTTCCCGTACCCGCCCCCGATGAACGCACGGTCACCCTGCGCGTAGTTCCCGTCGCCGCCGCCGATCGCGGAGTACTTACCTTCCGCAGTATTGGAAGCGCCGCCACCGACAAACGCGTCGAGGGCGATCGCGGAGTTCCCCTCACCGCCGCTCACCGTGGCGCCCAGCGCGTCGGCGGTCGTGCCCGCGCCGTCGCCGGCCTGGTTGCCGGAGCCGCCGCCGATCGTGCAGAAATCGTCCTTGGCGATGCTCGGGAACAGCGTGCTGCCGCCGAGCACCGTCGCGCCGATGACGCCCGGCTGGGCCGAATTGGCCGGACCGCCGATCAGGACGTTCGGGCCGACCAGCCCCGACGTTCCGGGTCCTTCGGGCTCAAAGCGGGCGATGCGGCCGGCGTTGACGTGGATTTCGAACGCTGCGGAATCAATCGTGCCCAGGAAGTTGCTTGCCGGGGTCGTCCCGGAATTCCCGCTGAGGCTCCAGGCGTTGGCCGCGCCCGGCGTGCCGGTGGGGCCCGGGGGCCCCGCGACGCCGGCCGGGCCATTGTCGCCACGGTCTCCATCGTCTCCCTTGAGCTTCTTCTTCGGGTTGCACCCGGAAAGCACCAGCGCGGCGAAGCACGCGGCCGCGGCGGTCCAGCGGAAGGCGGTGTTCATGGCATCTCCTGTGGGTGAGATGGCGCCGCGGACTGCGGCAGCCCTTCTGGATACACAGGCCGCCTCGAGTCGTCCGGCGGAATCCGGAAAAAAGAAGGGCGGGGCCCCGCCCACACGGAGCCCCGCCCGGCGCGGTCCGCTGGGGGCCGCGCTGGCCGATTCGGGGGCCGGAACATCGGATGCGGATTGGCGACCGGCCCCGAGTCCATAACCGGATACGCCACGATCGTCCGCCGGAATCCCGCCCCGGCAGACCCCTTCCCCGCCTTGAATTCCCCATCCGCGCGGCGTATGGTCCCACGCGGAAGCCCCGCTTCCGCATCGTGACCGACAAGGACACCGACATCCCGGGTTCGCCCGAATTTCCATCGACCGTGTGGGGGCGCCTCGCCGAGGGCGCCGACCCGCGGGAGGCCGCGGAGTACCTCGCGCAGAAGTACTGGAAGCCGGCGTACCTCTTCATCCGTCGGCGATGGGGGCGCTCCAACGAGGATGCCAAGGACCTGACGCAGGGATTCTTTGCGGATGCGCTCTCGAAGGGGCTCCTCGGCAAGGCCGATCCCCGCCGCGGCTCGTTCCGGCATTTTCTCCGCGCGTCGCTCGAGAACTACCTGCGCAACGCGTCGCGGGATGCGAAGGCGCTGAAGCGCGGTGGCGGGGTGAAGCTGGTGCCGATCGAGCTGATGGAGGAGGCCGACGCGGTCGCTTCGCCGGAAGGGACGCCCGAGGAGCTGTTCAACCGGGACTGGCTGCAGGCGGTGTTCGACCGGTGCCTGCCGGAATTGAAGGCGCAGTACGCCGCCGAGGGGCGCGAAACGTACTACGAGATTTTCCGGCGCTACGACCTCGACGCGGACCCGGCGCGCCGGCCGACGTACGAAGACCTGGCGAAGAAGATGAACCTGCGCGTCACCGAGGTCCGGAACTGGCTCGCGCACGCGCGGGGACGCTGGCAGAAGCTGATCCGGCAGGAACTCCGCGAGACGTCGGCATCGGCGGCGGATCTCGAGCGCGAAGTCCAGGATCTCCTCGGCTCCTGATCCGTGAAGCGGCGTGCTCCGGGCGTCAGCGGCGGCGCCGCGCGGCGCCGGCAAGCCCGAGCTTCCGTGCCCGCGGCCAGCGCTTGATTTCCGCCTCGCGCCGCAGCGCGGAGCCCTGCGTGCGCTTGCGTTCGCTCCACAGCACCCGGACCGGGCCGCGGCCGCGCGTGTATTTCGCCCCGCGGCCGGCGTCGTGCTGGGCGACGCGGCGGGAGAGATCCCGCGCGATCCCCGTGTACAGGGTGTCGTCCGCGCACCGCAGGAGGTAGACCGTCCAGGCCATGCCGGCATTATCGGCCACGCCTCCCCCCCGGCTGCACGATTTGCCGCAATCGCCAACCGCTCCCGTACTTCCGCCGTATCATTCTGGTCCCCATGAGAGCCCTTCCCGCCTTCCTCCTCCTCGCCTTCGCCGCCGGCTGCGGCCCGGGGAGCGACACGGGCGGCAAGGACGGCGAAAAGTGGGGGAAGAAATCCGGGGCGCCGACGGAAGCGGTCCCGGTGAAGACGGAGAAGCTCGGGCGCGGGCCGATTTCGCTGCGGCTGCTCACGACGTCGACGGTCGACCCGGTGCGCCGCGTGGAGGTCGTCTCGAAGGCCTCCGGCATCGTGAAGGAGCTCCCCGTCGTCGAGGGCGCGTCCGTCGCGGCCGAGGCGGTGCTCGCGCAGCTCGACCACGAGGAACTCACCCTCGCGAAACAGAAAGCCGAGGTCAGCGAGAAGAAGGCGAAGGACGACTACGACCACATGAAGACACTTCTCGCCGAGAAATACGTCAGCGTGGACGAGTTCCGCAAGGTCGAGCAGGCGTACCAGACGGCGCGGCTCGAGGTCGAGTCGGCGACGCTGGCGCTGGCGAACGCGACGGTGAAAGCGCCGATCGCCGGGACGGTGACGCGGCTGGACGTGCAGAAGGGGAAGCACGTCTCGGCGAACACGGTGCTCGCCGAGATCACGGACCTGACGGAGCTCGAGTGCGTGATCTTCGTGCCGGAGAAGGACGTCTTCCGGCTCCACGAGGGGCAGCCGGCCGAGGTCTCAAGCGAGTCCCTTGATGCGAAGTTCGAGGCGAAGGTGAAGCGGATCAACCCGGTGATCGACCGGGCGAGCGGCACGGCGAAGGCCTACCTGGCGCTGTCCGACCCGGAAAAGCGCCTCAGGCCGGGGATGTTCGTGGACGTCTCGATCGTGCTGGAGCCGCACGAGAAGGCGCTGCTGGTGCCCAAGAAGGCGCTGGTGTTCGACGAGGGGCGGCCGGGAGTGTTCGTGCGCAAGGGGGAGGAAGCGAAGTGGTCCGAGCTGGAGCTGGGGTTCCAGGAGAAGGACATCGCGGAGGTGACGAAGGGTGCTTCCGAGGGGGATGAAGTCATCGTGGTGGGGCAGAGTGGATTGAAGGATGGGACAAAAGTGAAGGTGATGACGGAGTAGGGCGAAAACGGCCACGGCGAAAGGAAAAACGAAAAAGGAAAAAGGAAAAACGAAAAGGCCCCGGAGCGACGCAAGCGCCTGACCGCGGGCTTTTCGTTTTTTGTTTTTCCTTTTTCGTTTTTCGTTTCCTGGCCGTCCCCTCCCTCCCCACGTGATATCTCCCCCCACCGGCTTCTTCGGCTTCACGGTCACGCGTCCCGTCGCGGTCTTCATGATCACGACGGCGTTCGCGGTGTTCGGCGCCGTCTCGTACCGCCGCCTGTCGCTGAACCTCATGCCGAACATTTCGTACCCCTCCGTGACGATCCGGACGGAGATGACCGGCGCGGCGCCGGAGGACGTGGAGCGAAGCGTCACCGAGCCGGTAGAAGAAGCGGTCGGCGTCGTCGGCGGCCTCGTCCAGCTGACCAGCGTCTCCCGCGCCGGGACCAGCGACGTCACGCTGGAATTCGAGTGGGGCACGAAGATCGAGGCGGCGCTCCAGGAAGTCCGCGAAAAGCTCGACCACCTCCAGCTTCCTCGCGACGTGAAGCGCCCCGTCCTTCTCCGCTACGACCCGAACCTCGACCCGATCATGCGCATCGGCATCAGCGGCGACCGCGGGCTCGTGGCGCTTCGATCGCTCGCCGACGACGACGTGCGGCGGTCGCTGGAGAGCACGCCGGGGGTGGCGGCGGTCAAGGTGCGCGGCGGGCGCGAGGAGGAGATCCGGGTGGAGGTGCACCGGGCGGCGCTGGCGCAGCTCGGGCTGGACCCGCGCGCCGTGGCGGAGCGGCTCGGACAGGAGAACCTGAATCAGCCCTCGGGCTCGCTGGTCGAAGGCGACGTCCAGTACCTCGTCCGCACGCTGAACGAGTTCCGGTCGCAGGCGGAAATCGGCGAGATCGTGATCTCGCGCAAGGGCGACGCCACCGTCAAGCTGAAGGACATCGCTACGATCCGCCGCCTTTCGACGGACCCGAAAGTGCTCGCCCGGATCGATGGCAAGGAGGCCGTTCTCCTCGACATCTACCGCGAGGCCGACGCGAACATCGTCGCCGTCGCCGACGCCGTCCGCGCCCGACTCGAGGGCGCCCCGCCGCCGTGGTGGAAGAAGTACGCGAAGTCCGGCGACAAGGCGGCGGAACAGGAAGACGACCGCCTCAAGCTCCCCTCGGGCGTCGCCGCTTCCATCCTCACCGACCAGAGCACCTTCGTCCGCTCCTCCGTCGACGCCGTCTACTCCGCCGCCTGGCAGGGCGCGCTCCTCGCCGTCGTCATCCTCTTCCTGTTCCTCCGCTCCCTCCCCGACACCCTCATCATCGGCCTCTCGATCCCGCTCTCGATCATCACCACGTTCGGCGCCATGCACCTCGCCGGGATCTCGCTCAACGTCATGTCCCTCGGCGGCCTCGCCCTCGGCGTCGGCATGATGGTCGACGCCTCCATCGTCGTCCTCGACTCCATCGACCGCTGCCGCGGCGAGGGCGACGACCGCGTCGCCGCCGCCATCCGCGGCACCCGTGAGGTCGGCCTCGCCGTCTCCGCCTCCACCCTCACCACCGTCGTCGTCTTCTTCCCCATCGCCTTCGTCGAGGGCATCGCCGGCCAGATCTTCCGCGACCAGGCCCTTACCGTCTGCATCTCCCTCATGGCCTCCATGGGCGTCTCCCTGTTTTTCGTGCCGATGCTGGCTTCGCGCGAATGGAAGCGGCCGGAGCCGGGCGCGCGGGTGTTCAAGGTGTTCTTCCTGGAGTATGCGCGCCGCGCCGGCCAGGGACTCCGCTCAGGGAAATTCCTCGGCTTCCTCGACGGGCTCCTGGCCGCGCTGGTCCTGCCCGTCGCCGCGGTGCTCGAGGCTGTGCTTCAACCGACGATCTGGCTCCTGTGGGGGATCACCTGGGTGCTCCTCCGCGTCGCCGTCATCGCAGGGATCGCCCTCAAGGCCCTCGTCTGGCCGCTGCTCTGGGTTTTCACGAAGTCGATGGAATTCATGAACGAGCTCTATCCCGCCGTGCTTCGCGGATCACTCCGGAACAAGTTCATGCTCGCCGCCGCTTCCGTCGCCGCGGCGTTCGGGACGGTGACGCTCGTACCGCGCCTGCAGCAGGAACTCATCCCGACGATGCACCAGGGGGAGTTCATCCTCGAGGTCTCCCTACCCGTCGGCACGCCGATCGAGCGCACGGACGCCGAGGTCGCGCGGCTGGAGCAGACGGTGCTGGCGACGCCGGGAGTCGCGCGCGTGGTTTCCGCCGTCGGCGTCGAGGACGACGCGAACCGCCGCGAATCCGAGGGCGAGAACACGGCGCGCATCCGCGTGGCGCTGAAGCCGGCGGCGGACCTCGAGGCCGCCGAGCGCGCCGTCCTCGACGCCCTCCGCCCGCGCTTCGCCTCCATCCCCGACGTCACCGTCCAGGTTGCCCACCCCGTGCTCTTCACGTTCCGCACGCCGCTCGAGCTCGAGATCCGCGGCCACGACCTCGCCGGAATCCGCCGCGCCGCCCGCGACGCCGAGGCCGCCCTCGCGGCCCTTCCCGGCCTGGCCGACGTCCGCTCCACGGTGGGCCGCGGGTCGCCGGAGATCCGGGTGACTTACAACCGGGCGAAGCTGGCGGAGTACGGGCTCGACATCAACGCGGTGGCGGCGATCGTGCAGAACCAGGTGCTGGGGACGGAAGCGACGAAGCTGTCGGAGGAGGACCGGAAGGTGCCTGTGAAGGTGCAGGGGCAGGAGAAGGACGTGAACGAGCTGGCGCGGGTGGCGGCGATCGTGGTGAACCCGGGGGCGGCTGCGCCGGTGCGGCTCGGGGCGGTGGCGGGGTTTGCGCGCGCCGAGGGGCCCAACGAGATCCGCCGGGTCGCGCACCAGCGGGCAGCGCTGGTCCGGGCGAGCGTGAAGGGCTACGACCTGGCGGGGGCGTCGCGCGAGGTGGGCGAGGCGGCGGCGAAGCTGGCGCGGGCGGAAGGGGTGAGCTTCGTCGTCGGCGGACAGGCGAAGGAAATGCAGGCGAGCGGCCGGTCGATGCTGTTCGCGATCGTGCTGGCGGTGTTCCTCGTCTACGTCGTGATGGCGTCGCAGTTCGAGAGCCTGATGCACCCGTTCCTGATCATGTTCACGGTGCCGATGGCGCTGGTGGGCGTGGTGCTCGGGCTGTGGATGACCGCGACGCCGGTGTCGGTGGTCGTCGCGATCGGCGTCGTCGTCCTCGCGGGCATCGCCGTGAACAACGGCATCGTCCTCATCGACGCCGCGAACCAGATCCGCCGCGGCGGCGCCGACCCGACCGAGTCGATCATCCGCGCCGCGAAGTCCCGCCTGCGCCCGGTCCTGATGACCAGCCTCACCACCATCCTCGGCCTCATCCCCATGGCGCTCGGCATCGGCGAGGGCGCCGAGCTCCAGGCCCCGCTCGCCGTCACCGTCCTCGGTGGCATGGTCTCCAGCACCCTCCTCACGCTCTTCCTCGTCCCCGCGCTGTGGCACGCCGTCGAGATCCGGAAGAAAGCCGCGGCATGAGAAAGAGCCGGCTCGCCCACCTCAGCGTCGAGAAGCCCGTGACGATGGTTATGGTCACCCTCGCCCTCCTCGCCGTCGGCACCCTCGCGTACTTCCGCCTCCCCGTCCAGCTCCTCCCCGCCGGCTTCACTCCCCCGTTCCTCTTCGTCCGCATCCCCTTCCGCGACGGCACCCCGCGCGAAGTCGAACGGTTCGTGACGAGGCCGGCGGAGGAAGCGCTTTCGACGGTGAGGAACATCGAGACGATGAACTCGCGCAGCGGCGCGAACGAGTCGCGGATGTGGATCGCGTTCCGCAACGGGACGGACATGGACGACGCGTACGCCGAGGTGCGCGACCGGATGGACCGCGCGATGGCGGAGATGCCGGCGGACGTCGAGCGGTACCACGTGTACAAGTTCAACCCGAACTCCGAGCCGGTGATGGAGATTTCCATCTCGTACCCGGAAGAAGAGGAGGACCTGCAGAAGCTCGAGAAGAAGCTCCGGCGCGAGCTCGAGCGGCTCCCGGGCGTCGCGAACCTCGACTTCGAGGGGCTCGTCGACGAGTCGATCCGCATCGAGATCGACCGCGACAAGGCGAAGGCCGCGGGCGTGAACCTCTACCAGCTCGTGCAGCGCCTCCGCACCGAGGACTTCACGATGGGCGCCGGGACGATCACCGAGGGCGGCGTCGAGCACCAGCTCCGCTCCGTGGCCACCCTCGAGGGCCCCGAGTCCGTCGCGGCCCTTCCCGTCCGCCCCGGCGTCGCGCTCGGAGACGTCGCGGACGTCCACCCGGCGCTGTCCCTGCGCGACGTCATCAGCCGCATCGACGGGAAACCGTCGATCACGGTCGAGGTGTTCAAGGAGAGCGAAGCGAATACGGTGGACGTGTGCAACGCGGTGCGGAAGGTCATCGAGGAGGAGCTTCCGCGCGATCCCGAGCTCGCCGGGGTGCAGTTCTTCATCCTCGAGGATTCGGGGAGGCTGATCAGCAGCTCGATCGGCACGCTCAAGGAATCCGCGCTGCAGGGGGCGGTCTTCTCCCTCGTGATCCTCTGGATTTTCCTGCTGCGCCTGCGCCTCTCGATCATCATCAATGTCGCCGTGCCGGTCTCGATGCTCGTCACGCTCGTCGTCATGTACTTCACCGGCGACAGCTTCAACATCGTGACGCTCATGGGGCTGACGCTGTCGATCGGCATGCTCGTGGACAACTCCGTCGTCGTCTCCGAGAACATCGACCGCCTCCGCCAGCTCGGCGCGCCTCCCGTCGAGGCCGCCGTCAAGGGCGCCTCCGAGGTCGCCCTCGCCATCACGCTCTCCACCGCCACGTCCGTCGTCGTCTTCCTCCCGCTCGCCCTCATGTCCGGCGACGGGATGATGCAGTTCTTCATGGGGAAGCTCGCCATCCCCCTCTGCGTCTCGCTCGGCGCGTCCCTCGTGGTCGCCCTCGCCCTCATCCCCGCCGCCACCGTCTTCTTCGCCGGCCGCCGCACGCCCAAAACCCTCCCCCCCATCCGCTGGGCCGCGTCCGCCTCCGGCGCCATCACCTCCTGGTGCGTGAATCACCGGCTCGAGTCCATCCTCCTCGCCGGCCTTGTCTGCTACTCCATGGCGTTCCCCTACCCCCGCCTCGAAAAGTCCATGGAACCCAGAGAGCAGAAGCACGACCTCGAGGTCTTTTTCCGCTTCACCACCACCGGCTCCCTCGCCGAAAACGACCGCGCCATGCGCCAGATCGAGGCCGCCGTCCAGCCCCGCCGCGCCGAACTCCAGGCCACCAGCGTCCGCGTCCGCTTCCGCGAATCCTGGGGACGCATGACCCTCTACCTCGACAAGCGCACCCGGACCGACGAAGAGCGCGAGAAGCTCCTGGAGAAACTCAAGGGCCTCATCCCCGTGATCGCCGGCGTCGAGCCGTCGACGTCATGGCGCGGGGGAAGCGGGCGCGGCGGGCAGGTCGACCTGCGGCTGGTCGGCGACGATTCGGAGGCGCTCGCAAAGCTGTCCGACGAGGTGAAGCGCCGCCTCAAGGTCCTCCCCGGCGTGGCGGACGTGACGACCGACCTCGAGTCGGGAACCGACGAGATCCAGGTGCGCGTGAAGCGCGACCGGGCAAGCCGGGCGGGGATCGAGTCCTGGGTCGCCAGCGGCACGATCTCCACGGCGCTTCGCGGCGCGCGACTTCCCGACCTGCGCGTCGGCGGGCGGGAGGTGCCCCTGATCCTGCAGTTCCCGCCGGACGACCGCGAGAACCTGGCGCAGCTCGCGCAGATTTCGCTCTATCCGCCCGGCGGCGGCGGCCCGGTCCCGCTGGCCGCGCTGGCGGACTTCGAGTTCGCCAAGGGATTCGCGGCGATCAACCACGAAGACCGGAAGACGGCGATGGGGGTTCACGTGGTGGCGAAGGGGGACGACGTGTTCGGCCTTTCGGAGACGGTCCGCGCCGAGCTTGATCGGTTCAATTGGCCCCAGGGAACCTCCTATGATCTCGGCTCCTGGTCCCGCCGCTGGAAGGAAGAGCAGGGGGATTACGGATTCTCCGGCGCCATGTCGGTCATCTTCGTCTTCCTCATCATGGGGATCCTCTTCGAGTCCTGGATCCTCCCCCTCTGCGCGCTCACGTCGGTGCCGTTCGCGTTCGTCGGCGTCTACTGGTCGCTCTGGGCGACCCACACGACCCTCGACCTCATGGGGATGATCGGGATCGTCGTCCTCATCGGCGTCGTCGTGAACAACGCCATCGTCCTGATCGACCGCGTCAACCAGATGCGCGAAGAAGGGATGGACCGCGCCGCCGCGTGCCGCGAGGCCGCCGTGTCGCGATTCCGCCCGATCTGGATCACGGCGCTGACGACGATCGTGGGGCTGATCCCGATGGCGTTCGGCGACTCGGGGGTCGCGGGAGTCCCCTACGCGCCGCTGGCCCGCGCCGTCGGCGGCGGGCTCCTCGTCTCGACGATCTTCACCCTCTACGCCGTCCCGGTCGCCTACACGCTGCTCGACGACATGCGCGAAGGCGCCAGGCGCCTGGCTGCCCGGCTCCGCTAAGCCGGACCCTGACTACCATCTCCCGGCTACCAACTCCCGACTTCCTACTTCCCTTCCCACTTCCCCTTGATCTTCTTCACCAGCGCGTCCCACCGCGCGTCCTTCCGCATGTTCGCGAGGTCGGTGTCGTTCTTCTCCATGTGCTGGATTTCGCCGTTGTCCTTGCCGTACCCCGCCTCGATCGCCCGCTCCATCGCCTCGAACGCCTTGTCCATGTCCCCCACCAGCGACCAGCAGCACGACTCGTTGTAGTACGAGCCGGAAACCTCGGCCCAGTCCTTCCACGTCTCGCAGAGCTTGCGGTACTCGGCGGCCGACTCCCGCAACAGCGGCTCGAACCCCGACTTCTTCGCCGCGACCATCTCCATCGCCTGGTCGTAGAACGCCTGCGCCTTGAAGTACTGGTCGCGCGGCGCCTTGATCGTCAGCTTGCGCAGCCCCTCCAGGAAGATCGTCTCCTTCCGGAGCGGCTCGTACACCTTGCCGCCGTCGCCGCCGCGGTTGAAGAACGGGAAGATCCCCTCGACGCCCGCGTCGATCGTCTCCTGCACCTTCTCCCACATCTTCGGGTAGTCCTTCTTCTTCGCGTAGAACAGGACCCAGAGGTGCCTCCAGCGCTCGTTCTTGTCCTCCAGCGCCTTCGCCGCCTCGATGTCCTTCGCCGCACGGTCCCAGTCCTCTTCCTCGATGTAGACCCGCGCCCGGCCGCAGTACCCGGCGAACGACACGATCACGCCGTCCTCGCGCTCCTTGCCGACCTTCGCCGCGTCCTTCTTGTCGGTCAGCATCTTGGTGAGCTGGGGGGTGACGGCGAAGCGCTCCCAGCCTTCGTAGTCGCGGAGGGCGCCGGACCAGTCGCGGATCTTCGCGCGGAGGTCGCCGCGCTTGAGAAGGGCGTCGGGGAAATTGGCGTCCCAGGCGACGGCGAAGCAGAGGGCGGCCTCGGCCTCGGCGAACTTGCCCAGGCCCTCGAGGGCGAGGCCGCGCAGGTAGGCGGTCTCGGAGCCGCCGGGGGCCGCCGCGTCGGCGGCGCGGCACGCGGCGATCGCGTCGTCCCACTTGGACAGCTTGACGCACACCTTCGCCTTGGCGACGTGCGCCCAGGAGAGCTTCGGTTTCTCCGACAGGATGCGGTCGAGCTCGCGCGCCGCGGCGGCCGCGTCGTCGGCGTTCGCGGTCAGCGCCAGCACCGCCTGGCTCCCCGCGTCGTCCGGGTTCTGCTTCGCCGCCTGCGCCGCCGTGTCGCGCGCCAGCGCATTGCCGTACTCGTATTGCGCGAGGGCCTTGAAGCGGACGGTCAGCGGGATGGCGGAGTCGTTCTGGCCGGCCTTGTCGAAGTACTCCTCGGCGCGGTCGGGGTGCCCCGCGAGCAGTTCCTGCACGCCGCCGCCCACGAAACTCCACGCGCCCTTCTGCGACTTCCGCTTCAGCCTCTCCGCCTCGTCCCACGCCGCCGACCGGTCGAGGTAGGAATCCAGCAGCGTGACGATGCGGAGCCACGACGCGGCCGGCTGGAACTCGTCCTTGATCGCGTCGGCCCGCGCGAAATCGGCCAGAGCGAGCGCCGGCTCGTCATTGCGCCGCTCGCCCCCCCGCCCGATGTACGCCTCGATGCAGTTCGGGTCGAGCTGGATCGCCTGGTTGTACATCTCCAGCGCCGCCTTGCCGTGCTTCCCCTGCGCCTGCTCGCACAGCAGCTTCGCCTCCGCCTCCGGCTTCGGCTTCGCATCCTGCGCCACGACCCCCGCCGCCATCGCGGCGACCAGCGCCGCGGCGGCCGGGAACATCCCTCTTCGATTCGTCATGGATTACTTCGGCGCCTCCAGCGCGACCGGCTGCATCGTGGCGTCCGCGCCCGCCTTCTCGAGCGTCTTGAGGAAGTCCTGCGCCTCGATCTCGCTCACGCCGCTGAGGACGTCGGCGGGAAGCTTGTTGAGCATCGAGGAGGCGACCGACTCCGGCAGGTTGAGCCTCTTCATCAGCGCCTGCACCACCGCGGCCTTCTTCGCGTCGTCGCACGCCGTGATCGTCACCTTCCAGTCGACCATCGGGAACAGGTTCGACGGGAACGAGTACCCGGCTTCCTTGAGCGCCTGCTTCAGCCTCGCGAACACCGGCCGGAGCTCGCGCCCCTCGATCTTGTTGTCCTGGCTCGCCGCCTGCAGGTCGTTCATCGCCTTCGTGAACTGGTCCGCGAACTTCTGGTCGCCGGCCTTTGCGCCGGTCATCGCGTCGAGCGTCTTCTCGAAGATCTCCCGCGCTTCCGCCTTTTCCGGCGGCGTCAGGTCGGACTGGTCCACCACGCCCTTCGCCAGCCCCCACGCGTACATCTGCTTCCACTTGAGCCCGACGATCACCAGCCCGACGACGCCGATGACGCCGAGGATGACGGCGATGATGCAGCACCCCTTGAAGCAGCCGCCGGACTTCTGCGGCGGCGGGGGGGGCGCCTGGTAGGCCCCGGGCTGGAAGGGGGAGCCGGCGGGGGACGGCGCGAACGCGCCCTGCGGCGGGTTCTGGGGAGGCTGCGGGGGCGGGACGGGCGGGAAGGGCTGGGCCATGTCGGTCAATCCTGAATGGGTGTCCGGGAAGGTCCCGGGGGCACCTGTTATGGTACGAACCAGACGTCGCCATTCTCGCCCGCGACGGCGGTCCCTCCCGGGCCCGGCGCGACGCGGACGTGCACGGCCTGCCCGGCGCGGAAGGACCAGGCCGCCGCGCCATCCTTCACGGCCAGCGCGCGCACGAATCCGTCCTCGCAGGGCACGAACGCCAGCGCGTCGCCGAGCGAAGGCGGCGCAGAAGCGTCCGCCGGCAGGTCCGCCGTCCACAGGACCCCGCCGGAGGCGAGATCATAGCAGGCGATCCGGCGCTTCGATAGCAAGGCGACCCCATGGGAAGCGGTGGCGGCGAGGCCGCCGGAGACGCCGGCAGTGCCTTTCACGGTCCACTTGACGGCGCCGTCGGGGCCGACGAGGGCGATTGCGCCGTCGGTGGAGGCGCAGAGCAGGCCGGCGCCGGAAACGGCGGCGGCGGCGCACGGGGCGGAGAGCACCGCGGTCGCGGTGACGTGCCCCGCATTCCCCACCGCGACGCTCCCGTCGGCAAGCACCGCGGCCCAGCCCGCTTCCCCGACCGCGAACGGCCCGAGGGCGAGCGTGCCGGACAGCTCGGCGCGCCCGAGCGCGCTGCCGGTCGCGGTGTCGAGCGCCGCGATGCCGCCCTCGGCGGGCGCGGCGAAGACGACGGAGCCGTCCGCCGAAGCGGCGAGCACGCCGCGCAGCCCGTTCCCGGCCGACTCGTGCCAGAGGACGGTCCCTTCGGCGGCGTCGAGGGCCCAGAGGGTGCCGTTCTGGTCGCCGGCGAGGATGGCGCCGCGGGCGGAGACGGGGGGAGTGATCCAGGGATGAGAAGCGGCGCGGGCGCGCCAGAGGGTGTGGCCATCGGCGGGAGACAGGGCGAGGAGAGTGCCGTCTGCGGGGACGAGGTAGACGCCGGAGGAGACGGAAGTCGGGGGGATGCGGACGGCGCCGGAGGCCCGGGCCGACCAGCGGGGGACGCGGCCCAGGGTGAGAGTGACGGTCTCGGGGAGCGGCGAGGGGAGGACGGCGGATTCTGCGGCGAACCCGTCGAGCGACGCGGAGACGGCCAGCGCGGACCCGAACGGGATTTCCACGACGCACGGCGAGACGCCGGCCCGGGCGCCGCCGGCGACGATCGCGGCGCCGGGGGGGGACGTGACGACGCGGACGGCGAGGGGGGCCTGCGGCGCGCGGACATACTTCAGCCGCAGCTCTTCGGCCGCGGCGCGCGCGTCCGCCACGCGGCCGTCCTTGACCGCCGTGCGGTAGCGCTCCAGGAGCGCCTTGGAACGTTCGCGTTCGGCCCCGAGCGCCGTCACGCGCTCGGTGCACCGCCGCAGCAGCCCCGCTTCCTTGTGCGCCGCCGCCCACTCGGCGATCTCCACGATCGACGCCTCTTCCTCGTCCATCGTCAGCCCGCCGCCCGCTGCGAGTTTCTCCTCGGCCAGCTTGCGGAACGCGGCCGCGGCATCGGCGTCGGCCGTGCCGCGCGCGAGGTCCTCGGCCGCGCGAAGCGCCGCCTGCGAGGGGCTCGACCACGGCCAGTCCCGCGCAAACTGCTCGTACAGGAGGCGCGCTTCGGCCGGCGCCGCGGCGCGCGCCCGGGAGTCGAAGCCGGCGAAACTCCTCCGGGCCAGCCCTTCATACGTCCCCGCCCCCGCGAGGACGACGAACAGCACCCCCGCGGCGAGCCACCCCCACCGGGCACGGCGGGAGCGATGGACGGTGGGGGGCGGGAGGGGCGGAGGCCGCTGCGCGATCGCCTGCGCGGCGTTGCGCGCCATCAGCCGCGACGTCTCCTCTTTCTTGAGGAATCCGGGCGGCGGCGCCGGGTTCGGATCGGGCTTCGGCTCGAACGTCGGGCCGTCCGAGAACGCCGTCGCCGGGCGCGCGGCGGAGGTCCCGGGCTTTTTCTCCTCCACCGCCGGCGCCCGCGACGCTTTCTTTTCCTGTTCCCAGTCCACCTCCGGCACGGAGTCGAGGCCGAAGCGCATCGTCGGGGCGGGTGTGATGCGCGTCGGCGGCTTCGCGGGGGGCGGCGGCGGCGCGGACTCCGGCGCGGCGCCGGGGACGGCGACCTGCGGCGCGTCCGGGCCGAGCCCCAGCGCGTCCCTGTTCAGCACCTCCGTCGGCGTCGCGACGGCCACGACGCGCCCGCCGGCCTGGATCCGGCCGACGCCCACGAGGTACGCGATCGCCTTGAGCGTCTCGAAGCGGAACTTCGGCGACACCTCGGCCACCTGCTCCACGCCTCGCCGCCCGTCGCACAGCTCCATGATCTGCAGCGTCCGGTCGTCCAGCGGCAGCTCGCTCTTCCCCGGCGCCGGCGGCGCCTTCGTCAGCGCGACGTCCGGCGGCGGCACGCGCCTCCCGAACGCTTGCCAGTCCGCGATCCGCCGCGCCGCCTCCTCGAGAATCGGGGCGATCGGGAGCGGATGGTCGTCGGAGGGACCGGATTCGTCGAAGAGCGTCGGCGGCCGCGGCCCCTCGGAGAACGATGTTTCGGCGCCCTCGACGAGGAAGAGGTCGAGAATCTCCTCCTGGATGCGCGTGCGGATCGCCTGGCGGATCTCGTCCTCGGTGATCTGGCACATGAGGTAGAGGAGCTCGCCGAAGCGGAGGTTGGACTTCTGCTGGCGCTCCAGGACCAGGTCGAGCTGGCGCTGCGAGATCTTGCCGGCCTTCAGGAGCACTTCTCCGATCCGGACGCCGCGCCGGCGGCCGCTGGCGAGGAGCAGGAGGCCGCCGCGCCCGACGTACAGGTCCATGCGGTTGTCGCCGCCGCTTCGCACCGTGAGCGTCCCCTCCCGGCCGGATTGGGCGAGGTCGCGGAGGGTCTGCAGGAGCGGAGGGGGAGCGTTCATGGGCGGAGGTTGGGCGCTGACCGGCATTTTCCCGCGCGGAGGGTCGCGGGCGAACACATTTCCGGGGTGCCGGTTACGCCTGCGCCACGGACTTGGTCATCTTGATCATCTGCCCGCCGGGCGGAAGGGGCAGGACCTCGACCTTGTCCATGAAGGAGCGCATGACCTCGAAGGACATGCGGGACTTGGACTCGTCCTTGAACTGCGCGCCGCAGTTGTACGAATAGACCGCAACGATGAGCTCCTGCCCGCTGGACAGCGCGGCCACGTGGTACGACGGCGTGCCGGGAGGCGAATTCGAGACCATCATCGTGCACGCCTCGTCCACCGCCTGCTCCAGCCCTTGCGCATCCTGCTCCGCGAACTTCATCCGCGTCGCCTGCGCCGACATCATCGTCCGCACCCACTCCAGCTCGTCCAGCTCGCACGGAACGCGGATCTCCACCGCCTTCCACTTCCGCGGCGGATACGCCTTCACCGCCCCGGCGCCATCCGCCGCGAAGAACGAAGCGCAGCGCGGGCACCGGTACTTCCCTTCCGCCCGGATCTCCAGCACGCCCTGGCACGACGGGCACTTGAACTGCACCGGGTAGGAAGCGGCCTTGGGGGCGACGGCGGGAGCCTGGCTGGCGGCGGGGGCGGCGGCCGCGGCCGGGGAGAGCGCCTTGAGCACGGCGGCGGTCGCGGACTGCTCGTTCGCGTGCAGCTCGACGAGCGACTCCAGGCCGAGCATCTTGAAGAGCGTCACGACCTTCGGCGGGACGGAGATGAGCTTGAGGTCGCCTTCCTTGCTCCGGTACTTGTCGACCAGCTTGATGATCAGCCCCATCCCGGTCGAGTTGATGTACGCCACTTCGCCGCAGTCCATCAGCAGGTACTTCACCCCGTCCTTCAGGAACTTCTCGATCGTCTCTTCGAACATCGGCACGGTGGACGCGTCGATGGACCCGATGAGCTTGGCGACGACGCCGTTGGCGCCGCCGGGGAGGTTGAGGGGCCTAGGATTGACCTGCAGCTTGGACAAAGGGGGTGACCTCGGATTAGAAGCGGAGGGGATGGTCCGGATCGAGGGGGAGAGTGTCAAGGGAAGAGAGGGAGAGCGGCCGAGGAGGCAGCAAAGGTAAGTTGCGGCTGCGGGCGGGGTTGAAGGTAGAATCCCGGCCATGCGCTGGGCCTTCTGGCGAAAAGAACCCGATCCTCCGCAGCGGCCGCTGACCCGGCGGCTGGTGAAGAAGGATGCGCCGCAGCCGGCGGCGGAGCCCGAGGAGTCCGCGGGCGACGGCGCGAGCGAAGAAGCGCTGGACGAGATGCCGCCGATGGAAGAAGCCGCGGCGCCTGCGCCACCGGCCCCCCCTCCTGCCGCGCCGGAACCCGGCGCCGCGCCCGAGGCCCCGCCGACGCCGTCCGGCGGCGTCCCTGCGCTGGGGCGGTCGACCGAACGGCTGGGCGACCTGCTGGTGAAGAGCGGCGCGATCTCGCAGGACGCACTCGAAAAGGCGCTCGACACCCAGCGCGAGCTGCGCGCCGACACCTACCTCGGCGAAATCCTGGTCCGCGAGAACGTCATCGACGAAGAGAAGCTCGCCGCGATGATCTCCCAGCAGTACCGGATCCCGCTTCTCCGCATGGACGGCCACGAGTTCAAGAAGGACCTGCTCGGGCTGCTCAAGGCCGACGACGCGTGGCGCCTGAGGGCGATCCCGACGGACAAGCTGGGGCGGATCCTGTCGGTGGCGATGACGAACCCGCTGGACGAGCGGGCGATCGCGGAACTCGGGAAGATCACGGGGCTCAAGATCAAGCCGCTGATCGTGGTGGGTTCGGAGATGCGGCGGGCGCTCGACTTCGTCTACCCGGGGCGCGCGCCGTCGACCGTGCCGCGGCCGCGCTCGGTGGCGCCGGCGGTGAAGCCCGCCCCGGTGAAGCCGTCGCCCGGCACGGCCACGGTGCAGCCGGGTCCTGCGACCGGGAAATTCGTCGCCCTCGCGCCCGACCCGGGCCCCAAGGCCCAGCCGCTCGCTCCGGGCGCCAATACGATCCTGCGCCGCGCTCCTCCCAAGGCCGTCGCGCCGGCGCCCGCCGCCGCTCCCGCCGCCGACCGGCTCGTCGCCGAGTCCGTGTCCGAAGATGCTTTCGAGGCCGGCACCTCGACCAACCCCGAGTTCCTCCTCCGCACCGTTCCCGACGGCCCCCAGCGCCGCCGCGCGATGCCCGCCACGCCGATCGGCGACGCGGAGTTCGTGCTGTTCGTCGGCTCGCTCCCGCGAGCGAAAGCCTAGCCTTCCGTCGCCGCGACCGCGGCCCAGTGCGCCGGGAACCTCCCCACGATCGCCGCGTCCCGCGCCTTCCCCCCGAACCACCCGCTCTTCACGTCCAGCAGATACCACGCCGCCCGCTCCAGCGCCGCCGGCGCCCCCGCAGGGTCCTCGGCGCTTCCCGCCATCGACGCCAGCGTCCGCCACGCCGCAAGCCGAGCCCGAGCCACCGGGCGGCGCGGCGCGGCATCGCCGGCGAGGGCGGCGCAGAAGAGCCACGCCCAGGCCTCGGCGGCCGTGGTTTCGCGGGCGCGGAGGATGGCGTCCTCCGGCGCGGCCTCCGGGACCAGCGCCGCGAACGCCCCCGCCGCCGCCGCCGGCGACGGCTGCCCCGCCGGCCGGCCCGCCGCCGCCAGCACCCGCGACCAGTGCGCGAACGAGGGGATCGCAGGCAGCGCAATCGCCGTCGCCTCCAGGTGCGTCTCCGCCGGCACGACCGGCACGAACCCTTCCACGTGCGCCCCGAACGGCAGGTGGAGGGAAGCGCCCTCCGGGGTGTGGGTGGGGAGCCAGGCGGCGCGTTCCATCGGGTGCGGCGCGAGGGCGAGCGTCCCGAGCGGGTCGCCGCGTTCCGCCGCGCGCCGTGCCGCGCCGAGCGCCAGCGGATCGGCCGAGACGTCTTCGCGCCGGAGCGCCCGTGCGTGCGCGGCGAGGAGGAGCACGTCGTCGCGGAACCCCGCGGCGGCGATCGCCGCCCACGCGTGCGCCTGCGCCAGCCGGTCCGCGAGGTCCCCGAGCCGCTCTTCCGCCGGCGGCTCCCCCGCCAGCCACTCCGCCAGCGCCCGCAGCCCCGCCGCGCTCGCCGCCGCCAGGTTCTCGATCCGCTCCCGCACCGCCACGTGCGGCTTCGCCTGACGCTCGCCTGCCGCCTGCCGAAGCGCCCCCAGGTCGCCCCAGCGCTCTTCCCGCGCCAGCAGGTCCACCTCGGCGAAGACGTGCCGCCAGTCGGTTTCCGTGGCCCGCGACAGCGTTTCCCGCGCGTCGAATGCCGGTGAAGGATCGCTCATGACGGCCGCGCGCCGGGGGGCGCGGCGCTACTCCAGCGTCTGGAAAACGCGGATGATCTCGTGCTCGTTCTTCGCGTCCATCAGCCGCTGCCGCGACTCGTCCTTCAGGATCAGCGTCCCGATTTCCTTGTAGATGCTCAGGTACAGCTTGTCGTCGTAGGGCGGCGCCACCATCGCGAAAAACAGGTTCACCGGCTCCCCGTCCGGCGCCTCGAAGTCCAGCCCCTCCGGCGACCGCGCGAACGCCAGGATCAACTCCTTCGCCTGCATCGTCCGCACGTGCGGGATCGCCACGCCCTTCCCCACCGCCGTGCTGCTCTTCTTTTCGCGATTCACGAGGTCCGTCAGCAGCTTCGACTTGTTCCCCGTCTTCCCCGAGCTGTCGAGCAGGTCGCACAGCTCCGACAACGCCGCCTCTTTCAGGTCCCAGCGATGCCGTTCGACCGAAGCGCCCTCAGGCGGATCCGTGGGAACGGTCGCGAGGGCGAGCTTGATCTGGGCGGGTTTGATGTAGCGGACGAGATTCATGCGGGAGGGATTTGATACAGCAGGCGCGGCACCCTGTCACGATTTCATTTTGACGAAGTCCGTCCCTACGCCTTCGGCTGGTCCGCCCGCGCCTTGATCCGGTCCAGGCAGGCCGACCAGGTGTTCAGCAGCTCCGCCGCCTGCGCCGGGTCGTCCCCCTCGACGGTCGAACTGATCACCAGCCGCGTCCCGCTCTCGAGCGGGTCGCACCAGAACTCGACCCGCGCGCCGGGGATGAACTGGAGCGCGAAAATCGTCGGCGGCGCCCACAGCACGACCTGCCCCTTCGTGGAGGCGCTCGTCCACCGGAACCGCACCTCCCCGTTCAGCCGCGGCTCGAACGTCACCTCCCCCGCCCCGAACCAGCGGCGGACCTCCGACGGCATCGTCAGGATCAGCCAGAGCCGGTTCGGCGGACTGTCGATGTTGGCTTCGACCAGGATCTTCCGGATCACTTCTGCGCCCCGCCCTCGTACGAATAGAACCCGCGCCCCGACTTGCGGCCGAGGTGGCCGGCGGCGACCATTTTCTTGAGAAGCGGGCACGGCCGGTACTTGTCGTCGCCGAGGCCGCGGTGAAGGACGTCCATGATGGCGAGGCAGGTGTCGAGGCCGATGAAGTCGGCGAGGGTGAGCGGGCCCATCGGGTGGTTCATGCCGAGCTTCATGATGCCGTCGATCGATTCCTTCGAAGCGACGCCCTCCCAGAGCGCGAAGACCGCTTCGTTGATCATCGGCAGCAGCACGCGGTTCGCGACGAAACCGGGGTAGTCATTCGCCTCGAGCGGCGTCTTGCCGAGCTTCTTGGCGAGTTCCACCGTCGCCGTGCACGTCGCGTCCGAAGTCGCGTGGCCGCGGATAACTTCGACGAGCGTCATGAGCGGGACGGGATTCATGAAGTGCATCCCGATGACGTCGGCCGGCCGTTTCGTGACCGAAGCGATCTCGGTGATGCTGATCGACGAGGTATTCGACGCCAGGATGACGCCCGGGCGGCACTTCGCATCGAGGTCGCGGAAGAGGTCCTTCTTGATCTTCTCGTTCTCGACGATGGCCTCGACGGCGAAGTCCCACGACCCGGCGTTGGACAGGTCGTTCGCCGTGCCGACGCGCTCAATCGCCGCTCCCTGATCCGCCGCGGAGATCTTTCCTTTCTCAGCCATTTTCCCGAGCGACTTCTTGATCGTCTCAAGCCCCTTGGCGACGAACTCAGGCTTCACGTCTACCATCGTGACCCTGATCCCGGCCACGGCAGCGACCTGCGCGATCCCATTCCCCATCTGACCGGCGCCAATGACGCCGATATGCTTGATTTCCATCGAGCCTCTCCCTAAAACCGTGGCGGTCCCTGCCCTTTCCCTTGCCCTTGCCCTTTCCCTCGCCCTTGCAGTTGCCGTTCCTCGCAACCCGCCTTCGCCCCTGCGGGGCTACGGCGGGCAAGCTCGCAACTAGTCGTTAGACCGCCTCCACCGCCAGCGCGACAGCATTCCCTCCACCCAAACACAACGTCGCGACGCCGTTCTTCGCTTTCCGCTGCTTCATCGCGTGCAGCAGCGTCACGAGGATGCGGCACCCGGAAGCCCCGATCGGATGCCCGAGCGCGACCGCGCCGCCGTTCACGTTCACCTTCGCCGGATCGAGCTCCAGCTTGCGCGTCACCGCCACCGCCGCCGCGCTGAACGCCTCGTTGATCTCCACGAGGTCGTAATCGCGCACCGGCTTCTTCGTCTTCGCCACGAGGTTCGCGATCGCCTCGACCGGCGCCATCATGACCCACTCCGGCGCCACGCCGCCGGTCGCGTAACCCGCGATCCGCGCGAGTGGCTTCAGGTTCAGCTCCTTCAGCTTGCGTTCGCTCACCACCACCACCGCCGCCGCGCCGTCGTTGATCGACGACGCATTCGCCGCCGTCACCGACCCGTCCTTCTTGAACACCGGCTTCAGCCCCGACAGCTTCTCGAACGTCGAGTCCGCCCGCGGGCTCTCGTCCACCTCGACCCGGATCGTCCCCTTCTTGTCCGGGATCTCCACCGCCACGATCTCGTCCTTGAACAGCCCCGCCTTCTGCGCTTCCACCGCACGCCGGTGCGACTCCGCCGCGTACTTGTCCTGGTCGGCGCGCGAGACCGCGTGCTTGTCCGCGACGAGTTCCGCCGTGTTGCCCATGTGGAAGTCGTTGTAGATGTCCCAGAGGCCGTCGTTGACCATCGCGTCGAGCAGCTTGCCGTGTCCGAGCCGCTGTCCCTCGCGGGCCTGGGGCAGGAGGTACGGGGCCCGCGTCATGTTCTCCATCCCGCCGGCGACGATCAGGTCCGCATCCCCCGCCTTGATCGCCTGCGCCGCCAGCATCACGCTCTTCAGCCCCGACCCGCAGACCTTGTTGACCGTGAAACTCCCGATCCGGTCCGGGATCCCCGCGCCGCGCGCCGCCTGCCGCGCCGGGTTCTGCCCCAGCCCCGCCTGCAGCACGCACCCGTAGATGACTTCGTCCACGGCGTCGGCGGGAACGCCCGCGCGCCGAAGCGCTTCCTTGATGGCGACGGACCCGAGCTGGGGCGCGCCCGTTCCGGAGAAGGCGCCCTGGAATTTGCCGATGGCGGTGCGGCAAGCGGAAGCGATGAAGACGTCGGCCATGGGAGCAGCCTCGAAGGTGGCGAAGGGTTCATGATAGCCCGAAGCGCGCGGGGGGCAAGGACGGGGAGAAGGGCAAATCGTGAGGGAAACGAACGGCGGCCGGAGGGCTGTCAAGGGCAACTGAAAAAAACTTTCGCGCGTGCAAACCTGCACAGGCGTCGCGAGCGATCATTAAGTCGATGAAGCATCCGAAATGCTTTCAACCGATTTTCCCTCAGTCCCTCGCCGGCGGACATACATGACTTCCGCGCTCAACATTCGCCCGGAATCTCGTCTTTCGCGACCCCGCCCCGCACCCTCCCCCAACCCCCAATCCGAATTTTCATGCCCTATAGTCCATGTCGAGGGAACGGAAAGAAGCCGTGAAAGGGAACGCGGCTGCCAGCACTCCAGGGGGAACTGGTCGGTTTTTCCCGCCACTGGACGTCACTCGGGAGATCGACACGATGAAGCGCCTGATCTGGGCACCCGGCCTCGCGGCCGCCGCGCTCGCCGCGGCCACTCTTTACTCGCCGACGCCAGCCCGCGCCGACGGTACCACGCCGACGCACCTCAGCTGGTGCTCGACGCTCACCGACGAGCTTCGCAACCAGACGCTCGCTGGCCTCACCACGAACGCGGCCGGCAAGCCGCTCAACAGCTACCTGAGCGAGAGAACCATCCTCTTCGCCCAGGACGGGAATCCGTTCACGGAGAACCGCACGCTGTGCAACCAGCACGTCCTGATCCAGTTCCGGCACGCGTACGGATGGGATGACGCCGCCATCAAGGCCAAGTTCGGGTCCACCTGGGCCAACGCCGAAACCCTCTACAACGACATCATGACGAACAGGGGCTTCGCGCGGGTCAACAGCGTCTTCGACATCCAGCCCGGCGATACCTTCGCGTTCAGCTACCGCGACGACCCGAATTCGGGCTACCCCAGCGTCACCGGCCACACCGGCTTCATCAACTCGATCGGCCCCATCTACACCCACACCTTCACGAACAACGGCGTCACCGTCCGTTACCGCGACCTCGAGGTCTTCGACTCCGCCAATTCCGGCCACTCCCTCGACACCCGCTCCTTCCTCCCCGGCCAGCTCGGCCCGGGCAGCCCCCAGACCGAATGGTCCGGCGCCGGCCGCGGCTACATGCGCGTCTACGTCGACGCCAACGGCGAGTACCTGGGCTACACCTGGAGCATGACCGGCACCAAGACCCAGGCCCCCGGCACGCCCCCGAGCTGGAACTACTACAACAACAACTACAAGCCCGAGAGCCTGCGGCACTTTGCAGTGGGAAGAGTAACGGTCCCGTAGCAGGCGACGAACCCGAAGCGCGTCTCCTGTGCGGAACGCGCTGGCCCCGGGGCCCTCATCCCCGGGGCGTTTTTGCAGCGCGGGTGATTTACCGGCGGGTCTGCAGCCTCAACTCCCCGACGGCTGAAAATCCAGACAAGGAGATCCGAATGCGCGGCTGGATGGCAATTGTGCTGAGTGGAGCCTTGGTCGTGTTGGCACACTTCATTCCGAATAACCTCGTGGTGGCGGTTCCTCCACCGCCGGCTTCGGGAGGTGACGTCGGTGATGGCCCCTCGGGCGGTGGAACGACTGAAGGCGGCGACTGGTACCTGCCATACGAGCCTGGAGACGGCTCTGCGGGTGGAGGCCACAGCCCGCACCCAGCCGATACGCTGGTCTCGCATGGCCTCCCTGGTTTCTCGGCGGAGACCCGCTTGCCGCTGCAATTCATGTCCACCATTACGAAGGTGTTGGTGCGGGACTTCAACAACGATCACAACCCTGACATCATGGCGGAAGATCGATACGGCATGGGCGGCTTGTACCTCTTTCTAGGTGATGGGACCGGGGCATACGGGCCGCCGGTTCGGCTGCCGAACGGAGGAATGGACCCCAACAACATGGAAGCGGGCGACTTCAACCTGGACGGTTGGCTCGACGTTGCCGTGACAAACGTGCTCATCGATACGGTCACGATTTACCTGAACGCGGGAGATGGGGTTGGGACATTTGTGCGTTCGCAGGACATCGCTGTCGGGTCGCTTCCGGAAGGTATCATCGTCGCGAATGTGGTGGAGCGGTAGTTGACAACGATTTTGAGACACCTGGATACGGCATTTAGTGAAGTGCGACAGCCTCCACGACATCGGCCTCTCTGAGAGACGAATCGACCGCGGGCGACCAGCCCGCGGGAGCCGCCTCACCCTCGGAAATGAGG
>CAZPWT010000067.1:0-123524 GCA_964590435.1 uncultured Planctomycetia bacterium
TTGCTCGGCGAGGCTTCGTGGTCCAGAATTGCTTCTGGGCACGCTCGCTCCGCTACAGGCTGAACGGGTAATTCGCCTGGTGGACACCTCCCAGTCCACGTGATGGAACGGACTTTCCTCGGCACACCGGATACGAAAAGATGGAAAAGATCCGCCGTAGCGCCATGGGAGCGGACGAACACGGTCATGCACCCCCCACCTCTCAAGTCATGGCGGCCCACCCCCCACCCCGCTTATCATCCCCCGCTTCGCCACCCTTGGAACACACCATGACCAACACCTACGCTCAGCTCCAGCCCGCCGCCGTCTGGCGACTCTTCGCCGAAATCGACCGCATCCCGCGCGGCAGCGGCGCCGAAACCGCCGTCATGGCAATGCTCGAGAAACGCGCGAAATCGCTCGGGCACAAAACCAGGCGCGACAAGGTCGGCAACCTGCTCATCTCCGTCCCCGCAACCAAGGGCCGCGAAAAGTCGCCCGCGGTCGTCCTCCAGGGCCACGTCGACATGGTCTGCGAGAAGAACGCTTCCTCGTCCCACGACTTCACGAAGGACCCGATCATTCCCCGCGTGAAGGGCGAGTGGGTCGTCGCCGACGGCACGACGCTCGGCGCGGACAACGCGATCGGCGTCTCGCTCGCGCTCGCCGCGGCCGAGGACCCCGCCGTCGCGCACGGCCCGCTCGAAATTCTCCTGACCGTCGACGAGGAACGCGGGCTGACCGGCGCGCAGAAAGTCGCGCCCGGCTTCTTCTCCGGCCGCATCCTCATCAACATCGACAGCGAGGACGACCGCACCGTCACGATTTCCTGCGCCGGCATGCAGGAGACGCTCCTCGACTTCGAGGCGCCGCGGTCGCGCCCGGCGGCCGGCTGGAAGGGCCTCGGGGTCTTCGTGACCGGCCTTAAGGGCGGCCACTCGGGACTCGAGATCAACACGAACCGCGGCAACGCGATCCGCATCCTCGCCCGGGCCCTTCACGCCGCCGCGAAAAAGACCGGCTTGCGGCTCGCGTCCGTCGAGGGCGGGAACAAGCGCAACGCGATCCCCCGCGAGGCGAAGGCGATCGTGTCCGTCCCTGCGAAGGGGCTCGCCGCGCTGAAGAAAGCCGCGGAGGCCGAAGTCGCGAAGATCCGCGCCGAGGAAGTCGCCGGGATCGACGACGCCCTCGAGATCCGCTTCTCCGATGCATCGCCGAAAGACGCCTGGACCGAAACGGACTCCCGCCGTCTCCTCGACCTGCTCGGGGCGCTTCCCCACGGCGTCGTGGCGATGTCGGTGGCGGTGCCGGGGTTCGTAGAGTCGAGCACGAACCTCGCGGTGGTGACGATGCGCGGGAAGACGGCGGAAATCTGCTGCACGAGCCGGTCGTCGGTCAACTCGGCGCTCGACCAGATGGCGCTTCAGCACGCCTGCATCGCCGGGCTGTCCGGCGTGCGCTGCCGGCAGGGCGGGAGGACGCCGGGGTGGAAGCCGGACCCGGGGAGTGCGATCCTGGGCGTGGTGAAGGAGCAGTACACCAAGGTCTTCGGTCGCGCGCCGGAGGTCGTCGGGGTGCACGCGGGGCTGGAGTGCGGCACGCTCAAGGAACGCTTCGAAGGCCTCGACGCGATTTCGTTCGGGCCGGACATAGAGGGGGCGCATTCGCCGGACGAGCGGGTGAAGATCGAGAGCGTGCAGCGGATCTACCGGCTGCTGGCCGCGGTGCTCGGCGGCGTCCGGTGAAGCCGGGCGAGGAGAGCCGAAAGATCGACGCGCCAAGGTCTTAGGCCACATTGCGGGAGACGGCGGGGCCGCGAAACGCGTACAATGCGGCTGCGAATTTTCGCGAATGCCGAAAGGAGACCCGGCCCCGCCGACCGAAGTGAACCGGGAACGCAACGGAACCGTCCCGAGACCCTGATCGCCACGCTCGCAAGCGCCATCATCCATGCCATCATGACTTCCGAGT
This sequence comes from uncultured Planctomycetia bacterium, assembly GCA_964590435.1. Lineage (GTDB taxonomy): Bacteria > Planctomycetota > MHYJ01 > WSZJ01 > WSZJ01 > WSZJ01. The sequence goes on from CAZPWT010000067.1 coordinate 1,951, forward strand.
GGCCGCCCCGACCGGCCGGCCGGCATCCCAGGTCTCCTGTGACGCGCACGAGGGACACCTTTGTCCCGCGCCCCGGTTCGCACGACGTGATTTGCCGGAACCGTCGTTCCGGCGCCGAGAACCCGGACGTCATCCAGCTACAGGAGCCTGCCATGCGAAGGCGCGGTTTCACCCTCATCGAACTTCTGGTCGTCATCGCCATCATCGGCATCCTGGCAGGCCTTCTGCTGCCGGCGCTGATGGGCGCGAAGAAAGCCGCCAAGAAGAAGGACTGCATGAACAACCTGAAGGCCATCGGGTTGTACACCATGCTCTACCACACCAAGAACGACTCCTACCCGACGTGCGGCGCCGCGACCTGGTTCGGGCTGCTGTGGGGTCAGAGCCTGGCCCAGGACGGCAACTTGTTCCGGTGTTCCGTGAAGGGGCGCCGGGTTCCGGGCACGCACTACCAGGGCGTGCTGGCGACCGGCGCGACGTGGACTCCCCCGACCGGAATCCCGTACACGATCCCGGCGGTCGGGATCGGCGCGAACGCCCCGGCGGACATGCCGATCGCCGCGGATGAGGTCGCCAACCACAACGGCGAGGACATCAACATCCTGTTCTTCCAGGGAAGAGTCGACTGCATGGACGCCGCGTCGCCCTTCTTCGCAGCCGCGGATACCTTCCTGGGCGCCACGAGCTGGGCGGCGCCGCCGAGCACGGAGTGACGGGCTGCCCCGTTTATTCGCGATTCCCGGGCCGCGGCGCTTGCCGCGGCCCGCTCTGTTTCCGCAGAATGCCCCCATGAAAATCGCCACCGCCATCGCCGTCCTCGCCCTGGCCGCCACCGCCTCCGCTCAGCAGCCCTTCCGCACTCTCGACCTCCCGGGAGGCGGCGCGAATCCCTGCGTGATCGCCGACGCGAAGGGCGCGCTTCACGCGGTGTACGGGGACGGCAATGCGGTGTGGTACCGGCGAAGCGACGACGGCGCGGCGTGGGGGGATGCGGTGAAGGTCGGGGACGACTGCGAGTACCGGGGCGAGCGCGGGCCGCGGCTCGGGGACGCGGGGGACGGGGTGCTGGGGTGCGTGTGGCAGGGGAAGGGAACGTTCGGGGCGGCGGTGACGACGGACGGCGGGAAGTCCTGGGAGGCGACGGCGCCGCGCGACGCGGGAAGCAAGGGAGGGATCGACGTGCCGGCGATCGCGGGGGACGGCAAGGGGAACCTCGTGGCGGCGTGGGTGGACGGACGCGACGAGAAGAAGGGAGCGGTCGAGGGAGAGGCGTACGCGGCGACGTGGTCGAAGGGCGCGTGGTCGAAGAACGTGAAGGTCAACGCGGACGTGAAGATCTGCCCGTGCTGCGCGTTCTCGATGACGCGCGACGCCTCGGGCCGGATCTTCCTCGCGTGCCGCACGGCGCTGAAGGACGTCCGCGAGATCGGGGTGTTCGTGACGAAGGACGCGGGGAAGACGTGGTCGCGCGGGCAGGTTTCCACGGACGGCTGGAAGATGGCGGGGTGCCCGATGGCGGGCCCGTCGATCGGCGTTTCGCCGGACGGCAAGACCGTCGCGGTCGCGTGGCGGTACGAGGAGAATCTGCGGTGGGCGTTCTCGCGCGACGGTGCGGCCCGGTTTTCCCCCGGCGGCACGGTCGACACCGGCCTCGCGATGGGCGACTACCCCAAGGTCGGCGTCACCGACGCCGGGGCCGTCGTGCTCGCGTGGACGTCCGGAGGCTCGACGCATCTCGCCGCGGACGCGTCCGGGAAAGGAAAGCTCCAGAAGTCCGACGACCCTGCGCTGGCCTCCGCCCGGCTGTTCCTCGTGTCCGGGAAGAAGGAAGTCGCCCTCGTCCGGCCGGTGAAGTAGCCCGCGCTACTTCAGCTTGAACTCCACGCGCAGGTCGGCCGTGATCTTCGCCTCGCCCATGCCGCTGAACGTCGAGTCGTGGCTCCCCGCCTGCCCGGCCGGCAGCGGCTGCCCCTCCGGCTGCGACCCCGCCGTGCTCTCCTCCTCGACCTTCGCCACCGCCCCCACCTCCCGCCCGAACCGCTTCGCAATCTCCGCCGCCCGCTTCTTCGCATCCTCCGCCGCCGCGTCCCACGCCTTGGCGAGCGCGGCCTGAGGGTCCGACATGCGGAAGACGACGCTCGCCGGCACCGGCCCGCGGCCGGTCCAGTCCCACTGCAGCCCGCCCGAGTAGTTGGCGCCCGCCGAAACCGCCGCATCGACGATGGTCGCCACGTGCTCCGCCACGTCCGTGTCCTTCATCTTGTCGATCCCGTCCACCGCCATCGTCAGGATCTTCTCCAGCATCACTTCCCCGCCCCCCTCCGCCGCCCCGCCTCCCCCCATCACCGCCATCGCTTCTTCGTTCCCCGGCGGGCTGTGGAACTCGAGTCCTCCTTCCTGCACCGTCAGCCCCTCGAGCTTGCGCTCCTTGGCGGCGGCGAGAAGCGCGTCCTTCACCTTGCCGGCCTTCTCGCCGATTTTCGTCACCGCATCGGCGGCTTTTTCGGCGCGGGCGGCGACGGCGAAGCGGAACTCGACGCGGTCGGGTCGGACCTTGGCCTCGCCGTGGCCCGTGACCACGATCGTGTCGTCCGCGAGGGCGGGAAGCGCGAGCAGGGCGGCGAGCAGCAGGGAACGCATGGAAATCTCCTTGGTTCAGGCCGGCGGTTGCGGGGCACGGTCGGCGGGCGGAACGTACGGGGCACGGGGCGGCGCCGCGGCGAGCGCTTCCCGCACGGCCTCCAGCAGGTCCGGCCGGCGCGCGAGGGACTCGCGGAGCAGCTCCGCGCCGCCTTCGCGGTGGGTGAGTTCCTGCAGGAGCTCGAACGGCTCGCCGGCCAGCGCCTGCAGGCGCCGGTCCCGGTCGAGCTTCGCGACCGTCTGCGGTTTCGCGAACACCTGCACGAGCCGCTTGTTGCCGAGGTCCGCCAGCCAGGTCCACGCGGCGTCGTAAAGGTCCACGACGGGACGGTGGTGGTCCTTGTGGAGAACGAGGGGGGAGACGTAGAAGCGCTGGCGGAGGCGGCTCATGGCGGGCCTAGCGGAGCCCCTCGACGAGAAGGGAGATGGTCTTCCTCATGGCGCCCGCGTAGCTCCCCTCCGGCTTCCCGGGCGCGTCGAGCGTGTCCGTCCAGAGCGGCCCGACCACCTTGCGGCCGTTCTTGAAGGAGAGCGCGCGGATCGCCTCCTCGTCGCGTCCCGCCTCGGTGAACATCGCCGGCGTCCGGTCCTTCAGGAGCCAGGCGCTGGAGGCCTCATTCTGCTCGGAGGTCGGCGTGATGCCGAGCGGCGCCATCGCCCGGGTCTCGAACCCGTAGCGCGCGGCGAAATACCGGAGGGAATCGTGCGGCGTGAAGATCCGCCGGCGAACGGTGGCGATCTGTTCGACCTCGGAGGTGACGTACGCATCGACGCCCTTGATCGTCTCAAGCAGCGCGTCGGCGCTCGAGCGGAAGTCGGATTCGTGATCGGGATCGACGGAGATGAGCATGTCCCGCGCGTTCTCGACGTACGTCGCCGCACGCCGCGGATCGAGCCACGCGTGCGGGTCCGGAGACCCGTCGTCGCGCATGATCGGCGTGACCCCCTTCGTCGCCACCCACCGCGGATGCTCCCCGGGCGCCGCCTTCACGATGTCATCCAGCCACGGCTCCAGGCCGAGCCCGTTCTCGAACACCGCCCACGACTCCCCCACCGCCCGGACCAGCTCCGGCGTCGACGCCACCCGGTGCACGTCGTCCAGCGGGTTCGCCAGCGTCTTCACGTCCACGTGCGACCCCGCCACCGTCCGCACGAAGTCCGCCAGCACCGGGTTCGTGCACGCCACCACCGGCTTGCCGGGAGGCCGCGACGGGCCGCACGACGACAGCGCGAGCGGGACGGCGAGGACGCAGGCGGCGAGGATGGAGAAGCGCTTCACGCTCCCGATGATAAGAGAAGAGCCCGCGGCGATGGGCGGAAAAGGCGGCGGCGCGGGACTACTCTTTCTTCGGGGCGCTCGGGACGGTCAGGACGGGCACCTTGACCTTGTGCCGCAGGTCGGACGCGGTGGCGCCGAAGAGCAGGTCTCCGAGCAGGCGGTGGCCGTGCGAGCCGGTCACGAGGAGATCGGCGCCGCTCTCATTCACGAGGCGGGCGAGTTCCTTCGCCGGGTCGCCATGCCCGAGCATCGTCGTCACGACCGCGCCCCGCTCCCGGCACTGCTCGGCGACGATCCGGAGCGCCGCTTCGTCGTCCCGGATCTCCTGGTCGAGCGAAAGCGCCCCGTGATACCGGCTCCCCGCGCTCTCGGCGACGTGAAGCAGGACGAGCTCCGCCCCGTCGGCCGCCATCGCGAGCACTTCCCGCAGCACCTCCGTGTCCGCCGGCCCCAGCTCGAGCGCCGCCGCGACGCGGCGCCGCACGGCGCGCGGCTCCGCCGGCATCGGCGGGATCCCCGCGACCATCGGGACCGTCGGCGCGGAAGGCTCCTCGGGATGCCCCGCCAGCGCCGGGATGAACCGCTTGAGGAACGGGGCCAGCGTCACGAAGGCAAGCAGCAGGGCGAGGGCCGCGCCGACCGGCAGCACCGCCACGCGCAGCCACGTCGAGCTCGACGCCGCGAGCCACGCGCTGACCGTCTCCGTCGCCAGCTTCAGGTTCAGCCCCACGATGATCGCCGCCACCAGCACCGCCAGCACCGTCACCCACGGGCGGTTCACGAACTCCCCCATCCGCTTCCGGTCGCTCGTGAACGAAATCAGCGGGATCACGGCGAACGACAGCTGGAGCGACAGCACGACCTGCGAGAGGACGAGAAGGGCGTCGACCGCGGACTCGCCCTTGAGCAGGATGACGAGCGCGGCGGGGACGATCGCGAGCGAGCGGCTGATGAGGCGACGCAGCCAGGGGCGGATGCGCCACTTGAGGAACCCCTCCATGACGATCTGGCCGGCCAGCGTGCCGGTGATCGTCGACGACTGCCCGGCGCACAGCAGCGCGAGGGCGAACAGCACGGGGGCGACCGCGGTGCCGAGGAGAGGCGCGAGCAGGCGGTGCGCTTCTTCCAGCGACGCCACGTCGGCGTGGCCGGACTTGTGGAAGGCGGCGCCGGCGAGGACGAGGATGGCGGCGTTGACGAAGAGGGCGGCGTTGAGCGCGACGACGGAGTCGATGAAGTTCATGCGGCAGGCGGTGCGCTTGCCCTCGACGGTGTGGCCGACCGCCCGGGTCTGGACGAGGGCGGAATGGAGGTAGAGGTTGTGGGGCATGACGGTGGCGCCGAGGATGCCGACCGCGACGTAGAGGGACTGGCCGTGGAGGCCGAGGACCGTGGCGCCGCCGCCGGGAGCGTGGCCGAACAGGCTCGGCGCGCCGGTGCCGTCGCGGGGGATGACGCAGCTCAGGACGGCGGCGATGTCGGGCTTCGACAGGAGGATCTCGATCGCGAAGCAGGCGCCGACGGTCGCGACCAGCACGATGATGAACGCTTCCATGCGCCGCATCCCGAGCCGCGACAGCGCGAGGAGGAGCAGGACGTCGAACGACGTGATGAGCACGCCCGCAAGCAGCGGCACCCCGAACAGCAGCTTCAGCCCGATCGCCGCGCCCAGGACCTCCGCGAGGTCGCACGCGACGATCGCGACCTCGCACAGGATCCAGAGCGGCCACACCGCAAAGGACGGGTAGTAGTCGCGGCACGCCTGCGCGAGGTCCTTCCCCGTCACGATGCCCAGGCGCGCCGACAGCGTCTGGAGCAGCACCGCCATGAGGTTCGACATCAAGAGCACCCAGACGAGCTGGTACCCGAACGAAGCGCCGCCGGCGATGTCCGTCGCCCAGTTGCCGGGGTCCATGTAGCCGACGCTGACCAGGTAGGCGGGGCCGGAGAACGCGAAGAGCCGCCGGAGCCAGTGGCCGTGTTTCGGGATGGGGACGGAGCCGTGGACTTCGGGAAGCGAGCGCTGGGCGTGGTCGTGGTCCGGGAGGTTCGTGGTGGCCATGGTTATCTCCTCACCCTTCCCTGCCCCGCGTGGACGGTGGCGGCGCCGACGCGGACTTCCTCGGCGTCCTCGGGGCGCTCCGGGAGCCGGGCGAGGGCGCGTCCGAGCCGGCGGCGCCACGGCGCGGAGCCGGGCTCCAGCGCGATGTCGGCCAGGATCTCTAGCCGCGCCAGCACGTCCGCGCCGACCGAATGCTCCAGCCGGCAGACCTCGGCGGCGGCGCGGGAAGCGGGCATGGCGAGGACGTCGACGAGGAGGCGGGTGAGGCACTCGTCGCGGCGGGCGACGAGGCTGGCGGCTTTCAGTCCTTTCTCGGTGATCTCGACGCGGCCGTAGGCTTCGTGGCGGGCGAGGCCGGCGTCGACGAGACGGCCGATGGCCTTGGAGACGCTGGGGAGGCGGACGCCGGCGGCGGCGGCGAGGTCGCGGACGCGGACCGGGGAGCTGCGGCCGAGGCGGAAGATATGTTCGAGGTAATTTTCCTGGCTGGCGGTGAGTCGGGTGGGCACTTGAAGTTTCCTTTGACTAACTTTTCGGACCCTGAAAAAGGCGCGCCGGGCGGGCCGCACCTGTTTTGTTTCCTTCCGCTAACTTTCACAGCCTACGCCTCCCCCCACCCCCCGGTCAAGCCCGATTTTCCGGATTGCGCCTCCCCGCCCCCTCCCCTATCATTCGCCCCTCACCGGAACGCCACAGGAGCCCTCCCTTCAGCCAGACTTCACCCGCCCCCTCGCTCCCCCTTCCCCTCTCCCGCTTCACCGGCGTCGGCTCCACCTTCCACACCAGCGCGGCCGACGCGGCGGAATTCGTGCGCGAACGCTTCCACGACTTCCCCTTCTGGCCCCAGCTCAAGGGCGAGTCGATGCTCGACCAGGCGCTGGCGCCGCCGTCCGCCACGACCCTGCCCGGGTTCTACGAACTGCTCAAGCGCCTCGACGCCTCGGGCTCGCCGTGGGTGAAGGGCCAGGTCGCCGGGCCTCGGTGCCTGGCCGAGGCCGGGAAGGGGAACTTCGCGACGCTGGCGACGAAGGTCTCGACGCACGCGCGGTGGCAGGCGGCGCAGATCCGCATGGCCGGGAAGCAGGCGGTGATCGCCGTCGACGAGCCGTCGTGGACGGGGCCGCTGGAAGCGGTGGACCGGGACGCCGCGGCGCGGATGGTGGCCGAGATTCGCGCGGCGGGGGCGGTGGTCGGCTTCCACTGCTGCGGCAAGGGAGCGTGGGCGGACGTGCTCGCGCTCAAGCCCGACTTCGTCAACCCCGACGTTTCCGGCGGCGTGAAAGCGTGGGTGGCCGAATTCGAGAAGCCGCTCGCGGCGCACGTCGCGGGAGGCGGCTGGATCGGCTGGGGGATCGTCCCGACCGACCGCGCCGTGCCGCTGGGGCACTCGCGGGCGATCCTCAAGGAGTTCCTGGCGGCGATCGCGCCGCTGGGCGACAAGAAGAAGGTCCTGGAGCACTCGTTCTTCACGCCGGCCTGCGGGCTGGCCGGTCTGACGCCGCAGCAGGCGGAGGATGTGTTGCGGGCGCTGTACGAGATGTCGCGGTTCTGCAGGCTGGACCATTTGGGGCTGAAGGCCGGATAGGAAGAAGAAGCAACTTCAACGTCTCAACTTCAAGCAAAGGGAGAACTCCAATATCCAACTTCAAGGCCGCGGAGACACGGCTTGAAGTTGACCCTTGAAGTTCTCCGTTTCCTTGTCGTTGAACGGTTGAAGTTGTCGTTTCCCCCCACGCAAACAGGAGTTCTAACCCAGCCGTGTCCCTCCCCCGCCCCTCCCTGCTCGAAACCCTCCGCACGCGCGTCCTCATCTGGGACGGCGCGATGGGGACGACGCTGCAGCGCTACAAGTTCAAGGCGGCGGACTTCGGCGGGCAGGCGATGGAAGGGTGCAACGACTGGCTCTGCCAGACGAAGCCGGGAGTGATCCAGGAGATCCACGAGAAGTACCTCGAGGCGGGCGCCGACGGGGTCGAGACGAACACGTTCGGGTCGAACTGGTTCAAGATGGACGAGTACAAGCAGGGCGAGCGGACGTACGACCAGAACGTGACGGCGGCGAAGCTGGCGCGGGCGGCGTGCGCCCGGTTCGAGAAGCCGGGGGAACCGAAGTTCGTGGCAGGCTCGATCGGCCCGACGGGGTTCCTGCCGTCGTCGGAGGACCCTTCGCTCGGCAACATCGCGTTCGACAAGATCGTGGAAGCGTTCCTGCCGCAGGTGCGCGGCCTCGCCGACGGAGGCGTGGACGCGTTCCTGATCGAGACATCGCAGGACATCCTCGAGGTGAAGGCGCAGATCTTCGCGATCCGCAAGTGGGCGAAGGAAGCCGGCCGCAAGCTCCCGATCATGGCGCAAGTGACGCTCGACCGCACCGGGCGCATGCTGCTCGGGACGGACATCGGCGCTTCGCTGACCACGATCCTCTCCCTCGGCGCGGACATCGTCGGCCTCAACTGCTCGACAGGCCCCGAGGAAATGCGCGATTCGGTCGCGTACCTCTGCGAGAAGTCGCCGCTCCCGATCTCCGTCATGCCCAACGCCGGCATCCCGCTCAACGAAGGCACGGGCGACGCGGTCTACCCGCTCGGGCCCGAGGCATTCGCGGCGGCGATGGAAGAGTTCGTGAAGAGCCGCGGCATCTCCCTCGCGGGGGGTTGCTGCGGCACGACGTACGAGCACATCAAGCGGCTCGCCGAGCGCGTGAAGGGGCTGAAGCCGCTGGCCCGCACCGTGCCGTACGAGCCGGCGATCAGCTCGATGATGAAGTCCGTGCCGCTTCACCAGTACCCCAAGCCGATGCTCATCGGCGAGCGCGTCAACGCGCAGGGCTCGCGCAAGCTGAAGGAACTGCTGATCAAGGACGACTGGGCGTCGATCATCCAGATCGCCCGCGCCCAGGTCGAGGGCGGCAGCCACGCGCTCGACGTCTGCGTCGCGCTCAACGAACGCGACGACGAGAAGCACCAGATGACGACGCTTCTCAGGAAACTCGCCCACGCCGTGGACGCGCCGATCGTGATCGACTCGACGGAGTACGACGTGATCAACGAGGCGATGAAGATCTACCCGGGCCGCGTGATCGTAAACTCGGTGAACCTCGAGAAGGGGCACGAGCGCTGGGACCGCGTGATGCCGATGGTGAAGGAGTACGGCGCGGCGACGATCGCGATGACGATCGACGAGCAGGGGATGGCGCTCACGGCGGACCGGAAGTTCGACGTCGCGCGGCGGATGTGCGACATGGCGCGCGACGACCACGGCGTGCCGCCGGAGGCGCTGATCTTCGACTGCCTGACGTTCACGCTGGCGACGGGCTCCCCCGAGTACATCGACAGCGCGACCGCGACGATCGAGGCGATCCGCAAGATCAAGGACAAGCTGCCGGGCGCGCTCACCGGCCTCGGCGTCTCGAACGTCTCGTTCGGCCTGGCGCCGCACGCCCGCGCCGTCCTGAACTCCGTCTTCCTCACGCACTGCGTCCACGCCGGGCTCGACATCGCCATCGTCCACCCCAACGAAATCCTCCCGTACCCGTCGATCCCCGAGAACGAGCGCGAGCTCGCCGAGAACCTCGTCTTCAACCGCTACCCCGACGCCCTCGCGAAGTTCATCGAATACTTCGAGAAGACGAAGTCGAAAAAGAAGTCCGCGCCCAAGCCGACCCACACCCTCACCGTCGAGGAACAGCTGCACTTCAATATCCTCAACCGCATCCACGACGGGCTGGAAGCGCTTCTCGACGAGGCGCTGAAGAAATACTCGCCGGTGGGCGTGATCAACGAGGTGCTGCTCGGCGCCATGAAGGAAGTCGGCGACCGCATGGCCACCGGCGAACTCATCCTGCCGTTCGTGCTGCAGAGCGCCGAGGTGATGAAGAAGTCCGTCGCGTACCTCGAGAAGTTCATGGACAAGTCCGACACGTACACCAAGGGCACCATCGTCCTCGGCACCGTCTACGGCGACGTCCACGACATCGGCAAGAACCTCGTGAAGACGATCCTCACCAACAACGGCTACACCGTGCACGACCTCGGCAAACAGGTCCCCGTGCAGAACTTCATCGCCAAGGCGAAGGAAACGAACGCCAACGCCATCGGGTTGTCAGCCCTGCTCGTCAGCACTTCCAAGCAAATGCCCTACTGCGTCCAGGAACTCGACAAGCACGGCCTCCACATCCCCGTCATCATCGGCGGCGCCGCCATCAACGGCCGCTTCGGCAAGAAGGCCTGCGTCCTCGAGGACGGCCGCTTCTACGACTCCGGCGTCTTCTACTGCACCGACGCGTTCACCGGCCTCGACGCCATGAACGACCTGGTGATCCCCGAAAAGAAGAAGGAGCGGGTCGAGCGGAACCACAAGGAAGTCCGGTCGCTCCTCGACCTCGAGGCCGGCCGCGGTCCCGCGCCCGAGGTCAACACCGCCGCCTCCAGCGCCCCGCGCGCCGTCAAGCCCGCCCCCCACATCCCCGTCCCCCCGTTCTGGGGCCCCCGCACCGTCCCCCACATCGACCTCCGCGAAATCTTCCCCCTCATCGACCGCAAGAGCCTCTTCCGCATGAGCTGGGGCGGCCACGGCAAGTCCGCCAAGGACGTCGCCGGCGTCATCAAGGAGGAATTCGAGCCGCTTCTGAAGAAGATGGAGGAAGAAGCGCTGCGCGAGCACTGGTTCCAGCCGCGCGCGGTCTACGGGTTCTTCCCGTGCCAGGTCCGCGACTCGCAGCTCTTCGTGTTCGACCCCGAGGACCCGAAGAAGGAGCGGTGCCGGTTCGACTGGCCGCGGCAGCCGGACGGCGAGCGGTTGTGCCTGGTGGACTACTGGGATCCCGACAAGCTGGACGTCGTCGGGCTCCAGTGCGTCACGGTCGGCGCGAGGGCGACGGAGCTCTGCGACGCGCTGAACGCGAAGGGCGAGTACTCCAAGAGCTACTACCTCCACGGTCTCGCGGTCGAAACCGCCGAGGCGATGGCCGAGTGGCTCCATCGCCGCATGAAGGCCGAGTTCGGGATGCAGCACGGCGGCGGGAAGCGGTACTCGCCGGGGTATCCCGCGTGCCCGGACCTCGCCGACAACGCGAAGGTCTTCGACCTGCTGGACGCGGAGAAGGCGATCGCCTGCTCGCTGACGAGCGCGTTCCAGATCGTGCCGGAGCAGAGCACGTGCGCAATCGTGGCTCATCACCCGGAGGCGAAGTACTACAACATAAAGGGGCTTCTTGTTCGATAGGATGAAACAATCGCAAGATAAATTGCTACAAGTAGTTACGATAAGACGACTAGAGCAACTTCGGATTTCACTTCACACTCTGCTTCACATTTCTCTTCACTTGTAGAGCTGGAGGCGGTACCATTCACATATGGACCAGAACCCCCTGAACGGCCCAATCCCTGAGGAAGTTCCACTTCCGAAGGCGCCTCTTGCACGTGTGATCGTGCAGATCCGGTTTCCACTCATCCTCTCGGTTGAGACCCCAGGATTCATCGCAGGTTTCCAAGAAGCCCTTCGACCCGAATACCCGGTGCTTCGACAAGAGAGACCGGGAGGTATTTTGCTCACTTCCCCGCAACTGACTGCCGGACAATCCCAGAGCCACTGGCGATTCAGCGATGCGAAGGGCGAATGGAGAGTCACGCTGACGTCAAACTTCGTCGCAATTGAGACCACCCGGTATACGAGCAGGTCGGATCTCCTCCGTCGTCTTGGCGTCGTCGTAGAAGCGCTCGCTACTCACATTCGACCGGACCAAGTCGACAGGTTGGGAGTGAGGTACATCGATCGCCTGGATGACCGTCCGATTGAAGACTCAGTTCGCTTGTTTACGTCCGAGATTCAGGGACTCTGCGGGACTCCACTAAGACTGAGTGCACAACACGTCATTGGAGAGGCGCTGTTCATTTTAGGCGATGATCAGCTTCTCCTAAAGTCGGGCCAACTGCCTCCGAACGCAACTCTTGATCCCGCAGCACTCGAACCCGTCGACCGGCCCAGTTGGATACTGGATTTTGACATGTCGTCCCGCAAGCCAACGCCGTTCACCGCCGCGCAGGTTGTCGGCGATGCGAAGCGCTTTGCGGAGCGAATCTACGCGGTATTCAGGTGGGCAGTAACACCTGAATTCTTGAAAACCTTCGGAGGGTAGCCGTGCAGCCCCAAGTCCTCTCACCGTTCCGCCCATGCGAGTCAACTTCTGCCGGCGCTCCAATGCTGGGTAGGGCTGGGGTACACCTGATGGTTCCCTTGCTGAGTCTGGTGGCGCTTCTGGCAGGGGGGACCTCAGGGAGCGTCTCGGATGAGGAGTTGGTTCCTGTTTATAGGGTGACCACCGGAGCCGCGGGATTCGCGCCGGCACAAATGACGGCGGGCAGACGACTCCAGCGCCTCCGACGACTTACAGGCCTGAATTGGGACCAGCTTGCCTACATGTTTGGAGTTTCCAGACGAACGGTGCACTTCTGGGCAAGCGGTTGCAGCCTGACAGCAACACATGAAGAACTCGTGGGGCGAATTTCGTCTGTTCTCGAGGAAGCGGATCTGGGGACTGCGGCCGCAAATCGTGCGGCGCTCTTCTCGCACGCTGGTCAGGGTCGCACTCCATTCGATCTTCTGATCGCCGGACAGCTTGAGGAGGCCCGGCTAGTTCTCCTCTCCGCTAGACAACCATTGCAGCGTCCCCAGCTTGGAGAACTCTCGGCTGAAGCGCGCGCTAGAAGGTTGCCAACCAAACCCCTCTGGGTCGCCAGCGCGGAGGTCGAACCGGACATCAAGCCACAAGTCACGTCGAGGCGGGTGAAACGCTCCCGAATACGGCGTGGCGAATGACGAACAAGCAAGTCTGCTTGCCGAATGGCGTCAGGGCGACTGCGTCGTCGGCGAAATGACGTTTGTCTATCGCGTCCCTCCGGAGAAGTGCGGAGAACCAAAGGAACCGGAAGAGATCAGCGACCTTCAAGAAGACACTGTGCGCGGTTTCATGGTGCGGACTCACACATGCGATATCCAGCGGAGTAACGATCCGAGCAGGTGCTGGATAGAGGTCTGTCCGTTGGTCGACCTCAAAGACGATAGGAACCTGCCGCTCGTTAGGAAGGGCTGGGTATCGCGCTACCTTGTTGTCCCAACGCTGGATGGACAGTTCCTCTACGCCGATCTTGAACGCGTGATGACCGTTACGAAGGAAGTTCTCGCTAGCTGGAAGCGGACTCAGGGCTGGTCGACGCACAACGAAGGCAGGAGAATTGCCGACGCGCTTGCGCACAAGAGTTCACGAGTTGCTTTGCCGGATGAGTTCAACAAGTGGTTGGACAACTTGCGCACCCATTTGGCAAAGGTGAACAGCAAGAATACCCCCGAAGCGACTGTACTGGGACTGATCTCCGAGGTACGCGTCCGTGCGGAACCGGACTGGGCCGCACCGAGCACAACGCTGACCTTTTACTTCTTCTTAGACTCCAGTCCCGACCAGAAGACTCAAGAAGAAATCGACAAGTTCATCGGTCAGTGGCTGGCCAAGTTCCCACTGCCAGCGCGCTTTTCGATTAGGCCGAATGCGAGTCGCGCCTGGACCTACGATGAAGCGAGCGCGGAGGAGTACCTGCTTTCGGACAAGCTAGATTTCGACCGAGCATGCTGACGATCGCTTGAAGAATCCTAATTCAGAGTTCCGGGAATCGACTTGACCCACGCTTCCGCTGCGAGCCAGATCCCGGAGGCCCCTACGCCCGCGAAGCCCTCCCCCCGCCTCTTCCCCTTCCTCGGGTACACCAAGGACGGCGACAAGGCCGCCCGCTTCTCCGTCTCGATCTTCCCGAACTCGCGCGTGAACCGCGTGACGGCGCTGCCGCACGAGTCGCCGGGCGGGCCGCCGGGGTCGGTGAAGGTGGTGGACTTCACGCTGATGGGGCAGCGGATCCAGGCGATGGCGGGCAAGCACCACTCGTCCAGCGACGAGATCTCGATCACGGTTCCGTTCGGGACCGGGTACGAGCCGTGCCTGTTCAGGAAGCCGCGACTCCAGGATGGCGCCCGCGGTATCCTCCTGGCATGAGCCTCCGCCAGCGGCTGAACTGGATCGGCATCCTCTGCCTCGCCGGGTGCGCCGGCACCGACACGGATCGAGTCGAGCCCGACCGTGGACCGGACGAGGGGGCGCCGGCGTATCCGCTGGGGGACTACATGGATCGGGAAGCGCGCGCGCTGGCCAAGTGGAAATCGGTCCACATCCGCGCCACCAACGGCGACCTGCGCCGGCCGGAGACGGCCGTGCGCCTGCTCGCGGAGGCCGGGTTGAGCCCCGTCCTCGACAGTCGCCAGGACTGGGACGAGTTTGAGGAGATCCCCGCGGACTGGGCGCAGAAACAGGTAGAAGTGGATGCGCTGGAGGCGCTGCGACGGTGCCTTCCCGAACGCGATGTCTACGTGGATGACGAGGGCCGGGTCCATGCGGCCCGCAGGACCATGGATCGCCCGGGACCTCCGCCGCTGGCCCGGGACGCGCGGACCTGCGAGAGGCTCGTGCGCGACCTCCGCGACTCGGAGGAAATTCGGCGGCGGCTGGAGACTGAGCGAGTCTCGCTTCCGAGCAGGACAGCGACGCTTTACGACATCGTGGACGATATCCAGGAAGCAGCGCGGATCAACGTCGTCATCGCCGCTGCGGCCCGCCGTGCGGGGATCCCGGATCGTGTCGCGGCATTCTCCTGCCGGGACGAGAACCTGGAAAGCGTCTTCCTGAGGCTGGCCGCGGAGTGGGGACTGGTGCTCTCCTGCGAGAATCGGGTCGTCCTGCTGTCCCGCGCGGAGGATGCCGGCGAGCCGGCCGTGGATAATCATCTCTGGTCGGCTCGAGTCCGGGTCGGTGGGACGGGCCTCGCCATACGCGACGTCGCGCGGCAGCTGGGCGATGCCGTCGGCGCGGAGGTCGTCATCGACCCCGTGACGTGGCGCCGGTCGGCTCGTTTCGACCTGACCGTCCGCGAACGCTCCTTCGGCGAGGTCGTCGAGCTTCTGCGCAAGGGAGCTCCCCTGCAGGTGAGCCGCTTCGACGGGCGCCTGTGGTTCCTCGAGCCGACAGAGCCCCGATAGCGGTTCATGAACTCCGCGACCGAGGTCGCCGGCCCGGCGACCACACAGCCGAGGACGAAGTACGACGACTTCTAGGGGTTGGTGCTGAAGTAGGATGGTGACCGACTTGTTCTTTCCGCCACCCCCCTCGGGACGTTTCCGATTCCCTCGAACCGAGCGACTCAAGTCCTGGTCGGCACCATGACGCTCCTTGCGTCGTGGTACGCGATGATGGCCGTTCACGAGGCAGGCCACTGCCTTGGTGCAGTGGGAACGGGTGGCCGGATCGTGAGGATCGAACTTCCGCTGCTCGGTTTCTCGCGAACCGACGTCTCCGGCGGACGACATCCGCTGGTGGTTGCCTGGGCCGGGCCGATCGTCGGCGCCACGCTGCCTCTGGTTGTGCTGGCGCTCCCTGGTTCATTGAGCCGCAGCAAGAAACACGTGGCGCGGTTCTTCGCAGGCTTCTGCCTGCTCGCGAACGGCGTTTACCTCGGCGCGGGCTCCTTCTGGGGGACTGGAGACTGTCACGACCTGGTCTCGCTCGGGTGTCCCGTCTGGACGCTCGTCGTTTTCGGTTTCGTGTCGGCCGCGGGTGGCCTCTTTGTGCTCCACGGAATGGGGCCTCTGACGGATTGGTTTCGAGACAAGGGGAACCTGAGGGCAGGGTCATGAACCAAGCCGGTCGAAGCTCCCTACCCCGCTTCGAAGAACCGCCCCACCGGAACCTCCACGACGCGGGAGTTTCACCGGCCGCGTGGCTGATCGGCTTGGCGGAGGACGGAAGCCTGGAAGTCGCGGGTTGTGCAGGCAATGGTGAAGCTCGATATCGCGGCACAGAAGAAGGCGCGGCGGTATGAGCGGCCGCGAGGGTTCGCCCCTCGCTCCCGCCTTGCCTTCCCACCCGCCCCACCCCGCCTGCGACTTGACGAGCGCTCCGGCTACCGCGCCTCCTCGAATTCCTTCACCTTCAGCGACGCCTTTCCGTCGTGCCCCCATGCGGCCAGCTTCGTCTCCCAGCGGACTTTCCCCATTTCGTCCGTGCGCGTCATTCGGACCTCCCCGCCCTTGCCCTGCGGGGGAGCGTCCGCCCACTTGATTTCGGCGGCCCATGCGGCACCGGGCGACTTGCGGAACGGAGGGACCTCCTCGCTGTACCAGGTCGTCCACCGGTCGTGGTACTTCGAACTCCCGGGGGAGTACGAGTTCTTCTCCTCGACGTCCTGGTCCTGGACAACCCGTTCGCAGTCGAGCTCCCTGTCGCCCACCTTCAGCTTCTCTCGCGCGACGCTTCCGGTGCGATTGGAGAACTTCGGCCTGGAGGCCTCGAACTCCTTCTTCTCCTCTTCGGTCCACTCCTCCTTGCTCGACGCCTGGAGCTTGATCGGGGCGCCCTCGCCGCCGGGGTCACCGCGCCAGGCGCGAAGGGCCTTCCGCGTCGCGGCGTCGAGTTCGACGACGAAGACGTGCTCCGACGGAATCGGGGCCGCGTTCGTCTCGATCCAGACCGTCTTCCCGGTGGTCTTGAGCAGGACGACCCGCTCGCGGCGGCCGCCGTCCTCGTACTCGACCCAGTCGCCCTCGTGGACGCCCTCGAAGTTGAGCTGGCTCCAGGACGATTCGAAGACGGGCATTTCCGGCAACTCGGGCGTCCGGCCCGGCATGGGCGCGGCGAGCTGGACCTTCGTGACGCCGTGCTTCTTGCAGGCGTCCATCACCGCCACCACGCGCTTCCAGGGCACCTTCGGGTCGACATCGACGACGACGGTGAAGTCGTCGCCCGCCTCCTTAAAGGCGCTGATCGTGTCTGCCAGCACCTTCTCAGCGTCCGCCGGGTCCTTCGACTCGCGATCCTCGATCCTGGTGACGACGTCGTCCTCCTTGGGCCCGGCGGTCATGCGGACGTGCAGGAGCCGTCCCGCCTGCGGCTTCTTCTTCGGGTCGCGCGCCTCCTCCTCCACCGCCCTGCGTTCTTCCTCTGCCTTCCTCTGAAGCTCGGCGAGGGCCTTCTTCGCCGTCTCGGCGGGCACGCGAAGGGCGAGCTTGTCCTTGCCGGCCGAGAACTGGAGGAGGCCGCGCTCCGGGCTGACCCAGTAGCGAACGGTCTCCTTCTCCCCGGGGGCGGAGAGTTCGACGAGTTTCGTCTTCTCTTTCCGGTCGTCGATGGTGATCTCGGCTTCGCCGGTGACGGCCAACGTCAGCTCCGTCACTTTCCGGTTCAGGAGAACGTTGAATTTCAGCGACTCAATTCCGTCCAGGACCAGGATCTCCGCCAGCTTCGGGGCCAGCGCGACTTCGCTCAGCCGAACGGCGCAGTCCATCTTCCAGGTGTGCTGCTTCGCGAACTCCGCCTTGAGTTCGTTCGAGGACGTCATGCAGACCTCGACCTCGGACGTCACCGTCCGATCCTCATACGTGATGCGGAACGATTCACGCCACGGGTCGTCAATGCTCGCGCTCACGGCGCGGCGGAGGCGAAGGTCAGGGGCATCGTCGACGTGAAGCGCTTCCCTCATGACGGCGATGTTCATGGCGAGAGGCAGATACCGCTCGACGGTCACAACCCAGTCCTTGCCGTCGCAGGTCGGGCACTTCCTGGATTCGAAGTGGTGATAGATGGTCGGGAAGTCCTCCGTGCCTTCGACGGCAAACCAGGCGTCGCCCCAGGTTTCGAAGACTTTCTGGCGCCGCGCGGCCGCCTCCTGATCGTCGGCCTGAGCGGCAACCCCGGACAGAACCACGAGGAGCGTGAGCACACTCGGTGCAAATCGCATGGATGAGTCCTCGAATTGACGGCTGTCCCACGAGGATGCAGGATCGTGCCGCGCGCTTCAAGGATCACGGAAGCGCGTGCGGGGCAGGAGGCGGCGCAACGGTCGCGCGATCGCGGCCATCCGCCGACTCGCCCGTGAGCGTCTTCGTCCGACCCCGGCATCGGCCCAGACCTACCCGACCCTTCACCAACAAAGGAACTCCCCATGCCCTCCACGAAACCGCCCCGCCTCTTCCCCTTCCTCTGGTACGCCAAAGACGCCGAGAAGGCCGCCCGCTTCTACGTCTCGGTCTTCCCGAACTCGCGCGTGAACAGCGTGACGGCGCTCCCGCACGAGTCGCCGAGCGGGCCGCCGGGGTCGGTCAAGGTCGTGGACTTCACGCTGATGGGACAGCGGATCCAGGCGATGGCGGGCAAGCACCACCCGTTCAACGACGCGTTCTCGTTTGTGGTGCTCGCGCGGGACCAGCGGGAGCTCGACCGCTGGTGGAAGGGGCTGCTCCGGGGCGGCGGCAAGCCGATCGCGTGCGGGTGGCTGGTCGATCGGTACGGGGTGCGATGGCAGGTGATGCCCGAGGAGTTCCTGCCGATGTACCGCAGCCGGGACCGGGTGCGGGCGAGCCGGGTGCTGGAGGCCCTGCAGAAGATGGTGAAGATCGACATCGCGGCGCTGAAGAGGGCGTGGAGGGGATGAACCAGCGGCGTGGCTCCGCCGAGCCACGCGCGTGACGGGAAGATCGCGAGAGCGGGCTCCTTTCGGGCTACTTCTCGCCCATTCGGCATGGGACAATTCGTGCCAACTCTGGACGTCTGCGAGGGAACGATGGCTCCACGTCGCTGGCAGCGCCCGCCCCGTTTGCGGTGGTTTCTCGCCGCATGGGGATTGTTCGCGCTCGCGTGCCTGATTCCGGCGACGAGGCAGTTCCTGGCCATTCTCGGCGAAGAGCCTACACCCACAAACGAATCGGGCATGTCCTGCCTGCTCTGGGGGTACGTGTTCCTTTTCGATGCGCTCGTTGATCTGAAACACGCCTGGGGCGTGCCGCTCTTCCTGGGGGCGATGTCGCTGCCGAACACGTTCATGCTGCTGTCACCCAGCCTCGCATTCCGACTCCCCCGTCGAGGGACGGTTTTCCTTTGCACCGCGTGGATCGGAGCGGCGATGGCGGTGCACACGCTGTCCTGGTTCGTGTTCGCGGCCAGGGATTGGGAATACGAATCCTTGTTCGGCTCCGTCGCATGGGCGGCGTCGTACTTCTGCCTTTCCTTCGCATTCTTCCAATCTGCGCTCCTGCTGCCGTCACGGGAAGCACAAGTCTCAGCAGCGGCCGGCGCCCCCGGATCCAGGCCGGACATGACGCGGTCCCGATCGCTGGGCGCGGCCACGGGGACCATCGCGCTTGCGCTTCTCGCGGTGGCCGACCTTCTCTGGGCCCGCTCCGCCGCGCGCCCGACCCGCCCGGCACCGCCGCCGCCGACGCCGCTGCGAACGGAGAAGTTCTTCGACGTCAGCATCGACGAGGTCGGCGAAGGCTGGTGCTGCTCGCACACGGACTGGACGCAGCTGCGCGACGAGAAGGGCGGCGTGGTTGTCGCCCGCTGCGGAATTCCCGCGAAGTCGTCCCGCGGCCTCGTGGCCGTGGCCGAGACGCCGAAGGACAACATCGGCAAGGGCCGACTGCTCTTCATCGACTCGCACGCTCCCGTCCGCATCCTGCTCGCCCTTGAGCCGGGCACGTTCTCCTATCCAGCCGCGGGGCAATGGTCACCCGACGGTTTGCGGTTCCTCGTCTGCGATCCCCGGGCAGACTCTTCCTCCATTCGCGTCTTCACGTTCGACGCCGACGGTCACGCTCCGCCGAAATCGGAGATGCTCTCGGTTGCGGAGGGCGCGTCGTGGGCGGTCAAGGGACTTCCCGCGGGACTGGACGCGACGCCTCGCAAGCTCCGTCTCCTCTCGACCGGGTCCAGCTGGTCCGCGTCGGGGAAGAGCTTCGCCGTCGGGCAATGGCTCAGCGACGGCTCGATGACGCCCGGGACGGCTCCTCTCAATGTGTTGTTTCGCTGCAGCGCCAACCCGCCGCGCGTCGAGGAGGCCGTCAGCCTGCCTGAGAATCTGTTCGATCCCGTGGCGTGGGAGGGGGAGACACCGAGGGTCTTGGTTCGAAAGTGACCGGGATCGGCAGGTCCGGCGGCAACTTCGTGGCGCGCGACGCGGCACACCGGTTCCGACTCTCCGCAAGCCGGCGGTCCGGTAGACTCGCGTGATGAAGCGATTGATGTTCCTTCTGTTCCTTTGCGCCGGCTGCGCCGCACGCACGCCTCCGCCGGCCGAACCTGCCGCGCCGGCGCCGGAGGCCGCGGCCCCCGCCGCGCCGTCGATCGCCGGCGAGTACGGCTCGGGAATCACGGGAGACTGGCGGTCGTTCGAGCTGAATGCGGACGGAACGTGGAGCTCGCGGCGCGGCTGCTGTACCGGGATCAACGGAGGGCATCGTGGCCACTGGAGGGAGTCGGACGGCCGCGCTTGGCTGCGCATCGAGGAGGAGATGGGCGCGTGCGGCTGGCGCGAACAGCCCGAATGGACGAAGAGCGAGGGGATGATCCCGCTGACGATCCTGCGCTGGGGCGAGCGCATCTACCTGATCGCCGACGGCGAGTGGCTGCACTTTGTGAACGATGTGAACCAGAAGATGGAGCCACGCGAACACGGCGGCGGCTGGTTCCTGCTGCGCGACGGCGACGACGAAAAGCCGGCGCCCGGCCTGCCCACAGTGCCGGAAGAGTGGCGGTCCTGGCTGCTGTCCGAACCGATCAGCGGCGAAATCCTCGAGGTTTTGCCCGACGGCCTCGCGGTCGCTTCCCTCGGCTCTCGCCAGGGGGTACGCAAAGACATGGTGCTGACCGTCGCGGCGCGCGACGGATACGGCGACCTGATCCAGGCCGTCGTGGTCTCGGCCGAAGAGGAGCGTTGCCTGCTGAAAAAGCAGTACGAGCACGCCGAGGACGCGTCCATCAAGGAAGGGATGGTGGCGCGCTCGACGTTCTTCAGGGACCAGCGATAGTCCGCCAACTGGCCCCTCGCCGGCCGCTCGGCTATCGTGCCCCCGTGCCTCCCCCGCTCCCCCGCTTCGCATGCCTTCTCGCCATCGCCGCCGCGGGATGCGGGCACCCCGCCGGCGGCGCTTCCCCGCAGGACGTGTTCGACCGCGCGAAGGCGTGCAGCGCCGCGGGAGACTGGGCCGGCTTTTACGGGTGCATCGCGCCGGCGAAGCGCGACGCGGCGATCGGCGGACTCCTGTACATGGCCCTGTTCACAAAGATGGGCGGGGACGCGGCGGAGGCGGAGTACAAGAAGCTCATGGCGTCGCACGGGCTCGACCCGAATCCGCCGACGCCCGACCCGGCGGCGGCGCAGGGGGCGCAGCTCGCGCAGTGGCTGGCCCCCGCGAAGGACCGCGGGAAGCTCTTTGCGGACCTCATGGCCTACACGCGCCCCACGCGGAAGGCGGACCAGGCGATCATCGACCCGGCCGCGACGCTGGCGGACGTGGCGGTGACGGGCGACGCGGCGACCGGGAAGCTCGTGAAGCCGGACGGCAGGCAGAAGCCGATCCGGTTCGTGAAGCAGGACGGCGCCTGGTATCTCGACGAGTAGCGGGGCGCTTCTCTAGCCCCACGCCGGACCCGACGGCTCCCCGCCATTCCCCCCTTGCCCGCGCCGCTTCAAACCGTATACTTCCCGCCCCCCATGAACACGTCCCCCGTGCCGTTCAAGCGCATGCTGCTGGTCTGCCTCAACGAGAGGCCGGCGGGCGAGCCATCGTGCGGCGGGCGCGGATCGAAGGCGATCGTGGATGCGATCAAGGGCGGCGTGAACGACCTCGGCCTCAAGGCCCAGGTCCGTGTGACCAAGACTCACTGCCTGGGACTCTGCGCGCAGGGCCCCAACGTCGTGGTGTACCCTGAAGGCACGCTCCTGTCGGGCGTGGCGCCGGCCGATGTGCCGACGATCCTGGAAAAGTACGCGAAGCCGGAGGTGAAGTGACATGGGCATGATCAACGTGACGGAGCTGCGCAAGGGGATGATTTTCCGCTGGGAGAACGAGCTGTACCGGGTTGCGGAGACGCAGCACGTGACGCCCGGGAACTGGCGCGGCATGGTGCAGTGCAAGATGAAGTCCGTGAAAACGGGCTCGACGAAGCAGCAGCGGTTCGGCACCGGCGAGAAGGTGGAGCAGGTGGCGAGCGAAGCGAAGGAAATGGAGTACATGTACGAGAGCGGGGGGAACTACGTGTTCATGGACCCGAACACGTACGAGGAACACAACGTGCCGTCGGAAATGCTGGAGGACCAGAAGGGGTTCCTGCTGCCGAACACGAACTGCCTGCTGCAGTACATCGACGGGGGGCTGGTGGGGGTGGACCTGCCGAACACGGTGACGCTGCGCGTGACGGATACGGAGCCGGCGTTGCGTGGCGCGACGGTGACGAACCAGTCGAAGGGCGCGACGCTGGAGACGGGGGTCCAGATCCGCGTGCCGCCGTTCGTGGACAAGGGGGAGCTGATCAAGGTCGACACGCGGACCGGGGAGTACATGGAGCGCGTGAAGGAGTAGCGGGCGAGTTCCAGACGACAACGGCCTCCGGTAACCCGGAGGCCGATTTTGTTTCGAGTCGGTGAGTTTGCCGGGCCTGCCGTCTAACCCGCGCTCCTTCCGAACGAGCCAAAAAAAGACGGCCGGCGGGAGACCCCGCCGGCCGTTTCTCGTTTACCCCAGGCCTACTTGCTACTGGCCTTCGTGCACGCCTCACACTTCTTCCCTTCGCCTGCCTTCTTGCAGTCAGCGCATTCCTTCGCGGCCTTGTCGCACTCCTCGCGCATGTGCTTCTGGCACGCAGCGCAGATGTGCCCGTCGCCCAGCTTCTTGCACTCCTCGCACTTCTTGGAGCACTCCGCCCACATCGCCTTCTGGCAATCGGCGCACATCTTGCCCGCGCCGGCCTTCTGGCAGGCGTCGCACGACTTCTGCTCGTGCTTTTCCTCGCTCGAACAGCCCGTCATGACCACGCCGCCGAACAGGACGGCGCAACAGACGATGAGAGCTCTCAGCATGTTTTTCCAACCCCTAGAGAAACCTTGGCCCGCATCGGGGGGCCGATCCGGCGGCCGTGGGGGCCGCTTTCCGGAACCGGGAGAGGAACGCCGGGATCCTCAACGGGCCGTGGGGGGCCCGCATTCCCGGCGTGTGTCTCGAATCTATCGTCCGCGGGAGGCTCACGACTGAAGCCAAATGCGGGCGACCCTCCCCTCCCGTCCGCCACCATACCCTACGCGCCTCCCCCCGCGTCCGGATTCTTCCCGCGACGGATTTTCGCCGGCCGAAATCGGGCGCACGCGCTTACCGTCCCTCGCCTCCCGGTGCTATCCTTCCCCACAGTGAGAGAATCCGAAACTCTTCCGCGCGGCATCCACATCCACGAACGCTTCCGCCTCGGGGCCCTTCGCGCCCGGGGAGGCATGGCGACCGTGTATGAAGGGACGGAAGTCCCGACGGAGCGGCACGTCGCGATCAAGTTCCTGCGAAGCGACCTGGCGAAGAACGCGGACATGGTGGCGATGTTCCAGGCGGAAGGGGCGATCGTGACGAAGCTGGACCACCCGAACCTGATCCGGGGGTTGGCGTCGGGGATCCACGGGGGGTCGCACTACATCGTCATGGAGTTCGTGTCGGGGCCGACGCTGCGGGAGCGGCTCAAGTGGGGGCAGCCGGAGAGGGACGAAGCGCTGTCGATCCTGCGGCAGGCGGCGGCGGCGCTGGACCACGCGCACGACCGCGGCGTGGTGCACCGGGACATCAAGCCGGACAACTTCATCCTGGAGAAGTCGGTCGTCCGGCTGGGGGACTTCGGGATTGCGCAGGTGGAGAAGCGGGACCCGATGTCGAAGGACAGCTCGGCGCTGGGCGGGACGGTGATCTACTCGGCGCCGGAGCAGTTCAAGGAGTACGTGACGATCGACCGGCGCGCGGACGTCTACTCGCTGGGGATCGTCGCTTACGAGATGTTCACGGGCCGGACGCCCTTCACGGGATACAAGCCCGCGAGCACGATCTCCCACCGCGTGCCCAAGTCGGCGGACGCGGTGCTGGAACGGGCCTTCCACGAGGATCCGGACGAGCGCTACCCGACGGCGGGGGCGTTCGTGACGGCGCTGGAGGCCGCGCTGAAGGGCTCGGGGCTGGACTCCAACCAGGAGCCGCTTCTGGACCTGGAGACCCCGCCGATCCCGATGAAGCCGGTGCCGAAGCCGCTGGCGCCGGGGATGCTTCCGGAGGGCGGGCCGGGGACGCCGCGGCCGCAGCCGGCGGAGGAGCCGGGGTCGCCGTACACGCCGTGGATCGTGCTGGCGATCGCGGTGGTGGTGGTTGGGCTGATCGCGGCCAAGATGCTGGGGCTGGGGCCGTTCGGGAAGACGACGGGCGCCGCGCCGCGCGGACCGCAGCGGGTCCGGGCCAGCGCGCCGCGGCCGCCGCTGGACGCGACGCCGCCGTGCGTCGTCGGGAGGTTCGCGCACCCGGAGGCCGCCCCGCCGGCCCCCGCGCAGCTTCTCGAGGACCGGATCTCGGTCTCCCTCTCGGAAGACGTCGACGGTTCCGGCATCGGCGTGCGCCAGGTCCTGATGGAGTCCCGCGCAACCCGGTCCTGCGAAAACCCATGGCGCGACGCAGTCCACGAGTTCGTCGAGGGCGAAGCCGTGGGCGACCCGCTGATCTTCGACGGCAATCACGTCGAGCCGTTCCCGCGCGTCGCGGCCACCCGCATCGACTTCAAGGACCGGAAGCCCTCCCGGATCCACGTCGAGCTGCAGAACCCGGAGGCGATGCTGGACTTCGACCTGCTCGCCGGCACGGCGACGCTTCGGCGGCTCCCCGGGAGCCCGCAGGAGGGCTCCTGCCAGTTCCTCCCGGGCCGGTAGAAGCTCCGCGTTGACCCGCCCTCGCGCCATCCGTACCATTCCGCCTCGATGCCGCTGACCCTCGCCCACTCCCCCGACTCCGACGACGCGTTCATGTTCCACGCGCTCGCCACCGGCGCCGTTCCCGGCGCGCTCGAGTACCGCCACGTCCTCTCGGACATCGAGACGCTCAACCGGGAGGCGGAAAAGGGGACCTACGACGTCACGGCCGTCTCGTTTCACGGCTACGCCTCCGTCGCGGGCCAGTACGCGCTCCTCACCACCGGCGCTTCCTTCGGCGACGGCTATGGACCCACCATCGTGGCGAAAAAGAAGGCGGACCTGCGCGGGAAGCGGATCGCCGTCCCCGGGCTGCGGACGACGGCGTACCTGGCCGCGCGGCTCTGGCTGCCGGAGTTCGAGCCGGTGGTGACGCCGTTCGACAAGGTGGTGGACCGCGTGATGGAGGGCGCCGCGGACGCCGCGCTGGTCATCCATGAGGGCCAGCTGACCTACCGCGAGAAGGGGCTGGACCTCGTCGTCGACCTCGGAGCGTGGTGGAAGGACAAGACCGGACTCCCGCTTCCCCTCGGCGGCAACGCGGTCCGCCGGTCGCTCGGCCGCGAGACCCTGGCGCGCATCGCCGTCGACCTCCGCGCTTCCATCGAGCATGGGCTCGCCCACCGCGGCGCTGCGCTGGACCACGCGCTGACGTTCGCGCGCGGGCTGGAGCGAAGCCGGGCCGACCGCTTCGTCTCGATGTACGTCAACCACTGGACCGTCGATTTCGGCCCCGTCGGCCGCGAGGCGATCCGCCGCCTCCTCGCCGACGGCGCCCGCGCCGGCGTCCTTTCGTCGCCCCCCGACGTGCGCTTCGTCGAGCCCGACGGAAAGGAGGCATGAGGTGGAACTCACGCTGATGATCGACCGGAAGGTGCTGAAGCACTACACGCTGGACAAGGAAGAGGTCACGATCGGACGGGACAAGTCGTGCGACGTCGTGATCGAGAACGTGGGCATTTCGCGCAAGCACGCGCAGCTCTTCCGGTCGGGCGGGGTGTGGATCCTGATCGACCTCTCGGAGAACGGGACGTACGTGCGGGGCCAGCGGATCGCGCAGTACAACCTGAACGACGGCGACGAGTTCTGGATGGGCAAGTTCTCGTGCATGTTCCGCGAGCCGAGCCAGGCCGAGGGGTTCAAGCCGGCGAAGGCGACCGACCACCAGAACATCGAGGGGACGATCCTCGTCGACCAGCGCGCGATGGAGAAGATCGCGCGGGACCGGTCGAGCGCGCTCGCCGGGTACCTCACGTTCCCGCGCCCCGACGGCAAGATCGAGACGATGACGATCATGAAGACCGCGACGTGGATGGGGACTCTCCCGGGGTGCGACTTCCGCGGCGCCGGGTTCGGCGTCCTCCCCCGCCACGTCCTCCTGCTCCGCGACACGTCGTCGTTCGTGATTTTCAATCTCGGGAAGTGGAAGCCCGCCAAGGTCAACAAGCAGGCGTTCACGGACCATGTGCTCAAGGAAGGCGATGTGATCTCCTGGATGGGGCGCGATTTCACGTTCCACCTCGGCGCACCGAAGTTCTAGACAGGAGTCCGCGTGGAGCCGCTCGCCCCCGAGATCGAAGCCGCCGTCAAGTCGACGGTCGACTACCTGTCGTCCCCGGAGGCGGCCGCGAGCCTCGACCGCGATCCCTACTGGCCCAAGTGGGACTCGCCGTGGTGGCGGATGCTGCTGCTCCACGAAATGGGGCTGGCCGACCGCATCCCGCGCGCCGCCGTCGACAAGCTCGCCGAGGCCGCCTCACGGCACTTCATCCAGTTCTTCCCGCTCAAGGAATCCGAGATTCCCCCCGGCGTCCACCCGATGCGCCACATCCCCTGCCACTGCGCGCTCGGGTCGCTCTACCAGCTCCTCCACGCCTGCAACTTCGACGTCGACGCCGCGATGCCCTGGATCCGCCCCTGGTTCCTCAAGTACCAGCTTCCCGACGGCGGCCTCAACTGCGACGAGCGCGCCTACAGCAAGCCGACGCCCAAGAGCTCCGTCGTCTCGACGCTTCCGCCGCTCGAGGCCGTGCTCTACTGCACCAAGCGCCCGCTCACGCCGCAGGAAGAAGTCTTCCTCGATAACGGCGCGCGCTACCTGCTCGACCATCGCCTCTACCGCGCCATCGACACCGGCGGCGTCATCAACGAGGACTGGCTCGAGCTCGGCTTCCCGCGCTTCTACTTCTACGACATCCTCCGCGGCCTCGTGTTCCTGACGGTGTGGGCGCAGAAGCGCAACAAGCTGCTTCCGCGGCGCGCGGTGGAGGAACCCCTGGGCCTGATGCGCGCGAAGATGAAGGGGAAGGTGCTGGAGGCGAGCCGCGTCTGCCACGCCGGCGTCAACACGCTCCAGGAAGGCGGCGACGGATCCTGGGTCAAGGTCGACGCGGAGACGTTCGAGCTGCTGGACCGCGTGAGCGTCGTGATGGAGCCCAATCCGTGGCTGACGCGGGACTGGAACCGCGTGAGGGAGATCCTGGGACGGGGATGGTAGAAAAGCGCGAGATCTGGTTCGGGAGCAGAAAGACCGAGTGGAAGCTGCTGAGCAATTTCGCCGCGACGCCGTTCGAGCTCGACGGAAGGCGGTGGCCGACGGTCGAGCACTATTTCCAGGCCGCGAAAGCGGTCGATCCCGCGGAAGCGGAGCGCGTCGCGAATGCGGAGAGCCCGGCGAAGGCGAAACAACTCGGGCGGCAGGTCAGGCTTCGTCAGGAATGGGACCAGCTCCGCGAGGAGGTCATGCTGCGCGCGCTGCGCGCCAAGTTCGCCCAGCACGACGAAAGCCGCGCCATGTTGCTCGCCACGAAGAGACGGCCGCTTCACGAAGACGCCCCGTGGGATCGCTACTGGGGAGGCGCGGGCAAAGACCGCCTCGGCGTCCTGCTCATGCAGGTCCGCGACGAGATCGCGCCGCGAGTTTCCGGAGAAGCGCGAGGTTGACGGGGTCCATGTCGTTTTCCTTGGGCGTCTCCAGGATCTTCGGCATGTCGGTGAAGCGCGGGTCGGTCATGAGGCAGCGAAACCCCTCGCGCCCGATCTCTCCCTTGCCGATCGCCTCGTGACGGTCCCGATGGGAACCGAGCGCACCCTTGGAGTCGTTGGCGTGCCACGCGAGGACGCGGCGGGAGCCCAGGGAGTCCTCGAGCTCGTCCATGACGGAAGCCCATCCGGATTTCGTCGAGATGTCGTGGCCGGCGGCATAGAGGTGGCAGGTGTCGAGGCAGACGCCGAGGCGTTCGGGTTCGCGGACGCGGCCGATGGCGGTGGCGAGTTCCTCGAAGCGCGAGCCGAGGAGCGTCCCGGCGCCGCAGGTGATCTCGAGGAGGACCTTGAGGCGGAAGCCCGGGCAGTCGGCATGGACGCGGTCGAGCGAAGCGGCGAGCGTCGCGAGCCCGGACTCGACGCCGGCGCCCATGTGCGCCCCGGGGTGGAACACGAGATAGTCCGCCCCGACGGCCTCGCAGCGCTCCATCTCGACGCGGAAACCCGCGCGTGACTTTTCAAGCAGCGCCGGGTTCGGTGAAGCGAGGTTGACGAGGTACGAGGCGTGCGCGACGACGTGCCGGATCTTCAACTCCGAGCGTTTCGACCGGAACAGCGCCACGTCGGCATCCGCCAGCGGCTTCACCTTCCACTGGTTCGACGGCTTGATGAACAGACCGACCGAGACGCAACCCACCTCGGCGCCCCGCTCCAGCGCGAGATGAAGGCCACCGGCGATGGACATGTGCGCGCCGATGTTGGGACGAACAGGAGGTTGCTTCATGGGCGGAGCTTAGGCCGCCGGGAACGGCGGGTCGAGAGTTGAGGGTCGAGGGTCGAGCCGGATCAACAGGCCTCTCGACCTTTGACCCTCGACGCCCTTTCTTGACGCCAGCTTCTCCCCGCAGTTGAACTACCTCTCCCCCACAACTCCAGGACCCACCCATGGCCGACATCGATTCCTTCCAGACCGAAAAACGCCGCTTCAAGCCCTCCGCCGCTTTCGCGAAGCAGGCGAATCTCTCCGCCGCGGAGTTCAAGAAGCTGACGGCGCTGGCGGCGAAGAAGCCGGACGTGTACTGGGCCGGGCGCGCGGAGGAACTGCGGTGGATGAAGAAATGGAAGAAGGTGTGCGACTGGAGCGAGGCGCCGTTCTCGAAGTGGTATGTCGGGGGGCAGCTGAACGCGAGCGACAACTGCCTGGACCGGCACCTGGAGACGTGGCGGAAGAACAAGGCGGCGCTGATCTGGGAGGGTGAGCCTGGGGACACGCGGACGCTGACGTACGCGGACCTACACCGCGAGACGTGCCGCTTCGCGAACGTCCTCAAGGGTCTGGGGGTGCGCAAGGGCGACCGCGTGACGCTGTACATGCCGCTGGTGCCGGAACTGGCGATCGCGATGCTGGCCTGCGCGCGGATCGGCGCGGCGCACTCCGTGATCTTCGGCGGCTTCACGAGCCAGGCGATCGCGGACCGCGTCGAGGACGCGGAAAGCGCGGTGCTCGTCACGGCCGACGGCGGCTGGCGCCGCGGGTCCGTCGTGCCTCTCAAGACAAACGTCGACGAGGCGCTGACCAAGACGGACAAGGTCAAGAAGGTCGTGGTGCTGAAGCGCACCGGGCAGGGCGTGCCGATGACGGGCGGGCGGGATTTCTGGTGGCACGACCTCATGAAGGACGCGAGCGCCGTGTGCGACCCGGAGCCGTGTGATTCCGAGCAGATGCTGTACATCCTCTACACGAGCGGGACGACCGGGAAACCCAAGGGCGTCGTGCACACGACCGGCGGGTACATGACGTGGGCGCACACGACGACGAAATGGGTCTTCGACCTGAAGGACACCGACACGTACTGGTGCACGGCGGACATCGGCTGGGTCACGGGACACACCTACGTCGTCTACGGCCCTCTCTCCAACGGCGCCACGGTCGTCATGTACGAGGGCGCCCCGAACTGGCCCGCCAACGACCGCTTCTGGCAGCTCGTCGAAAAGTACAAAGTCTCCATCCTCTACACCGCGCCGACGGCAATCCGCGCCTTCATGAAGTGGGGCGACGAGTGGCCGGGGCGGCACGACCTGACGAGCCTGCGGCTGCTGGGAAGCGTCGGGGAACCGATCAACCCCGAGGCGTGGATGTGGTACCAGAAGGTGATCGGCGGCGGCCGGTGCCCGATCGTGGACACTTGGTGGCAGACCGAAACCGGCGGCATCCTGATTTCGCCGCTGCCGGGAGTGACGCCTACGAAGCCGGGAAGCGCGACGCTGCCGCTGCCGGGGATCTTCCCGGAAGTGCTCTCGAACGAGGGGCAGCCGTGCAAGGCGGACCAGGGCGGGCTGCTGGCGATCGCGAAGCCGTGGCCGTCGATGCTGCGCACGGTCTACCGCGACCCGGAGCGCTTCAAGAAGCAGTACTGGTCGAACTTCGCGGGCAAGTATTTCACCGGCGACGGTTCGCGGAAGGACAAAGACGGCTACGTCTGGATCATGGGGCGCGTGGACGACGTCATCAAGGTCGCCGGGCACCGGCTCGGGACCGCGGAGGTCGAGAGCGCGCTGGTCAGCCACCCGAAGGTCGCGGAGTCCGCGGTGGTCGGCAAGCCGGACGAGATGAAGGGCGAGTCGATCTGCGCGTTCGTGACGCTTCGAAGCGGGAACGCAAAGTCGGACGCGCTGAAGAAGGAACTGCAGGAGCACGTCGCGAAGAACCTCGGGGCCTTCGCCCGGCCGGAGATGATCCGGTTCACCGACGCGCTTCCCAAGACACGCTCGGGGAAGATCATGCGGCGGCTGCTGCGGAAGATCGCGACGGGGGACGGGACGCTGGGGGACACGACGACGCTGGAGGACCTGAGCGTGCTGGCGAAGCTGCGGGAGGACGAGGAGTAGCGCCTACTTCTTTTCCTCGGCCCAGGCCTCGCCGTCGAGGTGGACGGCCGTGACTTCCTGCGTCATGTCGACGGTCTCGTCGGCCATGCCGTCGCGTCCCTCGGTCCGGCGCCTCGCGGTCTGGCGGACGAGCCCGCCGGGAACGGCCGAGGACCGGAGATCCTCGATCTCGACGATCGTGGTCTCGCCTTCGCGGGAGTGGATTTCTTTCCAGACGGCGCACTTCACCTTGCGGCCGCAGACGTCCACCTCCCGGTCGAGGTCGACCAGGGTGCGGATCTCCGAGACCGAGTACGAGGAATCGTCGCGGTGAGTCTCATAGCGGACGACTCCACCGGGCACGGGCGCCTCGGGGCAGACCCAGAACGAGATCCCCTCCGAGTCGCTCTGCGGCGGGGAAAGTCGGACTTCCCAGACGACGCACTTGAACGTCCGGGCGCCGACTTTCAGTTCTTTCTCCCCGGCGCGCGTGACGGCGGATTCGCGAACCGGCGAATCGAAAGCGCCGGTGGCCATCGGCTTCGTCGGCTGCCCGTCCTTCATCGTCGCGATCTCCAGCGTCGCGACTCCGTCTTTCGTTCCCTTGAGAGTCCACCTCTGGGTCTCGTCCCACCTGCTGGACGTTGCTTTCGAGGTCCCCTTCGTCCGGATCTCTACCCACGAGCCGTCCTTGAATCCGTGCCAGTCGTGGGGAACGACGAAGGCGTCCTTCGGCGGGTCCTCGGCGAAGAGGACGGCGGCGAACGCAAGGATGGGGACGATGGCGAAGCTGCGCACGGGAATCACTCCTGCTTCGGCCGGACAATCTCGAATCCCGTGACCTCGGACTCCATCGCCATGTGCGTCACCTGCGTCCCGCTCTTGTAGTTCATCGTCATCGCCGTCCGCACGTACCCGAACGGAACCTCGGCGCTCATCCAGACGTCGCCGGAAGTGGTCAGCTCCTCCTTGCCGCTGGCATTTCCGTAGTGGAACACGGCGCACTTGACCGTCTTCCCGCCGACTTTCGTCTCCTTGTCCACCGCCACCAGTTTCATGTCGAAGCTCGAATTTCCCAGCATGGGCTGGTTGTCGGAGTCCCCCTCGGTCTTCACCACGCCGCCGAATTCGCGGACCTCCTCGCTTAGCCACATCGTCAGCTTCGACCGCATCTCCGTCTTCCCTGCGATCGGCTGCGGATACTTGTACACGTACTCGAGCTCCACGACGCGGCAGTCGAGTTTCCTCCCGTCCACTTCCACCGTCTCTCGCGGCAGGTCCTTCAGGTTCTCGTACCCGATCTCCGGCGCCACCGGCACCGTGGAGCGCGTGGGCTCGCCCAGCTCCTCCGCCTCGTTCCCCTGCTCGTCCTTCTTCCGCGTCACGATCCGCGTCTCGATCGTCAGCGACTTTTCGTCGCGCGCGACCAGCGTCTGCCGGACTTCCGTCACGGAGTCGGAACCTCCGGTGGTCGTCCTGGAGCGCGTCTGGTACCAACTCCCCGCCCCGCAGCCCTTCCAGGGCTCCCATTGCTTCCCGAGCTTCGCTTTGAGCTCGTCGAGCGTTTCCTCAGCGCGGGCAACGGCGCAGAGCAGCGGTGAAGCGGCGAGGGCGAGAACGACCAGGGCGCGTTGGATTCTCATGGGACAATCCTTGCAGGGAGTTGGGTTTCGGACGCCTCGGAATCGCCGCGGTTCCAGTTTACTGCATTCGTGGAACGATTCTTCGGGACCAGGGTTCAGACGCGCCATCGCAGCCTCTTTCGCTTGCCCGTGATTTTCCGGCCGCTACAATGCGCCGCGCTTCCGGGCAGCCTTTCCCGACCCACTCCTCCCTTCCAGAGACCTGACATGCCCCTAACAATCGACGAACTCAAGGCCAAGGCCGTCCAGGTCCGGCGCGACTCGATCGAGATGATCACCGCGGCTGGCTCGGGCCACCCCGGCGGGTCGCTGTCCGAGGTCGAGCTCCTCGTCGCTCTCTGGTTCCGCGTCATGCGCCACGATCCCAAGAACCCCCAGTGGGCGGCGCGCGACCGGTTCATCCTGTCCAAGGGCCACGGCTGCCCCCCGCTCTACTCCTGCATGGCGCACGCGGGCTACTTCGACCCCGCGACGCTCAACACTCTCCGCAAGCTCGGCTCGCCGCTCCAGGGCCACCCGGACCGGCGCTTCATCCCCGCCCTCGAGGCCTCGACCGGCTCGCTCGGCAACGGGCTCTCGATCGGGATCGGGATCGCGCACGCGCTCAAGCTCGACAAGACCGACGCGCGCGTCTGGGTCGTCGTCGGCGATGGCGAGTGCCAGGAAGGACAGATCTGGGAAGCGGCGATGTACGCCGGCGCCCACGGCCTCGACAACCTGACGCTGATCGTGGACTACAACAAGAAGCAGCTCGACGACATGGTGCACCACATCCTCCCGATGGACCCGCTCGGCGGGAAGTTCGCCAGCATGAACTGGAGCGTGATGGAGATCGACGGGCACAACATGCCGCTCGTCGTGGACACGTTCGAGGAGTCGCGGAAGGTGAAGGGTCGGCCGACGTGCGTGATCGCGCACACGATCACGGGGAAGGGGGTGTCGTTCATGGAGAACGACCCGAAGTGGCACGGCGTGGCGCCGACGAAAGAGGAGTGCGCGAAGGCCCTGGCGGAAATCGGAGCTTAGAACATGGTGCGCGAATTCGCGATGGGCCCTGCGACGCGTGAGGCGTACGGCGCGGCGCTCGTCGAGCTGGGCAAGACGAACCCGAACGTCGTCGTCCTGGACGCCGACCTTTCGAAGAGCACGTACACGGGGAAATTCGGCAAGGAGTACCCGGACCGGTTCTTCAACGTCGGCATTGCCGAGGCGAACATGGTCGGGATCGCGGGCGGGCTCGCGCACAGCGGGAAGATCCCGTTCTGTTCGAGTTTCGCGTGCTTCCTGGTGGACAAGGCGTACGACCAGTTGCGTATCGCGGTGGCGTACCCGCAGGAGAACGTGAAGGTGGTGACGAGCCACGGCGGCATTTCGATCGGCGAGGACGGCCCGAGCCAGCAGTCGATCGAGGACGTGGCGTTGATGGTGACGCTGCCGGGGTTCGTGGTGTGCGTCCCGAGCGACGCGGCGCAGGCGAAGGATCTCGTCAAGCGCGCGGCGGACCACAAGGGGCCGGTCTACATCCGCACGGGGCGGCCGAAGGTGGCGACGATCTACACGGGCGGCGAGTTCCCGTTCGGGAAGGCGCGGCAGCTCGAGGACGGAAAGGACCTGACGATCGTCGCCAACGGCCTGCTCGTGGCCGAGGCGCTGAAGGCGCACGACGCGCTGAAGGACGACGGCATTACGGCGCGCGTGATCGACAGCTACTGCGTGAAGCCGCTCGACACGGAAGCGATCACGAAAGCCGCGCAGGACACGGGCGCGATCGTCGTCGCCGAGGAGCACTCGCGTTACGGCGGTCTCGGCAGCGTCGTAGCGCAGTGCCTGGCAGCGAATTGCCCCGTCCCGATGGAGCAGGTGGCCGTCGAGGACACCTACGCCGAGAGCGGCAGCCCGAACCAGCTCCTCGAGAAGTATGGCCTCACCTGGAAGAACATCGTCGCCGCCGCGCGCAAGGTCCTGGGCCGCAAGTCCCGTCCCGCCGCCGCTCCGCCTCCCCCCGCCGGCAAGTCCGCCGAAAGCGAGCATCACCCCTTCGAGGTCTAGCAGCCTTTCTTTTTCGTTTTTCCTTTTTCCTTTTTCGTTTTTCCTTTCGTGGCCCTTGCCTTAGCCGTCCCTCCGTACCCACACCCATGCCCCCTCCCACACACCTCTTCCTCGACGCCGGCAACACGCTCGTCCACCTCGACTTCCACCGCGTCGCCGACATCCTCCACAAGGACTTCGGCTTCCGCGGCGACCCCGAAGCGATGGAAGCCGCCGAACCCAAAGCCCGCTTCCATGTCGACTGGGACCGCGCCGACCCCGCCGAGGACCGCGAGCGCTGGCGGGCATACTTCTGGACGATCCTCTCCGCCGCCGGCTGGCAGGACCGCGCCCGCGTCCCCGACGCCCTGAGGGCGCTCTTCGCGCAGAACACGACGTTTACGCTCTGGTCGCGCCCGGCCCGCGCCGCGGTGGAAACGCTGGTCAGGCTGAAGGACCACGGCTACCGCCTCGCGGTGATCTCGAACTCGGACGGCAGCGTCGAGGCGATGCTGGAGCGCCTCGGGATGAAGCAGCACCTCGAATACGTCATCGACTCCAAGGTCGTCGGCATCGAGAAGCCCGACCGGCGCATTTTCGACATGGCGCTCGCCAGGTCCGGCGCCGCGGCCGACCGCTCCCTCTACGTCGGCGACATGTACCACATCGACGTGATCGGCGCGCGGGGCGCGGAGATGGATGCCGTGCTGCTCGACCCCGCGGGGCTGCACGTTGAGCGGAAGTGCCGGCGGGTCCGTGAGATCGCCGAACTCCCTGCTCTTCTGTCCTGATGCAACGGGGCGAACTGCCGCGCATTCAGCACAAGTCGGATGAGGGGTCACTCCGACAACTGCGCGATCTCGGCTACCCCGCAGTCGCGCCTGTCATTCCTCATCTGCTTGATTGGATCAAGGATCCAAATTGGCCGATCTGTCGACATGTCACCGAATTCCTCGCGTCCATCGGGGCTCCTGTCATTCCGGAAATCCGAAGGGTCCTCCAGGGATCGGACGACATCTGGAAACTTTCGTGCCTATACCTGTTGAAGCACATGGACTCCCAAACGACCGCAGGATTGACATCGGAGATCACTCGCCTGGCCGTCTCGCCAACCGCAGGCGAGGTCGCTGAAGATGTTCCCGAAGTCGCTCGAGACCTGCTCGTTCGCCTCAACAATCCAGGCTCGCGATAGTCTCTTCGGACTGGACTCGTCCTGACTTCGCTTGAATCGATCCAAGTCATTGCATATGCTATACATACATGAAAGACATCTACTTCGGCGTCCGTGAATTCCAGGCCCAGATCGGCCGCGCGCTGCGCGCTGTTCGTGACGGCAAGCGCGTCATCATCACGTCCCGTGACCGGGAGGTTGCCGTGGTTACGCGACCGACAGCGAAGTCACCCAGGAAGAGTTCACTGGACCGGAAACTCGACAAACTCGCTGCGGAGGGCTTTCTGCATCGAAGCAACGGGAAGCGGATTCGCGAAGAGGATATCCCCACGTTCCACCTGGATGGTGTCATCGAAGAATTGCGCCGCCAGCGAGATCGCCGGTGATCTTCTGGGATACGAGCGCGTTTGCGCGGGCCTTTCTCGCCGAGGATCCGGGCTACGGCCATGCGCGCAGCCTGCTCAAGCTGGACGCGCGGCATGCCTGCTCAACATTGCTGTGGCCGGAGGCGGCAAGCGCACTTCTGCGCCGGGCGAAAGTGAAGGGTCAACAGCGTCATTTCGACATCGTTCAGGTCCGGCAGATGCTTGAGGGCTTTGAACAGGTCGACCTGCTTCCCGAAGTCGCCGAGCGCGCTGTCGAACTCGTACGCAGATTCAATCTGAGCGGACCCGACGCGGTGCACCTGGCCTCCGGACTGGAGTTCGCGCGGAAAGCCGGAAAGCGCGGTCTGTCGTTCGCGAGTTCGGATCGTGAACAGGGCACGGCAGCAAGACTCGCAGGACTTCGCGTCGTAAGTCCGGGACTCTGACCCCCAGCCGCGATAGCAAAGCACTTCCTTTCCGAATGCCTTGACACCCCTTCTCCGCCGCGCGACATTCGCCCTCCCGGCGCCGCAGACTGCGTCGCCGCTCACGAGAATTCATGGAGGCACGAGATGGCCCACGAACTTCCCAAGCTGCCCTATGCGCCCGACGCGCTGGAGACGGCGATCGACAAGATGACGATGGAGATCCATCACGGCAAGCACCACAACGCCTACGTCACGAACCTGAACAAGGCGCTGGAAAGCGCGGCCGACGTGGCCGGCTGGTCGCTGGAGGACGTGTGCAAGAACATCGCGAAGGTCCCCGAGAACATCCGCACGGCGGTGAGGAACAACGGCGGCGGGCACTGGAACCACTCGATGTTCTGGACGTGGATGGGCCCGGGCAAGGGCGGCGAGCCGAAAGGCAAGCTGGCGGACGTGATCAAGAGCACGTGGACGGACTTCGCGACGTTCAAGGCGAAGTTCAAGGATGCGTGCACGGGGCGGTTCGGGAGCGGCTGGGCTTGGCTCGTGCGGAACGCCGACGGGAAGTACGAGATCGTGTCGACTCCGAACCAGGACAACCCGCTCATGGACGGAAAGCACGCGGTGTTCGGCGTGGACGTGTGGGAGCACGCCTACTACCTCCGCTACCAGAACCGCCGCCCGGACTACGTCGATGCGTGGTGGAGCGTGGCGAACTGGGAGGAGATCGGGAAGCGGGTTTAGCGCAGTCGAGGACGCATCCAAGCCCCGGCCAAAAGCCGGGGTTTTTTATTTGCCCGCCGGAGCGCCGCAGGCGCGAAGGCGGGCCCCTTGACCTTTACCTTTCCCTTTTCCTTAACCCGCTGTCCGCCGAGGGACCGGCAGGTTAAGGAAAAGGGTAAGGTCAAGGTGAAGGGGGCGTTTCGCGCCGGCTACGGCACGTACTCGACCTTCGGATCGGCCTTCTCCATCGCCGCGCGCACGCGGTCGGGGTCGAAGTCGTCGAGGTAGCGCTCGAGCGGCACGAACACTTCGTGAAAGTTGAACCGCGGCAGCTCCCGCCGCGCCTTCTGCATCGGCCACCCCTGCACGGTCACGCGGAACGCGGCCATCACGACGCCCGTGCGGTCGCTTCCGTGCTGGCAATGCACGAATACCGGCCGCCGCGCCGTCGTCGTCGCCACCTTGAGGAACGCCGCCACGATTTCCTCGTCCGGCACCAGCGCGGTGCACGGCAGGTGCACGTAGTCGAGACCCAGGCCGCGGAGTTCGTCGCGGTCGCTGTGAAGGGCGCGCAGGTTCACGATCGTCTTCACTCCCATGGCCTTGAGCGTCGCCATGCCTTCGGCCGTCGGCTGCGCGCCGCGCCAGACGCCGTCGGTGACTTTCGCGAAGTTAGAGACTCCCGCGATCTCCGTCGGCTGCGCGAGCGCGGGGTCGGGGCGGTTGATGTCCGGGTCCTCCGGGTTCGCGCAGGCGGCGAGGAGGAGGGCGAGGGCGGCGGCGGTGGGGATGAAGGGTCGCATGGGGTGCCTTGGAGAGAGTATCTCTCCGTGACTTGAATCGGCGGAACTAGCCGCCCGGCTTGAGCGAATCCCCGGACGTCCGGCCGGCCATCGTGTTGGCGACCGCGATCGCCGCGTTGCGCCGCAGCTCCTCGAGCTTGGTGCGCCGAAGCGCCGTCCCGCGGGTGAGCTCGTCCCAGCCTGCGGGGTCGAGGCGAAGCCAATCCATGAGCCGGGGCGAAGCGAGGCCGGGGCGCGCACCGAGCGCCGAGTCCGCCGCCGCCGGCGCCGCGCGGTTGAACGGGCAGACCTCCTGGCAGATGTCGCAGCCGAAGATCCAGGCGCCCATCTTCCCCTGGAGCGCCGGGAGGATTTCGCCACGATGCTCGATCGTCAGGTACGAGATGCACTTCGAGGCGTCCATCCGGTACGCCTCCGTCAGCGCGCCGGTCGGGCAGGCGTCGAGGCACGCCGTGCAGGCGCCGCAGCGGTCCTCTGCCGGCGCGTCGGGCTGCAGCTCGCGGTCGGTCAGGACGGCTCCCAGCACGTGCCACGACCCGCGCTCCGCGTCGATCGAGCACGTGTTCTTCCCGATCCACCCGATCCCCGCCTCGCGCGCCCAGACTTTTTCCATGAGCGCCGACGTGTCGACGACGGCGACGGCCCGCGCCCCTTCCTTCCGCAGCGCGCCCGCCAGCCGCTCGAGCCGCTTCCCCATCACCTTGTGGTAGTCCTCGCCGCGGGCATAGCGGGCGACGCGGCCGCGGCCGGGCTCGAGCGGCGGATCGTCGCCGGAGGCATACGCCAACGCCGCGATGACGATGCTCCGCGCCCAGTCAAACCCCGCCGCCGCGTCGGCGCGCCGCGCCTCGTCGTCCCGCATCCAGTCCATCGACGCGTGCCGCCCCTCGGCGAAGAACGCGCGCAGGTTCTCGCCGTCCGGCAGCGACCGCAGTCGCGCCACGCCGATGCGCG
This sequence comes from uncultured Planctomycetia bacterium, assembly GCA_964590435.1. Lineage (GTDB taxonomy): Bacteria > Planctomycetota > MHYJ01 > WSZJ01 > WSZJ01 > WSZJ01. Next base: position 40,748 of record CAZPWT010000067.1, read on the forward strand.
GCAGCCCCGCCGCCCGCGCCGCCTCGCGGATGTCCACGCTACCCCGCCTCTTCCCCGCCGGCCGCCGCCTCGGCGATTCCCCGCCGCAGCGCCGCCGCGAACTTCTGCGCGTAGTCGCGCGCGAGGCGCGTGAGGTCGTGGGCGATCCTTGAAGCGCGGTCTTCGGGACGCTCGTGCATGACAAAAGGATAGGTCGGGGGGGGCGCGGGGTCTATCGTGCGGCTCACGTCATCCCCGGAGGCGCCCATGGTCCGCACGTTCTCGACGATGCAGCTCGAAGTCGGCGCCTCGGCCCCGCCGTTCCGCCTCCCCGACGGCCGCGGGCGGCAGTTCTCGCTGGCGGACGCGAAAGGGCCGGTGCTGGTGGCGTTCCTCTGCAACCACTGCCCGTTCGTGAAGCACATCCGGGAGGGATTTGCGGCGCTGACGGCGGAGTACGCGGCGAAGGGCGTCGCGACTTTCGGCATCAACTCGAACGACACCGTCGCCTACCCCGACGACGCGCCGGAGCGGATGCTCGAGGAGTCGCAGGACGCGGGATACACCTTCCCGTACCTCGTGGACGAGACGCAGGAGGTCGCGAAGGCCTACGGCGCGGCGTGCACGCCGGACTTCTTCGTCTTCGACAAGGACCGCAAGCTCGTCTACCGCGGGCAGATGGACGACAGCCGGCCCGGGAACAACCGGACGGTGACGGGGGCCGACCTGCGTTCGGCGCTGGAAGCGGCGCTCGCGGGGCGGCCGATGCGCGAACAGAAGCCCAGCATGGGCTGCAACATCAAGTGGAAGCCGAAGAACGAGCCGGCGTACTTCAAGCCCTGAAGTTCAGTGCCGCGCCGGGACGACCGGCGCCTTTGCCGGGACATGCGGCGTCTCGCGCGCCGGAAGAGCGCACGCGCCGCCCGCTTCCGGAAGCGCCTTCTCGAGCTCGAGGATCGTCGGCTTCGGCCCGCACAGCGCACAGCCCGGGTCCTTCGGGGACTTGAACTCCCGGAACTTCATCCCGAGCGAGTCGTACATGAGCAGCCGCCCGACGAGCGTGTCGCCGATGTTGAGCAGCAGCTTCACCGCCTCCGTCGCCTGCACCAGACCCACGAGTCCCGGGAGCACGCCCAGGACGCCGGCCTCGTTTCAGCCGGGGGCAAACTCGGCGGGGGGCGCCTCGGGATACATGCAGCGGTAGCACGGCCCGCCCAGGTGCGGCGCGATCGTCGTGACCTGTCCCTCGAACTGGAAGATCGACCCGTGGACGATCGGCTTCTTCAGGAAGAACGCCGCGTCGTTGAGCATGTAGCGCGTGGCGAAATTGTCCGCGCCGTCGACGACAAGGTCGTAGTCCTTCATCACGTCCATCACGTTGTCGGGCGTCAGCCGGAACGCGTGCGGCACGACCCGCACGTCCGGGTTGAGCGCGTTGATCGTCTTCCGCGCGCTCTCGACCTTCGACGTGCCGACCCGGTCCGACGTGTGCAGGATCTGCCGCTGGAGATTCGAGATGTCCACCACATCGCTGTCCACCACGCCCAGCGTCCCCACCCCCGCCGCCGCAAGGTACAGCGCGATCGGCGACCCGAGCCCGCCCGCGCCCAGGCACAGAACCTTCGCGTCCAGCAGCCGCGCCTGCCCTTCCTTGCCGACTTCCTTGAGCATGAAGTGCCGGCTGTAGCGCTCGAGCTGCTCGGCGGACCAGGTGCGTTCCTTCGCGACTTTGCCCTTCGAAGCGCGGTAGCTCCCGAAGCCGCCCTGCAGCGAGACGACATTCGTGTAACCGAGTTCCTTGAGCGCCTTCCCCGCGAGCAACGACCGGTTGCCGCCCGCGTCGTACGCGACGATCGGCGTGTTCAGGTCCGGGACCACCTGCGTGACCTTGAATTCCAGCATGCCGCGCGAGACGTGGATCGCCCCCGGGATGTACCCGCCCTTGCGCTCCTCGTCCTCGCGGACGTCCATGAGGACGAAATGCTCGCCGCGGAGCCGCCGTGCCTCGAAATCGGCGACGGAGATCTCGGGGACGAGTTTGCGGGCGGCCTCGACGAAGTCTTTCCAGCCGGCGGGCATGAAGCGGTCCTCGGGTAGGAGTCTTGAAACAGGTTAAGCGAGCGGGTTGAGTGGGGGAAGGGCGCCCACGAATGTTTACTAATCTAGTAAACATTCAACCCCGCGTCAACCCCTACCCTGCCCTCGAGTACATGACCGTAACGGCCCGCTCGCCTTGCTCATCCTCGCATCTTTTCGCGTCTTTTCTTATCCGTGCCAGGCTCGTGGCCGTATCCGCGAAAGATCCCGCCGTCATCCTGGCGTGTTCTTAGGGACCCGAATGAAGCCAAAAGGGCGGATGAAATGTCTGACAAACGGCTACGAGCCTGGCACGGATTCGAAATGACACGAAAGGATGCCATGTGCGAGTGGATCGTGCGCCGACATGGGATGTCCGTGATATTCGGTGAACTACCGGTCGCGCACTCCTTGCCCCGCCACCAACCACCAACCCCCAGCTCCTAGCTAATCGGCAGATCCGGCCGATTCCCCCACTCCTGCCACGCCGCGTAGTAGTTCCTCACCCTCGGGAATCCGCACAGCTTCAGCGCCACATACGTGTGCGCCGACCGGTATCCGCCATTGCACAGCGGCACCACGTCCGCTTCCGGCCTTACCCCCACCGCCGCGTACATCGCCCGCAGTTCCGCCACCGGCTTGAACTTCCCGTCCCGCAGGTTGTCCACGTAGTGAAGCGGGATCGCCCCGGGGATCGTCCCCCCGCGCGCCGCCCGGATCAGTTCGCCCGAGTACTCCTCCGGACTCCGCGTGTCCACCACCGTCAGCTTCTTCAGCCCGCGCTTGAGCTGGTCCGCGCGGATCATCCTGGAGGCATCGGGCTTCGGGTTCCACGCGCTCCGTCTCGGCCACGTCGCCTCACGCACGACGGCGCCCCCCGCCGCGGCCCACGCCTTGATCCCGCCGTCGAGCATCGCCGCGTCCGGGTGCCCGAGCCAGTCCAGCGTCCACACCAGCCGCGCCGACAGCATCCCCGAGTCCTCGTCGTACGCGATCACGCGCTTCCCGCTCGTCACCCCGATCCGCCGCAGCGTCTCCCGCATCTGCCACACGAACAGCTTCACCCCGCGCGGCGTCGTGTCCGGCCAGTGGTGCTCGTAGATGTCGAGCTTCACCGCGCCGGGAATGTGCCCGCCCTCGTACGCCTGCAACCGCCGGCAGTCGACGACCAGCGCGCCCCCCGCCTTCACGTCGTCCACCGTCGCGAGATACTTCATCCCTTCACCCCCACCTTCGGGCACCACTTCTCGACACAGCACCCCGCGCACTCCGGCTTCCGCGCGTCGCACGGCCCGCGGCCGTGATGGATCAGCAGGTGACTGAACAGCGCCCAGTCCTCGCGCGGCACGAGCTTCATCAGAGCCACCTCGATCTTCTCCGGCGTCTTCTGCCGCGTCATTCCCATCCGCCGCGACAGCCGCGTCACGTGCGTGTCGACGACGACGCCCTCGTTCTTCCCGAAGCCGTTCCCGAGCACCACGTTCGCCGTCTTCCGCGCCACCCCGGGAAGCTCCAGCAGATCTTCCATCGTCTCCGGCACCCGCCCCCCGTGCTTCTCCAGGATCACCCGGCACGCCCCGCGGATCGACTTCGCCTTGTTGTTGAAGAACCCCGTGCTCCGGATGTCCGCCTCCAGCTCCCCCGGCGGCGACTCCGCGAACGCCCGCGCCTCCCGGTACTTCCGGAACAGCCCCGGCGTCACCTTGTTCACCCGCTCGTCCGTGCACTGCGCCGACAGGATCGTCGCGATGAGGAGCTGAAGCGGATCCCCGTGCTCGAGGCTGCACTTCGCCTCCGGGTACGCTTTCTTCAGCGCCGCCGTGATCTTCGCCACCCGCTCGACGAGTTCCATGGCGCGCTACCGTAGCCCCGCCCGGGGTGCCCGTCCAGCAGTCGGCCATCCTCTCGCGAATTGCGGCGAACTCACGCCCCTTTGGCTACAATCCCACTCCTCAAACGGCCCCGCTCCCTCCTCAAACCCATCGCTGGAGCGCCCCATGCTGAATCCCAAACAGCTCGCCGAGCTCTCGAAGTTCAACCCCGCTCCCCTGCTCGTCGCCTCCCTGTACCTCAACACTGAACCGAAGCGCTTCCCCAAGAACGTCCTCCTCACGCAGCTCAAGGACCTGACGCGCGACCGGCTGACCGAGCTGCGCGCCGCGGGGCTGACGCACGACCAGCTCAAGTCGATCGAGTCCGATTTCGAGCGCCTCCACGACGCGATCGTCGGCCACCCGTTCACCCACGCCGGCGAGCGCGGCGTCGCCGCGTTCTCGTGCGCCGGGATGGACTTCTTCCAGATGTACCCGCTCCCCCACGGCTTCAAGGCCACCCTCCTCGCCGGCCCGACGCCATACCTCCGGCCGCTCCAGGCGCTGCTGGCCCAGTCGCCGCACGCCGTCACCGTCCTCGTCGACCAGCACCGCGCGAGGGCGTTCTCGGTGCACGGCGACGAAATCCACGAGATGTTCGAGGTGACGCACGAGACCGGCGGAAAGGTCCGCGCGGGCGGGTTCCAGGGGAAGGACTCGAGCCGCATGGAGCACCGGCACGATGAAGCGGTGCACCACCACTACCAGGACGCGGCGGACCGCCTGCTCCACGCGTTCCAGTCCGCGCCGTTCGAGTACCTGATCCTCGGCGGCCACCTCGACGAAATCCGCGGCTTCGAACGCCACCTCCACACCTACGTCGCCGAGCGCGTCGCGGGCCGCTTCCGCATCGACGTCCGCTCCGCCACGCGTGAAGAGATCCGCTCGAAGACCGTCGAGCTCGTCGCGGCCGAGGAAACCAACCGCCGCGACGACCAGGTCCGCCGCCTCGTCGGCGCCGCCCGCACCAACGGCGGCCTCGCCGTCATGGGCCTCAAGAACACCCTCGCCGCGCTCAACGACCGCCGCGTGCAGACCCTCCTCGTCACCGAGGATTTCTCAGCCCACGGCCACCACTGCTCCAACTGCTCGATCCTCGCCGAGAAGTCAATCCTCTGCCCCCGCTGCAACGCCCCCACCGCCGAGGCCGGCGACGTCGTCGACGAGGCCGTCGCCCTCACCATCCACCAGGGGGGAGTGCTGCGCATCCTGCCGGCCGGAAGCGCCCTCGCGGAGCACGGCAAGATCGGGGCGATGCTGCGGTACTGAGCCGTCCCGGCCTAAAAGAGGACCTTCGTCCTGCCCTTCAGCGGCTCCGGCAGCACCGCCGCCAGCTCGCGGTGGATGTCCTCACGCGTATAGCGGGTGCTGAAGTGTGACAGCACGAGATGCTCGCACGCCGCCAGCTTGTCGGCGCGCTCCACGATGTCCGCGATGTGCGTGTGCCGCTTCTTCTTCGCCATCGGCCGGTCCTCCGGCGCCAGGAAAGTGCACTCGAGGATCACGACCTGGCTCTTGAGGATGTGCGGGAAGCGGTCCACCGGCGCGATCGTCGAGTCGCCCACGAACGTCACCAGCGGCAGCTCCACCGTGTCGGTGATTTCCACCCCGCGCTTCTTCAGCTCCACGATCGCCGGCCCATCCAGGCCGATGTACTCGGCCCGCAACTTCCGGCGCTCCTCGAAGACCTGGAATCCCATGCTGGGCAGCGAGTGTTCCGTCGGGAACGCGCGGAAGAACAGCCCTTTGCGCATGTCGTAACGCTCGCCTTCGCGGACGGGGACCAGGGTGTACTTCGTGCGCCGGCGTTCCAGCCGCTCCCAGGCCGAGATCATGTTCCGGGCGTCCTCCACGATCTGCGCCGGCAGGTAGATGATCGGCGGGGGGAGGTCGAGCAGTTTGCGGGTTGCGATGTGGAGCGCGAGGCCGACCGCGTGATCCTGGTGCGCGTGCGTCAGGAGGACGTGATCCATCCCGACGGCGTAGCGCGGACCCTTGCCGATGTCGAAGCAGAGGTTGAGCTCGCGGACCGCAATGCAGGTCTCGAGCGTGGAAACGCTCGTCCCCTCAAGGGTCAATCCACCGCAGCTCACCACCCGGCTCAAAGCTCCCGCGATCCTTTCGTGATGCCGTATTCGCCGGCTGAAGGGCGAACGAAGCGAAGCCCGTCGAAGCCCGCCGTAGCGCCGCAGGCGCGAAGGCGGGCGAAGGCGGGGCATTCAATCACGAAGAAAATCGAGGGGCAAGGAGACCGGCCCCCGCCTCTGGGGAAGAAGCGGGGGCCGGGGGGAAGCCCGGCGCCGCCGGGAGCCCCGAAGGGCGGCCCGGCAACGCCAGGGCGGAGAGAGCTACAGGGCCGCCATCAGGGCGGTCGGGACCAGGATCAGCAGCCAGAGGTGACGCATGGGGTTCCTTTAGGACGCTTCGCGTTCCGGTTGGGGTTCGACGACGGGAACAGCCACCTTCCGGGTCGCTTCGTCGAGTTTCGTCAGGATGTCCGGGTTGGCCTCGAGGAAAGCGGCGGAATTTTCGCGGCCTTGGCCGAGGCGGACATCGCCGTAGGTGAACCAAGTGCCGGACTTGTCGACGACCTTGAGCTCGGCGGCGGTGTCGAGGAGATCGCGGGAACGGACGATGCCGCGGCCGAAGATGATGTCGAACTCGGTCTTGCGGAAGGGCGGCGCGCACTTGTTCTTCACGACGGTGGCCTTGACGCGGTTGCCGACGGTTTCTTCGCCGGTCTTGATGGAAGTGACGCGGCGGACCTCGATGCGGACGGAGGAGTAGAACTTGAGGGCGCGGCCGCCGGTGGTGGTTTCGGGGTTGCCGTAGCCGCCGATCTTCTCGCGGATCTGGTTGATGAAGATGACGCAGGTCTTGGAGCGGGAGATGGCGGCGGTCAGTTTGCGGAGGGCCTGGGACATGAGGCGGGCCTGGGCGCCGACGGTGGCGTCGCCCATTTCGCCCTCGAGTTCCTGCCGGGGGACGAGGGCGGCGACGGAGTCGACGACGACGACGTCGACGGCGTTGGAGTTGACGAGGGCCTCGGCGATCTCGAGGGCCTGTTCGCCGGAGTCGGGCTGGGACAGGAGGAGCTGGTCGGTGCAGACGCCGAGCTTCCGGGCGTAGGCCGGGTCGATGGCATGTTCGGCGTCGATGAAGGCCGCGACGCCGCCGCTCGCCTGGGCGTTGGCGATGATGTGAAGCGACAGGGTGGTCTTGCCGCCCGACTCGGGGCCGAAGATCTCGACCACGCGGCCGCGGGGAACGCCGCCGATGCCGAGCGCGAGGTCGAGCGACAGGGCGCCCGTCGAGATGAACTCGATCGGCACGATGTCGTCGGAGCCGAGACGCATGACCGATCCCGCGCCGTAGCGCTTCTGGATTTCGGCCACCACGGCCTCGAGCGCGCGGGACTTCTGGCGCTCGATTTCCTTCATGAGGTCCTTGCTGACGGGCTTGACGGCGGTCTTGTTGGACACGAAGCCTCCTAGGCAGTCTGGTTTTTGTTGAGGTAAGTCTCGAGGTCCTCGACGGCGCGCTTGAAGGAGCGACGTTCGGCGGGGATGGACTCGAGGTACCGCCCGGCCCGGTCCAGGGCCCTGTGGGCCTGGGCGCGGGTCCAAAGGGTGAGGTCGAACCGGCAGGCGGCGAGGAAACGGCACGCCGGGTCGACGACGACGAGGTCGACGAAGGGCTGGGAGATCATCTGGCGGAAGCGCTCGATGACGGGCCGATCGGCGACGTCGAGGACGATGCCGGCGAAGCGGGGATCGCCGGGGGTGCGGAGAGAAGCGACGGCGGAGAGGAGCGGGTAAGCGGGCTCCTCGGCGACCCCGATTTCGATGTCGCCCGGGTGGGCGTGCAGGAAGAGGGTGGCCTCGTCGGACTCTGCGCGGGTGACGAGGAAGGCGGTTCCGGCCTCCTCGATCAGAAGCGTGGGGTTGGCGGGAAGGGAGCGAGCGAGTTCTTCGGAGCGGCGGCCGACGATTTCGGCGAGGTGCCGCTGATCCGTCTCAGGGACGGACGACGGATTCGGGTTGCGGTAACGACCCTTGGTGGCGAGCATGACTTTCATCCCCTACCTGTAGATGTTTACTTCTACACCTGACAAGAACCGAACTTCAAACCGACAGACTTACATCTGGATCCGGCGGACGACGCCTACAACCTTACCGCCGACCCAGAAGGTTGTGTCATCTTTACTGACCCAAATCGGCTCCATTCCGGAATTCTCGGGCTGAAGCCGCCATCCGGTCGGTTCGCGATAGATCCGCTTGACCGTGGCTTCCCCGTCCAGGAACGCGACGCCGATCTGTCCCGACTCAACCACCGGCATCGGGCGGACGACGACGAAATCCCCCGGGTTGATCCCTGCGCCGACCATGCTCTCGCCACGGACGCGAAGCGCGAACAGGTCGCCCGACACGCCGAACATCTCCTCGATGGCCAGCGTTCCCTCGCGGTTTTCGATCGCCATGATCGGCGTGCCCGCGGCGACGGTACCGATAATCGGAATGCCGGTCTGCCGGAACGTCGGGTCCGTGATCTCCAGCGCGCGCGACTTCTCGCTCCGCCGGATGAACCCCTTCCTCTCCAGCGCCTTCAGGTGCCCGGTCACCGCGTTGGGCGACGCGAACCCGAACTGCTCCGCGATCTCCTCATAGGAGGGCGGATAGCCGTGCTCGCGGATGTGACGGCAGAGGAAATTGAAGATCTCCTGCTGCTTGGGCGTCAGTCCTTCAGGCATCGTGTCCTCACCGGAATGAGTGTGTGTTTCAGCCTTGATTGCACTCATGATACTGTGTATATCGACACTATTCAAGTCGCTCTTCAAGAAATTCGGTCTTTGTTAAGCCTTACGCTGCGCCCACTTGGGTCATGCCGCCTGGAATGCAGTGAAATCCTGGTCGGAAGTGTGTCCCGGACCTCGCAGGCCTCAGAAGCCGGTCACTCGGACGCGGCCGCGTCGAAGCGCCCGACGCCGGACTGGGCGCAAGCGGACTGCATATACCCGGTCTGCTGTTTCAGCTCCCGCTCGTCCGCGACCTGTCGCAGGGTGGCCGCTCCCTGCAGCCAGGTTTCGCGCGCCTCTGCGACGTTCCCGAGCCCAAGCAGGGCGAGTGCGTAGCCACACTGGTTGGCCCCCTCGAAACGGCGATTGCCGACCTGGCGGTGGATGTCGAGAGCGCGCAGGAAGAGCGTGGCAGCGAGCGCGTGCTTGCGCGCATCCAGGTTCAGGCCGGCGAGATTCCCCAGCGCGATCCCCTCGAATCGCCGGTTTCCGGTTTCGCGCGTGAACGCGATCACGCGCTCGTACGCCGCCTCCGCCTCGGCGAGCCGCCCGGTCATCCAGTAGAGGCTCGCGAGGTTGCCAAGAACGATCCCCTCGAAATGGCGGTTGCCGACTTCGCGATGAATCGCGAGGGACTGCGTGAGGAACTTCTCGGCCAGTTCGGCCCTCTTCGTGCTCGCGTAGACGATCGCGAGGCCTCCGAGCGCCACTCCCTCCCCCTTCCGGTTGCCGACCTCCCGGTGAAGGGCCAGCGCCTGCTCGTGGGTGCGCTCCGCCTGGTCGACGCGGCCGGTTTCGTAGTACAGGACGGCCAGGCTCTCGAGCGCGACGCCCTCGGCGCGCCGGGTGCCTGCCTCGCGGATCGCGACGAGGGCCCGCTCGAACAGCCGTTCGGACTCTTGGGCGCGGCCGGTTTCCGAGGCCACGCTGGCCAACGCCGCGAGCGCGATTCCTTCGAGCCGCCGGGCGCGGTGCTCCTGGAAGAGACCGAGGGCTTCCTCGAGCAGCCGTTGCGCCTCCGCCGGCCGGCCGCACCGGTCCACCGCGACCCCGGCGCGCCGAAGCGATTCCCCCTTCTCAACTCCATTCACCAACTCGGCGTGTTCCGTCCAGAGGCGCCCGGCGCCGGCCATGTCGTGCCCGCGCTCGGAAAGTTCGGCCGCGCGGCGAAGGTACAGCCGTCGCGCAGCCTCCAGCGAGTGCCGGCCCGCCGGTTTCCGCGGGGCGCCGAGCCGGGCATGCTCGGACAGCTCCCGGGCAAAACGGTCCGTCGGGTGAGGCGTCATCTGGCCTTCGCCGAACGAATCCGGGTTTGCCTCGGGCGGCCGCCCACCGGCCAGCTCTTCGACCGCGTGCAGCGCCAGCGCATGCAGCCATGCCCGGTCGCCGGGAAGCTGGAGCTGGTAGGCGGCGTCGCGCAGGAGGGCGTGGCGGAAGAAATAGGCGCGTTCTGCATCGGCCCCGGCGGAAGCGCTCATGTCGGCGCCTCGTCGAACGCCCGCACGCCCGCGGCGGCGCAGGCCCTCTTCATTCCGTTGACTTCCCGCTCCAACTGGGCCGAATCCCCGAGTTGCCGCAGGATTTCCGCGCCCCGGAGCCACGTCTCCCGGGACTCGTCCGGCTGCTTCAGGTCCAGCAGCAGCATCGCGTACTCGCAAAGATGGGCGCCCTCGAACCGCCGGTTGCGCGTCTCGCGGTGGATCGCCAGCGCCTCGGCGAACCCGAGCTTCGCTTCCTCCAGCCTACCCGCTTCCCGCCGGATGCCGGCGAGAATGCCGATCGTGTTGCCCTCCGAACGCCGGTTGCCGACCTCGCGGTGGATCGCCAGCGCCGCTTCGCCGGTCTTCTCCGCCAATTCCAGGTCCGTCTCGCCAAGCAGGCACGTCAGCCCCTCCAGCGCGACTCCTTCCGATCGGCGGTTGCCGACCTCGCGGTGAATGGAGATGGCCCGGTCGTAGAATCCCCGGGAGGCGACCCCACGGCCCGTGTCCTGGTACAGGGCGGCGAGGTTCCCGAGCGTGATCCCCTCGGAGCGGCGGTTGCCGACTTCGCGGTGAAGCGCCAGCGCGTGCAGATAGGCTTCTTCCGCCAGCAATTCCTTGCCGGTCTGGGCGTACTGCACCGCGATGTTCCCCCAACCGGTGCCTTCTCCCCGCCGATCGCCGACTTCCCTGAAGATGGCGAGCGACTCCTCGAATGCCTTCCCGGCCATCTCCGGCCGTCCTGTGCCACGATAGAGAAGCCCGAGGTTCCCGAGCGCGCGGGCCTCGGAGTGCCGGTTGCCGGCCTGCCGGTTCAGGGCGAGCGTCCGAAGCTGCGTCCTTTCGGCGAGATCAGCCCTGCCGGTCTGTTCGTAGAGCAGCCCGAGATTTCCGAGGGCAACTCCCTCGGAACGCACGTTGCCCGCGTCGCGGTGGATTTCGACCGCCTTGAGGAGACAGGGCTCGGCCTCACGGCTTCGTCCCGTTTCGAGGTAAAGGAGCCCCAGGCTCGACAGCGACACGCCCTCCCAATGCCGGTCGCCCGCTTTCCGGCTCAGGTCGATCGCCTCCCTGAAAGTCTTCTCTGCCACCTCGTTCCGGCGCTGGGCGCGATGGACGTCCGCCAGCTCGCCCAGGACTTTCCCCAGGCCGCGGACGTCCCCGGATTCGCGCACCGTGAGGAGCATCTCGTGGAAGAGCGGCTCGGCGCGGTCGGGATGCCCGACCCGGAGGAAGACGGCGGCGGCCCTTCCAAGCGACTCGCACCGTTCAAGCCCCGTCGAGAGCGCGGCGTGCTCCTGCCAGAGTCGCGTGGCATCGGAGTTCCGGAAGTGGCGGTCCGCGTGCTCCGCGGCGCGCCGCAGGTAGAGGTTCCGCGCGTCTCCCGGCGCCTCCCTCCCTTCGGCGGACGCCAGCGCGGCGTGTGACGACAATTCCTCCGCGAACCCGTCCGTGGGATGCGGGACGAACTTCGCTCGCTCCCCGAAATCCGGCGGCCTCCCCCCGCACAGCCCTTCGATCGTCTCCAACGCCAGCCCGTGCAGCCGCGCGCGGACGCCGGGAAGCTGGAGCTGGTAGGCGGCGTCCCGCAGCAGGGCGTGGCGGAAGAGATATGCGGTTTCGGCGTTCATGACGGAATGCCCCCCCTGGCTCGCTGCTTCTCGCAGGCCTCCGCGATTGATTTTGCCTGAACTCCGGGCGGTTGAGCGCTGGAATGGAGTTGCAGAACCGCTATTCTCACGGCCATGCGATTGCTGTTCACCGGGTTCCTGCACCCAGCTGCGGTCTCGTCCGCCAGCGCCCTGGCCTCACGGGTCAAGGATCGCAGAACCTGAACGCTGAATCCGCTTATCTCTTCAGGCACTCCCTCCTTCGCGACGCCGCCTACCAGCTCCAGCTCCCCGGCGACCGCGCACGGCTGCACGGGCTGGCGATCGAAGCGATCGAAGGGCTCATGGGCGGGAGGCCGCCGGAGCTGGCGCGGGTCGATGCCGACGAGCCGCCGGACCCGGCGCCGCATCCGACCGATGCCTTCGCCGAGAACCTCGCGGACCACGCCGCGGCGGCGGAGGGCGCGGAGTCGGCGGCGCTTCACAGGCTCTACGTGCGCCGCGCGGCCACGCACGCCGACAGGAACTTCCGGTCCGGCGCGGCCGAGCGACTCTGGTTGAGGTTCGCGGAGCTGTCCGCGGGGGCGGAGGCCGCCGAGGCGCTTCGGCGCTCCGGCCAGGCCGCGCGGTCGCCGACCGGCACGGCGAGGGAATCGCCCTCCTGGGGCTGGCCAGCCTGCGCCGCCAGGCCGGGCACATCCGGGACGCGGAAGCGGAGTTCAAGGCGGCGTTGCAGTTCGTGCGGGAGATCGGCGATCGCCGCACCGAAGGAGTGGCGCTGGGAAACCTGGCGGGCCTCTTCAAGTCGACGGGTCGGCTGGAAAAGGCCGGCGAGGCCTACCGTGAGGCGATCGCCATCCACCGCAGCGTCGGCCACCGGAGGTTCGAAGCGGCGCACTCCTGCGAATACGCGGGAGCTCTCGTCCGGCTGGGGCAGGCCAGCGAAGCGCGCGAGGTCTGGCGCGCCGGGTCAGCGGCGCTCCGGGAGATCGGAAATGCGGATGAATTGGCCGAGCAGACCGCCGGTATGAGAAAGGCGTGCCTCGAGGCCGGCATCGAGCCGTTCGAATAGAAGCAGGACGCCGCGTATGATCGCGGCGTGAATTCCGAAACGGCCTATCTCTTCCGCCACGCCCTCCTGCGCGACGCTGCCTACCAGCTCCAGCTTCCCGGCAACCGCGCGAAACTCCACGCGCTCGCGTTTTCATTGCTCGAAGAACTGTCCGGAAGCCGGGCGCCGGAGGGGGCGCCGCTGGAAGCGCCGAATCCGCCGCCCTGGCAGCCGCACGCGACAGACGCGTACGCGGCGGAACTGGCCGAGCATGCGCGACTGGGCGCTCCGGGCATTCCTTCGCACGCTCGCCCGCTCTACCTGCGCCGCGCCGCAGAGGTCTGCGAGCGAAGTTTCCGCGGGCTCGATGCCGTGCGCCATTGGCGCGAGTTCGCGGAGCTCGCCGGCGGCGCCACGCGCGCGGAGGCCCTTCGACGCGCGGGAAACGCCGCAACCCTCGGAGGCTGGCCCGACGTCGGGGAGCCTCTTCTGAAAGCGGCTCTCGCCGCCTGCCGCGCCGCCGGGAGTCCGCGGCTCGAAAGCCGCACGGTCGGCGACCTCGCCGGCCTGTATCGCGAAACCGGCCGGGTCGCGGAGGCGGAGCGCTGCTACGGCGAGGCGATCGCGATGCAGCACGAAGCGGGCGATCGCAAAGCCGAGGGAGACACGCTCGGGAACCGCGCGGCGCTCTTCCATGAAATCGGGCGGGTCGTGGACGCCGAGCGGGGAATCCGCGAGGCGATCGAACTCCATCGGGCGCTCGGGAATCGCCACAGCGAGGCGGTCAACCTCGGGAACCTGGCCGGCCTCCTCCGCGAGTCGGGCAGGGTCGCGCTGGCCGAGCCGCTCTATCTGGAAGCGCTGGCCATTCATCGCGAGAACGGGAATCGCAGGTTCGAGGGGATCGTGACTTCCCATCTCGGAACCCTTCTGCGCGAGACCGGTCGTCCCCGGGAGGCGGAGAAGGCGCTCGACGAGGCGCTGGCGATCTGCCGGGAAATCGGCAACCGCCGGTTCGCCGGGGTCACGCTCGGTTATCTCGCGATCGTGTACACCGAGACGGGCCGCCTGGACGACGCCGAGCGGACCTACCAGGAGGCTCTCACGATCGCGCGGGAGGTCGGAAACCGGCGCTTCGAAGGCGTCACGATGGGCGAGCTGGCGAACCTGCACACTCAACGCGGTCGACATGGGCAGGCCGAGGAGTGCTTCATGACAGCTCTCGCCATCCACCGCGAAGTCGGGAACGTCCGCTCGGAGGGGATCGCGCTCGGGAATCTTGCCGGCCTGCATCTCGAGGCGGGCAAGGTCGACCAGGCGGAGGATGGTTACCGGCGGGCGCTCGACATTCACCGGCGCCTGGGGAACCGCAGGTTCGAGGGGGCTCACCTCTGCGGCGAGGGGATGGTGCTTCTGGAGCGGGGAGAAACGGACGCCGCCCGCGAGCGCTGGCTCAGGGGCGCGGAGATTCTCCGGCAGCTCGGGGATCGGTACACGATCCAGGTTCTATCGGACCGGATGCGCAGTGTCTGCGAGCGAAAAGGCGTGGCGCCGTTCGGCGAGCCGGGCGTCTAGCGTTTCGCGACGAGCGCCCAGTCGACCGCGAGCAGGAGCGCCGCGGCGGCGGCGAGGAGGATCCAGGGCGGCGACGGTTCGGGCTGGGGGGCGGGAAGGGCGCGCCCCGGGGGAGGTTCGCCGAGTGCGGACTCGGCGGGGTCGAAGAAGTTCACGGCGACGGGCCGCGACACGCCGCCGCGCGTGAACACGGCGTACCCCGGCCGCTCCGCGCGCCACGGGCCGGAGCGCGGCTCGGTCGCGCCCGCTTCCCAGGCGTCATACTCCCCTTCGAACGGCGTCAGCCAGTCGCCGGTGACGGCGGGAGGGAGGGGGCGTTCGCGGGAGAGGGCCTCGACGGCGTTGCGGACGAAGAGCGGGAAGGCGGCGAGGAGCGGGAGGTTCGAGTCCTCGAGCGCGAAGGCGAGCGTGACGCGGTCGGCGGTGGCGGCCGCGAGCGGCCCGGCGGCGGAGTCGATGAGCACCGTGGCGGCGGGATCACGCGGGAGCGGGCGGGCGCGGGCGACGCGCAGGCGAGAGAGGTCGAGGCCGCGGAGGAGCGGGTGGTCGGCGGCCCAAGCCGTGACAGCGGGGTTCTCGACCTCGGCGGCCGCGCCCGGCGCGCCGATCACGACGCACGGGTCTCCCGACGGCGCGCACCCGTCGAAGACGACGAGGTCGGCGCCCTTCTCCTTGCCCGGCGCTACGATCCCCGACTCCGGATCGAGCGCCTTGCCGAGCGAGAGGAGGGCGGAGGCGAGGAACGGCGACTTCGACTCCGGTGCGGCGATGAGGACGAGCGGCGGGCGCAGCGACGGCACGACGGCGTACGCAGTGTCGTCGATCTCCAGGCCGTGGCGGCGTGCATCGACGCGGCTGTCGCCGAGCGGGTTGTGCAGGAGTTGGACCTTGAGAACGCCGCCTTCGGGGGACTGGACGGAGGCCTCGACCGTCACGGGGGCCGCCGGTGGAACCGTGGGCCACCGTATCTCCACGTCGTCCTTCCCAATCGATGCCCAGATCATGGGCGTGACAGTTTCGCGACCGTAGTTCGCGACCCGCAGCCGGATCCGCACCTCGGCCGATCCCCACGCGCGCTCCGCATCGATCGCCTCGATCGCGACGTTGTCGGACTCCATCGAGATCCGCGGCGCGAAGTCCGCCTTCGACTCCCGGTCCGACCAGGCGACGGTCTTCAGCGTGCCCGCGCGGAGCCCCGGATCCTGCGCGGCGAGCGCCAGCGCCCCTTCGACGTCCCCGGCACGCTCGACCGGCAGGGGAAGGTCCGGAAGCGCTTCCCTCGCACTCCTCCAGCCCCCCACCGCGCGCGGACGTTCACCGGCGAGATACACGCGGTAGCGGTCGTTCGACGTCATCCCGCGGACGAACGCGTCCGCACCCGCGAGTGCTTCTTCCCACCGCCCGTCGCGCGCCGACATCGACGCCGAGACGTCGAAGACGAGCGCCCAGTCGGTCCCCTGCGGCGCCGCCGGGCGCGGGCCGGCTGCGGCGAGCGCGAGCGCGGCGCAGGCCGCGAGGTTCAGGAGGAGCGACCCCTTGTCGCGGAACGTGCGCCATCCGGCGAGCGCCCGCTTTCCCTCCGCGGCCGCGAGCCACGCCTCGAGGTCCGGCACGACGACGCGCGGGCGGCGGCGGCGCATCAGGAACGCGACCGCGACCGGCGCGAGCGCCGCGAAGGCCCAGAGGAACAGGGGGCGTTCGAAGGTCATCGGCGCGCGAGGGCTCCCCCGGGCCTGAGAAGGGCCGCGACCGCATCGAGGAGCGGCGCGCGGGCGAGGACGCGGCGGTAGGGCATGCCTTCGCGGGCGCAGAACGCCTCGAGCGCATCCCAGCGCGCGGTGAGCGCCTCGCGATACCGCGCGAGCGTTTCCTCGTCGGCGTCGACGTCGAGTTCGCGCCCGCTCTCGGCATCCGCGAGCCGCAGCGGCCCCGTGAGCTCGGGCTTCAGCTCCTCGTCCGCCACGACATGGATCGCCACGACGTTCCCGCCCCGCGGCCGCAACGCATGCAGCGCTTCCCGCGCACCACGGTCGCAGAAGTCGCTGATGACGACGGCCAGCCCGCGCGCGGCGCCGGGCGACGGCGCCGCCGCCCGCAGGTCGGTGCGGCCCCCCGCCGGCGCCGCCTCCAGCGCCTTCAGGTACCCGACTCCCGCGCCTTTCCCCCGCAGCCCTTCCCCGCCCGCCAGCCTCCGGTCACCGAACGCCCCCCACGACAGCGTGTCCCCGCGCGCCAACGCCACGTACCCCACCGCCGCCGCCACCGCCAGCGCCTGCTCGCGCTTGCCGAAGAACCCCATCGAGTCCGACACGTCCACCGCCACCCACGCGTGCAGGTCGCGCTCCGCCGCGAAGCGCTTCACGTGCAGCTGGTCGTGCCGCGCGTAGACGTTCCAGTCCACGGTTCGCAGGTCGTCCCCCTCGACGTACGAGCGGTAATCGCGGAATTCGGAGGAAGCGCCGTCGCGCGGGGACG
This sequence comes from uncultured Planctomycetia bacterium, assembly GCA_964590435.1. GTDB lineage: Bacteria > Planctomycetota > MHYJ01 > WSZJ01 > WSZJ01 > WSZJ01. The sequence goes on from CAZPWT010000067.1 coordinate 57,661, forward strand.
GCCGCTCGCCGGCCCGCTCGCCGGTGCGGAGGCGCCGCGCGAGGAGGACGAGGGATTCGAGGGTGCGGAGGAAGGAGTCGTCGAAGGGCATGGTTCGAAGGGGGATGGGAGACGGAAGCGGGGGGGACGGCAAGCGCAATTTCAACCGCGGCCTGGGGATGATTCTGAGCAAACAAGCGCGCCCGGACCTGGTGAGGGGCCCGGGCGCGCTCTCATGGGGAAGGAGGGATGGATCAGTTGTCCACACGGTCGCGCACGCGGACCTGAAGCCTGGCGTCGACGGTGGAGCCTTCGAATGTCTTGGTCCAGAACACCATGGCGCCTCCCAGCGTCTGGCAGGAGCAGGGAGCGGAGACGAAGAGGGTGAAGAACTGGACGTCCTCGGTGGAATCGTCGTCGACCAGGGCGGGGTCGGAGAGGCCGTGGTCGTCGTCGCCGCCGATGCGCCAGCCGACCTGTCCCGCGTGGGGATCGCATTCCTGGTAGTAGATGTGGTTTTCCTCGCGGAACCAGGCGCCCACGAGGTTGTCGTGGACGGCGGTCCCCAGGAGGACAGGGGCGTTGGCGCCGCTGGGCGTTGAAAACGGAAGACTGAGCTCGAACGGCTCGGCCGCCTCAGTCCCGACGGAAGGCCTGAACGACTCTTCGAGCGCGACGGAGGAGTCACGCGCGTCGAACCAGCGGGTGCGCAGGGCGTCGCCGAGGGCGTCGACCTCAGAAATGGCGTCTTCCATGAAGAACACATGGACGAACTCGGCCGGCCGCGGGCGGTCCTCGGAGTCATCGCCGGTCGCGGGGTCGAACCGGCCGATTTCGCTTCCCGGCGGAGTGGCGACAAGCCGGATGGTCTGGGAAGGAACCTGGCGGTTGGTGGAGGCGCTGTCGATCTCGACGATTTCGGGGGAGCTACCGAGTCGGGTCGCGAACAGCCTGAAGTCGGAGGCGACGGGATCGATATCCCGGCGATAGACGCAGAGGATGTCGCCGCTGTCTCCGGCATCGATGGCGTTGACGTTGGTGTGTTCGTTATGGACCGTCTGGCTTGCGGCGTTCTGTTCTCCCTGTTCGAAGACCTCGACGACGACGGGGGAAGCGACCGTCGGCGAGACGGGGGCTGCGAGGCCCGCGGTGAGGCGGACATCCAGGATCCGGTCCACGGTCCCGTCGCTCTGCTCGTACAGGACGTGCATGACGTCCGGATCCGACTGGATGCCGCAGATGTAACCGAGGGCATCCTGGAACATGAACCACCGGACGTCCTCGGCATCGACGTCCACGTTGACGTTCACGGCCGGGGAGAGCGAGTCCGCGAGAGGAAGGATCGTGAACGCGCCTTCCTCGTCCGGCCGCGTGGTGATGTACTGGGCGACCCAGAGCCCCAGGTTGTCGGTGAGGGCGCCGTCGGTCAGCTCGCGCCAGGCGATCCAGATGTAGTCGCCGTTCCGCGAGATCCTCGTGTCCACGTGTTCAGCGAAGACGAGGTCCGGAGCGTCCGGGTCCTCGACATCGACGGTCCCCACTGAAATGACGGCTCCGGTGGACTCATCGACCTCGGCCAGGCAGAGTCGCGCATTGGCCAGCGGGTCGAAGTAGCTGCCGAGCGGTTGCTCGACCAGCTGCGTTGTGAGGATGACGATGTTTGCGAGCCCTTCATCCGACCCGTAGGCGCTGTTGCAGACGAGGAAGTCGCCGTCCTCATTGAGGAACTGGGCCCGGTTGTCGAACGCGTCCGTGGCAGCGATGGTGGAGCTGATCGACAGGTGTGCGGGAGCCGAGGGAGTCCCCGTCGCCATGTCCACCGTAATTTCCTGGATCGTCTCGTCCACGTCGCTGTTCGTCGTCGTCCCGAATCCGATGAAACTCGGGGTCTCATCTCCCGGGAACGTATTCCGCGCCGCGCACCGGAAAAACACCGTCCCGTTGTAGGTGACCAGGACCACGTTCGAAACCTGCGTTTCCTCGCTGCTCCCCAGGTCATCCGACGCCCCGAGCGTCACCTGGGACAGCCGCGCGTCCTCCCCCGGGGGCAACGGCAGCTCGGGGCTGATGTCGGCCGCAAGATCGAACGCCACCATGTGAAGCGTGGCGTCGTCGGGCCCTCCCGCGAAGTCGTTGTTCTCGCGCTGGGACCACACCACCGTGATCCCCGTGGTCGGGTCGCCGTACCGGTACCGATTCCCCGTCGGCGTCCACCGCGCTTCACCGCAGACCCCGTCACTCAGGATGGCGAAGGTCGTGACATCCTCCGCCGCTTCGTCCTCCATGTTCAGCCGGACCGCCACCTCCTGGAATCCGTACCGCTGTTCCGGCCGGTGGCGTTCGGAAGAGTCGAAGTAAGTCGCGAACAGGCACTGGTTGACCCCGTCGGCGCCTGCACCGTCGGAGTCCACGTCCGGAGCGGCCCAGAAGATGATGGCGTCACCGTCACGGTCCTGCATGGCCTTGCTGTCGGACCCGGAGGTATTCAGGAACGCGTGGCAGACCCTGTTGACGTCGATCGGCCCCGGAAATCCGCCAAGGGCGACATCGACCGCGGCAAGCACCACGGGAGGCGTCCATGTTTCGCCGTCGTAGAACTGGCAGAACGTGGTGAAGGCCGCGACGGAAGCGGTCGTGTAGCTCAGGAGCGCGGTCCCGCGATCGCCGTTGAATGTGATCTTCATGTTCTGGAAGGACTGGTTCGATGGGCTCATCGCGCGCTTGTCGTCCGCGACGTTTCCGTTCTGCACAGGAGCGCCCGGGAAGTTGTCGGTGGTGAAGATGCCGGGCTCGCTCCGGATCACGGTCTTCCGGATCGTCTTGCGGCAACCCTGCGCCGCGGAAACGTACAGGGCAACGGCCAGCAGCGCGCACAGGCGCCTTGAAAAGGGCATGCAACCTCCTCGTTGGCGAATAACGGGAATTGGCCGGGATGGGGCCGTTCCCTCGGTGGCCTTCACCCGGAGTGCCCGCGGAAGACCGCGGCTTGGATGAGAGATTACGGTCCGCGTGGCCGGAGGGACAAGAGCGATGACCGGAAGTGGCTCGTCCCTTCACCGGGAACGACCTCGCGCAAGAAGGAGTCCCCTTGGGCATCGGTCACGGATTTTGGAAAGGGCGCTGTGGCAGGAATGCGTCCGCCCTCCGGTCCGGGGGCTGAGGGCCACGAGCGATTCGCGGCTGGTTCCGAGACCGCGCTGAACCCCGGGGGCTCCCGCTCGTTCAAGTAAGCACGCATGCGCCTCCTATTCGCACTGGCCTTCGCCCTCCTGGCCCTGCCCTGCTTCGCGGACGACGCGGAAGTGGACGCGCTGGTGGATCGACTGGCGTCCGAGGACCCCGCCGAGCGGGACGCGGCCGAGGCCGGGCTGGCGAAAGCCGGGCCAGCGGCGGAAGCCCGGCTGCGGGAGCGGAAGAGGCAAGCCGATGCAGAGTCGCGAGCGAGAATCGCGCGCGTGCTGGCGGGCATCGAGGCGGGGAAGATCCGGGAAACCGACCTCGAGCCCATCCGCTTCGTCCGCGTGAATCACGGCTGCATCCGCGCGATCGCGTGGAGCCCGGACGGGAAGCGGCTGGTTTCAAGCGGAGGGGACGGCGACATCCGCGTGTGGGATGTCGAGACCGGAAAACAGGTCGGGCGGTTCCGGACCGAGGAACGCGACTACGGCAAGCGAGTCACCGCGCTGGCCTTCGGCCGGAACCCGGACCGGCTCTGGATCTCGTGCGGCCGGGTTGTGTGCTGGGACCTGGCGCTGGGAAAGGAGCTCCGGTCGTTCGAGGACGAATGGGCCGGCGGCTTCCAGGTCGCCGACGGCGGCAGGAAGATCGCCTGGGCGGATGGCGGTGAGCTGTGCATGATGAACACGGAGTCGCTGGAGTTCGATCACACGATCCGTGATGCCTATGCCTGGCGACTCGGAGCGTTCGCGCTGTCACCGGATCGCGGGCAGATCGCGCTGGCGGCAGGGTCGGGGCTCAATATCTTCGATCTCGCGACGGGGACTTGCCTCGAGGAGCATCCGCTTCGCAAGGTGGTCCTGAAGGGGTGGCCGTGGAAACTCGGCTGGCTGGCCGGGGGCGCGATCGTGATGGTCACCCAGAATGGCCTTGTCCAACGGGGAGGAGACGAGGACGCCTCCCTGTCCGGCGCTTCCCAGCTCGCCGTTGCGCCCGACGGGAGCAAGTTCGCCGTCGCCGGAGGCTGGGGTCAGGTCCGCGTGCTGGACGTGAACGGTAAGCGGCTGGCGACCTGGGCGACCGGGGAGAGCCTGCACGAGGCGATGGAGTGGAGCCCGGACGGGAAGTCGCTGGCGGCGGGGAACCAGGCCGGGAGGCTGGTCATCTGGACCGAGGGGCGCGCGGAACCGCTGGAACTCCCCGGGCATGAGGCATCCCCCTCCTTCATCTCGTTTTCCGCGGACAGCACGATCGTGGCGGCGGGGATTGTGGAACTCACGACGGCCCGGGCGACGTTCGTGGACCTTGCCACGGGCGCGTCGGTGGACGTGGAGGGCGCTTCCCGCCTGCATCCGGGCCGCAGGGGAGCCGAGTTCTTGTCGCCCCGCTCCCGCGACATCGTCATCTGGGACGGCCGAACTGGCGCGAGCGAAGGCAAGCCGCCGGATTGGAGTCGCGCCGCGCATCGCATCATGGCGGTGGCGTCCCCGGACGGCACGTTGGCGTGGGCGCCCGGTTCCGGCTATCCGCTGTTGCCGCCGTTCTATTCGCTCACAGACGAGCCGGCGCCGACGGTGAAAGCTGAAGTGTGCGAGGACTACAGCTGGTTCGCGTCGTGGTCACCGGACTCGGAGTACGTCGCGGTCACAGGCCCCCGGTCGATCGCCGTCGTCCGGAGGGACGGGACCGTCACGCCGCTGGGCACCCGCGACGCCTGCGGCGGGCCGCCCTGCTGGTCGATTGACGGAAGCAAGCTCTACTGGAGCCACGGTCAGGAGACCTCCGTCTTCGACCGCCGGGACTTCGGCGAGCCCCTGGTCTTCCGCTGCGACGTCTCCCTCGTGGCCATCCTGGACGACCAGCGCGCGCTGGGCGTCCCGGAGCGGGACGAAGACCCTGAGAAGCGCGAGCTGGCGCTGGTCCACCTTCCGACCCTGCGCGTCGCCCGGACCTGGCCGTTGCCGGAGGAAGGACCGGTCGTGGTGTCGCCGGACCGGGAGAAAGTCGCGCTTCCGAGGGCGGGGGGGACGGAGATCCTGCGGATCGTGCGGCGGCTCGCGAAATAGCGTCTACGCGGCTTGGCAGAGGAACAGGTCGTATCAGCGGCCTTTTCAGTTTATCTGCGTCCGCCGTTCTGCCGTTGTTCGTCGAAGGAACGGCGGACGCTGAAACGGCCGCTGATACGGCTGGAATGAAACGCCCAACCGAACTCCACGGGCGATCCCCCACCCGGAAACAGCACCGCCCGGGGGATCATCCCCGGGCGGATTCGGTTTCGTTCACCGGCGGTCGGCTACGCGAACAGCTTCTGCGCCCCCTCGACGTCGTTCGAGAACGGGAAGATCTGGGACAGCCCGAGCAGGTCGAAGACTTCCTTCACGTTCGGGCTCGGCTTCATCAGGACGATGTTCCCGTCGTTCTCCTGCGCGGTGCCGATGGCGCCGATGAAGACGCCGGCGCCGGCGCTGGAGATGTAGTCGAGCTTCGACAGGTCGACCACGAGGCGGTACGTCCCGCCGTCAAAGAGGTCGTTGATCGTCTTCTCCATCTCTTCGAACGTGTGGGCGTCCAGGAAGCCCTGCACGGCGATGAAGGTGACGTTGTTCGTCAGTTTTTTGGTCGTGATGTGGAACTCGGCCATCGGGTGCCTCGATTTGGTCCGGGATTCTAGCGATCCGCCCGGGTTGTCTCAACGGTGTTAGGTGTGGGGGGTCTTGGGCTTTCCGCCGACGTACTTGACGAGCACCAGCTCGTTCTGGATTCCCTCGCGGAACGTGTACCGCACCTCGTCCATGATGAGGCGCATCAGGTAGATCCCCAGCCCCTTCTTCTTCTTCATCTTGACGTGCCCCTCGATGCTCGGCGTCTCGATCGCCTCCGGGCTGAACTGCTGGCCCGAGTCGCGGATCGTGACCATGAACTTCTGGGGGTCCGCCATGCACTCGACGTCGATCGTCCCCTCGCGCTGGTTCTCGTAGGCGTGCTCGATGATGTTCGCCACGGCCTCGTCGACGGCGAGGATGATCTTGTTCTCGTCCTCACGCGACAGCGCCGACTGGCGGATCATGCGTGACATGAACTCGCGCACGAAACCCAGGAACTTGGTGTCGTTGGTGATGACGATCCGGTCGTGCACTTCACCCATCCGCGCGTCTCCTGGTGAATCCCCTAGGCTAGAACCCGAACCGTCACAAGCGTGATGTCGTCGTGCTGCGGCGAATCGCCCTTGTGGTCGTCCAGCGCCTTCACGATGGTGTTGATGAACACGTTCGAGTCCTTGTCGGCGAGCGTCTGGACCATCTTGTAGAAGCGCTCGTCGCCGAATTCCACGTTCTTCGCATTCATGGCCTCGACGACGCCGTCCGTGTAGAGGACGAAGCGGTCGCCGGGGGCGTACGGGATGGACTGTTCCTTGATGGTGCGCTCGAAGATCGGGCCCTTGTCGAAGCCGAGGGCGATGCCGTTGGGGTTGATGAGCTCGTACTTCCCGGTGGCCTTGCGGAAGACGACCATCGGGTTGTGCCCGGCGCTGGAGACGAGCATCGTGTTCTTCGAGACGTCGATGAGCGCGTAGAGGCACGTCACGAACATCCCGCGGCGGATGTCGCGGGCGAGGATACGGTTCGTCTTGATGAGCGTGTCGGCCGTGGAGAGGTTGCGCTCCGCTTCCATGCGGATCAGCGAACGGGCCATCGTCATCACCATCGAGCCCGGGATGCCCTTGCCGGACACGTCGGCCACGATGACGCCGAGGTGGTTCTGGTCGATCTGGATGAAGTCGTAGTAGTCGCCGCCGACTTCCTTGGACGGACGGTAGTAGGCGCCGATCTCGAACTTCGGGATCTTGGGAATGCGCTTGGGGAGCAGGTTCGACTGGATGTCGACGGCGATGTTCAACTCGTGCTCCAGCGCCTTGGTCTCGAGCTCGGCCGCGTGCGCCGCCGACAGGCTCTTGGTCATGAGGTTGAACGTCCGCGCGAGGTAGCCGACCTCGTCCGTCGACTTCGGCTTCGTCTCGTGCTCCAGGTCGCCCTGCGACACGATCTGGATGTCGCTGATCAGCGTCTTCAGCGGCTTCGTGACGATCGTCGACAGGTAGAACCCGATGCCGGCGCCGATCGCGATGGCGAGGAAGAGCGGCAGCATCATGGCGGTCAGGATGTTCGACTTGGCCGAGTCGATCTTCGCGGCCTTGAGGTAGACCTGCACCGTGCCGCGCTCGATCCCGTTCTCGTCCAGCACCGGCTTCTTGAACGCCCGCGCCCGGAACGTCCCGGTCCCGCCCTGGTATACGCCTTCCTGGATATCGACGTCCCCGACCTTCGACCGTGCCGTCAGGTTCCCCAGCCCGACCGTCTCGGACCTCATCTGCGCAATCGAGTCGCGCCCGTTCGGAAGCAGCACGATGATGTTAATGATCTCGGGCGCCCCCAGCTCCATCTTCTCATTGCCGATCAGCCCCAGCGGGTTCATCGACGACTCGTAGATCGCCGTCAGCATCTTCCGCACTTCGTTGTCGAGCTGCTCGTACGCCTGCTTGTTCGCCGGGTCAATCAGCCGCGCTTCACGGTCCAGGTTGTCCTTCACCGTCTGGAACGGGTCCTTCCCGTCCGTCAGCATGTGGCGCTTGATCAGCGGGTAGGCCTGCGCCGCCACCACCTTCGTGAGCCGGACGCCCGCTTCGTCGATTTCCTGGTCCATTTCCTTCGCGACGGCGTAGTACCCGCCGAGGACGAGGAAGGAACTGGCGATGGCGACGGTGAGGGCGATGAAGAGCGCGAACTTGGCGCCGAGGCCCATGCCGCCGAGGGAGCCTGCACCGCCGCCGGCCGTGCGCGCGACGCCTCCCCCGGCGCTGCCGGGAGCCCTGCCGGTGCCGCCCGCGGGGGTTTCCGCCCGCCGCAGCGTGCTCGACTCCGAGGGAGGAGGCGATCCGCCGGGGGCCGGTCGCACCGCCCGGTGCGCTCCCGTCCCCCCCATGCGCGCGCCGCCTGCGCCTGCCGCCCCGGGCCGCCGTCCTGTGCTCCGCTCCATTTACGCGTGCTCCCGCCCCGAGGCCGCCACCACCTGGTTCCGTCCACGCTCCTTCGCGGCGTACAACGCCTTGTCCGCCGCCGCGACGAGCCCTCGCAGATCCCCCGCATCGTTCGGATACGTCGCCACCCCGAACGACGCCGTCACCGAAAACGCCTTCCCCCCCATCTCCGCCTTCTCCCCCGCGATCCGCAGCCGCAACCGCTCCGCCATCCGGATCGCCTCCTCCTTGTTCGTCTCGGGGGCAATCATCGCAAATTCCTCCCCGCCGTAGCGAGAGACCACGTCGGATTTCCGCACCGTCTGCCGAAGCGCCCGCGCCACCACCTTCAGCACCGCGTCGCCCCCCAGGTGCCCGTGCGTGTCGTTCACCCTCTTGAAGTGGTCGATGTCCATCATCACCAGCGACACGAACCGCACTTCGTCCGAATGATGCTGCCCGCCGTACCGCTCCGCACGCGAAATCTCCGACTCCATCGCCAGGTCGAAATGCCCCCGGCTGTACACCTGGGTCAGGCTGTCCACGATCGCCTTCCGGTGCAGCTCCGCGTTGTGGAGCGAGATCGCGATGATGCTCCCCAGCAGCCCGAACATCTGCAGGTCGTCCGCCGCGAACGGCGTCTTCACCAGCCGCCGGCCGATCGCCAGCACGCCTTTCAGTTCCGCCTTCCCGTCGGCGAACCGGAGAAGCGGCGCGACGGTCTCCAGGTCGAGCGCCTTGAGCTGCGCCGCCTCGGGAAGGTTCGCGACGGGATCGCCTGCCAGCGGCACCGCCCCCCGCGCCCGCGCCAGCGCCTTCGCAAACTCCCCGTCCCGCGGGCACTCGAACACCGTCTTCCCGCGCTCGTTCAGCACGAACCGCCGCGCTTCCCCGTCCATCGCTTCCCGCAGCACGTGCGCCTTGGTCACCCCGAACTGCCCGCGCACCGCGTTGCAGATGTAGATCGGGTAAGCCTCGATCCCCCGCGGGTCCAGCGACCGCTCGTTGATCGCGTTGGCCATCTCCAGGAGCGTCTTGAAGTCCAGCTCCTGCTTGCGCACGAGCGTCTCGAGGCGATGGTTCTCCGCCCGCAGCGACTCCGCATCGGCGGCCGCCCGATCGCGCGCAACGTCCCCCATCGCGAGATCCCCCATGTGAGAAAGGGGATTCTATCGGAAGGGCGGGAGGGGAAGCAACGCAAGGACGTCGGATTTCGGGCTGGTGGGCGAACGTTCTACGAACCTCGGCTGAAGGGAGTATTGACTCGCAGGTCGAATTACGCGCATTCGGGTCGGCGTCGGCACCCACAAATCCTGAACAGACCCCTAAAACGCCGGGAGTTCGGCACGCTGCTTCCGAAGGTGCCTCCCTGTCGCTCCGTACCAGCTCCGTGTCGGCCGCCTCCTCGAACGGCCCGCCACCGACATCCGCATTCATCACCATCCAGGGCCCTACCCGACGCATCTCATCAAGTGGGGGATGGCAGAAACGAGGTTTGAGAGTGGATCAGCAATATCGGTGGTGCAAATGGCGCGGCGATCGACGGCCCCGCACCGGAGAGTCTCGGGCATCTGGAAAGGCCAGCGACAAAAGCACGAATTACCCCGCCGCTACTCTCACGAACTACTGAAGCGCCCCGAAATCCAGGGCCGCCACAGGCTTGGCTATTCGTCGCAATGAGAAAGCCACAATGACCATTCGACAAACGACCGGAATGACTTGCCACTGATTCGCTGCAAGGCCTTATGCGCGCGAGATCGCTGCGAGGCAGAGGGAGCTTGTCTGAGACCGGTACACGGCTCTGGTTCTAAGAACAGGATTAGGCTCCCGGAGTCCTGTTTCCCCCCCAACCAGACAACAAGAATGGATTCGTCGAGCCGAACATCTAGGAACAACTCTGCCTGAATCGCTGTTGCCAACATGCGTCTAGCTTTCTCCGTTTCTGGGATCTCCGCGCGACTTGCTTTAGCCATTGTGCCAAGCTGGGACAAGGACTCGTCCGATTCGCGACACAACAGGAGATCCGGATCGACGCGCGCTTTTATGCTAGCCACGAGGATTAGCGTCTGCAGGGCCGTCGTTCTCATTTCTAGGTCTTGTTTCCCGAGCCCACGCTCGACGCATCGGAGCGACTCCTCCGTGAGACCAAATCGCGCAACGTAGGCGACTAGCAGGGTCAGCCCCGAGAGGACTTCAGTCTTCATTCTTGACGAAACCATTGCATCGATGCGCGCGATGAGCTCCTGGCCATTCCGAGACACTATGTGCTTCGCTTCATCCAAACGGATCCCCTGCTCTCGCAACTGAGTATCGGAAACCTCGCGATTGTCCAAAGGGGGGCGCGGGTCAACACCGCCTGCATCAATTGACTTGCTTCGCATCGCAATCGACACTGCTAGAATAGCCAATGAAGTGACCGCAAGGGCTACGAATACACGAGTCATGCCTTAACTCCCTAGCTCAGAATTAATTCCGAGCCACGAGGATACCACTACCCGTTGCGAAAAGCTATAACCACTCGCTTTAGACTTCAAGCTTCAGAACGCCGCCAGATGAACAAGTGCTCCGCAAAACTGGCTGCAGCATTTCGCAATTCCCCGTCTGCTCGGCGTGGACTGAACCAACATTCGCCTGCTGCCTGCGGCTACCTCACGTTCTCACACCACTTCGCCTGACTTCCCCACTTTGTTCTAGCCCATTCCCTGTCCGCGACGTCTGACAGATTTGGCATCTGCACATTGAACTCCCCGCGGAAGTCCTCGGGACCATAGGTGTATGGCCCAGTCGGCTGGATCATCTTCCCGGTCACGCAGTCGTAGTGCTCTCCTTCCTTGGTAGTAACTAGGAACGGGCCATGGACCGATTGGCGACAACACCACCAGAAGAGAAAGCAATGCAACACCTGCACAAAAGAAAAGCCCCTCCCCTCATATTGGGCCATGTTGTTCCCTCCGGGCTGGAACTCCAGGACCAACTTACCGCCCTCTCTCCTAATACTCTTGGGCTTTGGTCCGACAGCTCCCAAGCTGAGATCGGCATCCGAATCGATAACGCGACCCACCCCCGATCGCGGTTGGCCGTCAGCCTTGCGTTCCGCCTCCTCAGCCGGCGACTCCGGTACAGCCCAGGTGTCCGGATCCTTTTCCACAAGTTGGGGGCATGGTTCGGCAAATACGCTTACTGCATCAAGCGCCATCCATTCTCCTCCCTCACAGTCAATCGAGAATGTAATGACAGGCGGAATAGGCTGGGTATAGGAACCATCTTGCTGCAATTCCGGCGGCCGTGCGCCCTCGATGGAAATCGTCGTACCGCCGAAGGTCTTCTTTCTAGTACCAGGTTCCACCGGAGGCCTATTATCGAACGGGGGAGTTTCGATTTCTCCGCGCTTCTTGGGCGGATTCGGCGGGACTGGCCTATCATCGAAATACACCAGGGGACCCTCCAGGGGTTTGACAGAAGCCTGAATAACCATCTGTCCACCTCCGGTTAGTGAGGACTGCCTCAACAGGATTTCTGCACGCCGGATTCCAATGTACGACACCGCATCTGGAACAACTCGCATTTCCCCTTGCGGGATTTGACTTGTCAGGAATCTAGGCCTCCGAAACATGTTGCCTTGCCGATATGAAGCATCCTGCGCCCCGAGTGAAAAGAAGTCATCCGTTACGTTGTCGGAGTGCCTGCTCTTGAGATTCAGACCATTTTTCGGAATGGCGCTCGCCTCCTTTCCGGTCGTTGATTGAGACTCAAATCCTTGGGCACTCGTGAAGATTCCGTTTTCAAATCCTCCGGCGTGTGCCCAGAGTGGCCGTGGCGGAAATGGAACAGCCGCGGCGGGAGGAACGAGCGGTCCAAGTTCGGGTTTTCCTCCGAGGGGATCCCCTCCGGCGTCACCGCCTTCTCCAGGACCTATAACCACAGGTCGCGGCGCAAACATCTTGGCCATGTCCCGCATCGCCGTCAATCCAGCTGGCTCCGGCGGACGCATTGAGATGATTCCGTCAAGCCTAATGAGCGGCACGCCGACTGGAGCGCCGAGTGGATGTGCCATTACCTGCCTCCTTAACTCTTGTTAGCGGCTGAATTCCTTCCCAGGGAGTGGGATGTTTTGCGTTTGCGCATCAAGGGCAATAGTCGCGGATCACGATGATGCCTAACTGCCCGAAGACGACGACTTTGAAACACGTATTGACCCCGGTGAGGTTAAAGGCTGCCGACCTACGCGCCGGAGCTCAGGCCCGACGACCGGGTCTGGTCCAACGCCAAGCACTCCGAGCTCACCAACTTCGCCCCGAAGTCGACACTCAATCTTCGGCAGTGCCGCACGTGGGAACTCCAGGACCAGCGGGAGCGGCCAGGACTCCTGCGCAGCTTCATCAATCATGCGGGCCTCACGCTGTGATTGCCTGTGATCATGTCAACTATGCTGGAATCAATAGCGCCTACTTCGGAACGATCGATGCCGTGACGCTAAGTAGCACGGTCCCCGCGCCGCTATCCGCGCGAAGGGCAATGGTCCTGACGTTGATGTCGGTAGGCCCGATGATCGTCACGCCGAGGGCGCTGAGATTCCCGCTCCCCAGCAGGATGGCGTTCTGCTGATCGTCGTATCCGAGGAGGTAGATCGTCACGTTGACGCCGGCAGTTGCCGCGATGGCCAGGCACTGAAGAAGCATGCTGCCGTCGCCATCGGGGACCTGGAACTGCGGTGAAATCGTGGGGGTTCCCTGGACCGCCGCAACGGCCTCCCAGACCCGATAGTCCACCGAGGTCCCCTGGGTGAACTCCTCAGGGACCCTGACGTCGGGCCCGCTTGATGCCGGAAGCTGCGCGCAGGAACAACCGTTGCCGCCCATGGTCTTACTCCTTTTGATTCCAACGATTCCTAAGAACTAGCTGTACTCCTCGATGATGATCACGCCGGCGAGCCCGGCACCGCCTGCGCGGGCCGTTCCGTTGCTGATCGTGCACGCGCCACCTCCGCCCGCGCCGAAGCCAATGCCTGTTCCCCCGGCGCCGGAGGTATTCAGTGTCCCGATGCCGCCGGCGCCGAAGCCGCAACTGCCGCCGTCGCCGCCGCAGGCGATGTTGCCGGTGCCGCTCATCTGGACGCCGTTCATCCCGCGCATGCCGCTGCCATTCAGATCGCCGTTCGTGGAGACGGCGGCCGCGGCGCCTCCGGCGACGAGGCCGACGTCGCTCTGCGCGGCGCCGCTGGGACCGCCGCCGCCGCCCTTCGCGGTGACGGTGACGCCGCTGACGGTGAAGGTCGTATTTCCGCCTGCGCCGCCGGCCGAACCGGAGCTGCCCGTCCCTCCTGAGCCGATGGCGCAGGTGTACGCGGTTGAGGGGCTGACGCTGAACGTCTTCTCGGCATAGCCGCCCGACCCGCCTCCGCCGCCGACGGACGTCTTGTTCGAGCCGGGGGCGACCGACCCGCCTCCGGCACCGCCGCCGCCCTGCATGCGGAGGATGATCTTGTTCGTCGAGGCCCCCGTCGTGTGGCTTGTGCCCGAGGTCTTGACGGTCGTGCTGAGGTACCGCCCGGAAGCGCCGCTGCCGGACGGGACCGAATACGCCCCGGTCCCGTCGAGGTACTTCGTGGCATCGTTGGGCAGCTTGGGCGTCAGGCCGTGCGCGGAGGTGGAGACGTTCAGCGTGGTGACGTCGGTCGGCGCGGCGAGCTCGTCGAGCTTGATCGGGTCGGCGCCGCCTGACATGTGGGTCGAGGCGTGGGGTTGCACCCCGCCCTGGCTCAGGCCCCGGATCGTCGGCATGGCTACTCGTCCTCCATGAGGTCGAATCCACCGATGATCCACGTGGGTGCGGTGGTTGCAGCCCAGGTGTAGACGAGGATCGAGCCGGTGAAGCCGACGAGGACGCCGTCGTGCATGTCCGGGTTGAAGATCGACCCTGCCCACGCGGGCTGCGTCCACTCGTACAGGTAGCGAACGGCGGACGGCGAGGTCGCCGTCGGGTTGTACCGGAAGCTGAACCCCGCGGTGAGCCCGCTGGGCATCGCGGTCGCCTGCGGAGTGATCGCGGTTCCGCCCGCGGAGTAGCGGTCGGTAGAGTCGATGGCGACCGCGACGTGGATCGTCCCGCCCGCAGGCGTCCCGATCTGGCAGAGCGCCAGGTTCGAGAGCACGAGGCGGTGCGCGGAATTCGCCTGGTTGATCAGAAACGTCGGCGTCGTCGCCGAGAACGAGGTCTGGCCCGTGATCGTCGTCCCCGGCGTCTGGTGCGCCACGGCCCAGCGCCGGCCCCCGACGCACGACCCGTACGCCTTCGCGCGATCCCAGTACTTCTGGGGCTCGTAGATGTAGTTCAGAGGAAGCTCGGCAACCATCGGCAGGTCCCTTTCAGTTCGCGCTCCGGTTCACTGCAGTCCTGCTGAGCCCGGGACTCGCGGGCCGCACTTCGCCCCGAACCCCGGGCTCTTGTCGGGCGCGGCCGAGACGAGGCCGCGCGGGCTGGCACGGTTACTGCTGGCTCGTGTAAATGTCGCTCCCGATGATCACGGTCTGGCTGGCGCCGGTGACCGAGTACTTCAGCCTCACGTACGCGAACGTGTAATTGTTGTTGGTCGTGGACGAGAACCCGATGGCCGTCTGGGTCTGGGCGCTTCCGATGTTCTCCCAGTTCTGGAGATCGTTCGATCCCTGAAGCGTCGTGGCGATGTTCGTCGCGCCGCCGAGGTTGTAGAGTGTCACCGAGAACCGGGACGAGTTCGCGCCGGCCATGCTGACGGCGGGAGAGAACTGGTCCGTCCCCTGGGTCACTGCGAGTTTCGTCGCGAGCTGGGCGTACATGGGCTTCTCCTGTAATGGGGTCTAAGTGGACGTCGATGTTTTGTTTTCGAGAGCTTCTTCCGTTTGCGGCTCAAACGGCGCCGAAGTTCGACGCCATCCGGCGCGCTCCTTTCACGCCGAGCAGATTCACCGCCAGCGTCGCCTTCCCGCTCGCCGTGTTCGACCCCGTGTACCGGAACCGGACGAATCGCGAGCTGATCCCCCGGACTGCCCAGGTCGCGTAGCCCGCGTTCGACAGCCGCGCGGCAGACGCCGGGCGCCAGTTCTGGAGCTCAGGGCCTTCCTCCACCTGGACGTCCACGGAGGCCAGCGTCAGGTTGTGAATCACGATCTCGACGCGGATCGCGTTGCAGTCCCCAAGTTCGTAGGCCTCCGAAGCGGTCTCTTCGCTTTGGCCCAGCGAGAGTTTCGACGCCACCTGGGCCGACTGGCCCGCTTCGAGCGAAAAGGCCACGGCGGGGCCAGACCAGGACGGGGCGCGGCGGGTGCCGCTCTCTTCGGCGGGAGCTTCGATCACGGGCTGAACCGCTGGATCAGGCCCGGGGATGATCACCCCCGGGGGGACGCCCGGCTTGCTCCCGTCGCACTCCTTTCCGTCTTCGCACGACTTGCAGCAGCTCATTCGCCGACTCCTTGCCGACCATCATCGGGGCGGGGCCCGCGACAGTTGGCCCAGTTCTCCCACGCGCGACGCTCCGCCGGGGTCGGCACCTTTCCGCCGGATTTCCTCCACGCCCGTCGTCCCGCGGCATTCCGGCAGATGAACACGTCGAACGGCGGCATGCGCCGGGGAGCAAAGCAGCGGCGGGCCGCGTCGTGCAGCCACACCTCGAAGCGAAGTTCTTCCGGGATGGCGGGATCGGTCAGTGCAAATCGGGGTGAGTCGGGGACAAGACCCGCATTCCGGCGCTCGCGAAACTCGCGCAGCGCCTCGCGCACCCGGCCCTCGTGACGACTCGAGGTTTCCAGTTCGCGGCCGGACGATTCGTTCGCGACGGGAGTGAGTCCTGCGGCGTCGACGTCCCGTCCGCCTCCGATATTTCCGTCAGCGCGCTCGGTGAGTTCGACCCACGACAGGCCGTCTTCGGAGGCCTGAAATCGGACCTGCGCAAACTCCGCCCATTCCCGAGTGATCACCGCTCGCCTCCGGTGCGCCGCCGCGCCCGCTTCTTCGCTGCCTTCCGCACCTGGCTCCGCGCGGCCTCCGCCTCACGGATGGCCATGATCACGATGTCGGCGACGTCGAGGAGCCGGGCTCGCGCCGGGACCCGCGGAAATGCCGCCTCGTATCGCGCCCGGTCGCCGATTCGCGAGCGGAAGGACAGCTCCGCGTACCACCGGAGCATCCGGAACTCGTCCACGCTGAACTTCGGGCGCGCCGTCGCCGGCGGGACGCAGGGGACCGTCGGGAGAAGGGCGACATTCGCCGCGTGAGCCTTGTCGTGGCCTGGTTGGGTTTCCGGCCCGGCTCCTTGTGCCCGGCGCAAAACCGGGTTCCCTGGTCCCCGCGTCCGCGCCGGCGTCGGCGCGTCGAGCGGAGGAATCGATTCAGGTTCGTCGGGCTGTATCTGGCTCACGTGACGCTCGCTCCGCTGAAAACCGTGGATACTCATCCGCTGAGGACGAGGAGCGGTTTAGCGAAGCGCGTGCCGCTTCAAAAGGCAGACGGAAAGGCCACGCTTCCGAGAGTGCGGCGGCTCGACCATTGGGAACACCGGCGGTTCGCCTCGCCTCGAGTAGGCCAACTCGTTGCCAACTCGCCAACTCGAGTTGCGATCCCGAAACCGCAAATCCTGGAAGTACGCGTTGGGCACGGCGGCGGTGATTCCTCGCGTGACCTCCGCCGCAGTTGGGTGGGGATGTCTCTGGCACGACCTATGCAGGTACGCCGCTCACGGGCACTTCCATTGGTGAATCGCATGGCAGACGAAGCTCGCGGGGAACATCTTTCCCCTCCCCCCGGGTGTGACCCGAGTGGCTACGTTGAGTATCCGACGGAGGATGGTGGCGGGTGGGGCGACCTCTCGGAAATCGAGGTTCCGCCGGAGTTGGTGGCACCGGAGTCTAATCCGGAGGAACCTCAGGTCCCCGACGATCCTGGCTACATGCGGATCAGCCCGGATCCGTCTGCGTTCATGATTGCATCGAACCCTCGTCTCGGGCCGAATTTCCGGGTCTCGCTGGCACCCTCCAGGAATTTCCAGAACGCCGGCATCAAGGGCGGTGAAGAGTCGACACTGAACCCGAAGGGACTCGGGGCCGTCTACGATCCGGCCCGGGGAGCGTTCTTCCCTGGCGAAAGGGCTTGCCTGTTCGCCGCACCGGCGGAAAGCGTGGGAGGCGAGGTGGAACTGGCGGCCGGCTGCACGGAGTCAGCACCGCCTTCGTGGTACGGATGCAGAGGGTTTCACTGGACCACGGGCTTCAAGCTGACTGTCGACGGGCACGCGCCGGGCTTTGAATCGTGGCTGGTTCAACACGTGAGATACCGTGAAAAATACAAGTTCTGCGGAACTCGGGAGTGGCAAGGGACGCCTGAGGACTACTGGGAAGCCTGGAAGATCGACGCCGCGGGAAAGCCGCTTCAGGATCGTGAATACACCCACGACTTCGGTCCGCCTGCCGGGGTGAAGACGGTCGTTCAGCAGGGAGTGGACACGTATAACGTCGCGGACATCGAGAACACATGCGGGATGTGGGAGAAGGCCGGCGAGTTCTACTGGTTGTCGTACCTCCCCGCTGGGTTCATTCCGAAGAATCGTGATCCTCGCATTCACGCGGGCAGCATTCCTTCTTCAAGGCGCCGACCTCCCGGCTTGTTCAGATTCACGATGGGCAACACACCCATCCTGGAGAAATTTGCGGCATGTTCGTGGAGCTGCTGTCCCAATTACAAGGTTGGCCTGGCGTATTGCCGTTCGCCGAAGGACTTCGCGGGGTACCGCTGGCGACTTCTGGACGGAAAACCGCTGCCGAAAATGGCCGAACGTGAGTCGGCCTTCCACTAGAGGCGGCTGAGGACCGCGCAATTCCGAAGCCAGGCATGTATCCTCCGGCTCACGCCCCGGGTCCTGTCACGGCCTACTTCTCGTGTTCGCTCGAGGGAAGGACGTCGAACGTGCGCCAATCCGACACGAGGCGACAGCGCACGGCTCGTGCTCGCACTTCCCTCACAATGGGCCACTCCTCCCCTCCGACCCGGCCCGACCAGTCCGGGTTGGGAACGCTCGTGTCGTAGAGGAGGCGCATGGAGTACATACCGGGGGCCGAAGGCCTCCACAGGTCGAACCACACGATCCGGACAGGGCGCGACCCGAAGAGCGCGAGCGACGAGCCGGGGCCCAGGTCGACGCCGTCCACGTCGTTCTGGCTGGGTTCAAGGAGCTCTTCTGACCTCGCTGCGGGGCGAATCGCTTCGCCGTCGGGCCCCCTCAGTTCAATGTCCACGAAGGGGACGGCCGATCGGGCGAATCCCTGGCCCAGGGGCAGCGCGACGAAGTGCGCGTTGGACCCGCGGTTGACGAGGAACGCCGAGAAAGTGACCGGCTGATTCACCTCGAAGGCTGGCCGATCCACGCAGAGGAGGACTTCCAGTCCCGCGGCCGGGCCGTCACCCGAAACAGAACTGCCACAGGAACAGCCGCAGAGAACGGCCGACAGCCAGAGCAGAATCAACCGGGGGGCCAGCGTGAAGCGAGTGCGGGTCATGGGAGGCCTCCAGCCTGGGAGATGCGCACGACGATGTTCCGGATCACATTCAGAAGATGGGCGTCAGCCAAGGTCAGCCCCCCGCGCGTTCCGTGGAGACCGCAACTTCAGCCGAATCAGTAACCTCACCCAGCCCTCCCGAGAGTACCCCGCTGCTTTCCGGATGGCTTCGAGATCCCCTCCGTTGCGCCCCAGCTCCGCCGAGATCAGCTTTCGTTTCTCGTTGTCGGAGAGCTCCTTCAGGTGCGCAAGGCCCACGGGGGATTCGTCAAGTTCGGAGCCCTGAATCGCCGGACGATAGGAGACCTCTGCCCGGATGTGGTCCCCGAGGATCTCGCCATCGCGGGCTTCCAGGAGGAACTCGAGCACGTCGCGAAGTTCGCGCAGGTTTCCAGGCCATCCGTAGGCGGCGATGAACGAATGGGCGTCTGTGCCGAAACGCAGGGACTCCTGGCCGAAGAAGTGGTTGAGAAGGCGCGGAACGTCGTCGAGGCGGTGGCGCAGCGCGGGAATCCGGATGACGTTTCGTGCGAGCCGGAAATAGAGGTCTTCAAGGAATTCGCCGCGCCTCATCAGGTCTGCGAGATCACGGCTGGTCGCCGCCACGATGCGCACGTCGGCGCGAATCTCCTTTGAGCTGCCGACCGGCCGGAAAATTCCCGTTTCGCAGAGCTGAAGAAGCTTGCTCTGCACCTCCGGGGGGATGTTCCCGATCTCGTCGAGGAACAGGAGGATCTTCCTCCCGCCGCCCAGGAGGCCCACCTTGTCGCGCGTCGCGCCGGTGAAGGCGCCCATCTCGTGACCGAACAGCTCGCTCTCAAGCAGCGTCGAGGTGACGTTGGGGACGACGACATGCACGAACTCGCGGCCCTTCGAAACGCCCTCCTCGATGAATGTCCTGGCGAACAGCTCCTTGCCGACGCCCGACTCCCCGAGGAGCAACACGTGGCGGGAGTTTCTCAGGGCGACTTCAAGTCGCCGGAACGCCGCCACGAGAGGCGGTGATTCACCCACGATTCCAGGGAATGGAAAACGGAGCCCGTGACGGACGCGGCGTCCCTCGGGATCGTGCGCCGCAGGGATGGAAAGCGCAGCGACACCGGGACTCAACGGAGGGGCCGCGATCGTCGCGAGGAGAGCGAGGTCGAGGAGTTGCGATTGAGAAATCTCGGGGAACGAGCCGAGCCCGGGATTCCCTTCCACGACCATGACGTAAGTCCGCCCCCCCCCCATAGTTACGAATGGAACACATGCGACCGCCGCGGCGGGTCCGTGTCCCTCGAAGAGCGGGAGTCTCGCAGGCCCCTGAAAGGAGGCCTTGCCGGTCTCGAACGCCGCGCGCACGAGCGGCGCGAGGTGTCCGTTCAGGCTCGAGCGCCCCGCGGCCGCCGCGCAGACCCGCTCCGCGCCGCTGTGCATGAAAACGGCGGCGGCGGCGGCGCCGGCGATTTCAAGCGCGCGACGGCACAGCAGCCCGGCGAAGTCCGCGGGCGCGCGGCGGCACGCCAACAGGAACGGCCAGACGCCCTCGGTGAATTGTCCAGGTGTCGAGTCCACGGGAGTCCCGATACAGATATTCGATGAAGGCCGGCCCCTCACTGAACCGGCGGGAGGGGGATTCTGGCAGAAGACGGAGGACGGTTCAATGCGGGATCTACGGCGAGGCGGTCGATCAAGGACGTGCGCTGCACGGTGCGCACCTCTGAAGTGCGGCGAGAATTCGGCGGCCGCGACGGGAGCCCCCGGCGACGAAACTCCACGCCGGGAAGTGGTGGGTCGAGAGTCGCACCGAATCACACCCCTTACTCCCTGAAGGCAACTTGCGCAGAGACGACGGTGGCTGAGGTGAGCCACTCGGGTCGCGCGCTTGACCCGGCGCTTCTCACCTCCCCGCCCCCCGCGACACGAGGGTTTGGGAAACGACAAGCGAACCCCGCCGAGTTCAGGCGGGTGAAGGTCTTGCACACTGCCTGTCGGCCCATGTCGAAAGCTGTCGAATTTCGAAATTACCGGGCAAGGAAATTGCTCTCCCACACTCTGGAGAACCAATGCGATGCGCAGCGATCAGGGGTTCTGGTCCTTCCGCTCGCCGCGGCCACAGTCTTGCTGGGTGCCGACTCGTAATTCCGTCAACCGACAGGTGTCGAGAGCTTCACACTTCGCAAACGCCCTGCCTCGGAGGTTTGACCATGAACCAAGACAGCAGATTCGCGGCACAATTCAAGGTCGCAAAGCTCAGTACTTCGGGCGTGCTTCCTCCTGGAAACCTGAGCGCTGACAGCGGTTCAGTCAGAACCCAAGGAGCGGCCTTGATTCCAAACTTGTCCGTCCAACCCCAACCGTCGCTGAGAGTACCTGTGGTGAGAGGGTCCGCGCCTGTCTTTGGCCCCCACCAGGGCGTCAACACGTTCGGAATCGAGATGGTTCAGGGCTCGACGCCTCTATCCGGGCCTCTCATCGTCCTCGGGGAGCGCAGGGGCGGAACAGGGTCCGAGCTGGAAGCCAACCTGAAGTGTCGCTGCAGGGTTACCCTCGACGTGCCGGCGAAAGTCGCCAGACGGGACCTCATGACTTCGCGCATCGACTTGCACTGGGGTGCGGAGAATCAGGCGCAAATTGACCCGCCGCTGTGTGACACGTGCCAGATCATTCTGACCGCGAGATTCTACGACTCTGGAGGAATGCCGATAACGATGCCCAACGCGGAGAAGGACGGGAGCGTTGAATACGCAAACAAGATCCGCCCGAGCCCAGGCACCTTTGACTGGAACTCCAGCCCGATGGGCGCGCTGTCGCCCGAAGTTGCCCTGGTCGGCGATGTCGAGGGATGGAACAAGATCGACGCGGGCGGACAGATCGAGTTTACGGCGAAGATCACCTGTTGGGACAGGGCGACCGGGAGAATCAACTGCTCCGACCAGACCACCGCAACCTTGATGGTGACCTGATCACTTGCCGGCTTTCCACTTTGTGGAACCATCTTCCGAGGTGATTGCAATTCAGGGTTCTGCACGCGAATGGACTTCCGGGGTCAATCTGCTGCGTCTGCTTGAATCGGAGGCACGCAACTGCGAGCCATGTGGAAAACGCGATGTCTCTTCGACGGAATCTGTCTTTTCCTACCGTCACTTTCCCGCCTCCCACTTTGCGGAGCCGTCCTCGCCCGCGATCCACAGCTGGGGATCCTGTCGAGGGGGAACACGAACGCAGAATCGCGCCTGCTTCAGGGAGTCGGTGATCAGGAGCTCGGATCCATCGGAGAAGGTCGATTTCATGGAAATCCCAAGACCCCCGCCCAGGACATGCAGAGAGGCGGTGTCCCCGCTCGATTTGATTAGGAGCGTGCTGGTTCCGTCCTTGTCGCATAGCCGCAGGGTGGAACCTGACTTTTCCGCGATCAGGCCGAGGCTCTCTCGATCGCAGTCTGGGGGACGCAGGCTGACGAATGCGCCCACGCTGGGCTTAACGCCGATGAGCACGTTGCCATGTCTTCCCTCACCTCCGCTGCAGGTGAGGCGCGGAAGGCCTTCGGCGTCCAGCGTCGCACTGAGCAATGTCGCGTCGCCACGCTTCAGGAACATGCCTGATTGTCCGTTCTCCCCTTTCCCTAGAACAACTATGGCGTTGCCTTTCTCGTCCGTGATCACCAATTTCTGCGTTTCCACGGTGCCGTCCGGGGATTTCCAGGCTGCGCCAATGAGAGTGGCGAGAAGTACAAGAAGCGCGGCCAGATAGCGCGTGAGCAGGAGGTTCCGATGTTCCAGTCGTTCCAGGCGCTGCATGATGTCGGACATGATCGTCTCCTTGGATTGAAGATTTTCACCGCTTGGCGGCACCGACTGCTGGCAATGCTCAGCGTGGCGGAAAGGGCCCCACAGGTCGCCCCATCCGAATCCGCTCGCACAGCGCGCGGCCCCATTCCCGGAACCGCGGGCACTCGGTGTCGAGGCATGGCTCGAGGCACTTGCTGGCGAACTCGACGGCTGACGAGAGGGGATGCTTGAGTGGAGGGCCCCGGCAGAGATTATCCGAGATCCAGAGGAGAATCCGCCGAAGAACTGCATTCCCAAGTGAAATCCCCCCGCGACTTCCGGCATCATCTCATGTGAAGATGCCCCCGCCGATGAGCGACGCCACGCCGAAACCGCTGTCCCTGGACGATGCGATGCGTTCCGCGATGAAGGTCGCGGACACGGTGCGCGTGCCGCCGGTGCTGGCGGGGTCGCGGTTCGAGATCCGGGAAGAGCTCGGGCGCGGCGGGACGTCGGTGGTGTATGCGGCGTTCGACAAGAAGCTGCAGCGCGAGGTCGCGGTGAAGGTGCTGCGCGACGAGAGCCGCGGAGACCCGGAAATGGCGGTGCGGTTCCGGCGGGAAGCGGAGATGTCGGCGAAGCTGGCGCACCCGAACATCGTGACGATCTACGACGTGGGCTGGGAAGAAGGGCGGATGATCCTGGTGATGGAGCTGGTCCGCGGGAGGACGCTGGCGGACGCCCTGAACGACAACGACATGCTGATCCGGCGCGGGGTGGAGATCCTGGAGCTGGTGAGCCGGGCGGTGCACTACGCGCACGGAACGGGGATCATCCACCGGGACCTGAAGCCGGGGAACCTGCTGCTGTCGCCGTCGGGGCTGGTGAAGGTCGCGGACTTCGGGCTGGCGCGGAAGCTGGACTCGGAGACGGCGCTGACGCAGAGCGGGACGACGCTGGGGACGCCGTGGTACATGGCGCCGGAGCAGGCGATGGGGCTGTCGACGCAGCTTTCGGTGCGGACGGACGTTTACGCGCTCGGGGCGATCCTCTACCACGTCCTGACGGGACGCGCGCCGCACCAGGGGGACAACGCGGCGGACGTGATCCGCCGCGTCGCGTACGAGGACCCGCTTCCCCCCAGCGCGCTCAACCCCGGCGTGCCGCGCGACCTGGAGCTGGTGGCCCTTCGCGCCCTCGAGAAGAGCCCGGCGCGGCGTTACACGGACGCGGCGGCGTTCGCGGACGAGCTGCGGCGGCACCTCGACGGGGCGCGCGTCCTGGCACGGCCGCCGTCGCCGGCGCGGAAGGCCGAGAAGTGGGTACGACGGCACGTGGCGATCTCGGCCGCGGCGGCCGTGCTGGCGCTGGGGCTCGCCGGGCTGCTCGCCGTCTGGGGGGTCCGCACGGTGCAGGAGCGCTGGGCCGTCGAGGCGCTCGTCGCCGAGGTCAAGGCCGAGCGCGACCCGGACCAGGCCGCGTACCTTTGCGCCGTCGTCCAGGCCCGCGCGCCTCAGTACCCCGGCATCAACGACCTGCTCGCCGTCAAACGGTCGGAAGCGCGCCGATTCAACGCGCGGCGGTTGACCAAGCTCGGCGAGGCCGCCAGCGCGCGGTCGAAGGCCCTCGACGCCCAGCTCAAGGCCCTCCGGGCGGACCGGGACGCGCTCTTCGAGTCCATCGACACCACCACGCCGTCCGAAAAGCACGCCGAACTCTGGAAGCTCGACGAGAACATCGCCTCCCTCGAGCGCGACCTCTCCCAGCAGCGCACCCAGGCACTTCATTTCCACGCCGCCGCGGTCCAGGCCGACGCGGACTACGCGGAGCCGCGCAAGTACCTGTCGGACTACTACTGGCGGGCGTTCAAGCGCGCGGAGTGGGCCGGCGACGAGTTCCACATGGCGGAAGCGAAAGGGTTGCTCAAGCTGTACGACGCGCCGCGGTCGGCGGAGTGCGACCGGGCGTGGGGATCGGCGCGGCTCGCGTCGGACCCGCCCGGGGCGGCGATCGAGGTCCTGCGGTACGAGAAGGGCGAGGACCCGAGGCTCGTGACGCGGCCGGTGACCGACCCGCTCGAGCGCCTCCCCGCCGGCTCCTACCTCGCGATCTTCCGCCTCGACGGACGCCGTGAGACGCGCTTCCCGTTCGCCATCACGCGCCGCTACCCGAAGGTGGAGGCGACGGTGAGGCTGCTGACGGAAGCGGAGATCGGGGGGGAGTTTGTGCACGTGCCGGCGGGGCGGGCGATCGTGGGGCCGGACACGGCGCGGAAGGTGAGGGAGATCGGGGATCTCGTCGTGGGGCGGTACGAGGTGACGCGCGGCGAGTACGCGGCGTGGCTGGCGGAGCTGGCGGCGGCGGGGAACGAGGTGGAGCTGCGCAAGCGGACGCCGTCGAAGGGCTGGGAGGTGCGCGACGGGCGGCCGGTGCCGGCGGACCCGGAGTGGCCGGACGGCGGGCTGAAGCTGCCAGTGATCCACGTCTCGTGGTACGACGCGACGGCGTACTGCGCCTGGAGAGCCGCGAAGGACCAGCTTCCCTGGCGGCTGCCGACGACCCGGGAACGCGAGGCGATCGCCCGCGGCGCCGACGGGCGGCCCTTCCCGTGGGGCGGGACGTTCGACTGGACGTGGACGAACGGCGGGCGCTCCCTGCCGGCCAAGGCCGTCCTGCCGGTCGGCTCGACGCCGCAGGACGAAAGCCCGCACGGCCTCCGCGACCTCGCGGGGAACGTGAAGGAATGGTGCTCCACCTGGCAGGACAAGAAGGCGCGGTACCGCGGGATCCGGGGCGGCGGCTGGGGCGACCTCGACTGGACCGAGTACCGGGCGTACTTCCCCGACGGCGACCCGCCGAACGAGACCGACGAGGAGACGGGGTTCCGGATGGTGCGGTCCGTGCCGGCGCCGAAGTAGGGTCACTCTCCTGCGAGATCGACGTACCGCCCCAGGTACTCCAGCTCCGCCCGGTACGCCTCCGGGTCGGCGCACGACTCGCGGATCAGCGCCCGCAGCCGCCGCCGGACCCACATCCGCGCCCGGTGGACGTGGTTGTTCACCTGCGCGGCCGACTTGCCGAGCGTCTTCGCCATCTCCGCCTGCGACTTCTCTTCCAGCGCGAGCTTCAGCGCCTCGTGATACGCGGGGCGGGACTTCGCCAGCTCCTCCAGGGCCGACGCCACCAGCCGCCGCACCCACTCGCGGTCGAACAGCTCCTCCTCCTCCGGCGCCGGCGCGTCCAGCCCTTCCAGCGACACCGGCTTCTTTCCCCCGCCGCGCTTCTCCGCCCGGTCGTCCCGGAGCTTGTGGCGCATGACGTTGGTGGTGATGGCGAGCACGAGGGAGCGGAAGCGGCCCCGTCGCGGATGGGCGCCGTCGAGGAGGCGGCTGCGGACCATCTGGAGGAAGACGTCCTGGGCGATGTCCTCGGCGTCGGCGTCGGAGCGGCCGCGGCTGCGGAGGAAGGCGGTGATGGCGGGCTGGTAGCGCTGGACGACGGAGGTCCATGCGGCGGCTTCCCCGTTTCGGGCGCGGTCGAGGTCCTGCCAGATGGTGCTGGGGAAAGGAGGCATGGGGGGCGGAGAGGTAGGGGGATGCTATACGAGCGGGGGGTGACGGCGAAACGACAAGGAGCAACTTACAACTTCCAAGTAAACGGCAAGGGGCGGAACTACAACTTCCAAGGGGTATCGGAGCGCCGGGGCCCGTTGGAATTGGCGATCATGCCTTTGGCGTTTCATTGGAAGTTGGAAGTTCGCCCTTTGCTTTTTCCTCCGTTCGGGTGAAAGCCCTCCCCAATTCCCGGCATCTATTCTCCAGAAGGCTCTGCTACGCTCCCCCCAAGGAGGCCCCTTGCGCCGCAAAGGTTTTACCCTCATCGAACTGCTCGTCGTCATCGCCATCATCGGCATCCTGGCGGCGCTTCTCCTCCCCGCCCTCGCCGCCGCCCGCAAGGCGAGCCGGAAGACGGACTGCAAGAACTCGCTCAAGCAGATCGGCGTGTACTTCGCGCTGTACGAGTCGAAGTTCAAGAGCTACCCGACGCCGGGCTCGACGACGTGGTTCGGGCTGCTGTGGCGCGCGGACATGGCGACGGACGGCAACCTGTTCCGGTGCGCGGTCCGCGGCAAGGCCGGCTCGGGGACGCACTACGCGGGGATCGTGGACGCCGGCTCCTACACGCCCGCCGGCGGCGTGACGTACTCGTGGTCGGCCGCGGGGATCAACGACGGCGCGCCCCCCGACCTTCCGCTCGCGTGCGACGACGACGATCCGTCGACGGACACGCCCAATCACGGCTCGAACGACGACCGCAACGTGCTGTTCTTCCAAGGCCGGGTCGACGCCTTCGCGATCGGCAACCCGACGGAAGTGCTCGCCGACGACCTGCTCGACGACACTGCGGGGTGGGTGGCGCCTGCCGGAACCAAGTAGTCAGGCCGGAAGGAGCATTGAAGCGGCGAGCGTCCCGCCTCCCGCAATCGCCCCCGCCACCAGGTCGTCGACGAGGATCCCCACCGCCCCCGGCGCCGCCTGCAGCTTCTTGAGCCCGAACGGTTTCACGCCGTCGAACAGCCGGAACAGCCCGAACGCGACGAAGAGCAGCGCGAGGTTGTGCCCGGGGGGCGCGATCGCGAACGCCACCCACATCCCCGCGAACTCGTCCGCGACGACCTCGGTCGGGTCCTTCTTCCCCAGCGCACGCTCGGCCTCGCCGCCCGTGGCGAGGCAGATCAGGGAAGCGGCGACGGCGAGCGCAATCCACTCGAGGCGGTCGGGGAGAGATGAGTCCGCGACCACCACCGCGAAGAAGCACGCCGCGAGGGACGCGAGGGAGCCGCCGAAGGGAAATCGGCCGAGGCCGAGGCCGGTGGCGAGGAGCACGCGCATGGCCCAAGGGTAGGCGAAAAGGGGCGCTTCGCGGACGCGGAAACGCGCGGAAACGACAGGAAAGGCGCGGTAATGGCGTGGCCTGCCGTGCCTTTCCGGACTTTTCCGCGCGTTTCCGCGTCACGGCATTTTCACTCCGGGGAACCGTGCGCCCTCGCCTATCCTCCGCTTCCACCCGGCAGATCCTGGAGGCCCGATGCCCGACCGCAAGAAAGTCGACGCCTACATCGCCAAGGCCGCCCCGTTCGCCCAGCCGATCCTCCGCCACGTCCGCGCCGCGATCCGCGCGGGGTGCCCTTCCATCGAGGAACGCATCAAGTGGGGCGTACCGGCGTTCGTGAACAAGGGGATCGTCGCGGGGATGGCGGCGTTCAAGGCGCACGCGACGTTCGGGTTCTGGCGGTGGAAGGAGCTGGCGGATCCGAAGGGGCTGTTCAAGCGGCGCGACGGGATGATGGGGACGCGGTACACGGACGTGAAGGACCTGCCGGCGAAGGCGGTGATCGCGGAGTACGCGAAGCGTGCGCTGGAGCTGGACGAGTCGGGGGTGAAGGTGAAGAAGGTGCGGGTGAAGCGGCCGGAGGCGAAGGTGCCGGCGGATCTCGCGGCGGCGCTGAAGAAGAACGCGAAGGCGCGGGCGGCGTTCGAGGGATTTCCGCCGAGCCACCGGCGGGAGTACATCGAGTGGATCGAGGAGGCGAAACGGCCGGAGACGAGGGCGAAGCGGCTGGCGGAGACGATGAAGCTGCTGGCGCGCGGGAAGTCGAGGAACTGGAAGTACGAGGGGTGCTAGGAGTGCAGAAACGACAACTCCAACGTCTCAAATTCCAAGGAAACGCCAAGGGGAGGAACTCCAATTTCCAATGAACGACGTGGGTGTGTCGGCTCCCGAGGTCTGGAGATCGTCGTCCTTGGAAGTTGGAGTTCTCTGTCTTGCCGTCTTCTTGGAACTTGAAATGTTGGAAATTGCTGTTTCCCGCCGCTCCTACTTCCGCCGCGACTTCTTCTCCCCGCCTCCCGCGGCGGGCGGCTCATACGAACACCACGGGTCCGTCTCCAGCCAGTCGCCCGTGAGCGCAAACGCCCGCGATCTCGACCCGCCGCAGTTCGTGGCGAACGGGCAGCGGCCGCAGCGGCCCTTCAATTTCGTGACGTCGCGCAGGTCGCGGAACAGCGGCGAGTCGCGGTACGCCGTCGCGAGCGGCGTCTCGCGGACGTTCCCCGCCGAGATCGGCAGGAAACCGCTCGGGAAAATGCCCCCGAGATGCGAAATGAACACGAAGCCGCTTCCCGCGTTCACGCCCCGGTGGGCCATCTGCATCGAGCCCTTGCCGTCCGCCGCCGCCGGCGCGGCCTTGTGCTTCGGCGCTGCTCGGCCGTGCTCCTCCTCCTGGCGCTGCGCGAGGAAGCGCCGGTAGTGCGGCGCCTCCGTGACCTTCAGGATGTACTTCTGCTTCGCCTGCGCCTTCATGAGGATTTCGAACAGCTCTTCGCAGTGCGTCGCGTTCAGCCCGGCGATGTCCGTGCCGCGGCCAGTGGGGACGAGGAAGAAGACCTCCCAGAAGACGACGCCCAGCTTCTCGACGAGGTCGGCCATCTCCTGCAGGTACAGGCTCGACCCGCCCCAGACGCACGAGTTCACCTGCGGCGGGATGCCGGCTTCCTTGGCCCACGCGATCCCCTGCAGCGTCTTCGCGAACGCCCCCGGGACGCCGCGGAAGGCGTCGTGGAGGTCGGCGTTGGGGAAGTCGAGGCTGAAGGCGATCTGGTCGAGGCCGGCGTCCTTGAGCTTGAAGACGAGGTCGCGCGTGAGGCGGGGCGTCGCGGCGGGGATCGTCGCCATGCGCAGGCCGCGCTTCTTGCCGTACTTCACCAGCTCGAACAGGTCGTCGCGCGTCGCGGGGTCGCCGCCGCTGAGCACCATGAGGGGCGCGCCCATGTCGGCGACCTGGTCGATCAGGTTCTTGCCTTCCTTCGTCGTGAGCTCGCCGGGGATCGGGCCGGCGATGGCGTTGGCGCGGCAGTGTTTGCAGGCGAGGTCGCAGGCCTGGGTGGTTTCCCAGATGACGATGAAGGGGGTCCGGTCGAAATCGACGGCGGGCATCGAGACCATCGGGGCGGGGCGGGCGGGAGGGGCGGTGGGCATGGCCTCATCGTAGGGCGGGTCGCACGGGAGGGGAAGATTCGTCCCCGGGCGAATGGCCCGGAAAAGGCAAACTCAAAACAGCGAAAAGCAAACCCAAACGCCAAAATCAAAACGGAGAACACTGTCCACGGGAGATACCACCCGGCAAGCCATTCGACGATCTGCCCAGCTTGTCGTTTGCCCTTTGTCGTTTGCTTGAGGGTTCTCCCTTTTGCGTTTGTCGTTTCCCCTCCCTCCCCCCGGAATCCCTTGTCCTCCCCGTTTCCCCGAGTATCTTTCAGTCCGTCCCGCCACTCGCACCTTCGACCCGCAGCGCCCAAGGAGTTTCCCGTGGCCCGCAACACTCTGACCGTCACCGACAACCGCACTGGAAAGCAGTACGAGCTGCCGATCGCCGACGGCACCGTCAAGGCCGTCGACCTGCGGCAGATCAAGGTCAGCGAGGACGACTTCGGCCTCATGACCTACGACCCGGCGTTCATGAACACGGCGTCGTGCAAGAGCGCGGTGACGTTCATCGACGGCGACAAGGGGATCCTGCGGTACCGCGGGTACCCGATCGAGCAGCTGGCGGAGAAGAGCAACTACCTCGAGGTGGCGTACCTGCTGATCTACGGGGAGCTGCCGACGAAAGCGCAATTCGAGGAGTGGGTGGCGGGGATCACGCACCACACGATGCTCCATGAGAACATGAAAAAGCTCATGGACGGGTTCCACTACGACGCGCATCCGATGGGCATGCTCGCCAGCACCCTGAGCGCCCTCTCGACCTTCTACACCGACGCGCGCAACGTCCACGACCCCGAGTCGCGCAAGCAGCAGATCTTCCGCCTCATCGCCAAGGTCCCCACCATCGCCGCGTTCGCGTACCGGCACAGCGTCGGCCGCCCGTACGTCTACCCCGACAACTCGCTCGGCTACGCCGGCAACTTCATGTCGATGCTCTGGAAAATGGTCGAGGGGCGCTACGAGCCGAACCCCGCCCTCGTCCGCGCGCTCGACGTGCTCTTCATCCTCCACGCCGACCACGAGCAGAACTGCAGCACGAACACGATGCGGAGCATCTCGAGCTCCGACGCCGACCCGTATTCCTCCGCCGCCGGCGCGGCCGCCGCCCTCTGGGGCCCGCTCCACGGCGGCGCCAACGAGGCCGTCCTCCGCATGCTCGCCGAGATCGGCCACAAGGACCGCGTCCCCGCCTTCATCAAGGAAGTCAAGGAAGGCCACGGCAAGCTGATGGGCTTCGGCCACCGCGTCTACAAGAACTACGACCCGCGCGCCCGCACCATCAAGCGCCTCGCCGACGAGGTCTTCTCCGTCACCGGCCGCAATCCCAAGCTCGACATCGCCCTCGAGCTCGAACGCATCGCCCTCCAGGACGAGTACTTCGTGAAGCGCAAGCTGTACCCGAACGTGGACTTCTACTCGGGGCTCATCTACCAGGCGATGGGCTTCCCCGTCGAGATGTTCCCCGTCCTCTTCTCCATCCCCCGCATGTCCGGCTGGCTCGCCCAGTGGAACGAGCAGATGGAGGACAAGGACCTCAAGATCGCCCGCCCCCGCCAGATCTACACCGGCGCCCCGGAGCGGTCGTGGGTGGACATGAACGGCCGGCGGTAGGCGGCGAAATGGAAGCGCCATGCGCCTTCTGATCGTCACCGCCGCCAATGAAGGGTTCGCGCCCCTCCTGCGAAGCCTCGTCGAGTCCCTGCACCAGTGGGGTCCGCTCAAGCGCGCCGAGCTGGGCGTGCTCGACCTCGACCTCGGGCCGGAAACCCTGAAGTGGCTCCGCGGGTACACGCAGAACATCGTTCGGCCCGGCTGGGACATCCCGCTGGACAAGGCAGTCGCCGCCGAGAAGCCCCACCTGCGCGCCATGACCTCGCGCCCATTCCTGCCCCGGCACTTCCCCGGCTACGACATGTACCTCTGGCTCGACGCGGACACATGGGTACAGCAGTGGTACGCGATCGACTGGCTCGTGCAGGCCGCGGGGACCGGCCAGATGGCCATCGTGCCGCAGCTCGACCGGCTCTACCGACAGCGCCCGGACGCCCTTCATTGGCGCCTCGAACGGTTGAGGGGCTATTTCGGCAACATCCCGGCAGAGACCCTGGCCGTCGAGACCTACGTGAACTCCGGCGTCTTCGCGCTGAACGCGGAAGCGCCGCACTGGGATCTCTGGGCGAAGTGGTTCCGGGAGGGACTCCAGAACGCCCGCGGCGCCTACGCGACCGACCAGACGGCGCTGAACTTCATGCTCTGGCAGGAGCGGTTGCCCATCTACCCGCTCCCGGCGCGCTGCAACTGGCTGTGCCACCTGACGGTGCCCGAGTACCGGATCTCGGACGGGCTCTTCCATGAGCCCGGGATCCCGGGCGACCCCATCGGGATCATGCACCTCACCTTCAAGATGAAGGACGTCTCGGTGCCGGTCCGCGGCCCGGACGGGAATACGATCCCGGTCAGCCTGCGATTCGAACCTGGACGCCCGAAGGCGCAACCGGGCCGCTGAACCGCCGGGCCCGGTCTACCTCGGGCGACGCGGGTGGCGGCCGCGGAGCTTGCCGGGAAAGCTGCGGCCGGCGGGGGTGTGGGAACCGCCGTGTGCGTGAGAAGCGCCGTGCCCGTGGGATGGTGCATGGCCGTGGGCGCTTCCGTGGGCCGATCCCGCGGCGTGACCGTGGGGGTGGGACGTGCCGTGAGTCGGGGCCGGAGCGTGGGAGGCGCCATGGGAATGCGACGCCGCGTGCCCGTGCGACCCGCCTTGGGGCCGTGGCGCGGCGTTTCCGCGGAAGCCGCCTTCGCGATGCCCGCCGCCGCCGTGCGGCCGGCCGCGCCCGCTGGCCCACTCGCCCCCATGCCTGCCCGCCTGTCCGCCCGCCCGCCCGCCTCCATGCCCGCCGCCGTGTCCCCCGCCATGCCCGCCCGTCCGCACGACCTCGCGCGACCCTTCGTACCCTTCGCGCGCCGGCAGCTTCATCCGGATCAGCCGCTCGATGTCGGCCAGCTCCCCGCGCTCTTCCGGCGAACAGAACGAGATCGCCGCGCCGCTCGCGCCCGCGCGCGCCGTGCGCCCGATGCGGTGCACGTAGCTGTCGGGGACGTTCGGGAGGTCGTAGTTGAAGACGTGCGTGATCCCCTCGACGTCGATCCCGCGCGCCGCGATGTCCGTCGCCACCAGCACGCGGATCCGGCCCTTCCCGAAATCCTTCAGCGCCCGCTCGCGCGCCGACTGAGCCTTGTTCCCGTGGATCGCATCCGACCGCACGCCGACCTTCTCCAGCGCCTTCGCCAGCTTGTTGGCGCCGTGCTTCGTCCGCGTGAACACCAGCGCCCGCTGGATCGCCGGGTCCGCCAGCAGCTTCTGCAGCAGGCCGAACTTGTTCCCCTTGTCCACGAAGCAGATCGACTGCGCGATCTTCTCCACCGTCGTCGCCGTCGGCGTCACCTCGACCTTCACCGGGTGCGTCAGGATGTCGTGAGCCAGCTTCTGGATGTCCCCCGGCATCGTCGCGCTGAAGAACAGCGTCTGCCGCTTCTTCGGCACCGCGCTCACGATCCGACGCACGTCGTGGATGAACCCCATGTCCAGCATCCGGTCCGCTTCGTCCAGCACCAGGATCTCCACCTTGTGCAGCTTCACGTACCCCTGCTGCATCAGGTCCAGGAGCCGCCCCGGGGTCGCGACGATGATGTCCACGCCGCGGTGGATCGCCGTCGTCTGCTGGTGCTGCCCCACGCCGCCGTAGATCGTCGTGTGCCGGAACTGCAGGTGCCGCCCGTACACGCGGAACGAGTCCCCGATCTGCGTCGCCAGCTCGCGCGTCGGCGCCAGCACCAGCACCCGCGCCGGCCGCGGGTTCGGGACCGGCTGCGCCTGCAAGAGCTGCAGGATCGGCAACGCGAACGCCGCCGTCTTCCCCGTCCCCGTCTGCGCGCACCCCAGGAGATCCTTCCCCGCCAGCACGTGCGGGATCGACTGCTGCTGGATCGGCGTGGGCTCGACGTAGCCCTCGTCGTGGACGGCGCGGAGAAGGGGCTCGATCAGGTGAAGTTCGGCGAAGCGCATCAGGGTGGTTCCGGAAAGAGGGGGCGGGAGGATAGCACGAAGAGCGGGCGAGCGGGCGGGCGGGAGGGAAATCAGCGGCGGAAGAGGGATGCGAACCAGGCGGGCAGCTTGTCGGCGCAGAAGGTCCGGCGTCCGTTCTCGAACTCGGCCAGCCTGCGGTACGGGTGCGACAGGTCACTGTTGTCGAACACGAGCACCAGGGGAAGTTCCCTGGCGGCGCGCTTCAGGTTGGCCAGCGTGCGGGGATACCGGTCCTTGAGCTTGTCTCCGGGCACGTCGTGCCCGCCCTGCGAGACGCGCATCGCGACACGCTGGTCGGAGATTTCGGCCGAAGGGATGCCGATGAAGCAGAGCACGACGCTGTAGCCACCGGCAGCCGCGGATTTCAGGAAATCCACCTTCTCGCCAACCGGGTCGGAGAAGACGGTCTCGAAAACGAAGCTCTCCTTCTGCTTCAGAAGCTCGCCACGGAGAGCCCCGGCGACGGCAGCGGCTTTGTAAGGATCGAGGTCGAGCTCTTTCGCAATTTCGTCCGCGTTCAGGAACCTCAGGCCGCTTTCGCGCAGGAACGAATTGTAGAACGTGGTCTTCCCGGCCCCATTGGGTCCCGCGATGGCCACGATGATCGGACGGGCGTCCAGCAACGGGTGCATCAGGCCTTCCGCCGCGCCGAGGGCTTGAACTGGCGGTTCACGAAGCGGCCGAGCGTGCGCTTCCCCTTCTCGTCGATCCGCACGAGAAGGCCGCCGCCGCCCGGCGCCGCTTCGTAGTGCGGAAACGGCCGCGTCTTCAGGTACGAGGCGACGCGCCTTGATCCTGCGGGCGTCCCCGGTTCGGCGAGGCACTGCGAGAGGGGGCGGGCCTCGCCCGCTTTCCGGAGCGCGAGAACCTCCGGGATATGCAGGAGCGACTCCACGGCGCGCCCCAGACCTGCCCAGAACTCGATCTGGCCGGCGATGGAGCGCTCCGCGGCTTTCCCGGTGAGGCGCGCATCCAGGACGAGGCTGTCGGACAGCTTGACGGGTTGGCTCATGGACGCATGGTAGCAAAATGCTACCCGGAGCGCTACCCCCGATTGCGGAGCTACAACGCCTTCAGCACCGCCCCGTGCGCCAGGAGAACGTGGGGACTCTGCTGGAGGACGTCCGCGTAGCGCCGCTGGAACTCGCTCCCGGACTCGTCGGGCGTGATGAGCGCCCGCACGCGCTCGATCGCGTCCACCCGGTCGGCCGCCTGCAGGTCGTCCGCGGCGTCCAGCATGTCGTCCATCGCCAGGATCATCGCCGTCATCGGCTTCAGCCACAGGAACGCCGGGTCCGTCGTCAGCACCCGCAGGAACGCCGCCCCGTTCACCCGCCCGTGCTGGCGCTCGTACTCCTCCCGCTCCACCGCCAGCACGAGGCGGTGCAGCTCCAAGAGGAGCAGGCGCACGGTTTTCAGCTGGTCCATCGTCATCCTACGGCTTGAAGAGCGTCGCCTTCGCGTCCGTCCCCCAGTCCACCAGCGTCAGCGTCGACTTCGCCCGCCCCTCCGTCACCACGCTCACCACCCCGCCCTTCCACGTCGGCTTCCCCTTCCACTCGATCTTCCCTTCCTGGATGCTCGGGATGCAGTCGCCGGCCTCGTCGACGTAGAACCCGAACGGCACCCCCTGCGCCAGCACCATCACCTGCTTCGCCTTGATCGGCGCGCCCAGCCCCTCGACCTCGGTGTTGATCTCGATCTTCTCCGTCACGTGCTCCTTCCCCTTGATCGTCACCTTCCCCGCCGTCACCTCCGCCTTCCCCGTCGCCGCGTCGTTCCCCGGGTTGTCCAGCCTCGCCCGCGTCAGGTTCAGCTCGCGTCCCTTTTCGCCGGGCTTCCCCCAGAACGCCCGCTTCACCTTCCGGTCCTTCAGCCCGATCGAGCACAGGATCACCGTCCCCGGGAAGAACTCCACCGTCGTCCGGTCCTCCTCCACCCACACGACCTCCGCTTCCACCCCGACGCACGCCAGCCGGTACTCCAGCGGCTTCTCGCCGTCGCGGTCGAGCTTGCGCTTGACCCAGTCGCCGTTCTTGAGTGAAGCGACGTCGAGGTCGAGCCAGGCGTTTTCGGAGACGTCGGGGCGCTGTTCTTCTGAGAACGCGGGAAGGGCGACGAGGGCGGCCAGGACGAGCGTGGCGAGGTGGCGCATGGGTTCTCCTTCGGTGAGGGAGCGCCATGATGCCGCGCCCGCAGGCTTCGAACACCTGAAAACTGCGGCGCACCCGGTTAGCATCCGCGCATGGAGACGTTCGAGCGGGACAGCGTCGAGGGATGGATCGCGGACTTCGCCGAGTCCACGCCCTACCGCGCCTTCGGCCACCGCCCCGGCCTCGACCCGGCGCCGGTGCTGATGGCCTTCATGGAAGCGGCCTGCGCGGAGATTTCCCCGGGCGACCTCGACGAGCCGGCGGTGCATCTCGGCCTGATGACGGGGGTCGCGCGGCTCGGGCTTTCGCCGGAAGCGCGTGCGGCGGCGCCGCGGCTGGTCGGCGCGTTCCTCGAATTCCTGGAGACGGAAGGCCGCCTCTCGGGCGGAGGCAAGCTCGGCGCGTACGCCGGCGTATTGACAGCCGCGTTCGAGGAAGCCGCGAAGCCGGAGGGGACGCCGTTCAAGAAGCCCGGCGCGCCGCTCGGCCGGAACGACCCGTGCCCGTGCGGGAGCGGGAAGAAGTACAAGAAGTGCTGCGGGTAGGTCGTCCCCGCGTCATTTCTCGAGCGTGAACTTCACCTCGTTCGAATCCAGCCGGCCATTCCAGGCGCCTTCGCGATCCTTGGGCAGGCTGAGCGCGAGCTTCAGCCGGTGCAGGCCCGGCGCCAGCGCCACCGGGCAACACTTGCTGTGCGACTGCTGCGCGCACCAGTTGTCGGGGTAGATCGCGAATTCCACCCAGTCGTTCGCGGGGACGACGACCTTCTCGCTGAGCCCGGGAAGCGGGTGCTCGGACCGGAAGCACAGGTGCAGGTCGTCCTCGCCGTCCAGGGTGAGCAGCAGGTGCATGTACTCGCCGGGTTCCGGGGTCTGGGCGCCCTCAACGGTGATGTCCTTGTCGGTCGCGTTGATGATCCGCACGCGCAGGCTGACCGGCTTCCCCGCCTCGTACGACTTCTCCGCCCGCACGGCGAGGCGCAGCCCTCCCTCGGCCTTCCCTGCTTCCGGCCAGACCAGGTTGGCGAGAATCGCCTTGCCGCGCGCCGCGATCTCCGGGTCGTTCGAGGCGGCGGCGTTCATCACGGCGGCGTGCGCTTCGGTTCCCATCCGCAGGAGCGCGTGCTCTGCCTTCTCCCTGACGGCGGGGTCGTCGTCCCCGAGCCGCGCCGCCACGACCTCGGCATCCTCCGGTTCGGCCAGGGCGAAGGTCAGGGCGGACAGTACGAGGGCGATAGCGAGCGGAACGCGCATGGGACTCCCCGGAAAATGTGGTTGGGCAGGTAGGACGCAGGGAGTGCGGCGAGAGTTCCACTCAAACCAGCGAGGCTCGGGGTCGGGGAGCTCGGCGGTGAGTCCATCCGACGGACGACCCGCTTATCGACGAAGCGCCCGCTTCAGGGCCGGCGACGGAGTCGGACCCGAGTTCACGATCTCGAGGAATCGCGCAAAGTCACGGCGGGAGAGGATCGTGCGGTGGGCGCCACCTGAATCGGGATTTCCGGGGTTTACCGGTGGCTCCCGCGGGGGAACAACGGGTGAGATCGCTTTTCGCTTCTGCTTCACTTCAGCTCCTTCCACAGGAACACATACGCCAATGCCTCCATGAACGCCGACTGCGCGTTGTTAGCGGCCGAACCGTGGCCGCCCTCGATGTTTTCGTAATAGAGGGCGTCGTGCCCCTGCTCCTCCATCCGCGCGAACATCTTCCGCGCGTGGCCGGGGTGGACGCGGTCGTCGCGGGTGGAGGTCGTGAAGAGGACGCGCGGGTAGTGGCGGTCCTTCGCGAGGTTCTGGTACGGCGAGTACTTCCCGATCCACGCCCACTCCTCGGGCTTGTCGGGATTGCCGTACTCGTCCATCCAGCTCGCGCCGGCGAGCATGGTGTGGTAACGGCGCATGTCGAGAAGCGGGTTGCCGCAGGCGACGGCGTGGAACAGGTCGGGGCGCTGGGTGAGCATGACGCCCATGAGGAGGCCGCCGTTGGAGCGGCCGGAGATGCCGAGGTGGCGGGGCGAGGTCACCTTGCGGGCGATGAGGTCCTCGGCGATGGCGATGAAGTCGTCGTAGGCTCGCTGGCGGTTCTCCTTGCGGGCGGAGTTGTGCCAGTCGGGGCCGAACTCGCCGCCGCCGCGGATGTTGGCCAGCGCGTAGACGCCGCCGCGCTCGAGCCAGGAGGCGCCGAGCCACGAGGCGTAGCCAGGAAGCATCGAGATCTCGAAACCGCCGTATCCGTGCAGGAGCGTGGGGTTCGTGCCGTCGAGCGCGAGCCCCTTGCGGCCGACCTGGAAATACGGGACGCGCGTGCCGTCCTTCGAGACCGCTTCGAATTGCCGGATCTCGAGGCCATCGGCGTTGAAGAATGGAGGAAGGGTCTTGAGGGTTTCGCGCCCCGGGCGGCCTGCGGCGCCGAGCGAGAGGCTCGTGGGCGTCAGGAAGTCGGTGAACTGGACGAAGTAATCGTCGGATTCGTCGGCGTCGATTCCCCACACGTCGGCGTTTCCGAATTCCGGCACCTCGATCGGGGTGCGCGTCCAGCGGCCCTGGTCGAGCCTCAGGAGGCACGGGCGGCTGCGGACGTTCTCGAGGATGTTCAGGATCAGGCAGTTCTTCGTCCCGCTCACGCGGCCGAGGGACGTGCGAGGCGTAGGGACGAACAGCGCCTCCACTGAACGGTCCCCTTTCAGCCAAGCGTCCACGTTCGCCGCGAGGAGCGATCCCGCGGGCCACGTCTTTCCTTCCAGCGTCCAGGCGACCCGGGGCTGGAACAGGAGGAAGTCGCCGTGGTGGCTCAGCTCCATCTCCGGCGGCATTTCGATCTTCACGAACCGGTCGCCGACGCGCAGGAAACGCTCCGTCGTGAAGAACGTCGGGGCGCGGCGGGCGACTTCCCAGACGCGGCCGTGGTTGTGGTCCACGGAAACGGCCGCGCTGACGTCCGTCTCCTTCCCCTCGAACACCACGCGCGCCTCGGCCAGCGGCGTCCCGCGCTTCCATTCCTTCGCAATCCGCGTGTAACCCGACGTGGTCAGCGAGCCGGGCCCGAAATCCGTCCCGACGTACACCGTGTCCCGGTCGCGCCACTCCAGCCAGCACTTCGCCTCAGGCAGCCCGAACCCGTCATTCACGAACTCCTTCTTCACGGGATCGAACTCGCGCCACACCGTCGCGTCCTTCCCGCCGCGCGACAGCGACACGAGGCACCGGTCGAACGTCGGCTCCAGCCACTGCACGCCGCTCCAGACCCAGTTTTCCTTTTCCGCCGCCGCCAGCTCATCGAGATCGAGCACCGTTTCCCACGCCGGCTCCGCCTTCCGGTACTCCGCAAGCGTCGTCCGCCGCCAGATCCCGCGCACGTGCTTCGCGTCGCGCCAGTAGTTGTAGAAGCGGTCCCCGCGCTTCGACACGTACGGGATCCGCTCCTTCGAGTCCATGATCGCGAGCAGCCGCGCGCGAGTGGGCTCGAAGTCGGGAAGGGCCTCGAGTTCCTTCTGGCAGGCGGCGTTGCGGGCGCGGACCCAGTCGAGTGCCTTGTCGCCGTAGATGTCCTCGAGCCAGAGCCAGGGATCGGCAGTCATGTCGGGAGCGCCTTTGGGGGCCGCTTCGGGCCCGGGAGCGGGTTCAGGTTCCTGCGCGCAGCCGGCGAGGAGCGCGGCCAGCGCAAAAACGGGGAGAATGTGCCTCATGAGGGGCGCGATCTTACCGCCCCTCACCCCTCAACACTCACCACTCATCACTGTCCTTCCAACGGAATCCACTTCTCCGACCTCCCCGCGCCCATCCCCTCCATATCGAACGTCGCCATCAGCGGGTAGTGGTCGCTCGCGCGCCGCGAGTCGTGCGTCTCGATCACCTCGGCCTTCACCGCCCGCTGTGAGAACCGCTGCGTCGCGAACAGGTAGTCGATGCGCATCCGCGCCCGCAGCGCCGCCCCGAACCGCGTCGTCATCAGCGTCCACCCCGGCTTCTTCGGGTTCTGCTTCCGGTACACGTCCACGAACCCCGCCCACTCCGCCAGCGCGATCTCGCGGCGGTCGAACACGACCGGGTCGCCGGCTTCCTTGATGAAGCGCGCCAGGATGTTGCGAGGGAGCTCGAGGACGCTCGGGTCGATGGTGTCCCCGGGGGCCATGCAGTTGAAGTCGCCCATGAGCACGGCGCGCTCGCCCGGGGCGGCGTGGCGGCAGAGCGCGCGGACCTCGGCGAGGCGTTCGTCGGGGCTGAAGGGGTTCAGGTGGGCGACGACGGCAGTGAAGTACCGGTCCTTGTCGGCCTTGAGCTTGGCCCAGAGGGCGGCATGGAAGAACGGGTAGTACTCGGGGCCGCTCGCCTCGACCTTCCACTCCGGCTTCGTGAACAGCGCGACGTGAAATCCGCTTCGCGCCGTCCCGAGCGTCGCCTTCATCCCGAACGCCTTCTCGACTTCCTTGAGCCGCTTGGGCTCGTCGAAGCCATTCGCCTCCGTGACGCCGAGGACGTCGGGATCGGCCGCGCGCACGACGGAGGCGACGACATCGAGGCGGTCCTTCGCGCCCTCAAGGATGTTGTAGGTCATGACGCGGAGCGTGGACATGGCGCGCGAAATGGTAGCACGGGAACGACGGCGGGCCGCCGCGGGTTACCGGAGCGCCTCCGCTCCCGCCCCGGTCACAGGGCTCCCCTTCTTCAACCGCAGTTCCCCGTTCTCCGGGTCCGCCAGCATCGGGTCCGTCCCGTACGTCCCCGCCTTCTCCTCCGCGGGGAGCTTCGGCTTCGAGCGCGCCGGGGCGTCGGCGCAGAACCAGAGATTCCCCTCGAAGCGGAACGTCCCGGCCTCCGTGCCCCCGCCGACGTTGACGCCGCCCTCGGACCAGGCGTCGCTCCGGAAGACCACGATGTTGTGGCTGAACTCCCCGTTGCGGCACGGCACGAACCCCTCGGCCGTCGTCTCCTGCAGGATCCGCATCGCCCAGCGGCGCGGCCGGTAGATCGTGTTGTACCGCACGACCGCGCCGTCCACGCCGACGAACGCGACCGGCGCGTCCGACCCCGTGAACGTGTTCCCCTCCACCGTGATGTCCCGCGCCTCCGCGAACGGCGGCTTGTCGAGCGGCGGGCGGAAGAACTCGAGCCCCGTGCTCCCGCCGATGTTCACGGCGCGCGAGCCGGCGTCGTCGAAGCGGCACTTGCGGATGGCGACGGACGCGCTGCCGCCCTTCGTCTGGACGGCGTTGGCGGCCTCCTTGTGGCGGAACGTGCAGCCCTCGATGACCCCGCGGTGGCAGCCGACCATGTCGATGGCGGAGCCACCGCCGGCGCCCCACCGCTCGAACGTGCCTCCCTCCACGCGGAAGTCGTCCACGCCCGACAGCTTGACGCCGTCTTCGTTGCCGCGCGCGCCGACGTCGGTGACGCGCAGGCCGCGCAGGACGACGTGGTGGGTCGAGCCGTCGCGCCGCCCGCCGTCGTCGATGCTGAGCCCGTTGGCGGTCGCGCCCGCGATCGCGATGTCGCGGATCTCAAGGTGCGCCGCCCCGGCGAAATGCATCGCCTCGCCGCCGCCCTTGAACACCGGCGGATTCTTCGGGTCCGCGCCCGCGATCACGACCGGCTTCCCGGGCTCGCCCTTCACGTTCTCGAACCAGAATCCGCCCGCGTACTCCCCTGCCGCGACGAGGACCGTCGTGCCCGGCTTCGCCTTCCGCACCGCCTGGCGGAACGAGTCGGTGTCGTGGACCGTCACCGTCTCCGCGAACACCGCCCGCGAAAGCAGGCCGATCACGGCGATGACCACAACCCGCTTCATTTGTCCGCGAACACGTCCGGGATGATCATCTCCTTCGGCACCGGGTTGCGGTGGTAGTCCTCCCGGTGCTCCCGCTTCGGCAGCTCCAGCGGCGTGTGAGGGATCTCCTTGTACTTCACCTGGCTGAGCAGGTGGTGGATGCAGTTCAGCCGCGCGCGCTTCTTGTCGTTCGCGGGAACCACCCACCACGGCGCCTCCGGGATGTGCGTCCTCGAGAACATCTGCTCCTTCGCCTTGGTGTACCCCTCCCACCGGCGGCGCGACTCCAGGTCCATCTTCGACAGCTTCCACTGCTTCATCGGGTCCATCGTGCGGCACATGAAGCGGAACTCCTGCTCCTCGTCGCTGATGGAGAACCAGTACTTGATGAGCTGGATCCCCGAGCGCACCAGCATTTTCTCGAACTCCGGCACCGACCGATAAAACTCCTCCAGGTCCGCTTCCGAGCAGAACCCCATCACGCGCTCCACGCCGGCGCGGTTGTACCAGCTCCTGTCGAACAGGACCATTTCGCCCGCGGCGGGGAGATGGCTGACGTAGCGCTGGAAATACCACTGCGTCTTTTCGCGATCGGTGGGGGCGGGAAGGGCCGCGACGCGCAGGGCGCGGGGGTTGAGGCGCTGGGTGATGCGCTTGATGACCCCTCCCTTGCCCGCGGCGTCCCGGCCCTCGAACAGGATGACGAGCTTCTGGCCGGTGGCGACCATCCAGTCCTGCATCTTGATGAGCTCGGACTGGAGGCGGAAGAGTTCCTTGAAGTAGCGGCGACGGAGGGTGCGTTCGGCCTCGGAGATGCCCTTCGCGGGGATGTCCCCGGGCTCGTAATCCTCGGTCTCGAGCTCGAGCTCCTCGTCGAAGTCGTCCACGAGGTCGCTGTGGATGCGGCGGAAGGTACTGCGGTCCTTGTCGCCCTCTTTGGTGCTCATGGATTTTCCTCGCTGGCCGGGAGCGATCCCCGGCGAAGGGGAGGGATTCTAGCGGGTTTTTCCGGGGGAATTGGGATTTCGACCGGGAAGGAGCCCCTGCTCCACCATCCAGCCGTCGTCGAAGATCTTGCTCAGGTAGTTGCGGCCGGTGTCGGGCAGGAGCACGACGACCAGTTTGCCGGCGTTCCCCGGACGCCGGCCAAACCTGGCGGCCGCCGCGAACGCGCACCCCGCGGCGCCTCCGGACAGGATCCCCTCCTCCCGCGTCAGCCGTCGCGCCCACTCGAACGCCTCCGCGTCCGGGATCGCGAAGGACTCATCCACGAGCGAGGGGTCGTAGTTGCCCGGATTCACGGATCCGCCGATCCCCTCCTGGAGATAGGGCGCTGCCGCGCCTCCGGAAAGGGTCGAGCCAACAGGGTCCGCGAGGACGACGCGCACCGACGGCTTGCGCTCCTTCAGGAACCGCCCCGCCCCCGTCAGTGTCCCGCCGGTCCCGACGCCGCACACCAGCGCGTCCACCCGGCCATCGGTGTCCGCCCAGATCTCCGGCCCCGTCGTCCGGTAGTGCACGTCGGGATTCGCCGGGTTCCCGAACTGGTCCGGCAGGAACCACCCGTTCTCAGCCGCCAGCCGCCTCGCAACCTCCTGGAAGTGCGCCGGTTCGCCGGGATTCGCGTTCGCGGTGCGCACCACCTCGGCCCCGTACGCCCGCAGCAGCACTTCCTTGTCCCGGCTCATCTTCTCCGGCATCACGAACACGCACCGGTACCCCTTCACCGCCGCCACGATCGCCAGCGCCACCCCCGTGTTCCCCGCCGTCGCCTCCACGATCGTCGCCCCAGGTTTCAGCCTCCCCTCCCGCTCCGCCGCTTCCACCATCGCCAGCCCGATGCGGTCCTTGACGCTTCCGCCGGGGTTCAGCATCTCGAGCTTCCCGTAAAGCAGCGCGGGAACGCCGGCCGCGACGCGGGAGAGGCGCACGAGCGGGGTGCGGCCGACGAGGTCGAGGATGGAGGCGTGAAGAGGCATGCCGGCGGGAGGATATCCGCGGGGCGGCGCGGGGCTAAGCGAGAAGCGCGTCGAGGTCGTCGGTCCCGGCGAGGACTTTCCAGCCCCGGGAAGCAGCGGCGGCGGACTGAGACTGGGCGGCGCTTCCCCCGAGCCACACGGCGGTGTCGGAGGGGGCGAGGGCGGCGAGGAGGTCGAGGGCGTCGGAGGGATCGCCGCCGGCGACGAGGCTGAGGGCGATGGCGGCGGCGTTGCAGGTGCGTGCGGCGTGGGCGAGGTCGGCGGCGGGGACTTCGGTGCCGAGGTAGACGACGCGCCGGCGGCGGGCGGCGGCGAGGAAGGCGGCGAGGAGGAGGCCCATTTCGTGGCGTTCGCCTTCGAGGGTGGCGAA
Organism: uncultured Planctomycetia bacterium; assembly: GCA_964590435.1. Classification (GTDB taxonomy): domain Bacteria; phylum Planctomycetota; class MHYJ01; order WSZJ01; family WSZJ01; genus WSZJ01. The sequence goes on from CAZPWT010000067.1 coordinate 101,502, forward strand.
GACGATGGGGCGCCCGCCGGCGGGCGGGGGCTGGAGCCGGATGAGGGTGACGAGGAGCGCCCGGATGAGGCTGGTGGCGAGGTGTTCCTGGGCGACGCCGATTTCGGAGTGGGCCCAGCGCTCGCCGATGTCGAGCAACAGCGGCGCGAGAATCTCGCGGACAAGGCGGTCTTGGGGAAACAGCGCGGCGGCGCGGTTGAGTTCGCGCTCGGCGGTTTCCGGGTCGAAGCGGCTGACGGCCTCGAGGAAGCGGTTGCAGAGGTCGCGGGCGGGGTCGAGGGCGGAGGAGCGGCCGAGGCGGGCGAGGTCGGCGTCGGGGAGATGGGCGATGGAGCCGATCGCGTGACCGGCGTCAACGGCGCGGCGCAGGAGGAGGAGGCGCTGGACGTCGGTCTCGGTGTAGAGGCGTCCGCCGGCATCGGAGCGGGAGGGTGCCAGGGCGTGGTGGCGGCGTTCCCAGGAGCGAATCGTGTGGGGTGAGACGCCCGAGGAACGGGCGACGGCACCGATGCGAAGGTGAAGAGGCGTGGGGTTATTCATGAAGGGAATTGTGCGTGGAAAACAGCCAGTTGTCAACATATTGTCGCAGTATTTTATCAAATAGATATCAAAACACATCGGTTTATGTAGTAATATAGTATGCATACATCGGGAGGCGAGTTCATGACCACCTTTCCAAAAACGCACGAAAAAGCCCTTGAGTCCCCGCCGCACTTCCAGTGCATCGCCGTCGCCGGTGCTTCCGGGTACGTCGGCGCACAACTCGTGCACCGCCTCGTCGCTGGCGGACGCACGGTCCACTCCCTCTCCAGATCCCCCCGGCCCTCAAAACCCGGCGTGCTCAACTTCCGCGCCGATGTGCAGGACCCCGGGTCCCTCGCGCAGGCGCTTCAAGGCGTCGACGCCGCCGTCTACCTCGTCCACGCGATGACCGAGGACGGGGACTTCGCCGCGTCGGAAGTCCGCGGCGCACGCAATTTCGCGAACGCCTGCGCCGAAGCCGGGGTCCGCCGCATCGTCTTCCTCGGCGCCCTCGGGATCGACTCCGACGACCTTTCGCCGCACCTCGCCAGCCGCCACCGGACCGGGGACGCCCTTCGCTCCGCCGGCGTCCCCGTCATCGAACTCCGCGCCTCGATCGTCCTGGGGGCCGGGTCGCTTCCGTTCCGCATCCTCGCTTCCCTCGTCGAGCGGCTCCCGGTGATGATCTGCCCGCGGTGGGTCGCGACGCCGTGCCAGCCGATCGGGATCGACGACGTGCTGGAGTACCTGGTCGAAGCGGCGACGAGAGCGCGGGGCGGCGGCGGCATTTACGAGATCGGCGGCGCGCGGGCGACAACGTACGGCGGTCTGATGCGCGAGTACGCCCGGCAGCGCGGCTTCCGGCGGCTCATGATCCCGGTTCCCCTGCTCACGCCGCGGCTCTCCTCGATGTGGCTGCGCCTCGTCACGCCGGCGACCGCGCAGGTCGGCCGCCACCTCGTCGAGGGACTGCGGAACGCGACCGTCGTGCGCGACCCCAAGGCCCTGGAGGACTTCGCCGTCCGCCCGAGCGACTTCCCGGAAGCGATGGCCCGAGCGATCTCCGGGGAGGCCAAATGACCCCTCCCCGCGTCGGCATCAGCTCCTGCCTCCTCGGCGAAAACGTCCGCTGGGACGGCGGCCACAAGCGCGACGTCTGGCTCAAGGACGCCCTGGGCCCCCACGTCGAATGGGTCCCCGTCTGTCCCGAGCTCGAGGTCGGCATGGGCGTCCCCCGCGAAGCCGTCCACCTCGCCGGCGCCCCCGCCAACCCGCGCCTCGTCGGCGTCGACTCCGGCGACGACTGGACCGCGCGGATGGAGGCCTACTCCTCGAAGCGCGTCCGCCAGCTCGAGGCGATGGACCTCTCCGGCTACGTCCTCAAGAAGAACTCCCCGAGCTGCGGCATGGAACGCGTCAAGGTCTGGCGCCCCTCCGGCCAGCCCACCAAGGACGGCGTCGGCGCCTTCGCCGCCGTCCTCATGGAACGCCTCCCCCTCCTCCCCGTCGAGGAGGAAGGCCGCCTCGAGGACGCCCCCCTCCGCGAACACTTCGTCGAACGCGTCTTCGCCCACCGCCGCTGGCGCGACCTCGCCGGCTCCCCCTTCCGCGCCCGCGACCTCGTGGACTTCCACGCCCGCCACAAACTCCAGCTTCTCGCCCACTCCCCCGATCACTACCGCCGCCTCGGCCCCCTGGTCGCCCGCGCAAAGGCGGAGGTCCGCGACGAGTACGGCCGACTGTTCATGGAAGGGCTCTCGCAGAAGGCGACGCGCGGCCGGCACGTGAACGTGCTCCAGCACATGGCGGGGTACTTCAAGGAGGGGCTTTCCACGGAGGAGCGGCGCGGGATCGAAGAAGCGATCGCGGACTACCGGGCGCGGGAGGTGGCGCTGGAGGTTCCGGTGCGTCTGATCCGGCAGGGTGCGCGGCGGCTGAAGGTCGCGTACCTGCTCCAGCAGACGTATTTCGACCCGGCGCCCGCGGGGCTGAAACTTCGGAACCACGTGTGATGGAAGAGCTGACCCGGGACGCACGGGTGTTCGTCCGCCGCGCCGGTCCCCCGGCGTCGGAGGGGCGGTGCGTCGTGCTGTGGATGCAGCGCGCGCAGCGGGCGGTGGACAACCCGGCGCTCGACGTTGCGATCCGCGCCGCGAACCTCCTCCGCCTCCCGTGCGTGGCGTTCTTCGCGCCGGTCCCGTTCTATCCCGGCGCCAACCTCCGCCACTACGCGTTCCTGGCGCAGGGTGTGCCGGACATCGCTGAGGGGCTCGCGAAAAAAGGAGTGGGGTTCGTGTTCAGGCCGTTCCCCGCCCACTCGCTCGACGCGTTTTGCCGCGAGGTCCGCCCCGCGCTGGTCGTCGGCGACGAGAACCCGCTGCGCGAGCCTGACCGCTGGCGCCGCGCGGTCGCGTCGCTGCTCGAGGTCCCCTTCTGGACCGTCGACGCCGACGTCGTCGTCCCCACGCGCCTCCTCCTCAAGGAGCAGTACGCGGCCCGCACGATCCGCCCGAGAATCCGCCGGCTCCTGCCGGAATTCCTGCGCGCGTCGAAGCCCGTGCGGGCCGCGTTCCCCTGGAAAGCCCGCTTCCCCGGCACGCGCCCCGGCGCGGACTGGCTTCGGGGCTTCCCCTGCGACCGCTCGACGGCCCCCGTCGCGGGCTGGAAGGGCGGCACGACGGCCGCGCTGGCGCGCCTCCGGCACGTCATCCGCACCCTCCTCCCGCGCTACGACCGCGACCGCAATCACCCGGAATTCGACGGCACCAGCGCGCTCTCCCCCTGGCTCCATTTCGGCCACCTCTCGCCCCTCACCGTCGCCCTCGCCGTGCGGGACGCCTCCGCGTCGAAAGCCAGCCGCGACGCCTTCCTCGAGCAGCTCATCGTCCGCCGCGAGCTCGCCGTCAATTTCGCGCGCTTCAATGAGCACTACGACTCGCTCGAGGGCTGCGAAGGCTGGGCGAAAGGCTCCCTGACTCGGCACGCCGGGGACGCGAGGCGGACTTACACGGAGGCCGAACTGGAGGGCGCCTCGACGCACGACCCGCTCTGGAACGCGGCGCAGCGGCAGATGACGGGGTCCGGCTGGATGCACAACTACCTGCGCATGTACTGGGCGAAAAAAATCCTGGAGTGGTCGCCCACGCCCGCCGAGGCCTTCGCCCGCGCCGTCCGCCTCAACGACCGCTGGGAGCTCGACGGCCGCGACCCCAACGGCTACGCCGGCATCGCCTGGGCGATCGGCGGCAAGCACGACCGCGCCTGGGGCCCCGAGCGCCCCGTGTTCGGGACCGTGCGGTTCATGAGCTACGAAAGCACGCGGCGCAAGTTCGACAGCAGGGCGTACATCGCACGGTGGGGCGGCTGAAGGCGCCCGGCTTCACCCCCTCGCCGCCTCCGTCACCGCGATCACCGCCGGGTGCGTCACCTTGCGTTCGACCGAGATCGCGTAGAAACGCTCGACGATCTCCGGCGCGCGGCCGATCACGGCGACGCCGTACTGGCGGCAGACTTCCCTCTCGACCAGCGACGGCCCCGCGAACGCGCCCTTCCCCGCCTGGGCGAACGTCTTGAGCAGCGCGGAGTCCTCAAAGGCGCCGACGACGCGCGGCCGAATGCCCGCGCGCTGCCAGAACCGTTCCAGCCCGCGGGAGAGCGTGGTGTTCTCGAGCGGCTCGAGGAACGGCTCGCGGTCGAGGGAGCCGGGGAATCCCCGGCGCAGCGCCTTCGCACGGCCGGCGGGGGCGAAGAACGTCACGCCGCACTCGCCCAGCAGGTGGCTCCAGGCCCGCACGCTCACCGTCGGCGGGACGGGCGAGTCCGAGATCACCAGGTCCAGCTCGTGCACCGAAAGCCGTCCCAGCAGCCGGTCCGGCCGGTCCTCGTGCACCTCCAGCCGAACCGGCTCCTTCATCGCCAGCACCGGCGCCAGCAGCCGGTACGCCACGAGCTTCGGGATCGAGTCGGCCACCCCCACCGCGAATTCCAGCGACGCGTCCGGCGCACGGCCCCGCAGCGCCTCCACCATCTCCTGCCCGGTCCCGAAGATCTCGTCGGCGTACCGGAACGCCACCCGCCCCTGGTCCGTCAGCGCGAGATTGCGGCCCGCCTTCTCGAACAGCTTCACCCCGAGGTCCCGCTCGAGCGCCCCGATCTGGCTGCTCAGGGTGGCCTGGGTGCGATGAAGCGCCTCCGCGGCGCGGCCGAGGCTTCCTTCGCGGGCGGTGCGCCAGAAGTACTGCAGGTGGTGGTAGTTGATCCAGTCCACGGGACGGAAGCTTAAGTTTTTTCAAAGTATTCTTCCATGAATATCAAATAGTCGAACGATCCCCGGCGGCGTATCAATAAGCGCGACGGACGACGAAACAACTCTTCAAGGAAAGGAACCCGCCATGAAGCTTCGACTGTTCAGCCGTGGCCTCCCGCCCGGCGCCGATTTCCGCGAGTTCGTGGAGACCCGGCTGGGATTCGCGCTGGCCCGCTTCGCGCCCAGGATCCACGAAGTCCTGGTCCGCCTGCAGGACGAGAACGGCCCGAAGGGGGGCGTGGACAAGGCCTGCCGGGTGAGCGTGAACCTGGGCCGGGAGGGCATGGTGCGGGCGGAGGACGTGGACCCGGTGCTGGAAGCCGCGGTGTGCCGGGCGACGGAGCGTGCCGGGAGGGCCGTCGCGCGGGCGCTGGAGCGTTCCGGCCACGCGCGGCGCCGGATTCCAGGCGAAACCGTGACGTAGCGGTTCGACTCGCCTGGCTCCGCGGGGTTCTGCCCGCGGAGCCGGGCCGCACGCAGGAATCGCCGGGTTTCCCGGCCGAAAGGAGACTCCCGTGGGTTCGACCTGGCTGTACGCGTCGTTCACCGCCTTCGTGGCCCTGATGCTGGCGATCGACCTCGGCATCTTCCACCGGAAGACGCACGCCGTCTCCCTCCGCGAAGCCCTCACGTGGAGCGGCGTCTGGGTCGGGCTCGCGCTCCTGTTCAACGTGGGAGTCTGGACCTGGCGCGGGCCGGAAGCGGGAATCCAGTTCCTGACGGGGTACGTCGTCGAGAAGTCGCTGAGCGTCGACAACCTGTTCGTCTTCCTGATCGTCTTCTCGTACTTCGCGGTGCCGAAGGAACTCGAGCACAAGGTGCTCTTCTGGGGCATCCTGGGCGCGCTCCTCCTGCGCGCCCTCATGATCGCGGCCGGCGCGGCCCTTCTCGCGAACTTCCACTGGGTCATCTACGTCTTCGGCGGCTTCCTCATCCTGACGGCGCTCAAGCTGGCGCTGCAGAAGGAGGAGTCCGCCCGCCCCGACCGCAACCCGGTCGTCCGGATCTTCCGCCGCCTCATGCCCGTGACCGACACCTACGACGGCGACCGGTTCTTCACGCGCCGCGCCGGGAAGCTCGCGGCAACCCCGCTGTTCCTGGTCCTGCTCACCGTGGAGTTCACCGACGTCGTGTTCGCCGTCGACTCCATCCCCGCGATCTTCGCCATCACTCCCGACCCGTTCATCGTCTACACGTCCAACATCTTCGCCATCCTCGGGCTGCGCTCGCTCTACTTCGCGCTGTCCGGCGTCCTGGGACTCTTCACGTACCTCAAGCCCGCCCTTGCGCTCGTGCTGGGGTTCGTCGGGGTCAAGATGGTCAGCTCGGACTTCGTGAAGATCTCGCCGCTCGTCTCGCTCGGCGTCATCGTCGGGATCCTCGGGGCCGCCATCGCGCTCAGCCTCCTGAGGCCCCGGCCGCACGCTAAGGAGCCGCTCAAGGCCGAAGGAGAAGCTCTGTGAACCGCCTCCGCTGGGGATACCTCGTCGCGCTCGTCCCCGTCGCCACCGACTGGGTCGATACCGGGCATTTCCCCCTCCACCTCCGCGAGGTCGTCACCGAGGTCATCGTCGGCCTCATCCTGGCCGCGTTCGTGCACGCCCTCTACCGCGACGCCGACCGCTACCGCGCCCTCTCCGAGACCGATCCCCTCACCGGCCTCCCCAACCGCCGCCGCTTCGAGGACGACCTCGCCCGCGAGGTCCGCAGGGCCGGCGAAGCGCCGCTCGCCGTGGCCTTCGCGGACGTCGACGCGTTCAAGGAGATCAACGACACGCACGGGCACGAGGCCGGCGACGAAGTGCTGCGCGCCGTCGGCCGGGCGCTCCGCGCCTCGCTCCGCAGCGGCGACGGCGCCTATCGCATCGGCGGCGACGAGTTCGCGGTCATCCTGCCGGGCGCGGCGGCGGCCGACGCCCGGGTGGTGCTGTCGGACGCGCTGTCCGACCGGGACGGCGGACCGCTGGCGAGGCTCGGCGTCACGCTCTCGATCGGCATCGAGGAGCGCCGCGCCGGCGAAAGCGCGAGGGCGCTCCTGCGGCGAAGCGACGCCGCGATGTACGAGGCGAAGGGGGCCCGGTCGCGGAAGAAGGCGCCGGCGGCGCTTCAGCGGGGAGCGACGCCGTGAGGGACGCGGACGAGCGGGGCGAGGTCGAAGCCGAGGTCGCGGGCCTTCGCCAGCAGCCGTGCTTCGACGGCGGGATCGAGGTTCGGGTCCCGGGCGAGGATCCAGAGGTAGTCCGTGTCGTCGCCGGCGATGAGCGCCCAGCGGTAGCCCTCGCGGTCGAGTTCCACGACGTTGTAGCCGCCGTAGAACGGCCAGAAGAACGTCACGCGCAGTTCCGCGGTGCGGGCGTCGTCGCGGAAGTGCGCCGAGCCTTGCGCTTCGTCCCACTCGGCGTCTTCGACATCCCATCCGCGATTGGTGACGGACAGCGTCCCGTCGGGTTTCAGGACGTAGTCCGTGGAGATGTCGGTCAGCCCTTCCTCGAACGAATTCGGGAGCCGCGCGATCTCGTACCAGCGTCCGGCGTAGCGGGCGGCGTCGAAGTCGCCGACGCCGCGAAAGCGCGGGGTTGACGAGCAGCCGAGGGGGAGGAGGGCGGCGATCAGGGCGAGGGCTCTTCTCATGAGTTCCTCCGGGCGCCGGCTTCGAGCGCGAGGGAGGCCCAGTCCTGGCGGTCCGCCGCGGAGCGGGTCGCGGATCGGGCGATGACCTCGCCGCGGTGAAGGAGGACAGCGCCGTGGGACTGGAATTTGTCGCCGGCTGCGAGGGAGAAGCCGCGGCGGCGGGCGGCGGCGAGGGCGCGCCACCAGAATCGAGGGGACAGGAGTTCGGCGAGGCCGATCCGGGGGATCCCGAAGCGCCGGTACAGGCACAACCCGGGGTCGCTGATCGCGCGGGCGTCGCCGAGGCCGAGGGAGGCCAGGGCAGCGCGGGCATTCGCGTCCGAGTCCATGTGCACGACCACGATCTCCGTCTTCGTCGCGGCGATCTCACGGCGCCGGGCGGCGACGTCCGCCAGCGCTTCGCGGCAGAGGGATCAGCCGAAGTGGCGGACGAAGAGGACGAGGGTGGGGCTGGCGGAGGGGATTTCCGCGGACGGTGCGGCGGGAACGGGGGCGAGGAGGGAGGCGGCGGCCTCGAGGACGGCGCCGCAGGGGTCGCAGGTCAGGGATCGCATGGGGGGCTCTCTTTCGTGAATGGGGCTTGCATCTTTGAACTTACTTCAATATTTTTTGAATACAAGGCCGTGCACGCGATTCAGGGCGGGTCGTTTTCACAGGGGGCGAAAAAACGCCTCCCGTTTCTCATCCCGATGGAAAGGGCCCTTCATGCTCTCCGACACGCTCGACAAAGGCCTCCGCCGCTACGCCATCGGCGACAAGCTGAAATCGCTCCGGCTGCGCAAGCAGATGGGGCTCGTCCAGCTCGCCGCGCACACCGGGCTCTCCCCCGCGATGCTCTCCAAGCTCGAACGCGGGCAGGTCTTCCCCACCCTGCCGACCCTGCTGCGCATCGCCCTCGTTTTCAACGTCGGCCTCGACCACTTCTTCTCCGACGCCGACCGGCGCCGCGGGATCGCCGTGTCCCGCGCCGCGGGGCGGGTCCGGCTCCCGGAGCCGCCGGGCGCACGCGAGGCCGGCTGGCACTTCGAAGCGCTGGACCACGCCGCCGTGGACAAGAAGCTGTCGGCGTGGCTCGCGGAGTTCCACCCGGTTCCGGCGGGGATTGTGCGGACCCACCACCACCCGGGGATCGAGTTCCTCTTCGTCGCGAGCGGGCGCCTCGTGCTGTCGATCAAGGACGAGGAGCCGCTCACGCTCGACGCCGGGGACGCGGTTTACTTCGACGGCTCGCGGCCGCACGGCTACCGGAAGGCCGGCAGCGCGCCGTGCCGCGCGGTCGTGATCACGGTTCCGTAGCCGGATTTTCAGAACCCGGCGGCGTCAGGGACGTTCAGACGGGCATGAGGGGGTTCCTGGAAAAGCTGCGCGCGGTCCCGTGGTGGGTCCTTTCGGGGGGACTGCACGCGTTCGTGATGACCGTGCTGATGGTGCACACCTATGACACGGTCACGGCGACGGGTCCGGTCGCGGCGATGCAGGTCCGCCTGTCGCGGCCGTCGCTGGAGGTCCGGGATGAAGCGCCTCCTCCCGCGCAACTGACGGAGCGTTCCGCGCCGGCGTCCGCCCCGGTGGAGGCGGGCGGCCCCCCGGAGCGCCCGGGAAGCGAGCCCGAGATCCTGTTGCAGGAAGCGGAGCTGGGAGACTATGTCCCCGACGGCCCGGGCGAGCCTGAACTCGCTGAACTCCTCCCGTCGACCGAAACCGCTTCGGGCCTCCTGAACATCGGCGGCCCTTCCCGCCGCGCCGGCGTCATGGGGCCGGCGCGCTCGCTGGATCTCACCCGCGGCGGGCCCTTCGCCGGGCGGCGCCCCGGGCGCCACGGCGGCGGCGCGACGACGCAGACCGAGGCGGCGATGCTGGCCGGGCTCCGCTGGCTCGCGCGGCACCAGGCGGAAGACGGCCGCTGGGCCGCCGCGGGGTTTGGGTCCCGCTGCGCGAAGGGACCGACGTGCCCGGGGATCGGGGACGACGACAACGACGCCGGGATCACGGGACTCGCGCTGCTCGCGTTCCTCGGCGCCGGCTACACCCACCTGTCGCGCGACACGTACGTCGACAAGCCCACGGGCCGCGTCATCTGCGTCGGGACGGTCGTGCGCGAAGGGCTCAAGTGGCTGATGGCGTCGCAGCTCCAGGACGGGCGCTTCCCCGGCCGCCAGTATCCGACGTACAACTCGGCGATCGCGACCGCCGCGGTCGCGGAGGCCTACGGGCTCACGAAGGCGGCGATCTTCAAGGAGTCGGCCCAGCGCGGCGTCGACTACCTGCTGCTCTCGCAGAACCCGTACTACGGCTGGCGCTACTCGAAGCGCTGCGGCGACAACGACACGTCCAACCTGGGCTTCGTGATCATGGCGCTTCACTCGGCGCAGATGGCGGGGCTGGTGGGCATCGAGACGGGGTACGACGGAGCGCGCAAGTACCTCGACGACGTGACGGACGGGACGTACGGCAACGTCGGGTACATGATCCGCGGGGACGCCGGGTCGGTCCGTTTTCCCGAGACGTCGGCGTGGAACATCCACCGCTCGATGACCGGCGTCGGCGTGATGTGCCGGACGTTCATGGACGGCGCGCCGTCGCATCCCTCGATCCCCGCGGGCGTCGCGATGCTCGCCGCCGACCTGCCCGAGTGGAAGAAGGGGAACGTCGATTACTACTACTGGTACTACGGCACGCTCGCCGAGTACCTGGGGGACGCGGACGGGGTTCACTGGAAGAAGTGGAACGACGCGCTGGTCAAGGCGCTCCTGCCTCACCAGCACGGGGAGAAGGACGGGTGCCTCGACGGCTCGTGGGATACGGACGTCGACCGCACGTCGTTCAAGGGCGCCGGCCGCGTCTACGCCACCGCGCTCAACACGCTGACGCTGGAGGTCTACTACCGGTTTCCGAAGGCGTTCGGCGTCCGGAAGTAGGCTCTACCGCAGCATCCCGGCGAGAGCCGCGAGCGCGATCACGGCGAGAAGTGGCGCGTAGAAACCGGTGGAACGCTTTCCGGCGAGCCAGTGAAGGGGAAGAAGCATCACGGCGGCGGCGGCGAGCGGGAGGACGGCGTGGGGGATGCTGCCCGCGCGGGCCAGGTGTGGGTCGAGGATCCGGTGCACGGCCTCGGCGGCCGCGGGGACGTACTTCGGCATCGCCGCGCCGCCGACGAGGGCGAGGGCGATCGCGGCGTACGCCCCCGTCAGGCGCTGCCATTTCACGCCGTCCTGCTTCGCCGACTCCAGCTCCTCGTTCGAGGCCTCGACGTAGGCCTGCAGCCTCGCCTCGGCCTCGGTGAACTGCTCCTCCAGCCGCCGCCGCGCCTGCTCGGACATCTGCTGGCGCATCGCGAGCATCTGTTCGCGGTTGATCGCCTTGCGGGCCATCTCCTGCGCCGCGCGCGCCTTTTCCTGCACGCGCTGCACCGTCTGCTCGGCGCGTTTCTTGTCCGTCTCCGCGATCTGCGCCCGCGTCGCCGCCGCCCGCGCCTTCTCCGCGACCGCCATCGCCGTCTGCTGCGCCTTCTTCTTTTCCGTCTCCGCGAGCTGCATCCGGTTCACGGCCTCGCGCGCCTTCTCCGACACCGCCACGACCTGCTGCTCCGCGCGCCGCTTGTCGGTCTCCGCCATCCGAGCCCGCGCCTCCGCCAGCCGCGCCGCCATGCGCGCTTCCTGCGCCTGCCGCGCCACCTCCTGCGCCTTCTGGTTCATCAGGACCTGCGTCTGGTGGCCGTTGGCGCCGGAAACGGCGGCGGTGACGCGCCTCGCCCCCGCCTTCTTCAGCTCCTCGTCCACGACGCGCTTCGTGAACTCCGGGTCGAGGCCGAGGTTGTGCCCCTCGCGGAACACCGAGACCTCCGCGATGGACGACAGTGCCCCGTCCACGAGCATGTGCCCCAGGATCTTGCGCAGTTCCTCGCCCCGCTCCTCCGCCAGCTCGCGGTCGTACTCCGCACGCCGCCCCGTGTCCGTCAGGATCCCCCGCGCCCGCTTCAGCTCCCCTTTCAGGAACTCGATGAATTCCTTGTGGCGGGGGTTCTCGATGTGCTGGACCCGCGTCATCCGCTCCTTGAACTTCGCCTCGATCGACGGCGCGTCCATGAGCGTCCGCTCGATCCCGAGGAGCTGGTAATAATCGGGGTCGGTGCACTCCTCGGGGAGGCCGAGGATTTCGTGGAAGCGGTTTTCAGCCACGGGGCGGGGTCCTGGGTGATGGAGTAGGGAGCGCGACGAACGAGCGGGAAACTACAACTTCAAACGTTTCAATTTCCAAGGAAACGCCAAACAGAGAACTTCAACTTCAGGGCCGAGCCTGCTTCACGCCGGCCTTGAAGTTCTCCGTTTGCAGTTCTCTGTTTCCCTGGAACTTGAAATTTGCTCATTGTCGTTTGCCTTCGCCCTACCCCACCTCCATCCCGACGACGTCCTTCTTCGCATCCTTGATCGCCTTGTCGTCCATGCCGCTGGTCCGGACGATCTCGACCTTCGCTTCCTTGCCGGAAGTCCGGTCCTTCCCGGTCACCTGCAGGCGGCCGTCGACGCTGTACGAGTACGTCACGTCGACCAGCGACCCGGCGGGACGGCCCGGGGGAAGGTCCTTGATCTCGCAGCAGCCGATCTCCGTGCAATCCTCGGGGTTGTCGCTGTCCCCCTCGACGATCTTGATCTGCACGCTGACCTGGTTCGCCTTCTCCGTCCCGAACGGCTTCGTCACCTCGGCCGGGATCGGCGTGTTCTTCGGGATCATCTTGTGCGCAACCAGCTTCATGTCCGACTTCCGGATGCCGATGATCCCCAGCGAGTGCGAGTTCACGTTCGTGACCTCGACCCCCTGGAGCAGGATCATGACCTCCTCGTCGATCGACTCCTTGAGCGACTCGCCCTGGAGGGCGAGGGCGGGCTCCTCGGAGGGTTTCGCCTGCAGCGCGAGCACCGCGTTGTAGTACGCGGCGCCCATCGCGACGCACTCGTCGGGGTTGATCCCGGTCTCGGGCTTCACCCCCGTCACGCGCTCGATCATCGTCCGAACCGCCGGCATGCGCGTCATCCCGCCCACCAGCAGCACCGTGCCGATGTCCTTCCAGGTCAGCTTCGCCTTCTGCAGCACGACTCCGAGGTACGTCTCCGTCTGGTCGAGAAGCCCCTTGGTGATCTTCTCGAACTCCTCGCGCGTCAGCTCGACCTTCGTCGTCTTCCCCTGGCACTGGCACAGGATGCGCACCTTGTCGAGCTTCGACAGGCTGATCTTCGCGTCCTCGGCCTTGTTGCGCAGGTCCTGGCACGCCTCGAGGTCGTTGCGCGGGTCGATCCCGTGCTCCGCCTGGAACTTCTCGGACACGAGGTTGATGATCTCGTCGTCCCAGTCGATGCCGCCCAGCCGCCGCTCGCCGTCCGTCGCCAGCACGTCGATCTTCGTCCCGTCGATCTCGATGATCGTCACGTCGAACGTCCCGCCGCCCAGGTCGTACACCAGCACCCGGCGCTTCTCGCCCAGCTTGTCCATCCCGTACGCGAGCGCCGCCGCCGTCGGCTCGTTCAGGATGCTCACCACGTTCAGGCCCGCGATCGTCCCCGCGTCCTGGGTCGCCTTGCGCTCGACCTCGTTGAAGTACGCCGGGACCGTGATCACCACGCTCCCCACCTTCCGGCCGCTCACCTTCTCTGCGTCCTGCACGATCCGCTTCAGGATCAGCGCGCTGATCGTCTCGGGCGTGTACTCCTTCCCGAAGAACGTCTTCACCCATCCCTCTTCGCCCATGTGCCGCTTCACGAACTGCACCACCCGGTCCGGCGCCGCCACGGCCGAGTTCTTGGCGATCTTGCCGACGAGGACTTCGGTTTCCTCGAAGAGCGCGACCGACGGCGTGATCCGCTCGTTGTCGGTGTTCTGGATCACCTGCGCCTTCCCGTGCTCGTCGATGTAGGCGATCGCGCTGTTGGTCGTGCCCAGGTCGATCCCGCACGTCATCGGGGGCTTTTCATCGGCCATGTCCGGTCTCCTCTCAAGGGTGGATCGACGGAAAGTCAGGAACTGAAGGCGGTCGGAAAATAATGATGTATCTGCCGACGTTTCTGCGAGATCAGCCTCTATCTGCGTCCCTCACGATGGCCATTCCAGGAATCCAGGTCCCGTCCTTGCGGACAGCCCCCGAGGGGACACAGATAAAAACAGATTTGGCAGAAACGTCGGCAGATAAAGCCCTCACCAACCCAGGGCCCCATGTGCAGCCGTTCCTCGCAACCCGCCTTCGCCCCTGCGGGGCTACGGCGGGCTCCGCCCGCAACTCGCAACCCGCAACTTCTGTTCGTTTACGCCGGTCGGAAAGTCTTGATCACCACTTCCTGCGGCCTCAACACGCTCCCGTTCCACCGGAACCCGTCCCTCACCACCCTCACCACCGCCTGGTCCTCCTCTGCCGTCGCCGCTGGCTCCGTCCCCAGCGCCTGCTGCACCCCCTTGTCGTACTTCGCCGGCACCTCCGACATCTTCTCCACCTCATGCCGGTGCATCAGCTCCAGCAGCTCCTCCACGTGCAACTCCACCGCCTCCCGCGCCGCACCCTCCCCCATCCCCGACAACGACCGCTTCATCGTGTCGTACAGCAGCACCAGCCCCTTCAACAGCGGCTTCTGCGCCCCGCGGAACGCGTCGTCACGGTACTTCGACATCTCCTGGTGAAGCGAACTGTAGGCGGCGGCGTGGACGCCGTCGTCCTTGATCCGTTTCACGAAGAGCTGCTCCAGGATCCCGACCTTCTCCACGAGCTTGTCCAGCCGCGGGTCCGCCGGCGGCGGGGCGACGGGCTGAAGAGGTTCGTCCATGGCGATCCTTTCCTTGGACGCGAGCGGGAACGGCGACCCTGGGAGGGATGATTCTAGCGGTGCGGGAAGGTGCGAACAAGGCGGTTCGGATGGAGGCGCGGGGCCGGTGTTGCCGGAGCCGAGAAACTGCAACTTCAACGTTTCAATACTCAAGTAAACGGCAACTACAAGAAGACAACGACAAGCCAGCGGGGCAAGGTTGCGACCTCCGGGAATCCACCTTCGCGCGCACGCTTGTAGTTGCCGTCTTGAAGTTCGCCGTTTACTTGAAGTTCGTCTTCTTGAAGTTGCTCTTTCCTCCCACGGCAAGTCCCCTCCATTCCGCCCGCAAACTCACCCCGGATTCATGATCCGTGCGCGATGCCCTCCTCGATCCTTAGCATGATCCCATGCCCCTCGAGTCCGAACTCCGCTTCGCCCTCGCCGCGCTCGACATGAGCCTGGCCACGCCGGAGCAGGTGATGGAAGCGCTGGCAGCGAGCCTGAAGGGGGGCGAGGGGCTGGAGTCGCGGATCCGCCGTGCGGCGGAGCTGGACGACGACTGCGCTTCGTCGGTCCTCGAGGCGGTCGAGGGCGGGAGCCCGCGGTCGGTGGATTCGGCGCTGCGCTCCGCGATGCTGTCGCTCGAGCTTCCGCCCGGCGCGCGCGGCTGGCTGGCGTCGCTCCCGGCCCGGCGGTCGCGCGGCCCCGCGTTCCAGGCGGCGCCGCAGGGCGAGCGCTACCGCCTCGGCGCGCCGATCGCGAGCGGCGGCCTCGGCCGCGTCTTCGAGGCCGAGGACCGCGACCTCGCCCGCACCGTCGCGCTCAAGATGCTCAAGGAAGGCGCCACGACGCACGACGAGGACCGCTTCATGAGGGAAGCCCGCCTCGCCGCGCGCCTCGAGCATCCCGTGATCGTGCCGACGTACGACTTCGGCGCGATGAGCGACGGCGCGGGGGGGCGGAAGCTGTACCTGTGCATGAAGCGGATCCGCGGGCGCGACCTGGGGCAGCTCCTGCGGGCGCTCCAGGGGGGCGACGCGGCAACGCAGGAGGCGTGGACGCGCGGCCGGCTGCTCGGCGTGGTGCAGGACGTGTGCCTCGGGATCGCGTACGCGCACTCGAAAGGGGTGATCCACCGAGACCTGAAGCCCTCGAACGTGATGGTCGGCGAGTTCGGCGAGACGATCGTCGTGGACTGGGGGCTCGCGAAGGTGATGGGGGAAGCGGAGGACGCGAGGCCGGATGCAGGCCCGGAGAAGGCCGGCGTGGAGACGACGCACCTGACGCTCGTCGGCAGCGTCATCGGCACGCCGGCGTACATGCCCCCCGAGCAGGCGGAAGGGCGCCTCGACGAACTCGACACGCGCAGCGACGTCTACTCGCTGGGCGGCATTCTCTACGCCGTCCTGACCTGGCAGGCGCCCGTCGTCGCCGCCACGGCCACGGAAGCGATCGAAACCGTTCGCACCGGCCGGCTCGACGCCCCTTCCGAGCGCGTCCGCCTCACCGTCGCGGCAGGCCGCCGCACCCCCGATCCCGTCCCCCCCGAGCTCGACGCGATCTGCATGAAGGCCATGGCCTACCATCGCCACGACCGCTTCCAGGACGCCCTCGAGATGCACCGCGAACTCCAGCTCTTCCTCGACGGCGTCCGCGAGAAGGAACGCCGCACGCGGGAAGCCGCGGCGCGCGTCGCGGCGGGAAGGGCGCTTCTCGCGAAATACGCCGCGCTGGCGACGGCGATCCGGGAACAGGAGGCGGCGGCGGCGAAGCTGGAGGCGGCGATTGCGCGGCATGGGGAGGCGGAGGAGAAGCGCCCGCTCTGGGCGGCGCGCGGCAGGGTGCGGGAGCTGGAGGAGGAGCGGATCGCGGCGTATGCGGGAGCGGCGGCGGAGTTCGGGCAGGCGCGGGCCGTGGATGCGGGGTGCGAAGAGGCAGCGGACGGGCTGTGCGACCTGTACCTGGCGCGGCTGGCGGAGGCGGAGAAGCGGCGGGACCGCGGGGAGGAGCTGCTGCTGCGGAGCCAGGTGGCGCACCTCGGGCGTGCCGCAAGACTGGACGCGCCGGGAACGCTGTCGGTGCGGGCGTTCGCGTACGGGTGCAAATGCCTCGCGCCGGTCCGGACTCCGGGGTGGCGGGCGGACACGCAGCACGAGCTTTCGCTCGTCTGGCGCGATGGAGCGCCGGTCCCCGGCGTCGAGCCGCTGCCGGCAGACCGGATGATCCCCGCGCAGCGCTTCCCCGACGGGATGCGCCGCTGGGGCCATACCACCGAGTGCCTGACGACGCCGATCCCGGGAGCGGAAGTGCGGATCGCGCGGTACGAGACGCGGGACGTGCGGCTCGTGCCGGGACCGGAAAAAATCGTCGGCAAGACCCCGATCGCCGGGCTCCCTCTCCCCCCGGGCTCGTGGCGCTGCTCCATCCACGCCCCGGGCTTCGCGCCGGTGCACTTCCCGTTCGTCATCCGCCGCGGCGAGCCGTGGGACCAGGAGGTTGCGCTCTACCGCCCCGGGGAGATCCCGGCGGGGTTCGTGCAGGTCCCGGGCGGGCGGTTCTCGTGGGGAGGCGCCTTCGCGGGGGGCGGGGAGGACGAAGCGGAGCTGAGCACGCGGGACGTCTTCGTCGCGACGTTCTCCGTGACCGCCGGCGAGTACCTCGAGTTCCTGAACGACCTCTGCGCCCGGGGGGAGTTCGAGGAAGCGCACGCCCGGGCACCCCGCGAGGGGACGGAGCGGTTCCTGGCGTTCGGGAGCGACCGGTTCGAGCTCGCGCCGCCGGGGGAGCCGTCGGCGCAGTCGTCCGCCGATTTCCCCGTCATCGGCGTCTCCTGGACCGACGCGGTCGCCTACGCCAACTGGCGCTCTGCCCGTGACGGCATCGCGTACTCCCTCCCCGTCGAGGACGAGTGGGAGAAGGCCGCGCGCGGCGTCGACCGCCGCATCTATCCGTTCGGCGACGAGTTCGACTGGAGCTTCGCGCTCGTCGCCGGCTCTCTTCCCGCCGGCCCGCGCCTCCGCCCGGTCGGCAGCTTCCCCGCGGACGAATCCCCCTACGGCATCCGCGACATGGCAGGAACCGCCTCGAACTGGCTCCTGAACGGCGTCGAGCTCCCCTACCGCCACTACCGCGCGCTCCGCGGCGGCGCGTGGTTCATCGGGCCGAACAACGCGAAGATCTGCTACCGGCGGGCCTTCGTCCCGGAGACGGCGACGCGGTACTACGGGTTGCGGCTCTGCGCCCGGCCCGTGGCGTACTGACCGATTTCCGGAATCGCCTTGACCTTCGCCCCCCGCGTTCCGTCTAGTGTCGCAGGGGAGGAACCGCCGTGGCACCCGGGAGACGCTTCATGCGACCGCTCGCCGCCGTTCTGGTCTGCGCCGCCGCCGCCTGCGCGCAGGACGCGGACTACGTGACGAAGACGTACGACGTCCGGGCGCTGGTGAAGGCCGAGCAGGACCGGCCGGGGCCGCGGATCGAGCTGCGGAACCTGGACCCGCGGCCGGTCGAATCCGGCGAAGAGTTCTTCCCGGGATTCGACCCGGACGGCCTCTCCACGCTTCTGCAGGGAATCGTGGGGCCGGACGCCTGGGCGAACGAGGGCGTTTCGCTGGAGCTCGAGGGCGGCTGGATGACGGTCCGGCAGACGGCCGCGGTGCAGGCGCGGATCGCGTCGGTCCTCAGCGTCCTGGCGCGGGCCGCTTCGCGAAGGGCAGCCATCGACGCTCAGGTCGTGCTGCTGGCGCCGGGGACGCTGGAGGAGCTCGGGGCGGAAGCGGGGGTGATCACGGAAGCGCAGGACCGGGGGATCCGGGAAGCGGCGGCGGGGGGGAAGAGCGGGAAGACGCTGTCGCTCCTGCGGACCTCGGCGATCCCCGGGATGCTCGGGCATGTCGCGGACGTGAGGGAGCGCATGCTGGTGACGGATTACGAGATCGAGATTGCGATCGGGTCGGCCGTGGCGGACCCCGTCTCCACGCTTGTCTACGACGGGACGACCCTCGAACTGCGCCCGACCTTTGCCCCCGACGGCGCGACCGTTCTGGTGGACTACCGATTCGCCTGCGCCCGCCCCGGCACGGTGCGCGAATTCGGCGGCAAGGTGAAACCCGAGGGAACGATCCAGCTTCCGGCGCGCGCCGTTTTCTCGACGGCGGGGACGTGGCCGTGCGCCACGGGGCGGACGACGCTGCTCGTCCCGGGCGGCGCCGCGGCAACCGAGGAAGGGTGGACCCTGGCGGTGCTGCTGCAGGTCCGGCGCGTCGAAGAGCCGATGGGCGACATCGCGTTCGCGGGCGAGGG
Organism: uncultured Planctomycetia bacterium; assembly: GCA_964590435.1. Classification (GTDB taxonomy): domain Bacteria; phylum Planctomycetota; class MHYJ01; order WSZJ01; family WSZJ01; genus WSZJ01. Next base: position 120,051 of record CAZPWT010000067.1, read on the forward strand.
GACCCGGCTGCGGCTCCTCGAAACAGGGGCCCTGACGGCGCCTGTGACGGACGTGCCGAAGCGGCGGCTGGACCTCAGCGAAATCGATCCCCAGGAGGGAGTGACGATCCCGGTCGAGGACTCCGGAAGCTCGCGCCTCGAGCTGGAGCAGGTGGAGGGGTTCGTGAAGCGGCAGACCGGCTATGAAACCTGGGGCGCGGAGGGGTTCGGGATCCTCACGACGTCCAACCGCCTGATGGTGACGGCGACCGAGCCCGTCCTGGATGCGACCGAGACGGCGCTCAAGGAACTTTCCCGGACGTCGTTCCGGCGCGCGGCGGTCGACGCGGTCGTGGTCGCGGTGAGCGCCGCGGATCGCGGGAGGCTTCCGGCCTCCGACCTGCTCGCGCTGGCCCGCAAGGGCGGCTCCGCCCGCGTCCTGGCCCGCGCTTCCGCCCTCGGCCTCACCGCCCAGCGCGTCACCGCGTTCGCCGGCGCCGAGTCGGCCTTCGTCCGGGACCGCACGGTCCAGATCGCCGAGAATTCCGCGGCGACCGACCCGCAGATCGACATCCTCACCGAGGGACTCGCGCTCAACGCCCGCCCCTTCGAGCCGGACGCCGCCGGCCGCTCGCGGGTGGAGCTGGAAGCGCAATTCGGGTGGCGCGCGGCGCTTGAAGCGACGGCGACGGGCGCGGCGCCGGGCGGCGTGCTCGAACGCTCTTCCATCGACCTGCTCGAAGCGCGCGCGACGATCGGCCTGAAAGCCGGCGAATGGAGCGTGGCCGCGGAGGCCGTCCGGGAGGGCGACGCGAAGAGCGCGGAGTGCCTTGTCCTGCTTGTTCGGGTCCGGTTTCCGGAGGTCCGCTGATGCACGCGTTCATGGCGGTGGCGGTGGTGCTGGGAAGCGCTTGGGCGGTCCGGGCCGAGGAGGCTCGCGAGTGGGACGTCCGCGGGCTGACGATCGAGGAGCGGGAGGACCGGGCGGTGGGGATCGGTTTCCGTCCCGGCGAGTCCGGGCATGACGAGCATCTGGCGACGACCGCGGACGAGGTCGCGGAGTGGCTCCGGTCGACGGTGAACCCCGACGGCTGGGACAACAGCGCGAAGCAGCTCGAGTGCCATGGAGGGGTGATCCAGGCTGTCGCGAGCAAGGAGGAGATCGCGGAGATCGACCAGCTCATCGCCGAACTGAAGGCGCGGGCCTCGCGGACGGTCGAGCTGGAGATCGAGATCGTGGAGGTCGACGCCGCCGCGGCGTCAGGGCTCGTCCCCGGCCCGCTGGAGGATCCGGCCGCGGAGGCGCTTCGCACCGCGGCCCGGGACGTGGCGCGGGGCCGGCTGCTGGCCCGGCTGGTGGCCCGGTCGCGAGGCGGGGAGCACGGGCAGGCGTCGTCGGTCCGCCGCCGCACGTACGTCGCCGACTACGACATCGAAATCGCTCAGCACGCGACGGCGGCCGACCCCGTCGTCCGGAGCCTGGCCGAGGGCGCGCTGCTCGAGTTCCGCCCGAACCTGTCCGCTTCCGGCGAAAGCCTCACGCTGGAGATCCTCCTCCAGACCGCGCGCCTCGCAGGCATGGCCGCGTTCAGCCTGCCCGCGGCCTCCGGGGGACCGATCGACCTGCCCCGCATGGACTGTTCCGAGCTCCGGACCTGCGTCGCCGTCACGCCCGGGAAGACCGTCCTGCTCGCGGCGACCGACTTCCGCCCCGCCACCGCGGGCCGCACGACGCTCATCCTGGCCCGCACCCGGATCGACGGCGCCGCCCTGAAGCCCGCCGACCCGGGCCCCGCCGGGGACGTCTTCCGCTCCTGGAACGTCAGCGCCCTCCTCAACCTCCCCGCTTCCAGCATCCACCCGCCCCGTCTCGGCCTCCCGGAACCGCACGACGACGCCAGCGCCTCCGACCCCTGCCCCATCTGCAGCGGCGAACGCCAGTACCGCCGCGACACCATCGCCGACTGGGTCAGGCGCCAGACAGGGGACGCGGTCTGGGAAGAGCCGGGCCGCAACGTGACCGTCCTCGGCGACCAGCTCGTCGTCCACGCGCCAGCCGAGGCGCAGGAAGCCATCGCCAAGGCCCTCGCCGGCGCGGAGCTGCTCCTCGGCTCCAACGTCACCCTCGAAACCTGGCTCGTCGCTTTCCCCGAACCCGAATGGCTCTCTCGCCGCGACGTCCTCGAGCGCCCCAAGGGCATCCCGGAAGCGCTCTTCGACGAGCTCATCCAGCTTCCCGCCAAGGGCGCCGCGCGCCTCGTCGCGTCGTCGTCCGCGCTGGGCCTCTCCGGCAGCCCGCTCTACGCCATCCGCGGCCGCTGCGCGGCGTACGTGGCGGACCACGACGTCGAGATCGCCGACAGCGCGAAAGCGTGGGATCCGGTCGTCAATTCGATGAACGACGGCTTCCTCCTCAGCGCGGGCGTGCTGCCGGCTGCGGAAGGGCTGCTGCGCGTCGGCCTGGAATCCGGGCTGGCCGAGGCTTCGCTCGACGCGGCGCTGGCGACCGGCGCGGACTCCGGCGGCGTCGTGCAGAATCCGTCCTGCGACATGCTCCCGCTCGAATGCGACGTCCAGGTCCCGGACGGGAGGGGGTTCGTGGCGGCGACGGCGGTCCGCGACGGGGCGAAGGGCCGCGAGGTGTGGGTCTACTTCGTGCGGGCGCGGACGCCGGGCGAGAAGTAGCCGCTACCCGGGCGGGTAGGCCTTCTCGAGCCGCGCCACCGCGGCCTCGAGCTGGTCGTGCCGCCCGGCGCCGATCCGCTCGATCTCGAAGACCTGGAACTGCTGCGACAATCTCAGGTCTTCGTCGCGCGCAAGCGTGTCGTCCGCCATCGGGAAGAGCATGTCGTCTTCCTTCTCGATGTGCTCGCGCAGCAGCCCGACGTAGCCCCGCGCCGCGTTCGCGAACGTCCGCGCCGCCCCGGCCGCCCCGGCGCGCCGCCCGGCGATCCCTTCCCGCATCTTCCCGATGAACCCCCGCCCCGTGACGTGCTCGTCCAGCATGATCCCGATCGGCCCGCCCTCCTTCGGCATCCCCTTCGCCAGCAGCGCCGGGAACAGGCAGTCCTCTTCCTTCGCGTGGTGGCACTTGTCGGCGTAGACGGAGAGGAACTCGATCAGCGCGTCCAGGTCCGCTTCCGCCACTGCCCCGCCCGTCTCCAGCCGCCCCGCCACGCGCTCCAGCACGCCGAGGGCGGCCTTGATGTGGATGTGCTCACGTTTCAGTTCTTCGGTGCATCGCATAGGGGCGATGATACCGGGGGGAACCGAGACAGCCGAGCGATAGGGGTGTCTTGCCGGGGGAAACAGCAACTACAACGATTCAATTCTCAAGTAAACGGCAACTTCAAGAGGGTGACCTCTTGCACTTTCAAGCAACGGTGGCAAGGGCGACGGCGAGTCGTTCTTCGATTATCCGGGAGTCCTCCTTCGAGAGAGACAAGCAGGAAATCTGATGGCGCCAATCTGCGAGACGAAGGTCCAGCAACATTG
>CAZPWT010000068.1:0-45058 GCA_964590435.1 uncultured Planctomycetia bacterium
CATCGCCGCCATCCCGACTCCCATCCTGCTCTTCCATTACCGGGTCGTTGAGTCGCTCCGAAAATGCCTCGGCAGGTACGGGCCTCACTTCTTGAGCTCACGGCGAGCGAGGGCATAGGAGGTTCAATGGATACTCAGGGCTCGAAGTCTCCGTTTTTCTTCTCGACGCCCTCGAATGGACGTAAACTTGACACTCCTTGCTATTGAGCCGGAGACCCTCGTGACCGTGCCGACGTCGATCCATCCGCCTGCGGAAACCACCGCCGCGCCCGCCTCGCTCGAGGTGGACGTCCGGGGGGCGCTTCTCCGCGAGCTCGGCGCGCTCTACGGGGAGCTGGACGCGGTCATCGCTGCCGACAACCCCCTCTGCCGGACGAGCGGCGACTGCTGCCAGTTTGCGAAGTACGGCCACCGCCTCTACGCGACGCGCGCCGAGGCGCAGTACTTCGCTCTTCGACGCGGCTGGCCGGCGCAGGAGTTCTCGATGGAGTCCTGCCCGTACCTCCGTGACAACCGGTGCACGGCAAGGGATGCGCGCCCGCTCGGGTGCCGCGTCTTCTTCTGCGACCCCGCCTGGCGGGGCAAGGGAGAAGACCTGACCGAGCGGTACCTCCGGCGCATCGGGGCCCTCTCCGAACGGCTCGGGATCGAACGCGATTACCGGCCGTTCCTGGAGCACCTCAACCTGTTCCGCACCTCGACGGCTCCGGCAGAGGGTCAACGGGAGGGGTTGTGGCCAAGCTAGTCATCAAGGAAGGGGACTACACCCACGAGCACCCGCTGGACGAGGTGGAGACGCTGATCGGGCGGTCGCAGAAGTGCCTCGTGCGGCTGACGGAGCCGGCGGCGTCGCGGAACCACTGCACGATCCTGAAGACGCCGGAGGGGTGGCTCCTGATGGACCTGCAGAGCAGCAACGGGACGATCCTGAACGGCGTGCGCATCACGGAGAGCCCGCTCAAGACGGGGGACGTGATCCGGATCGGCAACGCGGAGATGGCGTTCAAGGGCGACAGCGACGATTCGAAGCGCGTGGTGGACGTGCGCGAGAAGTTCCGCGAGCTGTCGGGCGACCAGAAGGTGGTGCATTACGAGGTCGTGACGAGCGAGGACGGGACGGAGGAGTTGAAGGCGGAGTGGTCGGACCGGGCGGCGAAGATGCGCAAGGAGGGGAAGGACCCGCGCGAGCCCGAGACGAAGGACCCGGTCAAGCCGAAGGACCAGTAGTCCGGACGCTAGCGTCCCTTCGCGCCCTCCCGCGTCGAGATTTCGTTCACCCAGGCGCGGACCTCGTCGATCTTCCCCTGGTCGATCGGCGCGCGCTCGTCGAGGCGCTGGATCACGACCAGCGTCCGGTTCGTGGCGAACACGTCCCCCGGCTTCTTCGCAAAGCTCATGTACTTCGCCACGTCTTCGCTGGCGGTCATCTCCAGGAGGTTCACGGCAATCGTTCCGCCCTCTCCACCGGTCACGTACACGATCCGCCGGGCGCGCTTCACGGAATCGCTGACCCGCAGCTCGCTGTCCCTCCAGAACAGCTTCATGTCCTCGCGCCCCTCGTACGAGCGGCTTTCCGGCGTGACGGCCCATCCCGCGGGAATCCGGGGCGGCACGGACAGGAGCGACGAAGCCTGCGGTGCGGCGACCGCGGCCGGCGCCGGGAGGCGCTTCGAGGGCGAGCCGTCGTTCGTCTGGACGATGAAGAACGCGGCGATCCCGATTCCGAGGATGAGGAGGTCCATGGCGTAGGTCATGACGGCAAGGCCGAAGCCATGGCGGCGGCTGGCGTTGAAGAGGATGTCGAAGATGCCGATGGTGTTGCAGAGGAAGCCGAAGGAGGCGAATCCGCCCGAGAGGGCCGCCATGACGAAGACGGCGGTGCTGCTGGAGGAAGCGCCGGCGACGATGAGGCCGACGAAGGCGAGGACGACGGCGGCGATGGTGAGGCCGAACCCGGTGCCGACCCAGCCGCTGATGCTCGACGGGTTGACGGGAGTGTTCGGGCGAACCGTCGCGAACCCCGGGGGGGCGGTCCATCCCGCGTTGGCGGCGGCGGGGGAGGGGACGTGGACGCCGGCGGGGGAAGGGGCGCTGACGATGCCGGGGGGAGCGTGGACGGGCGCGGAGAACGCGCTCGACACGGCGACCGCGCCGGTCGCGTTCGGCGTCGCGAGCCGGGCGACCGGGATGAACTCCGACACGCGGCTGACCTCGAGCTTCATGTCGCTCGCGTGCTGGTACCGCTTGTCCGGCTCGCGCTCCAGCGCGCGCAGCACGACCTGGTCCAGCCGCGCATCGAGCACCCCGCGGTGGCTCGGCAGTTGCCAGCGCCCGATCGGCAGCTCGCCCGTCAGCAGCTCGTAGAACACCACGCCCATCGAGTAGATGTCCGCCCGGTGGTCCACCGCCTTCGGCGAGTCCACCTGCTCCGGCGCCATGTAATGCGGCGTCCCCATCACCAGCCCCGTCACCGTGTGGTCCGTCCGCCCGGGCTCCACCATCTTCGCCAGCCCGAAGTCCGTGATCTTTACCCGCCCCTTCTTGTCGATCAGGATGTTCTCCGGCTTGATATCCCGGTGCACCACCCCTTCGCTGTGCGCATACTCCAGCGCATCGCACAGCTGCGGCACGATCCGCAACGCCTGCGCCGCTTCCAGCTTCTTCTCGCGGATGATGTGGCGCAGGTTCGCGCCGTCCACGTACTCCATCACGATGAAGCACCGCCCGTTGTCGATCCCGTAGTTGTAGACCGCCACGATGTTCGGGTGCGACAGCGCCGCCATCGCCTTGGCTTCCTTCTCGAAGCGCTTCACGAAATCCGGGTCCCCCGCCAGCCGGTCGCTCATGACCTTGAGCGCCACGAGCCGGTCGAGCCCCTGCTGTCGCGCCTTGTACACGACGCCCATCCCGCCCTGCCCGAGCACCGTGTCGATCATGACGCCCTGGAACGCGGTCCCAGGCTTGAGGTACATCGTCGTCTTCTCGTAGTCGGGCGGCGGAGTGACCGTCGCGGGCAGCGCGGCCTCCAGCGGGCTCTGCGACACCTCCTCGAACGCGAAGGCGGCCACGCACGAGGGGCACAACCCCTGGAAATCCCCCACCACCCCCGCGGAATACGACTTGCCGCACTTCTTGCACTGCACCGCAGTCTTCATGTCGCCCGCCCCCATGAGTTCACCCTCGCGTGTCATAAGAGGTAGGGGCGGGAAAGGGGCTTTCGGGAATTCGGAGGAAAAGGGCGACTCGCGGAAGGGCGCAAGTCGTGATGGGGGAGGAGGTTAGCGGGGCGCGATTCACGGGGGGAATGTACCACGGGTGGTCGTCGGGCGGGTTGCGCAGCGAGAGCTGAAGGGAATTCGCGGATGCTGCGGATGACGCGGAAACGGCCGCGGATCAGGCGAAGTCAAAAGCTCTCGAAGAACTCCTTCAACTCCTCCTGCAGTTCCTCCTCCGTCTCCACCGTCTCGCGGATCTCCGCGATGATTCGTTCCTTGAGCCCCTTGCGCGCCCGGTGCAGCAGGTTCGTGACGTCGGTGACCGTCGTCTTCAGCTCGTCCGCCGTCTGCTGGTAGCTCGGCCGGTCGCCGGGGACGAGGTGCTGGCGCACCGCGCTCCACTTGCTCCCCAGCTCCTTCCCGAGCCCGTCCATCGCGCGCTGCAGGATCGCCATGCACCACGCGCGCCGGAAATGCTTTTCAGGCGACTCCTCCGCGCGCATCTCGTCCTCGAGCAGCTCCACGTCCAGCGACACCGGCGGCTTCCCGCGCTTCAGCGCGTGCGCCTTCCGGTACTCGTTCGCGAGGTAGTGCTCCAGCGTCGCCAGCAGGTAGTTCTTGAACCGCCCGCGCCCCTTTTGCACCCGGTCGAGCAGGTCGCTCTCGAAGAAATGGATGAAGAACCCCTGCGTCAGGTCCTTCGCGTCCTCGACGTTCTTCCCCTTGCGGCGCACATAGAAGTAGATCGGTTTCCAGTAGATCGAGAACAGCTGGTTCAGCGCTTCCTCGCGCTTGTCCTTCGCCTTGAGGACGAGGGACCACATCGTCGACTGGAAGTCGTAGCCGCCGGTGCCGCCCAGGCTCGTGTCGCTCACTTCTTTCCCTCACCCTTCCGGAACATCTTGAACGTGACCAGCCACTCGGTGACCGTCTCGCGGTCGGGGTCGAAGGCGTTCCGGATCGCCTCGCCGTAGGGGGCCATGGTACGGGAGAAGAACGCCGCGTAGCCGTCCTTTTCCATGGCGTCGAGGGACTTGCCGTACGACGCGAGCACCTTGTCCACGAACAGCCCGCCCGTGGCGTTGGCGACGGCGAGGGAAGCGCCGGCAGCGCGGGCGGCGTTGACGGTCATGAGGCCCGCGACGGCCTCGAGGGAGAGGTTTTCCTTTTTCGCGAGCGAGGTCATGCGTTTCCAGATCGAGTCGAAGCTCGGCACGAGGTTGGTCGACTTCGCGAACATCGACGCGTAGGACGACGTGAGCTCCTGGCGGTACTTCTTGAAGTCGCCCTGCGAGAGCGGCGGGAGGTCGAGGACCTTGGCGGACTGGGACGTGGCTTTCTCGACGGCGCCGAGCACGTCGCTGAAGTCCGACGTCTGCGCGCCGGGCTCGATCACGCCTTCCTTCTTGAGCTCGACGGTGAGCCGGTCGAGGTACGCCTTGCTGCCGGAGACGGCGTCGGCGCCGACGGCGAAGAGCCAGATCGGCGAGAAGTGGAACGACATGAGGCCGAGGGCCTCGACGGCGTTGCCGGCGAGTTTGCGCTGGACCATGTCCTCGGGGAGCTGCTCGCCCTGCTTCGAGTAGACGTTCTCCACGCCGCCCACCCGCTCGACGACGAGACGCTGCATGTTCCCGAGAAGCACGCGATACGTGGTCGTCTCGCGCAGCGCCTCGGGCAGCGCCAGGTCCGTGAACACCTTGGACACGCCGCCCACCCCGGCCGCCAGCGCCCGCAGTGTCCGCTCGGGGAGCGAAACGGTGTACTTCAGGAAGTTCCCGACCCCTTCGAGCCATCCCAGCATGGCCTACCCTTTCACGAACGCCCTCAGCGCTTCTGCCATCACCGTGCGCAACGGTACGCCGGCCTTCTCCGCTGCACGGCGACAGTCCTCGAATTCGGGGGAAGCGGCGAGGGCTTTGCCTCCGCGGGCGCCGGTCTTGACGCGGATCGTGCCGTACCGCGTCTTCACGGCGACGGAGTCTCTCGCAAGTTTCGTGCGCGCGGCGAGGTGGCGGCGGACGCCGAGGGTGCCGGTTTCGCGGAAGAGGGCGTCCTCGACGGCGGCGAGGGCGGCGGGGGGGACGAGGGCGGTGACGAGCGTAGCGGGGCGGCCCTTTTTCATCTGGATGGCGGTCGCGAACGCGTCCACGGCGCCGGCCTCGAAGCATTTCTCGAGCGCGTAACCGACGATTTCGGGCGTGACGTTGTCGAGGTTGGTCTCGACGACGAAGACCTCGTCCGCTTCGCCGTCGGCGCAAGCCTCGCCGACGACCAGCCGCAGGACGTTCGGGCGCTCGCGGAAGTCGCGGTCTCCTGCGCCGTACCCGATGGCCGCGACCTTCATCGACGGCTGCGGGCCGAACGACGACGCGAGCGTGCGGATCAGCGCGGCCCCGGTCGGCGTCAGCGTCTCGCCGTCCACGTCGAGCGGCGCCGTCGGCGCGCCCTTGAGGATCTCCATCGTCGCGGGCCCCGGCACCGGCAGCGTCCCGTGCGCGCAGTGAATGTGCCCGTGCGACACGGGCAGCGGCCCGGAGCTCACGCGCTCCACGCCGAGCATCTCCAGCGCCAGGATCCCGCCCGTCATGTCCACGATCGAGTCGATCGCGCCGACCTCGTGAAAGTGCACCGACTTCAGCGTCTTGCGATGCACGCGCGCCTCGGCCTTCCCGAGCACCAGGAACGCCTCGGTTGCCTTCGCTTTCACGGTCGCCGGCAGCTTTGCCCGCCCGAGCAGGTCCAGGATCTCGCCGAGCGACATCCCGGGCGCGTGATCGTGGTGCGCGTGGCCGTGTCCGTGGTCGTGCCCGCCCGACCGCTCGAACGTCTCGAACTCCGTGACCGCGCGCTTGCCCTTCCCGATCACCACGTCCACTTTCGTCGCGCCGATCGCGCCTTTCATCACGCCGCGCGCTTCCAGCCTCCACCCCGGCAGCTTCAGCCCCCTCAGCGCCTTCTCCAGCTCCTTCACGTCGACGCCCGCATCCACGCACGCCCCGAGGAGCATGTCCCCCGCCGCGCCGCAGAACGGATCCAGGTGCGCGAGCTTCACTTCGGATTCCTCACGAACACCGTCGCCCCCTTGCCCGCCCGCAGCTTGCGCGCCGCCGAGCCGTCGCGAAGCGCGATCTCGAGGTAGCCGGAGGACCCGGGAAGCGCCAGCAGCGTGTCGACCTCGACGTCCGAGTACGTTCGGCGGATCGGCCCGAGCCGCGTGCTGTCGAGCGTCACCATCGAGTTCTCCGGCAGGCCGGCGGCCTCGATGTTGGTGAGCAGGTTCCCGAAGCGGTCCACCGCGAGCACGACGCCCTTGATCCCGTCCGGCGCGGGCTTCGGCGTCTCCCACGCCGCCTCGACCATCTCCTTCACCGCGGGCCCGAGCTTCGCGGGCGCGAGGCCTTTCGCCAGGTGCGCCGCCGCCGGCGCGAAGATGTCGCGGCCATGAAACACCGCCGACGGATTGGGAAGCGCGAATTCCGCGTTCTCGATCGAGTGGATCGAACGGCGCTTCTCCGCCGGGATGAACGACAGCAACCCGTTGTCCGGGCCGACCGCGAGGAAGTCGCCCGCGTCGACGCACAGCGCGCGGCGCTTCGTCCCGACCCCCGGGTCGACGACCGCGACGAGCACGGAGCCGGCCGGCAGGTAGGGCAACGCCGCCCGCAGAGTCCACGCCCCCATCGCGACGTCCTGCGGCGGCAGGTCGTGGGTCAGGTCGATGACGTGCGCTTCAGGAGCGATCCCGGCGATGACGGTCTTCATGATGCCCGCGTACAACCCCGGGCCGAAGTCGGTGGCCAGCACGATGGTTTTCATGGGAGAGGAGTATACGAACCGCCGCGCCCCGCGGGGGCGCCGACCGCCGAACTCGCGACCGGGCTCGGAAGCCGGAACCCCGAACCCGGAACCGAACTCCCAAACTCCCAACCCCGAACCCTCCATGCGATACTCCGCGCCCATGCCCCATCCCGAGCTTGCCGCCCTCCTGCAGGAATTCGCCACGCTCGACACGATCCTGGGCGCGAACGTCTTCCAGATCCGCGCCTACGAGCGCGCTTCGCAGACGCTCGAAAACACCCCCGAGGACGTCGGGAAGTTCGCGCAGGAAGGCCGGCTCCGCGAGCTCCCCGGGATCGGCGAGGGAATCGCGAAGAAGATCGAGGAGTACCTGAACACCGGCCGCATCGTTTCGCTCGAGGAGCTGCGCAAGAAGGTGGACCCCGCGATCCTCGCGATCATGCGCATCCCGGGGCTCGGGCCGAAGAAGGCGAAGATGCTCGTGGACGAGCTCGGGCTCAAGTCGGTGGAGGACCTCGAGAAGGCGTGCAAGGCGGAGAAGGTGCGGCCGCTGAAGGGCATGGGCGCGAAGAGCGAGGAGAAGATCCTCGCGGGGATCGCGAGCCTGCGCACGACGCGCGAGCGCGTGCCGCTGTACGAGGCGCGCGAAGCGGCCGCGAAGGTCGTCGAGCACCTGCGGCTGTCCGGCGGCGCCACAAAGGCCGTCGCGACCGGCTCGGTGCGCCGGTGGAAAGAAACCGTGCGCGACGTCGACGTCGCGACCGTCGCGCCCGACCCCGCGAAGCTCATGAAGTCCGCCGCGACGATGCCCGGCGTCGTGGAGGTCATCGCCCACGGCGAGACGAAGACCAGCGTGTACTTCGGCCAGGACCGCCTCCAGGTCGACGTCCGCGTCGTCCCGGAGGAGTCGTTCGGCGCGGCGCTTCAGTACTTCACAGGTTCCAAGGAGCACTCGGTCCGCCTGCGCGAGAAGGCCGTGAAGATGGGGCTGACGGTGAACGAGTACGGCGTCTTCAAGGTGAAGAAGGACGGCTCGAAGGGCGAGCGCGTGGCGGGCGCGACGGAGGAGGAGGTGTACGACGCGCTCGGTTACCAGTGGATCCCGCCGGAGCTGCGCGAGAACAAGGACGAGCTGGACGCGTTCGAGAAGGGGAAGAAGCCGCCGCGGCTCATCGAGAAGCACGACATCCGCGGCGACCTGCACTGCCACACGACGTGGAGCGACGGCACCGCGAGCGTCGAGGAGATGGCCAAGGCCGCCGAGCGCCGCAACTACGAGTACGTCGCGATCACCGACCACTCGCCCAGCGCCGGTTACGCCGGCGGCCTCAACGTCGACCGCCTCAAGCGCCAGTGGGACGAGATCGCGAAGGTGCAGGAGAAGTTCAGCGTGAAGATCCTGCGCGGCAGCGAGGTCGACATCCTCGCCGAGGGCAAACTCGACTGGCCCGACAAGGTCCTCGAGCAGATGGACTTCGTCGTCGCCAGCATCCACCAGCGCGGCAAGGACGAGCGCAAGTCCAACACCCTGCGCCTCGTCCGCGCCCTCGAGCACCCCAGCGTCCACCTCATCGGCCACCCCAGCACCCGCCGCCTCGGCCTTCGCCCGCCCCTCGACATCGACTGGGAAGCGGTCTACGAAACGGCGAAGAAACACGGCAAGGCCCTCGAGCTCAACTCTTCCCCCGAACGCCTCGACCTCGACGAGATCAAGCTCGCCCGCGCCTCGGCCCTCCACATCCCCATTTTCATCGACACCGACGCCCACGCCCCGACCATGTTCGACAACATCGAGTTCGGCGTCATGCAGGCGCGGCGCGCGTGGCTCAAGCCGGAGCATGTCGTGAACACGAAGACGTGGAAGGAGATGGAGAAGTGGCTGAAGGGTCGACGGGCCTGAGCCTTCGGGTGCCGGCGACCGTCAATACTGGTTTAGCCGAACCTTCACGCCGGGTCTGCGTTTCAACTTTCGCGGAGGAACTCCATCAGCACGGGTCCCCGCCCACACTTCTATGAAATTACATTTCGTTCCTGAATCGACTACCCTGATTGCACCCGCGGCCGTCAACCGGTACGGCGGGGGTGGCCTTCTTGAAGCTGCACTTCGCGTCACGCTGGGCATAGCCGGTCTCGTCGTTGCAGTGGCGGCAAGCATCGGGATCGTCACTTGGCGAGCCGTAGACCGGCGCGTCGACACAATCAACTTTCACAACGAACTTCTGCGCAATGACGCGCGACTTCGCGATGCCGTCTGGGAATTTCAGGAATATCTCGACATACACTCGCACGGTGGCCTTGAAGAGGCGGCACTTGCCGAGGCATGGAAGAAGTGCGACGCGGAATTAGGTGCTGCCCGGGATTGTCTGGGAGCCATCAAGCGACCAGGTACGCCAGCCGGGCGGCAGTACCTGGCGGCAGCGAAGGAGAAATTCAAAGTAACCGAGGCCCTTGCGAGGGCAATCCTCGCGAGTGCGGAGGACTACCTCCTAAGGGAGCGGCCGGGCGAACTCAGTCTGTACTGGCACAAACTTCACCAGACGCTCTACAAGGTCGAACCCGCGGTCGATGATGCCGACAGGACTTTCGAACTGGCGATGAGAGCTTTTGCCGCGGAGTCCGGATTCTCCGTGGACTAACGGCGGCGGCGGGCCGCAGGCTTCGTTGGCTCGCGTTTCGGCGCGCGTGCGGAAGCGCGCCCCGTCGGTTCGGGTGAGGCCTTTCGGCGAGGCGGCTTTGCAACTTCAATTTGGTCGGCTGAAACCCAGACTACTTTGCCATCACGCCACTCCGGGACAGCCCTGCCAGCCTGTTTGTGACGCTGGCGCGCAGCGGAAACGGCGCGCTGCACGGCGGCGTCGATCCGGCGGCCGTCGCTGAACACCTTGACGATATCCACGGGTTTGCGGCGCTTCATCCGGCGTACTCCCTCTTGAGCCTCTCCCAGATCGCCCTTTCGGCGACGATGGCGGTTTCATCTCGAGATCCCGAAGCCACTAGTCGCCGAGTGCCGAGGGCATTGTCGTACATTCGCCACCGCGTTGCCAGCGGCCGGTAGAGCCTGAAGAAGTTGGAGTGTCCAGCCGCATAACGCCGACGAATCGTTTCTTCAGGTACGTGATGGCCGCCTTCCGATACGCGGAGGGCGACGCGCGCAACCGACAGATCCGGGGAGGGAAGGGAAACGAACGACAGCACGAAATCGTAGCCTGTGGAAGTCAGACTCTGGACCCAGGGCGCGAACGACCTGCTCGCGAGCGTGGTCTCGAACGCGAAGTTGGCGCGATTGGCAGCAAGATCGTCGAGGCGCTGCAGCATGATGCGGCCGGCCTGGATCGCCGAATGTTCCGGCGCGAACGCAGAAAGTCCCTTCGCGATGACGTCCGCATTGACGAATTCGACGACGCCGAGCTCCGCGTTGATGATTTCCGGTGCGGTCGTGGACTTTCCGGCGCCGTTCGGTCCGCCGATGATGATGACAACCGGTTTGCTGGCCATGCGGCGAGTCTAGACCTCACGGAACGCGATGCAATACACCCGGGGAAGAAAAGCGATCTCAGCGGGTCCTCAACACTTCAATCACCATTCCAAGACCGATGAAGCGTGAGCTTCATTGGACTTCGCAGACTTCGTCGGTCGAAGGCCTACAACATGTCGTACGCATCCATATCCCACGTCCACGAGCACTTCTTCCACGCATCCTTCAACTTCCCGCACGCGTTCACGACCTTCCACAGCGTCTCCCAATTTTTCGCGCGGAACGCTGCGTGGGCGCGGTGCTGGTTCCTCAGGAAGGCGATGGGAGCCGGCTCAGGACCGAGCGTCAGCGGCGCCTCGTTGCTCAGGATGCCGCGGGACGTCTCGACGGCGGCGGCGCAGGCGCCGAGGGCTTCGTCAGGAGTGGGGGCGGAGACGATGAGGCGGAGGAGGCGGCAGAACGGCGGCCAGATCCACTCGCGGCGGAAGGCCATTTCCTGCGCGGCGAAGGTCTCGAAGTCGTGTTTTGCGGCGAGGGCGATGGCGGGGACGGTCGGGTTGTACGTCTGGACGACGACGCGCCCCGCGAGCGCGCCGCGACCGGCGCGGCCGGCGACCTGGGCGACGAGCTGGAACGTGCGCTCGCCGGAGCGGAAGTCGTTGATCGTGTAGCCGATGTCGCCGTTGATCACGCCGACGAGCGTCACGTTAGGGACGTCGTGGCCCTTGGCCACCATCTGCGTCCCGATGAGGATGTCGGTCGTGCCGTCGGCGACCGCGGCGAGAATGCGGGCGTGGCTGCCGCGGGCGCGGGTCGTGTCGCGGTCGAGCCGCGCGACCGCGGCGTCGCCGAACGCGGCGCGGATCTCCTCCTCGACGCGTTCCGTGCCGAGCCCGAGGAACTTGATCCCCGGGACCTTGCACGCCGGGCACGTCACCGGCGGGTCCACCTCCGCATGGCAGTGGTGGCACACCGCCACGTTCCGCCTCTTGTGAAACGTCATCGCCACGTCGCAGTTCACGCACCGCAGCACGAACTTGCACCCCGGGCACAGCAGCACCGGCGCGAATCCGCGGCGGTTCAGGAAGAGGATCGTCTGCTCCCCGCGCAGCACCGCCTCTTTCACGAAGCCTTCCAGTTTTCTCGACAGCAGCGGGATCTTTCCCTTGATCCCCCGCTCCTGCGTCATGTCCACGATGTCGACCGGCGGCAGCGGCCGGTCATTGACGCGCTGCGTCAACTTCAGGAGCGTGTACCGCCCCTCCTGCGCGTTCCGCCACGTCTCCAGCGACGGCGTCGCCGTCCCCAGCACCACCACCGCCTTCTCCATCTGCGCCCGCTTCACCGCCACGTCCCGCGCGTGGTACCGCGGCTCGTTCCCCGCCTTGTAGGACGTCTCGTGCTCCTCGTCGACGACGATCACGCCAAGGTCCGGCAGCGGCGCAAACACCGCCGACCGCGCGCCGATCACGACGTCCGCGCCCCCGGCCTTGATGCGCTTCCATTGGTCCAGCCGCTGCGCGTCCGTCAGCCGGTGGTGCATGACCGCGAGGCGCGAGAACCGGGCGGAGAAGCGCGAGATCGTCTGCGGCGTGAGCGCGATTTCCGGGACGAGGACGAGCGCTTTCTTCCCGGCCGCGACGGCCTGGGCGATGACGCGGAGGTAGACCTCGGTCTTGCCACTGCCGGTGACGCCGTGGAGCAGGTACGGCTTGAACCCCCCGAACCCCGCGATGATCGACGCGACGGCGAATTCCTGCTCGGCGTTCGGCACCGGGATCGCCGCGGCGCTGGGAGCGTGCTCGAGAAGCGGGTCCGCCGAGTCGATTTCGCGTCGCTCGATCGCGAGGAGGCCCTTTTTCGCGAGCGTCGCGATCGGGGAAGCGCTGACCGAGCAGCGTTCCTCGAGCTCGGAGACCGTGATCGGCTGGGCGGACTCGAGAAGGGTCTCGAGGATCTGGGCCCACTTGGAGTTGGTGCCGCGAAGCTCCTCGATGTTTTTCTTTGCGGCCTCCGGCGCGACCGCCAGCCGCGCCACGTTTTCGAACTTCCGCGCCCCCGTCCGCCGCACCGGCGCCGGCAGCGCCGCCATCAGCGCTTCGCCCCACGACGAGAAGTACCAGTCGGCGATCCACTTGGAGAGGTCGAGCAGCGCAGGGCCGAAGGCGGGCTCGGGGTCGAGGACCTTGAGGATCGGGCGGAGGTTGCCGGGGGGGCGGACATCGGTGTGGCCGACGCAGGCGCCGACGAGGGTGCGGGGGCCGAAGGGGACGACGACGCGGGAGCCGACGGGGACGGAGACGCCGTCGGGGATGATGTACCCGAAGGAGTGGTTGAGGGGGATGGGGACGACGACCTGGGCGAACATGGGGTGCGGAGGGTAGCTCGATGGGGGGAACGGCCAGGAAAGGAAAAACGAAAAAGGAAAAAGGAAAAACGAAAAGGGAGCGGCATGCTGTGGCGGCGGGGCGGGGAATGCAATGCTGATCGGGCCAGCTTGACCCGCCGCCCGAGCCCCATCCCCCGCCCCAGCCCACCCCTACCCCCTCCCGCCGTCCCCCATCCCCTGCCGTTTTCCCCGAAATGTCCCAACACCCCGCCAGCCCAGTCGTTAAATTGTTCCTATGCCCCGCGCCTGCGGCCTTGAACTCACCCCAACGCACTTCCGCGCCGTCGTCGTCGACGGGACGCCGAAGGGCTGGCGCGTCGTGTCGTACGCGGAGAAGCAGGTCGCGCCGGTGGCGGAGGGCGTGGACCCGAAAGAGGCGTACACGAAGGAAGTCGCGGCGTTCGTGACGGAGGCGAAGCTGCCGCGCGGGATCCTGGTGCCGTCGCTTCCCGCCGCCCACGCGACGATCCGGGAGGTGCAGCTGCCGTTCGGGTCGGTGGAGCAGCTGCGGAAGACGGTGAAGTTCGAGCTGGAGAGCCACTCGCAGAACCTGGACGTCGAGCAGGTGGTGGTGGATTTCGTGAAGGTGGACCAGAAGGAGAAGCAGACATTCCTGCTGGCGTTCGCGGTGGAGAAGAAGGACCTGCGGGCGCGGATGGAGCAGATGACGCTGGCGCGGGTGGATCCTCCGTCGGTGGACCTGGACGCGACGGCGGCGCTGAACGCGATCCTGAGTTCGTCGGGGCTCACCGGCGCGGACGCATTCGTGGCGCTCTACGCGACGCGGTCGGGGTGTTTCCACTATCACTACAGCGGCGGGCTGAAGCTGCTGCGGGTGCTGCCGCTCGGGTCGGGCGAAGACGGGTTCGAGGCGAAGGCGTCGGCGGAAGTGGCGCGCACGCTGCTGCGAGTGACGAGCGGGCAGGAGCTCCCGGAAGTGCTGGTCTGCGGGGACGCCGACGACCTGCCGGGCCTGGCGGGGCAGATCGCGCGGGAAACGGGAGTGAAGGCGCGGGCGATCGAGCTCATGCCCGAGGGATTGGCGTTCGAACACGCGGACCATGCGCGGCGTTCCGGCGGCGCGGCGCTCGGCCTCGCGCTCAAGGGGATCGGGATCGACAAGGTCGGCATCGACCTGCGGCGCGAGGAATTCACCTACGAACGCAAGACCGACCAGCTCAAGCGCGCCGTCGCGATGCTCCTCCTCATGGCCAACATCCTCCTCAGCCTCTGGGCCTACAAGGCCTGGAGCGACCGCGGATTCGTCCAGGGCCGCACCAACGAACTCCTCGGCCACGAACGCAAGATGTGGAAGGACCTCTTCCCCGAGGAAAAGGAACCCTCCCGGCCGCTCGAGGCGTTCCGCAGCCGCAAGGCGGAGTGGCAGGAGTCGCAGGGCGGCGGCGGGCACCCCGTTCCCGTCTCCGCGCTCACCTACTGGGCCCTCCTCTTCAACAAGATCCAGGTCCAGAACAAGTTCTTCATCAGCGCCCTCACCGTCAGCGCCGCGCCCGGCCAGGCCTCGATCAAGATGAGCGGCACCGCCGACCCGGCGCCCGAAGTCGAACGGATCTGGACCTCCATCCGCGGCGAAAAGGCCTTCGCGACCGCCCGCGCCCCCGCCACCACCCAGGACAAGGGGATGTGGCGCTGGGACATGGACATCCCGATCGTGACCGAGGAGGGGGCCAAGTGAAGCGCTGCTGCCGCGGGGCCGTGGACATCATGCTGCCGATCTGTTTCCTCCTCGTCGTCTCCGGGGTGGCGGCGGGTGGGTATGCGTACATGCTCCAGCAGGAAGCGGCGTCGATGGAGCGGCAGCTGGCGCAGGCGGAAAAGGACCTGAAGACGGTCGTGGGGCTTCGCGACGACCTGCGCGACATCAAGGCGAGCGGCGGGTCGACCTCGGGCGCCGAGACCGACACGATCCAGACGTTCTTTCACGACACCGCCAAGGAACACCGCTTCACCATCACCCGCATCGCGCCCTCCAACACCATTTACCGCGCGACCTGGAACGAGCAGGCGTACCGCCTCGAGATCAAGAACGTCACCCGCCAGCAGCTCGGGAACTTCATCGCGGACGTGGAGCTCAAGAAGCCCTTCCTCAAGAGCAAGGAAATCCGCGACGTGAAGTTCGACGACACGCATGCGATCCAGAGCGTGGCGGTGATTTTCTCGCACTACCAGCGGATCCGGAAATGAGCCTGGTCTCCCGGTTGAGGGGGATGAAGAAGCGCTGGTGGGTGCTGCTGGGGACGCCTGTGGCGCTGGGGCTCGTGGGCGGGCTGTGGCTGCTGGTGAAGTGGGTGCAGTACCGCAGCGCGCAGAACGTGGAGCTGGTGGCGGTGCTGCCGGACGATGCGCACGGGGCGGTGCGTGTGCCGAGGCTGGCGGCGCGGTGGCCGGAGATGAGATCGGCGCCGGCGCTGATTGCGCTGGCGAAGGCGGGGACCCCGGGGCGCGGGGACGGGCCGCTCTCGATGCGCGAGCTGGCCGAGCTGTTCGGCGGGAACCTCCCCAAGGAAGCGACCGAGGAGCGGATCCTCGACGCCGCGGGGCGGGACGTCGCGGCGGCGTTCGCGTCCACCGGCGGCCAGCAGGACTTCATCGTGGCGACGCGCGTGCCGTTCAGCTACTTCCTCGTGTCGTCGTTCATCCGCCGGGCGATGCCGCCGGGGTTTTTCGTCGAGTTCCGCGGGGACATCCTCATCGCCGGGACGCGCGAGGACTGGGTCACGACCGCCGCGGCGCGGGTGGAGACGTCCGAGCGCGGGAGGGTCGCGCTGGAGATCGAGGCGGCCGCGCCGGAGGGCGAGCCGTCGTTCTGGGTCGACGTCGCGGCTCTTCGCAAGGACCCCAGGCACGGGCCGAAACTGAAGGAGATGTTCAACTCGGTGCCGGTGCGCGAAGCGCTGTTCATGCTCGACCTCGAGGCGGCGCGGTCGGTGAGCGGGAAGCTCGTGCTGGAGGCGTCGCAGGCGCGGCTGGAGGGGACGCTGGCGCTGTCGCAGAAGCTCGATGCGCGGCTGTCGCACATGTACGCCATGCCCGACGGCGACCCGGGGTTCGCGGCGATGCTGCCGCCGAACACGTGCTATGCCACCGGGGCGAAGGCGGAGGCCGAGACGTCCTGGGACTTCCTGAGGGAGCTGACGAGGCCGCAGAAGGGCTCGAACCGCCGCAAGACCGTGAGCGAGGCGTTCGGGGATTTCGTCTCGAACGTGTACCTGTACCTTCACGACGGCATCGCGTCCTCGGAGGAGCACGGGAGCGCAAAGGTCTTCCGCGGGATGTTCGACCGGGACGTCGCGTTCGCGCTGACGGCCGAGAAAGAGGACCCCTTCGTCGGCCTCACGCTTTTCGCAAGAGTGCGGGACGCGAGGGGCGCCATGGAAAAGCTGTACGAGTATTTCCAGTGGCTGAACGAAGATCCGGACAAGAAAAACGACCCGAACGCGGCGCTGTTCAAATTGCGCTCGGAGACGTACCGGGGGCTCGATATCCGGGTGTTCGAAGGCGAACAGGAGATCCTCGGCAAGGGCGCCAAGCCGGCTTTCACCGTCATGAACGACGTGCTGGTCCTCACGTCGAGCTTCGAGACGCTCAAGCTCGTGGCCGACGTGGCCTTGGGCGGCGACCCCGGGTTCGCCAAGGGCGCTTCGGGCCAGATGCTCCGCGCCGCAGCCCCCTCCGATGGCCCCGCCTGGGCCTACGCAGACGTCGCGGCCCTTCGAAAGGCGCTCGTGGCGATGAAGGATCTGGCGGCGAAAACGCAGGTGGAGCGCGAGATCGAGGCGACCGGGGCCGCGAAGGTGCGGCAGAAGGTGGCTGAGAAGTTTCGCAAGAACTGGGAGGAAGCGCATCCGGGGGAGGCGTGGGTTGAAGCGGCGCATGTGCAGGACATCGATGCGGCGTGGAATGCGCATGTGGAATCGGAGCGCAAGCGGGTCGCCGAGGACATGGCAGGGTTTGCGGGGCGGCTGGACGGAATCGCCGGGCTGGCGTTCGTGGTGAGGCAGGGGAAGGGCGACACGCTGGAGTGGCGGGCGGCTCTCGCGGCCGAAAAACGGGCAGAACAGTAGGTTTGGACTGACCTTACGGCATTTCAGGCGGTCAGGTCAGCGCGCTCCCGCAGACAATTCTGCACGGGAAGGGCGTGCAGGATTGTCCGAATCCTGCTAGCATCCTCGCCCCATGGCTCCCCGCACATACGACATCCTGCTGGCCCACGACAAGCCCGAGAAGCTCGAGCGCTACCGAAACATGCTTCTCGAGGCCGGCGGGGGCTGGGAGGTCGACACCGCCTCCTGCGGCGAGGAAGCCGTCGAAAAGGCGCTGTCGGGGAGTTACTTCCTCGTCGTCCTCGACGTGCTCATGCCCAATACCCGCAAGGACGCCAAGGCCGGCAACGTCGACCAGCCCGGAGGCATCTGGGCCCTCGAACGCATCGCCCAGCAGAAGCCCTTCCTCCCCGTGATCATGTTCAGCCAGCGCGAACTCGACGACGAGATCATCGACAAGGCCCGCCGGCTGCGGATCTTCGACTACCTCATTCGCGAGGAACCGCACTTCCAGTTCAAGTTCGTCACCCGGGTGAAGAACGCGGAGGAGGTCTTCCACAACCGGGTGGAGACGCTGGAGCAGAAGTCGGAGATCGTCTACAAGTCGGGGCTGATGCAGGGGGTGCTGCTGGAAGCGCGGCGGGCGGCGCGGAGCGAGGCGCCGGTGCTGGTGGTGGGTGAGACGGGGACGGGCAAGTCCCTGATCGCCAAGGAGATTCACCGCTGGTCGAGCCGCAAGGACCGCACGTTCCTGGTCATGAACTGCGCCGCGCTCCCGGAGACGCTGGTCGAGAGCGAGATGTTCGGGCATGTCGAGGGCGCGTTCACGGGGGCGGTGAAGCGCCGCCGCGGGAAGATGGAGATTGCGGACAAGGGGACGCTGTTCCTGGACGAGATTGCGGACATGACGCTGCAGACGCAGGCGAAGCTGCTGCGGGCGATCGAGGACGGCGAGTTCACGCCGGTGGGGAGCGAGGAAGGCAAGAAGGTCGACGTGCGGATCGTGTGCGCGACGAACAAGAACCTCGAGCAGATGATCAAGGACAAGACATTCCGGGAGGACCTGTACTACCGGATCTGCTACGAGAAGATCGAAGTGCCGCCGCTCCGCGAGCGGCCGGAGGACGTCGGGCCGCTGGTGCAGTTCTTCCTAGGAGCGCACTCGCAGCGGACAGGGCGCCCGCTGGCGACGGACCCGAAGGTCGTGCAGCGCCTCCAGACGCTCACGCTGCGAGGGAACGTCCGCGAGCTCCAGGGGATCCTGCAGGCGGGGATCAGCCGGATGGAGAAGAGCGAGTCGACGCTGACGGAGTACCACCTCGAGAGCGAGCTGTTCGAGGGAGGGAGGACGTCGCCGGCGACGCTGATCCCGGACAAGGAGACCGTCCTGAAATCGGTCCGCGCGGGGGTCGATTTCAACAAGGCCGTCGAGGATTTCCGCAACCTGCTGATCGACGCGGCGATGCAGGACTCCAACGGCGTCGGCGAGCGCGCGGCGAAGGCGCTGAAGCTCAACGCGCACACCCTGCGGCGCTACGTCCGGCAGCGCGGCGGCCTCCCGGACGAGGAGTAGGACCGCCCGTTTTTTTCTTGCGCGGACGCAGACCGCTCAGGAAACTCCGCCCTTCACAGGGTATTTGTGCGGAGGAATCTCATGCGGTCTCTCGTTCTGCTGGTCTGTCTCGTGGCCGTCGCCGGGTGTTCTTCGTCGGGCGACAGGGGGCGCAAGGAAGCGGCCGTCCCGGCGCTGACGCGTGAAACACCGTTGAATCGCCGACTCGCCGAGCTCGGGGTCACGCACTGCGAGGTCGCCGGGCTGCCGAGTTCGAACCCGCGCGCGCCGGTCAAGGCCCGCGCCACGCTCAACGTCGCTTCCGCCGACGGCAAGACCGACGCTCACCGCGCCCGGATCAAGGTCTACGACCCGGCTACGGAAGAACTCCGGGACCCGGACAGCGACGGGAGCGCCCTGATCCCCGTCGGCGGTGCGCTTCTCAGCGTGGCTGCCCTTGGTGGCACCGCGGCGGTGTGGTTCGTGCACGACAAGGCGAAGAAGGGGCATGAAATCGACATCGCGCCGGAGGGGGACACGCCGGTGGCGGTCTCGACCAACCGGCCGACCGATCCCTCGAAGGCGGGGATGACCGCGAAGACGCCGCGCGGAACGGTGGATTGCACGCCGGTCGCGACGACGGACGAGGCCGTGTGCGCACTGGCGCCGCTGACTCCCGAGGACGCCGGCAAGGCGGAGTTGACGGCCACGGAGGACGGGAAGCCGGTGGGGGCGGAGGAAGTGACGGCGCTGTCGACGTCGCTGTGGTGGGTGCCGGAGGTAGTGAAACCCGGGACCACGGGGCAACTGATGGTCCAGATCCTGCCGAAGGACCTGAACGTCCGGGCGGTCATCACGCTCGCCGGCGGCATCCAGGAGGCGCCGATCGTCCAGATGCCGGGGAAGATCGAGGGCGTCCCGGGAAACTTCGTGATCACGCTCGTGGGGAACACGACGAACCTCTCAGGCCCCGTCCTGACCGCCGTAGGGGCGGACCAACCGACGGAGGCGGCGCTCACGGTCGAGGTGATCAAATGAAGCGGGCCTCGAGGCTGATTTGCGGTTTGCTCGTGCCCGTGATCGTGCTCGCCGGTTGCGCGGAATCCGGGGAGAAGAACGCATCGTCCGATGCAGGCGAGCCCCCGAAACGTGCGCCCCGCATGGCGACGCTGTACGTGGAGTCGAAGGGAGAGCCGCTGAATGCGGGCGGGAAGAAAGTCGAGAAATCGGACGAGGCGGGGAGCTCGGCAGGAGCGTTTTCCGCGAAAGATCTCCTGGTTCCGGGGATGTTCGTGCTCGTGTCAGGCGCGACCGCGCTCGGCGGACCACTGCTGATCAAGGTGCTGGACAAGAAGGACAAGCCCTCCGGACCCGCCTATGCCGCGAGCGGTGGGGACGACGGAACTTTCGTTCCTGTCGAGAGTTCCGCTTCGGGGGGCAGCCCTGGCGCAGGCTCCGGCTCGCCGGGATCTGGCGGCGCCGGAGGAATGGACCCCGCCGCTTCGGCTGCCCCCGACCCGGGGTCGGCGGTTGCGGTCGCCCGCGACGGAGCGGCTGCTTCGAGTAAAGTCCTCGCCTCGGGCCACGGGGTGGTCAGCACCCCGACCTCCGTTCTGCTCTCCATGGGTTACGCAACTGATTTCGCCGGGCCGAGTTACATCTCGGGAGTATTCAAGTCTGGAGGCGTATCCCACACCACGCTTTTCAAGGTGCACGTCTACAAGTGGACCCTGACCGTCGAAAAGGCCGCCACCGGCCGTGGCGGTCGCGTGGACGTCTACGTTTCGTTCTCCGGCCTTCCGGCGGATGCCGTTGTGGGCCTCGTCCTCGACATCATCGGTGCCGCAATTTTCACCTGCGACCACACGCCGCAGGTTCCGAGACTGACCCGCGCTGGACTTGGTGACGAATGGCTCTTTCGCCCGGCTTGGACTGTGCACGGCAGCACCGCGGTCGCCGTCGACGGTAAAGTCAGATACTACTTGGCTTTCCGTCTGAAGACTCCCGGAGTTCCCATCCGGATCGGGTACCTCACTGTCGAGGAGGAATCCGAAATCCTCGGCGATTCATTCGCAGAGGTAACAGTCCACTAACATTGCGTCCACTTCCGCACAAAGCGCTGGATTTCTTCGCCCTCAATCCGTACACTCCCTTTCTGGAAGTTCCAGAGCGTCCAAGAGGGAAACAGGAGTAATGAAGAAGAAGTCCGCCGCGAAATCGCGCGCGCCCCGGGAAACGCCGGACTCCCGCTGGGACACCCTCGCCCAGGACATCCTCAAGACGCTCTGCCGCCGCCGTCCGATCCTGGCGACGCACCTGGGTGTCCACGACCACGACGGCGACCTCCCGGATCCTTCCCGGGAAGCCGTGCGCGAGGACATCCACCTCGCCCACGAGTGGCTTAAGAAAGTGCAGGCCTTCCCGGTCCGCGGGCTCTCGCCCGACCGCGCCGTCGACCGCGACCTCGCCATCCACTGGTGCCGCCTCGAGCTGTTCGACCTCGAGACGTGCGAGAACTGGAAGCGCCGGCCGGACGCGGCGCAGACCGCGGCGTACTCCGTCCTGCCGCTCTTCATCAACGAATTCGCGCCGCTCAACGAGCGGCTCGACAAGATCCACTCACGCCTCGAAAAGATCCCGCACTTCCTCGAACGGGCCCGTTCCCGCCTCGAGGAAGGCGTCACGCTCTGGGTCCAGGTGGCCATCGAAACCTGCGGCGCGGTCCCTGCTTTGTTCGAGCAGATCCGCGCCGCCGCTGAACGCTCGCTCGACCACGAGCGCTACCAGCACTTCTATGGCGCCACTCTCCGTGCCCGCACCGCCGTCCAGGATTTTGCCGACTGGCTCCGCCGTGAGGCGCTGCCGCGGTCGAAGCCGGACTTCGCGCTGGGGGCCGGGAAGTTCAAGGAGCTGGTGAAGCTTCGGGAGCTGGGAGCATCGCCGGAAGCGATCCGGGGGTACGGAAAGACTCAGCTCAAGAACCTGAAGGACCGGCTGAAGAAGCTGGCGGCGAAGGTGAAGCCTGGGGCGAAGCTCGCGGAGGTGGAGAAGGAGATTCGCGAGAACGGCCCGAAGACGTTCGAGGAGGCGCTGGCGGCGGTGCGCGACCAGGTGGCGCGGAGCCGGCAGTGGGTGATCGACAACGAGTTCGCCACGGTTCCGGAAGGCGAGTCGCTGGAGGTCGTGCCCACGCCGCAGTTCGCGCGTCACGTGATGCCTTTCGGCGGGTACAACTCGCCGGCGCATTTCGACCGGGTGCAGCGCGGGTTCTACTGGGTGACGCCGGGCGACGCGGAGAGGCTGAAGCAGCACAACTTCGCGAGCCTGATGAACATGTCGGTGCACGAGGGGTATCCCGGGCACCACCTGCAGTTCGTCAGCGCGCACGGCAATCCCAGCCCGATCCGCGCGGCCATGGCCGACGGCACCGAGTTCATCGAGGGGTGGGCGCACTACTGCGAAGAGGCGGTGAAGGCGCGGGGGCTGGACAACACGCCCGCGTCCGTCTTCGTCCAGACGCAGGACATGATCTGGCGCGCCGCGCGGATCGTGATCGACGTGGAGCTCTCAAGCGGGCGGATGACGCCCGCCGAGGCCGTCGACATACTCCGCAAGGAGACCGGGATGGACCGGCTCGCGGCAGAGGCCGAGGTCAAGCGCTACACTTCCACTCCCGGCTACCAGCTCTCGTACCTGTACGGGAAAAAGCTGGTCCTCGAGCTCAAGGCCTGGGCCGCCCGCAAGATGGGTAAGAAATTTACGGATCGCTTCTTCCATGATGCTCTCCTGCGCGCGGGATCGCTGCCGCTGAACCTCATGAAGAAGGAGCTCGAGTGGCGTATCAAGGAGGCGCGGTCGATCAGGAATTGAGGCGAGGAGTCCGGCGGGGAAGGGCGCCTGGGTCATCGGCGCAAGACCTGCCGAGGGCGTCGAGAGTCGAGGGTCAAGCGTCGAGGATTTGCCTCGCGGACCCGGCCTCGACCCTCGACTCTCGACCCTCGACGCACGGCCGGGGTGAATTCCGCCCCCTGGCCCACAGCCGGCGCCATCGCACCGGCCAACATTAACGAAACGAAAGGACGTACATGCCAGACACAGGCCAGAGCCTCGCGCTCTTCGTCGACTTTGAAAACCTCGCGCTCGGTTTCGCCGGGACGCGCAAGCGATTTGAAATTGAGAAGGTGCTGGACCGCCTCCTGACCAAGGGGAAGATCCTCGTCAAGAAGGCCTACGCCGACTGGACCCGCTTCGGCGACTACCGCCGCGAACTTCACGAGGTGTCGATCGAGCTGATCGAGATCCCGAAGCGGTCGCAGGTGGGCAAGAACAGCGCGGACATCCGGCTGTGCGTGGACGCGCTCGACCTCTGCTATTCGAAGGCGCACCTGGACACCTTCTGCATCCTGTCGGGCGACAGCGACTTCAGCCCGCTGGTGTCGAAGCTGCGCGAGAACGGCAAGCACGTGATCGGCGTCGGGATGAAGGCCTCGACCTCGAACCTGCTCGTGGAGGGGTGCGACGAGTTCATCTACTACGAGGACATCGAGCGCAACGTGGCGGCGAGCGCCGCGGCGCCGGTGGTCGCGGCTTCCGCGAACCCGCTCGACAAGAAGGCGGAGGCGCTGCAGCTGGTGATGGACACGGTGCAGGCTCTGAAGCGCGAGGGGAAGGACGTGCTGTGGGGGAGCCTCGTCAAGGACACGATCCGGCGGCGCAAGCCGCAGTTCGACGAGTCCTACTACGGGTACAAGTCGTGGAGCGACATCCTGGAGGACGCGCAGCGGCGCGGCCTGATGTCGCTGACGATCGACACGCGCAGCGGGACGTACGTGATCTCGAATTTCAGCCCGACGGGCGGGCTGACTCCGGTTCCGGTGGCGCGCTCTTCCGCGCCGGTCCGGGAGTTCCCGAGGGACGGCGGGCGGCGCGACCCGGCCCGGGACGACCGCGCGAACCGCGAAGCCGCCGACCGGGCGGCCCGCGAGCAGGCGACGCGCGAGCAGGCGGAGCGGGCTTCCCGCGAGCTGGCGGAGCGCGAAGCGAAGGATTCGGTGGAAAAGGCCGCCCGGGAGGCGGCGGAACTCGAGGCGGCCGGACGTGCGGCGGCGGCGAGGGCCGCGGCGGAGCAGCTCCCCGCGGACCACGCGGCGGCAGTCTTCCTGTCGCTCCCGGCAGCGGCCGAACCCGCGCCCCCCGCGCACATCCCGGCGGAGGAAACCCCGGCCGAAACCGGCGCGGAAACGCCGGCCGAACCTGTGCCGGCCGAGGAGGCCGCTTCCTCCACGGAAGCCGGCTCGGCCGAGCCGACCCCGGCGGCTGAGGCGGGAGCCGAGGCGCCGAAGAAAGGCGTCCGGCGGCGCGGAAGGGCGGCGGTGCGCGGCCGGGTGGCGGCGAAGGGCCGGGTGCCGAAGAGGCGGGAAGGGGAGTAGCCGGCGGAACGGAAACGACGCGGGGGCCGGGGATCGAATCCCGGCCCCCGACTGTTATTTACCCGAATGCGGGCAGCCCTGCCTCACCTGCATTGCGCCTCGTCCCGCACACGCTTCGACTCGCCCTGCGGGCTCGCTCAGCGTAAGCCGGGCCGCGAGGGGCGATGACGAGAGGAACCTTCTCTTTCGGCCCGGCTTAAAACGTCGTTCCGGTGAGAACCTGGTAGGCCTGAATGTACTTCTCCCTGACGCGCGTGATGACGTCGTCGGGAAGCGCCGGCGCGGGGGGCTCCTTGTTCCAGCCGGAGGCGGTGAGCCAGTCGCGCAGGTACTGCTTGTCGTAGCTTGGTGGGTTCTTCCCCGGGACCCACGATTCCTTCGGCCAGTAGCGCGAGGAATCCGGCGTCAGCGCCTCGTCGACGATCATCGGCGCGCCGTCGTGCCAGCCCCATTCGAACTTGGTGTCGGCGAGGATGATCCCCTTGGTCAGCGCGAAGGCGTGGGCCTCGTTGTACAGCTTGATCGAGAGGTCCTTCAGCGCTTCGGCCACCTTCTTCCCGACGATCGTGACCATCCGGTCGAACGAGATGTTCTCGTCGTGGCCGGTTTCGGCCTTGGTCGCGGGCGTGAAGATCGGCTCCGGCAGGCGATCGGCTTCCTTCAGCCCGTCCGGCAGCTTGACGCCGCACACCATGCCGTTCTTCTTGTACTCGGACCAGCCGCTTCCCGTGATGTAGCCGCGCACGACGCACTCGACGGGGAAGACGGAGACCTTGCGGACGGTGATCGCGCGACCCTTGAATTCTTCGCGACGGTCCTTGGGGACCTGCGGGATTTTCGTGATGTCGGTTTCGATGAGGTGGTGCTTGGCGATCCCCTCGAGCTTGCGGAACCAGAAGTTGGAGAGCTGCGTGAGGACGCGGCCCTTGTCGGGGATGCCGTTGGGCATGACGACGTCGTAGGCGGAGACGCGGTCGGTGGCGACGAAGAGGAGGCGGTCGTCGAGGTCGTAGACATCGCGGACCTTGCCCTTGCGGAAGAGCTTGAGGGGGAGGTTGGAGGAGAGCATGGCTTGCATGGGGGGGGCCTCGTGGGGGGGGCGGGAAGGCTACGGCCAGGAAAGGAAAAACGAAAAAGGAAAAAGGAAAAACGAAAATTAACTGCGGCGGGGGAGTCGTTGGACATCTTGAAGGGTCCAGTGACGGCGGCGGGATCGGGATGGGGCGGTGGACGACGGGGCGGAACCCCGCGTGCAGTAGCAGAGCGCGAGCGCGAGGGCGTCGGACGCGTCGGCGGGCTTTGGCGGCTCGCGGAGGCCGAAGGCGGCGGCGACCATGCGGCCGACGGATTCCTTGGAGGCGGCGCCGTTGCCGGCGACGGCGAGCTTAACGGTGGCGGGCGGGTATTCGGCGAGTTCCATGCCGTGCTGGGCGGCGACGAGCTTGGCGATGGCGCGGCCTTCGCCGATCTTCTCCATGGCGCGGATGTCCTTGCCGAAGAAGACGTCCTCGAGGGCGAGGACGGTGGGGCGATAGCGCGCGGCGAGGTCGGTGAGGGCCTCGTAGATCGTCCGGAGGCGGCCGTGGAGCGGGCCGCTCGCGCGGATGACGCCGCACGTGACGGCGGTGAAGGAGTTGCCGGCGCGGTCGACGAGCGCGAAGCCGACGCGAAGCGTGCCGGGGTCGATGCCGAGGACGCGGCCTCCCGGCGGCGGGAGAGCAGGCTTCGCCGTTTTCGCGCGCGGCGTCATTTCGCCGGGAACGCCATCGCGAGGCTGTTGTCGAGGACCAGCCCGTACCGCATGTTCAGCTCGAACGTCACGCGGCTGCTCAGCACCGTCCGGTCCGCGCCGCGCTTCACAATCACGATCACGTCGTAATCGCCGGGGAAGACACCGTAGTCCTTGCCCGCCGCGCCCGCGGCGCCGAGAGGGTTCATCTTGACCAGCCGCGCGCACGAGCCTTTGAGGTACAGCGTCACCTCCGCGGAACTCGCGTTCCCGACCACCAGCCGCGGCAGCCCCGCGACTTTCATCGCCTCCGCGGGCACCGAGCCGAGCGCGACCGGGTTCTCCGCCCCGATCGCCGCGTCCGCCTGCTTCGCAATCTCCAGCGCCACCCCCTTTGTCGGCGGCTGGTACTCCACGTTGTCGAAGTCCCGGATCACCCAGTCCACGTCTTCCTTCTCGCGCTTGTCCCCCGAGTGCCCCGCCGTCACCTGGAACGACTTCCACGCGTTCTTGTACGCCACGATGTCGTCTGGCGTTTCCGGGTAGACCCGCACGGCCGCCTTGAACGCCTTCAGCGCCTGCGGCATGTCCTTCTTTTCCTCGTGCGCCTTCGCCAGCGCCACGAACGCCGCGCGGTTCTTCGGATCCTTCTTCGTCGCGTCCGTCAGGAACTGCACCGCTTTCGCCGCCTGCCGCGTCTTCAGGAAGCAGTCCCCCAGCGCCGCCACGCAGTCGCTTCCCGCGCCGTCCTGGACGGCGTCCTCGAGAAGCGGGATGGCGGCGTCGAACTTGCCGTTGGCGGCGAGGGCGCGGCCGAGCGGCTCGCGCAGCCCGGGGTCCGCCGGGTAGACCTTCTGCGCTTTCTCGAGCGGGCCGAGCGCCATCTGTGCCTTCCCCGTCTGCACGTAAAGCCAGCCCAGCGCCAGGTTCGCGTCGAACGACCCCGGAGACAGGCTGACCGCCTTCTCCAGCGCCGCCTGCGCCGCCTTGTCGTCGTCTTTCGCCCGCGCCGCGCGCCCCTCGTCCAGCCGCTTCACCAGCTCCGCCACCGTCCCGTTCGAACGGGCGAGGCGGCGTGAAGCGATCTCGCGGACGAGGAAGGAGACGTCCTGGGCGCCCTCGAGGGGGACTCCGATGTTCCGGATGTCGTCGATGGTTTTCTGGGCGCCGTCGAGGTCCGCGGCGTCGATCGCGGCGGCGGCGCGGCCGTAGCCTTCGGAAGCGAGGGCGCGGTTGCGGGCCTGGGACTCCTTGAGGCCCTTCGCGAACGGCGCGTACAGCGGGTCGCCGACAAAGACGGCCATCCACGAAAGCTTGCGGTTCCCCATGGCGCACGCTTCGCCCCAGGTGAAGCCCTTGAAGAGCCGGTCGAGGACGACGGTCATGGCGGGGAAACCGGTGACGAGGGGTTCGTAGACGGTGCCGGCGGTGCAGGTGGCGCCGTGGGCGAGGAGAGGGCCGACCCAGAAGCGGGCGTCCTGGTGGATGGAGGAGGCGCTGGCGGAGTGGAGGTGGGCGGCGACGGCGCCGGGGCGGAAAGTGAAGGGGTCCGAGCCGGTGTAATCGGCGGCGTACCAGCCCCAGTAGAAGACGCAATCCTTGAGGGTGGCGACGTCCTGCGCGGCGGCGGTGTCCTCGTGGTGGCACGCGTACCCGGCGGCCTCGAAGACCACCTTTGCCTGTCGAATTTCCTCGTCGATGCCGCCGAGGGGAGTGGCCTTGTCGAGCCCGCGGGTGTCGAGGTACGCCTCGCCGACCGCGCCGTACGTCTCGGCGTAGACGGCCTTGTCCACGAGGCTGCGCGCGATCGCGGCGGTCGGCCCGTCGAGGCGGGAGACGAGGAAGAAGTGCTGCGACGCGGGAGGCGGCTCTTCCTTGCCGAAGAACTCGCTGTCGATCCAGCCTTCCAGTTCGTGCGCGGACTGGGCGATCAACGCCAGCTCCGCGTCGACGCAGGCATAGTCGCGCCCCGTCACGAACTTCGTGATCGTCCCCTCGGGCCCGTC
Source organism: uncultured Planctomycetia bacterium (assembly GCA_964590435.1). Lineage (GTDB taxonomy): Bacteria > Planctomycetota > MHYJ01 > WSZJ01 > WSZJ01 > WSZJ01. Next base: position 27,661 of record CAZPWT010000068.1, read on the forward strand.
CTTGGGGGCGTCGTTCTCGGGCGACTCCTCGCTGATCCGGAGCGGGATGCCGTAAACGGGGACGATGTAGCGGGCGTCGGGGAATTTCTCGAGGAAGCGGCCGAGGGGGCGGGCGATCTGTTCGCGGAATTCCGGCCAGCCGATGATTTCCTCGGCCGTCGTCGTGACGCGGCAGAGGTTCCCGGCGGGGAGGCCGCGCTTCTCGGCGTAATGCATCGCAACGCCCTCGGAGTCCGGGACGGCGTCGTTCCAGAGCACGACGACCTCTTTCGCCGGCGCGGACTGGGCCGCGGCGACGCCCGGGGCGAGCGCGCAAGCGAGCAGCAGGAGTGTCCTCACGTCCCCATCTTAGCCGACGAGCCCCCCGGCCCGCTCCTGCCACCCCCATTCCTTATTTCATATTTCCTATTACATATTGTTGATTTTATCTTCCCCTCACATTCCCCGTAACACCCCGTACCTCTTCACGTCCTGTTTGCGGCCCCCTCTCCCTCCCGATAGAATCGCCGCTTCCCCCGGAGACTCCCCCGAGCATGCCTGAGACGGCCGACCCGATCGTCGAGACGCTGCGCAGCCGCGGCTACTGCACCGACGCGCAGGTGCAGGAGGGTCTCGACATCCAGCAGAAGATGCGGGAGATGGGAATCAGCGCGAAGCCACTGGCGGAGATCCTTCTCGACAAGGGGTACCTGACGAAGGAGCAGTACCGGGAGATCTCGCAGAAGCCGGTGAGCGAGAAGGGATCGCTGGAGAAGGACTCGATCCCGGGGTACGAGCTGCTCAAGAAAATCGGGCAGGGCGGGATGGGAGCGGTGTTCCAGGCGAAGCAGCTCTCGATGGACCGGATTGTCGCGCTCAAGGTCCTGCCGCCGAAGCTCGCGAAGGACGCGCAGTTCCGCGAGCGGTTCACGCGCGAGGCTCGCGCGGTCGCCAAGCTGAACCACGAGAACATCATCCAGGGGATCGACGTCGGGACCGCCAACGGGCTCTATTACTTCGTCATGGAGTTCGTGGACGGGAAGCCAGTCTCCAAGCGGCTCAACGACGAGAAGGCCCTTCCCGAAAAGGAAGCGCTGTCGATCTGCGGGCAGATCGCGCGGGCGCTGGAGCATGCGTGGCGGCACAAGCTGGTGCACCGCGACGTGAAGCCCGAGAACATCATGACGACGGGGGAAGGGGTCGCGAAGCTGTGCGACCTGGGGCTGGCGAAGCAGGAGACGGGGGACGTGGGGCTGACGCAGGCGGGGCTGTCGGTCGGCACGCCGAACTACATCAGCCCGGAGCAGGCGCGCGGCGAGGCGGACGTGGACATCCGCAGCGACCTGTATTCGCTGGGCGCGAGCCTGTACCACATGCTGACGGGGAAGGTGCCGTTCGAGGGGACGGTGCCGTCGGTCGTGATGACCAAGCACATCACCGAGGAGCTGGTGCCGCCGATCAAGCACCGGCCCGAGCTGTCGCCCGAGGCGAACGCGATCGTGCTGAAGGCGATGCAGAAGCGCCGCGAGGACCGGTACCCGGAGCCCGCGCAGATGGCGGCGGACCTGGAAGCGGCGGCGGCGGGGCAGGGGCTGAAGTTCGCGCGGGTCGTGGCGACGGCGACAGGGAAGAAGACGCTGGCGCCGGGGCAGGTCGCGGCCGGGACGCCGTCGTCAGCTTCCGGCGAGATGAGCCGCAAGCCCCTTCACGCCGCCCACGCGACGCATGCGGCGCCGCGGACGGCGAGCGTCGTGGCGCCGATCGCGATCGCGACCGTCGTGGCGCTGGCGATCATCGGCGGCGTGGTGATGGCGACGAAGGGGAAGAAGCAGCCCGCGGACAACCCGGGGAGCACCGGGACGGGCGCCACGGCGGGCACCGGGACGAAGACCGAGAATCCCGGCGGGACCGGCACGACACCCGGTGTGGACCTCGCGGCCGAGCAGGAAAAGAAGACCGAGCAGGAGTTGAAGGCGCTGGTGGGGTTCATCGACGTGAACCAGGGGGACCCGGCGCGCCACGCCGACATCGAGTCGCGCCTCGAGGAGTTCATCTCGGCGCACAAGAGGACGGACTGGGAAAACAAGGCGATCGCGGAGCGGAAGAAGTTTCGCGACGGGCTGGACGGGGCGGCGCAGACGCTGCTCGCGAAGATCCGCGCCGAGGTCGAGCCGATCCGCAAGGACGGCCGGACCTTCGAGGCGTGGCAGACCGCGCAGGGCAAGTGGATGCGGCACCTCTCCGGGACGCCGACCGCGCAGAAGTTCGACGCGCTTCTCTCCGAAATCGACGCCGAGATGCAGGCTGCCTGGGCGAAGGACCGCGACGCCGCCAAGGCGCTCCAGGAAAAGCGCGAGTTCGAGAAAGCGGCGACGTCGCTCGACGCCGTGCGCAAGTACGCCTCCCCCCAGATCCAGTCCCAGGCCGACGCCCTTCGCGTCGAGATCCGCAAGGCCGGCGAGGAGTACGTCGCGAAGCTCGCGGAGACGGGCCGGCAGCGCTACGACTCCGAGTTCTGGCCCGCGCTCGAGAAACTGCTCTACGACCGGAAGTACAAGGACGGCCTGACGCTCTGCGGCAAGTACCTGAGCGACCCGGAGATGATCGCGATGAAGGACCGCATCTCCGCGATGATCGACGACGTTACCTCGCTCAACCTCCTCCTCGGCGAGGCCGCCCGCGGCGCCGACGTGGCGCAGAAGTCGAAGGAGCCGGTCAGCATCAAGAACTTCGAGGTCAAGATCACGGGGCGCGAAGGGGACCGCGTGATCTACGCGTTCCTGAATGGCGGCTCGAGCGAGCTCAACATCCCGAAGGCGGCGGAAGAGGACCTCGCCGTCCTCTGCCTGCTCGCGTTCAACGCCCTCCCCGCCGACCAGAAGGCCGCCGAGAAGGGCGGCTTCTACTTCCGCATCGGCCTCCTCTTCTTCTTCACCCCCGACGAGAAAGACCGAAAGCGCGCTTCCGACGAGCTCGAAAAGGCGTCGAAGGAAGGGGTGGCGCGGGCGAAGTGGTACCTGGACAAGCTTGCGGAGAAGGGCCTGAGCGTGGGCGAGCTGGCGGCGAAGAAGCTCTTCGACGACGCGTTCACGTCGTTCGAGGCGCGGCGGTACACGGATGCGAAGGCGAAATTCCAGCGGCTGCTGAACGAGATGGGCGGGACGGCGTGGGTCAAGGAGCGCCGGGCGACGATCCAGCAGCGCATCACGGACTGCGACCAGAAGCTCGGGGGCGGGGACACGGCCGGGATCCAGGCGATCCTGAAAGGGACCGTGATCAAGGTCTACGCCCGCGGCGCGGTCGAGGTGAAGTACGACTTCACGAAGGACGACCAGCTCCAGGACTGGGTCGTCGGCGGGGGGACGTGGACCTGGGACAAGGACACGCAGTCGCTCCGTGGCCAGGCGGCCGAGGACGTCACCCGGGGCCTGAACTGGAAAGTCCCGCTTGTCGGGGACATGTCGATCGAGATGGACCTGATCCCGCTGGCGGATCGCGGGATCGGCGTCGCGGTCCACAGCGATGCGGCCAGCCACTATTACATCGCGCTGTTCGGCGGGCTCTCCCCGACGACGACGCAGGGGCTCGGCAATCCCGATCTCAAGTCTCTCGCCCTCGCCAAGCTCAACCTGGGCGGGCAGCCCGCCTTCTCCGTCATCCAGAGCGCCGCCGATCCCAAGCTCCAGCGCAACCAGCCCATGCGCGTCCGCATCAGCCGCGCCGGCAAGTCCATCAGCCTCTACGTCGGCGGCAAGAAGGTCCTCAGCGGCGAGGACGACTCCTGGACCCGGGGACAGATTTCCCTGTTCCTCCAGGGAAGCGAAGCCCGCTTCGACGAAATCACGATCTACGGGACGCCTGACGACAGCTGGGTCAAGGCGAACCTGCCCGGGGGGAAGTGACGCATTCCAGGGAGAACAGGATGAGATGGGCGCTGTTTTGCTCGTTCGTCGCGGTTTCGGCCGCGGTCGTCGCCGGCTGCTCGGAGACGGACAAGGGGAATGGCGGGGATTCCGGCCCCGTGTCGGTCGAGAACAGTTCCAACGACGATCCCTGCTCCGAGCCGTACGAATTCGCCTTCTTCGAGTACGCGCGCAAGGGCGACTTCCACCTCGCGGGCGACAAGAAACCGCGGACGATGTACACGCTCCTCTATACCCGGGGCTGGATGCAGAGCCGCACGTTCGGCGGGCCGTTCGAGGCGCTGGTGAAGCGGGAGGGGATCGAGACGTTCTGGAAGGAGAGCAAGAAGCGGGCGACGCACGACCTGTATGCGTACATGTACGAGAAGGGGTTCTTCGACCTGCCGGGGAGCGACCTCGTCGACTGGCAGCGTTTCAAACAAACCGGGTACACGACCAAGGCCGTGGCGGTCACGCGCGACGACGTGCGGCACATCGTGTTCTTCGAGGACGTGACGGGCGACCGCGGCGACGACCCCCGCTGGAACACGTTCAACAACTGCGTGAACCAGCTCCTGACGACCTACTCGTCCATTGAGGACGTGCGGGCCCAGGTCCAGAAGGGGAGCTTCGACAACGCGCTGGAGGCGTTCCTGAAGGGCCGGTAAGCCGGGCCTGGGAACAGCCTTCTCACGTCTCCGCCCCTCCCGGCCCGGCTTATCCTGAGCGAGGCCGCAGGCCGAGTCGAAGGATCGCTATTCGCCCGCATAGGTGGCATGGGAAGAAACACACTTTGATTCGCGGCGGGGTCCGCCTGCCGATTCTGATCACGCATGGCTGGGATACTCCGCCCCCCTGCCAAGTTGACACCTCCGCCGGCCCGGGTTCCCCTTCGCAGCGGGCACCCGTTTTGCTTTTTCTCCCCCCATGCGCTTCGACAAACTGACGACCAAGTCGCAGGAAGCCCTTCAGGCCGCCCAGACCCTCGCGGAGGATCGCGGGCACCCCGAGCTGACGCCGGAACACGTCGGGCTCGCGCTGATGGAGCAGGAGGGCGGCATCGTTCCCCCGATCCTGAGCAAGATGGGCGCCCCTCCGGATCGCGTCCGTGCGGCCCTCCAGAAGGAGCTGGACAAGCTCCCGAAGGTCAGCGGCGGCGCCACGGTCGGCGCCGGGGGGCGCTTCCGCCAGCTCATGGAGACCGCGCGCAAGGAGGCGGAGGGGCTGAAGGACGAATACGTCTCGGCGGAGCACTTCCTGCTGGCGCTGGCGGCGGGATCGCCGGTGCTGAAGTCGCTGGGGGTGACGCGCGAGGCGGTGCTGAAGGCGATGACGGAGGTGCGCGGGAACCAGCGGGTGGATTCGCCGGACCCGGAGGGGAAGTACCAGGCGCTGGAGAAGTACTGCCGCGACCTGACGGAGGCGGCGAAGAAGGGGAAGCTGGACCCGGTGATCGGGAGGGACGAGGAGATCCGGCGCGTGATGCACGTGCTGTCGCGCCGCACGAAGAACAATCCCGTGCTGATCGGTGAGCCGGGGGTCGGGAAGACGGCGATCGTCGAGGGGCTCGCGCGCCGCATCATCGAGGGGGACGTGCCCGAGGGGCTGAAGGGCAAGCGCGTCCTGGCGCTCGACATGGGCGCGCTCGTCGCGGGGACGAAGTTCCGCGGCGAGTTCGAAGAGCGCATGAAGGCGCTGCTCAAGGACATCACGGCGTCCGAGGGCGCGATCATCCTCTTCATTGATGAACTGCACACGATCGTCCGCGCCGGCGCCGCCGAGGGGGGCGCGCAGGACGCCTCGAACCTCCTCAAGCCGGCGCTGGCGCGCGGCGAGCTGCGTTGCGTCGGCGCGACGACGCTCGACGAGTTCCGCAAGCACATCGAGAAGGACCCGGCGCTCGAGCGGCGGTTCCAGACCGTGTTCGTCGACCAACCGACGGTGGAGGACACGATCTCGATCCTCCGCGGCCTCAAGGAGCGCTACGAGGTCCACCACGGCGTCGGCATCCGCGACTCCGCGCTCATCGCCGCCGCGCGCCTCTCCCACCGCTACATCGCCGACCGCTTCCTCCCCGACAAGGCCATCGACCTCGTGGACGAGGCCGCCAGCGCCATCCGGCTCCAGCTCGATTCGATGCCGCAGGAGATCGACGTGCTCGAGCGGCGGATCATGCAGGGGGAGATCGAAGCGCAGGCGATGAAAAAGGAGAAGGACGACGCCTCAAAGGCGCGGCTGGCTGCCGTCGACAAGGAACTCGCCGAGCTGCGCGAACAGAGCGGCCGGCTGAAGGCGCAGTGGCAGGCGGAGAAGAGCGTGGTGAAGGACCTCGCGAGCCTGACGGAGGCGATCGAGCAGGCGAAGGTCCGGCAGGAGCAGCTGCAACGCCAGGGGGACCTCGAGAAAGTCGCGGAAATCCGCTACGGGACGCTGCCGGGGCTGGAGAAGCAGCTCGCGGCGACGCAGGCGAAGCTGAAGGAGATGCAGAAGGGCGGGACGTCGATGATGCGGCAGGAGGTCACCGAGGAGGACATCGCGAAGATCGTTTCGCGGTGGACCGGGATCCCCGTCGCCAAGATGCTTGAGGGCGACATCGAGCGGCTGCTCAAGATGGAGGAGCGGCTGACGAAGCGCGTGATCGGGCAGGAGGAGGCGGTGCGCGCGGTCAGCGAGGCCGTCCGCCGCAGCCGCGCCGGGATGCAGGACCCCAACCGCCCGATCGGCTCGTTCATCTTCATGGGCCCGACCGGCGTCGGGAAAACCGAGCTCGCCCGCGCCCTCGCCGAGTTCCTCTTCGATTCCGACCAGAACATCGTGCGCATCGACATGTCGGAGTACATGGAGAAGCACAACGTGTCGCGGCTAATCGGCGCGCCCCCCGGGTACGTGGGCCACGAGGAAGGCGGCCAGCTCACCGAGGCCGTCCGCCGCCGCCCCTACAGCGTCGTGCTGTTCGACGAGATCGAGAAGGCCCACAACGACGTGTTCAACGTCCTCCTGCAGATCCTCGACGACGGCCGCCTCACCGACTCGCAGGGCCGCGTGGTGAACTTCAAGAACACGGTCATCATCATGACCTCCAACCTCGGCTCCCACCTCATCCAGCAGGTGGCCGGCAAGGACGAGAAGTCCGTCGCCTGGAAATCGATGGTCGACCAGGTCAACGGCGAACTCCGGAGCCGCTTCCGCCCCGAATTCCTCAACCGCGTCGACGAGACGATCATCTTCCACGCGCTGACGCAGGACCACATCACGAAGATCGTCGACGTCCAGCTCGACAGGCTTCGCAAGCTCCTCGCGGACCGCGGCCTCACGATCGACGTCACGGCCGACGCGAAGAAACTGCTCGCGACGGAAGGGTTCGACCCGCAGTACGGCGCGCGGCCGCTCAAGCGGACGATCCAGAAGCGGCTGCAGGACCAGCTCGCGAGGGGGATCCTGGAAGGGAAGTGGAAGGAAGGCGACGGGATCAAGGTGACGGCAAAGGGCGGGGACCTGGCATTCGAACGCAAGTAGGCATCCCGGACAAAAAAGGGCGGCGAGGACGATCCTCGCCGCCCCATCTCATTCGTGCCTACCGACCACCAACCACCAACTCCCGACTAATCACTTCTTCTCGTCCTTCTTCAGCCACTCCTCGATCTCCTTCCGGTCCGGCCAGTCCTTCGGCGCGACTTCGAGGGCCTTCTTGTAGTCCGGCACCGCATCGTCGCCCTTCCCCGCCGCGAACTTCGCGTAGCCGCGCAGCTTCCAGGCGTCCGGGTTCTTCGGCGAGAGGCGCACCGCTTCGTCGAGGTCGGCGATCGCTTCGGCGTACTTCTTCAGCTCGCAGCAGACGAGCGCGCGATTGAAGCGGGCGTTACGGTGTTCGGCATCGGTCTTCAGCGCGGCGGAGAAATCGTCGCCGGCGCGGGCGAAATCCTTCTTGGCATACCAGGCGAGGCCGCGCGCGTTCAGGAGCGAGGCGCATCCCGCGTTGCCCTTGAGGCCCGCATCGGCGGCCTCGATGGCGGCGTCGGGGGAGCCGGCGGTGACGCGGACTTCGGCGAGCGCGGTCCAGGCGGCGGCGCTTTCGGGCGCCAGCGCGGTGGCCGACTTGAGGTCCGCCTCGGCCCCCGCAAGATCCTTCTGGGCCCAGCGGACCATGCCACGGCGGTAGGCGGCCACGGCGAACTTCGGGTCGAGCTTCACGGCCTCATCGAGGTCCGTGCGGGCCTTCGCGAGGTCCCCCTTGGTGCGGTAGCTCCAGCCGCGGTTCGCGTGCGGCCGGGCGTCCGCCGCGTTCAGGTCGATCGCCTTGGTGAAGTCCGCGATCGCCTTGTCCGTCTGCCCCTGCCTCTGGAGCGCGACGCCGCGGTTGTTGTACGCGGCCTGCATGTTCGGGTCGGCCGCGATCGCGTCCGAATACGCCGCCACCGCGCCGTCCAGGTCGTCGTTCTGGAGACACTCGTCTCCCTTCGCCTTCGCGCCCCCGTTACCCGAGGTCTTCTCGGAATCCGAGCACGCCGCAAGGACCACCACCAGCGCCAACGGCCAGAGCTTTTTCATGCGTACCCCCTCTTCAGTTTCGAATTTCGGGACATCTCCCGAGGACTCGTATAATCCCACGCGAGCCCCGCTTCCCGGAGAGAAAAGCCATGCGCCGAATCGCCCTTTTCCTCGCCTTCGCCTCCCTGGCGCTCGCCGACGGCAAGGGGGCCGCTTCAAAGGAAACCGAGCTCCGGAAAGCGATCGCCGGGGGACTCACGGAGCTCGGGGCGTGGGGGATGGCGAAGAAGCTGAATGCGGAAGCGCGCGGGCTGGCGGAGGAGGCGCTGGCCCTGGACCCGGAGAACGCGAAGGCGAAGGAGCTGAAGGGGATGGCGACGGGGGACTCGGCGGCGTCGGAGGTCGAGCAGAAGGAGTGGGCGTCGAAGAAGGCGGCTGCTGTCGGGGGCGCAGCGGGTGCAGGACGACCCGGCGCGGGCGAAGGCGCTGAAGGAAGTCGAGTTGCGCGAGGGGGAGAAGACGCCGCTGCTGCGCAAGGCGTCGGCGACCGGGATGCAGTACTACCTGGTGCTGCCGAAGGACTGGTCGCCGGCGAAGAAGTGGCCGATCCTGGTGTACGTCGAGGGGGCGGGGGCGAACTTCCGCGCGGCGATCGACAACCTCGCGGGGCAGCGCGGGGACTTCAACGCGATCCTGATCACGCCGCAGACGTTCTCGAGCACGAACAACCTCATGGAGCAGAAGGCGAAGTACTCGTACGACACGGCGCTGCTCGAGAAGTACGAGGGCGGCGAGCGGATGAAGTTCGACGAGACGGGGTTCCTGAACGTCCTGGACGACGTGCGCAAGGAGTTCAACGGCGAGGACCGGATCTACATCACGGGGTTCAGCGGGGGCGGGAACCTCACCTGGCAGATGGTGTTCTGCCATCCCGAGCTGCTCGTCGCCGCGGCGCCGGCCTGCCCGAACTTTTACCCGCACAACCTCAGCGCGGTCTCGACCGATCCCGCGCGCGAGACGCTTCCCGTCAAGGTCTTCCAGGGTGACAAGGACGGCTACCTGGAGAGCCTGCTGGAGCCGCAGTGGAAAGCGGCGAAGCAACTGGCGGACGAGAAGGGGTGGAAGAACCTGTCGCGGGAGATGGTGCCGGGCGCGGGGCACGACACGTGCTGGAAGCAGGTGCTGGAGTTCTTCAAGGCCCAGAAGAAGTAAACCCGCAGGCGCCGCTACGGCCGCGGCGCGGGGGGCGGGGCGCCCGGCGGCCACGCAGCGGCGGTGGGGCTTCCCGGCGCGCGGTCGATCTTCTCGCGGGTGAGGCTGATGTCGCGGTGCATGTCGATGAGGGCGATGCAGAGGTCGCCGGCCGCGAGCAGAACGACGGACTGCACGACGAGCCACGTCGCGGCGCCGCCGAGCGCGAACCAGTAGGCCTTGTCGACGGTGCCGGCCTTGGAAGCGGCGTGGTAGGAGGTCCAGAGGCCGACGATCCCGAAGGCGAGCCAGCAGGCCGAGCAGAGCTTGAGGATCGGCGAGGCCAGCATGAGGAACAGGAACGGGGAGGGGCGGCGGGCGGGATCGGACATGGAGGGTCTCCTCTGGGTTGTGGCCTGTAAGAACGCCCCGGGGGCGGGCGGGTTCGGGGAATCCGCGGGTCTGCGGGGCGCCCGAGGCGGTCCATTTGACCGCGCGGGCCGTGGAGCGCGAGGGAAAGTTGCGGGGGAGGGCGGCGTGGACGCCCTTCGGTGCGCGGGGCTATACTCCGCGCCGTCCGTCCCGCCCGTTCCCTCTCCGGAGCATCCATGGCCACGACACGCGTGAAGATTTTCGGCGCCGGCTCGAGCGGCAACCACCTGGCGAACGCCTGCCGCTCGCTCGGCTTCGACGTCGTGGTGTGCGACATCGACGAGAAGGCCCTCGGGCGGATGCAGAAGGACATCTACCCGAACCGGTACGGGCGCTGGGATCCCGCCATACAGCTCTTCCTGAACGACAAGGCCCCCAAGGGCGGCTTCGACTACATCATGGTGGCGACGCCGCCGGAGGACCACCTGCCGCTGGCGCTGGCGGCGATGGACGAGGGGCCGAAGGCGATCCTGGTGGAGAAATCGGCGTGTCCGCCGCATCTGGAGCTGGCGCACGAGGTGGTCGAGGCGGCGGCGGCGAAGGGGATCCGGATGTTCGCGGGGTTCGACCACGTGGTGGGGCGTGCGCAGGAGATGTCGGAGGAGATGGTGACGGGGCGCGCGATCGGGGACGTGTTCGCGCTCGACGTGGAGTTCCGGGAGAGCTGGAAGCCGACGTTCGACGCGCACCCGTGGTGGACCGGCGGGCCGCAGGACGCGTGGGTCGGCTACTGGGAGCGCGGCGGCGGGGCGAGCGGCGAGCACGCGAGCGCGCTCAACCTCTGGCAGCACTGGGCGCACGTCCTCGGCAAGGGGCGCGTCGCCGAAGTCGAGGCGATGGTGACGTACGCGAAGGAAGGAAAGGCGCACTACGATTCGTCGATGGCGCTGAACCTTCGCACGGAGAAGGGGTTCACGGGGCGGGTGCTGCAGGACGTGCTGACGCGCCCGGCGAGGAAAGTCGCGGTCCTGCACGGGGCCGAGGGACGCATCGAGTGGTTCGCGAACCATACCTCGAGCGGCGACGCGGTGTTCCTGCTGCGCCCCGGGATGCCGGACAAGATCACGCCGGTGCACAAGAAGCGGCCCGAGGATTTCATCGCGGAGGTGCGCCACGTCTGGTCGGTCGTGAAGGACAACAAGCCGTCGCCGATCGACCTCGTGCGCGGCCTGGACACGGCGATGGTGATCGCCGCCGCCCACGAGTCCGAGGCGCGCAAGTGCCGTGTGAAGATCGACTGGAGCGTCGGGTACACCCCCGAGGCGATCGTCTCGTGCGTCTGATCGGGCGGAGCTGAACGCCATGGGCGCCGCGGCGACTCGCGTCATCGTCTTCGACCTCGACGGCACGCTCATCGAGTCGGACGCGGTGAAGACGCGCGCCTATTACGACATCTTTCCGCCCGCCGCTGCCCCGGTCGTCGAAGCCGCGATCCGCGCGGACCGGTACGAGAACCGCTTCGCCCGGATCGCGCGCATTCTTCGCGGGGTGAGCGGCAGCGAGCCGCCGCAGGCCGAGGTCGACCGGCTGGCAAAGGCCTACAACGACATCTGCGAAACCCACCAGTCCACCTGCGCCGAGCGCGCCGGCGCTTCCCGCGTCCTCTCCCGCCTCGCGGCGTCCCTCCCGCTCTACGTCTGCTCCGGGACGTGGGAAGAGTCGCTGGTGAGGGTCGTGAAAGCGCGCGGGTGGCAGGGGCATTTCCGCGGGGTGTTCGGGGGGCCTCGCAAGAAGACCGAGAACCTGGCCCGCGTGGCCCAGGACGCGCGCGCCGCCTGGGGGGAGATGCTCGTCGTTGGCGACACGCGCGACGACAAGGACGCGGCCGAGGCGAAGGGCTGCCGGTTCTGGGGAGTCGTCAGCGGGTCCACGGATTTCGCCCCGGAGAGCACGAAGGTGCTCGCGAACCTGTCGGAGCTGGAAGCGCTGGCCTGACGGGGGCGCTTCGGGCAGGGACACCATGGATGCACCGACGGGGAACGTGACGCTGGTCTTCGCCGAGGGGGGCGCGGGCGTGGGCGGCCCGGGCCTGCGGCAGCGGCTTGCGGAGGCGGGCGGTTTCCAGGTGAAGGCGACGCCGGGCGCCTGGATGGCGGCGTTCGCGGACGCGGGAGCGGCGCTGGCGTTCGTGTTGCGCGCCCAGGTGGAGGCCGGGGCGCTCGGGCTCCGGGCCGGGATCGCGACCGGGGACGCGATCGTGGAGCGCGACTCCGCGACGGGGAGGGCGGACTACTTCGGGCCGACGGTCAATCGCGCCGCGAGGCTGATGGCGGCGGCGCACCCGGGGCAGACGCTGCTGTCGGAGACCGCGCGCGCCGCGGCGCCGGCCGGCGCCGTTCTCCGCGACCTCGGCGAACACCGGCTCCGCGGGATCGAGCGCCCCGAGAGGCTCCACCTCGCCCTCCCCGAGCCGTGGCGAAACCGGGAGTTCCCGCCGCTCCTCACGCTGCGCACGTCCCCGACCAACCTCCCGCCGCAGACGAACAGCTTCGTCGGGCGCGAACCCGAGCTGGCCCGCCTCGCCGCTCTCCTCGCGGACCCCGCCGCGCGCATCGTCACCCTGACCGGCGGCGCGGGCGTCGGTAAGACCCGCCTCGCCGTCCGCGCCGCCGCTTCGCTCGTCGACCGCATCCCCGGAGGCGCCTGGTTCGCGGACCTCGCGGAAGAACACGGGTCGGAAGGCATTGCCCGCGCCGTCGCCGAAGCGCTGGGCGTGACCGCGGCCGGCGCCTCCCCCATCGCCGCCGCCGGCGCGGCCATCGAGGGACGCGGCCGCGTCCTCATCGTGCTCGACACCTTCGACCTCCACCTCCCCGACGCCGCCGCCACCGTCGGCGCCTGGTCCGCACGCTGCCCCGCCGCTTCCTTCCTCCTCACCAGCCGCACCCCCACCACCCTCCCCGGCGAACGCGAATTCCGCCTCGATTCCCTCCCCGCCCCGGCCGCCGCCCGGCTCTTTGTCGACCGGGCGCGGGAAGCGCGCCCGGACTTCGAGCTCGGGGCCGACAACGCCGCGGACGTCGCGACGATCTGCGCCGAGCTCGAAGGGCTCCCGCTGGCGATCGAGCTCGCGGCGGCGCGCGCGAGGATCATGAAGCCGTCGGAGATGGTCCGGAAGCTCGGGCAGAAATTCCAGCTGCTGCGCTCGGCGCGCAAGGACGCGGCGCCGCGGCAGCAGACGCTGGCTGCGGCGATCGAGTGGAGCGAGGAGCAACTCGCGCCGTGGGAGCTGGACGCCCTTCGGCAGATGACCGTTTTCCGCGGCGGCTGCACGCCGGAAGCCGCGGACGCCGTCGTCGACCTGTCGGCGCATCCCGGGGCGCCCGGCGGCGCCGCCGCCGCCCGCGCCCTCGTCGCCCGGAGCCTGCTCTCCGTCCGCGAATCCGACCACTCCACCCGCTTCGTCATGTCCCGCGCCCTGCTGGAGTACTCGCAGTCACGGCTGTCCTCGGAAGCGCGCGCCGCCGCGGAGTCGCGGCACGCCGCCTGGTGCGCGAAGTTTGCGGCGTACCTGGACTCCCAGTACGGCCAGAGCGACTCGCGGGACCTGGCCCGGGCCGAGGTGGACAATTTTTTCTCGGTGCAGGACCGCTACGGCGGCACGCCGGCCCGCGCCCTCGAGGTCGCCCGCGTCATCGCCTCCTCCCGCGCCTCCCTCATGTGGCACGGCCCGCTCCAGGAAGGGCTCGAGCGCTTCACCCGCGCCCGCGCCGCGCTTCCACCCACGTTGGAGCCCGAGACGACGACCCGTCTGATGCTGGGGGAGCTGCGGCTGTTGAAGTCGATGGGGAAGTGGAGGGAGGCGATGGACCTGGCGGAGGCGGCGGCGGCGTTCGGGAAGGAGCGCGGGGCGCGGTCGCTGCTTGCGGAGGTGCTGTGGGAGGTGGCGTACCTGAGCGGGTCGTTCAGCGAGTACGGGCGATCGGACGCGGCGCTGGCGGAGTCGGAGGCGATTGCGCGGGAGACGGGGAACCGGGTGCGGCTCATGAGCTGCCTTCACCTGAGGACGGTGAGGATGCGCGGCAAGGGGGACGCGACGGGGGCGCTGGAGCTGGCGCGCGAGGCGCTCGAGCTCTCAAGGGCGATGCCCCATCGCGAGGACGCCCTTGCGGAGAGCCTGAACGTGGTCGCGAACGTGCTTTCGGAAGAAGGGGACCCGGCGGGAGCGCTCGCGATGTACAGGGAGGCGATGGAGATCGACGACCGGCTGGGGAACGAGACCGGGCGGGCGATGCGGCTCGGGAACTGCGGCGACGTGCTCGTGGAGATGGGGGAGTTTGACGCGGCGCTCGACTGTCTCTCCCGGGCCGCGGAAATCGACAGCCGGCTGGGCCGCAAGGCGTACTTCATGTACGGCCTGATCCGTCGGGCGGGGGCGCTGAGGGGGAAAGGAGACCTCGCCGGCGCCATGGCCGAACTCGACCGGGCGAGTGAAGGGCTGGGCCGGCTGGGGAGCCCGCAGCTCCGCGCGATCTGGACCCTGAGGCGGCTGGAAGTCCTCCTGGCGCAAGGCGACGACGCCGGCGTCGTGCGCCTGTACACGGAAACCATCCGCGATTCGAAAACCGACCAGGATCTCCCGAAGGTCCTTGCCGCCACCGCGCTCGGGGCCCGCGCCCTCGTCCGACTCGGGAGGGCCGCCGAGGCGCGCGCGCTCCTCGCAGGCGAACTCAAGGACGGCGTCCCCAGGGCGCTTCCCGAGGTGGACCGCTTCGTCCTGTTCGCCGTCCGTGCGCTCGTGGCGGAAGCCTCGGGGGAAGGGTCCGAGGCGCGCGTGGCGGCGCGCGAGGCGGCTGCGATGGCCGCGAAGTTGAAGCTGACTTTCGGCGAAAGGAACCCGGCGGTGGCGGACCTCGGGCCGGTGGTGGAGCGGATCGCGAGCGGGTGACCGGGAGGAACGAGGCTGGTACGATCCCGGTTCTGTGAACGCCACGCATGACAACGGAGGACCGGCCCGCCGCAAGTTCGAGGGGCGGGGATGATTCCCGCTCCTGACGGCACTGTCACGCTGGTGTTCGCCGAATCTGCGGGGTCGCTGGACGCGGCGGCCTCGCGCCTGGACCGGCACCGTGGGTACGAGGTCAAGCGGGCGGGGGAGCGGCTCATGGCCGCATTCGGGTCCTCTGCCGACGCGGCGCGTTTCGTGCTCGATGTCCTCACCGCAGTCGGCGGCGCGCGCTTCGGCGTCCATTGCGGCGACCCTATCCGCGAAAACGACCCCGCGACCGGCCGCGCCGATTATTTCGGTCCCTCCGTCAATCGCGCCGCGCGCATCGTCGAGGCCGCGAATCCCGGACAGGCCGTCTTCACGGGGCCGGCGCTCGTCGCCGCCGGCGATGCGCTGCTCGGGGCGGACGTCGTCCCGCTCGGCGAACACCGCATGAAAGGCCTCGAGCGCCCCGAACCGCTCTTCCAGGTCCTCCCCGCCGCTCACAAGGGCCGCGCGTTCCCCCCGCTCCGCACCCTCACCTCCCTCCCCACCAACCTTCCCGTCCAGACGACCAGCTTCGTGGGGCGCGAGCGCGAGCTGCGGGAGCTGGAAGCGGCGTTTGCGGGGGCGGGGCGACTTGTGACGCTGACGGGCCCGGCGGGGGTGGGGAAGACGCGGCTGGCGGTGCGGCTGGGGGCGGAGCTGCTCGGGCGGCACGCGGGAGGGTGCTGGTTCTCGGACCTGGCGGAAGCGGGCTCGTCCGGCGACGGCGGGGCCGCGCTGGCGGGGCTGGTCGCTCAGACGCTCGGCGTCGCCCTCGGCGGCGGCGCGGCCGTGGAGCAGGTCGCGGGCGTCCTCGCGGCCCGCAAGTCCCTTCTCCTCATCCTCGATACCTGGGACGTCGCGCGGGCCGGCGCCGCCGAGGCGCTCGCGCTCTGGCTGGCCCGGGCGCCGGGGCTCAAAGTGCTCGTCACGGGGCGGTCCCTGACCGGGCTGGACCTCGAGCGGGAATTCCGCGTCGACCCGTTTCCCGTCCCCGCCCGCGGCCGGCCGGAGGACGCCATGCGCCTCTTTGTCGAGCGCGCCCGCGAGGCCAAACCCGAGTACGCCCCTTCCGCGGATTCCGACGAGGACGTCGCCGCGATCTGCCGGGAACTCGAGGGAATCCCCCTGGCGATCGAGCTCGCCGCGGCGCGCGTGAAGATCATGCAGCCCGCGATGATGCGGAAGAAGCTCGGGCAGAAGTTCCAGCTCCTGAAGTCCGCGCGGCAGGACGCGGCGCAGCGGCAGCAGACGCTCGCCGGGGCGATCGAGTGGGGGCTCGAGACGCTGTCGCCCGAGGACCGCCGCGTCTTCCTCAGGCTCAGCGTCTTCCGCGGCGGCTTCGTCGCGGACATCGCCGCGAAGGTGGTCGGGCCCGAGGCCACGCCGGCGCGGATCGAAGCGCTGCGGGCGCGGAGCCTGCTGGCGGCGCGCGATTACCCGTGGGGGCGCCGGTATCTCGTGTACCGGCTGATCCACGAGTACGCCGGCCGCGAATGGGAGGCCTCGTCGACGCCGGAAGAGCGGACCGCGCTGGAGCGGCGGCACGCGGAGGCGGCGCTGGAGTATTTCCAGGCGTGGGAACGCAAATCCGTCACTTCGGCGGACCGCGAGTCGGTAGACCGGCTTGAGGCGGCGATCGAGAACATCGTCGCGGTCCAGGAGCGCGCCCTGGTCCGCGCTGCGGCCGCTTCCACGCCTGCGGATGCGGCGAAGGAGCTCGAGATCGCGGCGCGGGCGGCCGACAGCCTGTCGATTCCGTACAACGCGCGGGGTTCGGCGGCGGACTGGATCGCGCGGATCGAGCCGGCGTTGCGGGCGGTCGAGGCGGCCCCGGCGGCGGCCGCGCTCATGAACCCCGAGGTCCGGGCGGGCCTGCTGTGCGCCGCCGCCGACGCGGTCCGGGCCCGCGGCGACAACGCGCGCGCCGCCGCGCTCGCCGCCCAGGCCGTGGAGGTCGCGTCCGCCCGCCCCGGGTCCCGCGCCCTCGCCCGGGCCCTGCGCATCCTCGCCTGGCAGGATGCCATCGCGGGGCGCTTCGCTCCCGCCCTGGCCTCCCTCGACCGGGCCGAGGCGATCGTCCGCGCGGCAGGCGACCCCTCCGCGCTCGCCGACGTCCTCAACACGCGCGGCATCGCCGTCCGCCGCAGCGGCGATCCGCTCGCCGCGCTCGCCGCGTTCACCGAGGCCGTCCGGCTGGCGGAGGAAGCGGGCGCGCTGTCGCAGGCGCCGGCCTTCGCTTCGAACGCCGGGACAACCTGCGAGATGATCGGCCGGCTGGACGAGGCGATCGAGTGGTACGAGAAGGCCGAGCGGGGCGCGGAGTCGATCGGGCGGCCGAACGCGATTGCGATCAACATGGCCAACCGCGCGAATCTCCTGTCGCGGCGGGGGGACCACGAAGCGGCGCTGGCGATGTTCGACCGCGCGGTGG
>CAZPWT010000069.1:0-18219 GCA_964590435.1 uncultured Planctomycetia bacterium
ATCAAGGTCTCGCCGACGTCGGCTTGGTGGGTGGCCGCGAAGGAAACGCTCAAGAGGTACGAACTGGTTCGTTACTCGAGGCAGTCGGATGTGTCAGGGGATTCCCGTGGCTAAACCGCTAATCCCAGCCGCCAGGCACAACGAAGACGGGCAGGTCGAATTCAAGGGCAAGGCCAAGGTGTTTTGCCGCACGTACGCCTTCCTCTCCTCCCTGATCCCGTACAAGAACGCCGAGTGGGAAAAGCTCTCAATCTTCCTCGACTTGCTGACTCCCAAGCTCCCCGCGCCCATGGAGGAAGACCTCGCGAAGGGCATCCTGGAAGCCATCGACATGGACAGCTACCGAGTCGAGAAGAAGGCGGCCATGAAGATCGCCCTCGCCGATGAAAACGCGGAGATCGAGCCGGTCCCGACAGATGTGCAGGCGCACAAGCCCGAACCCGAGATGGACCGGCTGAGCAACATCATCAAGGCCTTCAACGACCAGTTCGGGACGCAATTCGCCGATGGCGATCGTGTCATCAAACGGATACGCGACGACATCGCTCCTAAAGTCGCGGCCGACGCCGCATATCTGAACGCGAAGGAGAACACGCCCCACACGGCGCGGATGGCGCATGACCTGGCTCTCGGAAAGGTCATGCAACTGCTCTTGAAGGACGACACGCAGGTCTACAAGCAATTCGTGGAGAACGAGGCATTCCGTCGGTTCGTCGGAGACATGGTTTACGGGCTCACTAATTCTGCGTGATTTGGGATGCAGAGGAGGGTCACGAATCCGCCGCGTGATGGAGGGACGGGCTTCTCATCTGCGGTATGATGCGGGCGGAAACGCCCACCCAGCCTGCAGCGGGCTCGAGCACGCAACTTGACTAGGTCGGCGGCGGCCCGCGAAGACTCCTTGCCGCAGTTTCTAATTCGCGCGGCCGGCGTCCTCGCGACGCCACTCTATTGCTATCGATGCCGTCGTTTGTCAAGTCCAGATGCTGAGAGCTACGGTTTCGCAGCCTCAGCGGGCTTAGTGCCTACGGTGGGATTGAGTGCCGCCACCTCAGGGACTCTAAACACCGCCAAGGTGAGAGGCGGCAACCCCATCCGCGTCGTCAACGACTGCACCGTCTCGCGGATGTAAGGCCACGCGTTGAACACGCCGTTGATCTGGGCGAACGCCGCCAGGAACGGGGCCAGCGCGTCGCCCTTCGGTCCCCCGGTGACGTTGAAGAAGTACTCGACAGCGATCTCGCACTGAATCTCAGCGACCAGCGCGGCCTTCGCCTTCCCTTTCGCCGACGCGTCCTGCACGTTTCCTTTGACCTCGACGAAGACCGTCAGGATGGTTGAGGGGGCATCGAATTCGTATCGCACGTTTCGCGCCAGTTCGAGCTTCCACGTGTTCGGATTGTGAGCCCGACTGTCGAGCCCATCTCCCCTGCGGATGTTCGTGGACTTAAGGTAAACGGACTTGAACTGGACGCAACGCGCCACTTGCCCCGCTCGCCCGAGGTTTTCTGCGAGAGCTTTTCCCTGACTTTCTCTGTCGCGAACCTCGAAGTCAGGCCGCGAGGGTGTAGCCAGGCTTCGTCCGGCCTTCGGTGTCCGAATCACTTTTCGCCTCCTCGCTTCCAGCGCTCGTATCGTCGCTCCACAACACGGCCTGCGTTCCTCCAGCAACAGCTCCAGCATCGGTCCCAGCGGTGTAGACAGTTGAGCCGCTCCAAATCGCACCCACGTCCGGACTAGTAGTTGGCATGAAGGCAGTGGACAAAGGTAGTGCCTGGACGCGGATGTACATGCCGGTGGCAAGGGCATAGTCCACCATCGTTCCGACGGTCAGATTCGCGTCCTTCTGAAGCGCGCGACTCACATTCGCGGCGCTACATCCCACGCGGTTCGCAAGCATGCTGCGGGTAATGCCCTTCGACGACATTCCCTTTTCCAGGTCGAAGAGGTAGTCAAGCACCGCGCGCTCGCGGTAATACTCGCGGCGAAAATCCGGGTCCTTCAGGTTTTCCGACAGCCACGTCTTACGAGTTTCCATCTTCCGGTCGCTCCCTTTCTCCGGTTTCTACCGGGGCCCCTTCCCCAGTCGAACTTCGATTGTCCTTCTCCTTTCGTGATATTCCTTGAACAGCTTGACCGCCTCACTGACCTGCGCGTCCGTCAGGTCGTCTTCGAACTTTCCCGTGATCCCGCAAAGCAGGACGAGAATCCCTTCATGATCGGTCAACGCGAAAACCCTTGTTCCTGAGGCGACGTTCTTCAGCTCGTACAATTCCTTCAAGTTGCCCTTCATCCGGTGGAAGAACTTGAAGGGGACATCCTTTGTTCCAAGCAAGGTACTGACCAAGGCCGCGAACTTCGCTTTGAGCTTAGGGGGCTTCAACCGGTTCAGGAATTCATCGGCAGGAAGGGTCCCGTCCTTTCGCTGGTAAAAGTAAACCCACCGAACCGGCCCCATGCGGGCCGGATCGTCGAAGGGAACAAGAAGCTCGTTCCGAACGGCATCGACTACCGGGTCACCCACGATGGACGTTAACCTATATGTTAAACAATCCGGATCGTCAACGTATTCCGAGTTTGGATCGGCCATGGGCAGCTCGACGAATCCGACTCCTCCGGCAAGTATGGAACACTTTTGGGGGACCGTTGGTTCGAAGTAGCGGATCCCGCATGCCGCCGACCTTCGGGATCGCCTCGGCGTACCTTCGCTCCGCCTCCGCGAACCTTCCCGCTCGTCGGTCGAGGATGCCGACCTTGCAGTGGATGGAGCTTGGGGTGCTGTCGTGAGTCCTGGCTTCGCAGGCCGCCCACGCTTCCGCGCGGTGGCCGGCATCATAGTCCCTTCCGCTTTCCCCCAACCCTCTTGCGCACCTTCTACGTCTTCTCCACCCCCTGCACAATCGGCCCCCCGCTCGCCTTCGCATACAGATCCGCCAGCGACACCTCCTCCTCCAGCCCTTCCGCCTCCGCGCCCTTGCCCCGGGCCTTCAGCCACTCCGCTGCGGCGGCTCGCGGCATGAGCGGAAAGCGGACGTTGGCGACGCAGCGGCCGGGGCGGAGGAAGGCGGGGTCGATGTCGGTCACCTCTTCGTTGAACGTCACGAGGAACAGGTCCTCTCTTCCCTGGCCGATCAACCCGTCGGTCATGTTGAGCAGGCGGCCGAGGGTGTCGGAGGCTTTGCCGGGGTCGCGGACGAGGAGGGGGCGACGTCTTCGAGGATGAAGAGCCGCCGTCGCGGCGGCTCCTTTCCGTCGGGTTTCTTCTCGAGCGAGCCGTTGTGGGAGATCTTCACGGCCTCGATGGCCGGGAGCAGCTTCGCGATGTCTTCCTAGGGGGCTCCTCCCGCCCTGGCCGCGTCCCGTTCTGCGCCAACCGGTTGACTTCGAGAATTTTCCGTCTAGAATCCCCCCTCACTTCCCGCCTACGCGCTCCGCGCTTCGGCGGGCAAGGCTGGCCTAGCTCAATGGTAGAGCAGCGCTTTCGTAAAGCGCAGGTTGTGGGTTCGATCCCCATGGCCAGCTTTCTTCGCCGCGCCCTGGCGCGGCGGAGAAACCCGCCGTAGCCCGGCGCCGCAGGCGCCGAGGCGAAGGCGGGTCGCCCAGTCGGACGCACCCGGCCTCCCCCCGCCTTCGCGCAGGAGGCCGCTTTCGCATCGGGGAGCCCTTCATGAACGACAAGATCGTCGGCGACTTCATCGCGCACACGCTGGCCACGCCGTGGAGTTACATGGGGCGCGACCGGGCGGACATCCTCAACGCGTTCCTCGACGCGGCCGGGGTGAAGGCGTCGGAGCTGAACGGGCCGGCGATCGACCAGGCGCTTCAGAGCATCGTGCCGCGCATGAAGAAGTCGCGGCTGTCGGACGCGCCGAAGATGATCGGGGGGTTCCTCGAGTGGGCGGGGAAGGCGCTGCTGCTGCCGAACGCGAACAACCTGGCGAAGGAAGCGGTGAAGCGCGGGGAGCAGTTGGCGCGGGAGGACGAGGCGAAGAGGCTGCCGGTGAAGGTGGAGGCCGGGGAGCCGGGGAGGAATGATCCTTGCAAGTGCGGGAGCGGGAAGAAGTTTAAGAAATGCTGTGGCGTTGGAAAGTAGGCTGGGTGGGAGACGGCGTCGAAGGTTGAAGGTAGTTGGGAACGGCGTTGAGGGTTGAGAGTTTAGGGTCGAGCGAGTGGAAGAACCGCTCGCCTGCCCGCCCTCGCTCAATACTCACCCCTCACTACTCACCACCAGTCCGTTCATGCCGAACACACGCATCCCCTGGCTGACGGTCCTCCTCGCGCTGACGACAGCGGGCGCGATCGCGGCGCTGGTGCTTGTGGTGCGCGACCGGCAGAAACGATCCGTGGTCGAAGCGGCGCGGCGGCGGGCGGCGGAGATGGTGATGGTCGGGGATTACGCGCGGGCGGAACAGGCGATGACGGCGGCGCTGGCGGTGCGGCCGGGGGATGCGGCGCTGCTCGAGGAGCGGGCTTCGCTGCGGTTCGCGGCGGGGAATTTCGCGGGGGCGATCGCGGACGCGGATGCGGCGGGGGGCGGCGTTTCGGCGCTGCGGATCCGCGGCGCGGCGCGCGCGGCTTCGGGGGATCTCGACGGCGCGCTGGCGGACCTCGAGAAGGCGATCGCGCTCGACCCGGCGGACGCTTCGGCGTGGGCGAGCAAGGCGGATGCGCTTCGCCGCAAGAACGACGTCGCGGGGGCGCTGGCGGCTTACGACGAAGCGATCCGGCGCGACCCGAAACCGGCGCGGACGCGGCGGGACCGCGCGGAGATGCGCTTCCGCAACGGGGATTTCGAAGGCGCGCGGGCGGACGCGGATGCGGCGGTGGCGGCGGACGGGGGGAATCCGGAGGGGTGGTTCCTGAGGGCGTGCGCGCGGCGGGGGCTGGGGGACGGGAAAGGCGCGCTGGAGGATTGCCGCAAGGCGCTGGAGGTCGCGCCGGCGGAGTGGGGGAAGCGCGGGGACGTGGAGAAGTGGGTGGAGTCGCTGGAGGCCGAGGTTCAGTAACGCGAGCGGAGCGAGCCCCTTGCCCTTTCCCTTTCCCATTCCCTTGCCCTGCCGTTTGCGAGGGCGAACGACAGGGCAAGGGCAAGGGCAAGGGCAAGGGAAAGGGCAAGATCAGCGGGCGCCGCCCGAAGCGGCGCGAACCTCCTCACCATCCTGCTGCTGGTCCATCCTGTCGCTCCGGTTCCACCGCTCCATCGGCCACAGCTCCCTCGCCTGCCGCAGCGCCGCTTCCGCTTCCTCCACCGCTCCGCCGCCTTGCGCCAGCCGGCGCGCGAGCACCGAGAGCGCCCTTGCGCGCGGAGCGGGGGTTTCCGCGGACGCGACGGCCTTGCGGGCGGCCTTGACCGCTTCCACCGGGTCGCGCAGCACGCGCGCTTGGACCGCCTGCGTGTTTGCGAGCCGCGCCGGGATGCCGCTTCGCCTCGCGGCCTCGACCGCGGCCGCCGCGTCACTCTCTGCGTGCCCCACGTCTCCCGCCCTCGCCGCGGCCTGCGCGCGCTCCGCCAGCGCGGCGGACTCGAGGGCCGGACGGTGGCTCGCGCGCGCCCTTTCGACGGCCCGGTCGAGGGCCTCGCGCGCGCCCGCGTGGTCGCCCGTGCGGGACAGGATCGCGCCGAGCTCGCCCAGAAGCGGCGCGGCGTCGCGGTGGCCTGCCGCCGCGGCGATCGACTCTCGCAGGACGGGGACGGCATGGTCCCATTCGCCGGCCGCAAAGAGGGCGGAGGCCAGGACGCTGCGACACTCGCCGCGGAGGACGGAGTCGCCGGTCTCGTCGGCCTGGCGGTCGGCGTCGCGGAGGAGGGCGAGGCCCTCGGGGAATCGGCCGGAGGCGTTGAGGATGACGGATTGGTGCACGAGGGCGTTGAGGCGGACGCGGGGCTCGAAGAAGCGGCCGGCGGTGGCGGCGGATTCCTCGTAGCGGGAGCTGGCGTTGTCGAGGTCCTCGCAGGAGAGGCTCCAGTGGCCGAGCACGAGGAGCGCGAAGGACGTGTTCCGCGGGTCGGCATTCGCGCGGGCCAGCGCCAGCGCTTCCTCGAGGTCGGCCACGCCCTCCGCGGTCCGGCCGAGGCCGATGCGGGCGCTGCCGAGGTTGACGAGCGTCACGGGAAGGGAGACGCGCAGGCCGATCGCGCGCTTGAGGGCGACGGATTCGGCGTACTCGCGCTCCGCTTCTTCGAGGCGGTCAGCCGCTTCCAGCGCGCGGCCGGAATTGTTGAGGCAGACGGCGAGGTCGCGCCGGTCGCCGAGGGAGCGCAGGATCTTCTCGCCCTCGGCGTAGGCTTCGAGGGCTTCGGCGCGGCGTTTGAGGCCCTGGAGCGCGATGCCGCGGTTGTTGTGGGCGAGGGCGATCCGTCGCGCGTCCGAGGAGCGGCGGGCGATGGCGAGGGCCAGGTCGGCGGAGCGGAGCGAGTCCTCGAAGAGCCCGAACCTCGTGGCGCGATGGGCCACGAGGAATTCGAGGTCGACCACGGATCCGGCGTCGACGCGGTCGATGCCGCCGGCCGCGCCGATTTCCTCGCGCGCCTTCGCGAGGGCCGGGGGGACCTGGTCCTCGCGGCTGCCCCGGTCGAGCAGCCAGGCGCGGCGGACGAACGCGACCGCGCGCTCCGCGGCCCCGGTTTCCGCGGCGATCACCCGGTCGTTGACGGCGATGGCCTCGTCCATGCGGCCGAGCGTGGCGAAGGCGAGCTGCAGGACGACGCGGGCGCGCGACGCGGTTTCCGGGCAGGCTTCCGCTTCCGCGAGGAAACGCAGCGCTTCGTCGTGGCGGCCGAGGCCGTTCGCGGCGCTGCCGGCGGCGAGAAGCGCCTCGGGGGAGCGGACGAGCGCGAGGGAATCGGCGGCGTAGGCCGCGGCCTGGTCGTGCGCGAAATCGGCGAGCGCGCCGTGCGCGGCCGCAGCCCAGAGCGCTGCGGCCTCGGCGGGCTGGCCCGCGTCGGCTCGATGGCGCGCGGCGAGCGCGCGGAGGCGCCAGGAGCCTGCCTTGCACCGTGCCTCGAGGCGGTCGGCCGCGGCCGCGTGCAGTCGGCCCCGTTCGCGGCGCGGAAGAAGCGAGTACGCCGCGTCGCGCAGGAGCGCGTGCTTGAAAACGTACTGCGCTTCGCCGGGGAAGAGCGAGTCGTCCTGCGGGAAGACGAGCTCCCGGAGGCGCGCTTCCTCGAGCGCCGCGCCCGGGTCGCCGCCGGTGATCTCGCCGAGGAGGCCCTTCCAGAAGGCGCGGCCGAGGACGCTGGCGGCCTTGATGGTGTTCTTGACCCCGGTCGGGAGCGCGTCGAGGCGGGCGGTGAGGAGCCCGGCGAGGCCGTCGGGGACTCGGTCGATCGGCCCGGAGAGGCGGCACGGATTCCCCTCGACGAGGCCTTCGTCGGCGAGATGGCGGGCCAGCGCTTCCACGAAGAACGGATTCCCGCCCGACTTGTCGGCGAGCCAGCGGGCGAGGGCGGGATCGGGGGGCGCGCCGAGGAGGGCGGCGGCGCAGGCGGCGGTGGCGGCGGGGCTGAACTCGCGGAGGTCGAGGAGGGAGAATCCGGCGGGCGGCTCGGCCCCCGGGCGCGCCGTGGCGACGACGAGGAGAGGAAGGCCCGGGGGAAGAGACGTCGCGGCCTCGAGGACGGCGCGCGTGCCGGAGTCAGCCCAGTGGAAATCCTCGACGCAGAGCAGCGTCGGGCGCGTGCGCGCGCGCGACTCGAGCCAGCGGAGCCAGGCGTGGCGCGTTTCCGAGGGAATGCGCGACGGGTCGATCTGGCGGACGCGCGCCGACTTGACGGCGCAGCCGATGGCGAGCGCGATCAGGTGCGCGGTGTTTTCGCGCGTCACGGCGTCCGGCTCCACGGCGGCGAGCGATTCCTGAAGCGCCGCCACGATCCGCGCTTCGCCTTCCTCGTCGAGCGCGGGCGCCCCGGCATCCGACCGGATGATCTCGGCGAAGGGGCCGCACCAGAGGCGGGCGGCCTCGAGCGCGCGGCCGGTGGAGATGCGGCGTCCGCGCGCGGCGGCGAGGGCGCGGAATTCGGCGAGGAGGCGGCTCTTGCCGACGCCGGCGTCGCCGCGGAGGCAGATGAAGGACGGGCCGGGGGCGTCGAGAAGCGCGGTGAGGCGGGCGAGTTCCGGCTCGCGGCCGACGAGCGGGCCCGCGCGGAGCGTGATCGCCGTCAGGTCGCCGCGGCCGTCGGGTTCGCCGAGAGCTTCGCGCGCGTCGAGGGGTTCGTCGCGGCCGCGGACCGCGACGGCGGCGGGCGGGCCCCATCGCGCCGCGGCGGAAGCGGCGCGGGCGGTGGAGGCGGCGGCGAGGACCGCGCCCGGCGCGGCGGCCGCTTCCAGGCGCTGCGCGAGGTTGACCGCGTCGCCGATCGCCGTCGGGCGGTCGCCGCCGACGCTTCCCCAGAGAACCTCTCCCGTGTTGATCCCGATGCGCATGGAGAGGGAGGTGCGGCGCTCAGCGTTGAAGGCGGCCATTTCGCGCTGCATGGCGAGGCCGGCGCGGACGGCGCGGGCGGCGTCATCGGCGTGGGCGGAGGGGGCGCCGAAGACGGCCATGACGGCGTCGCCGATGAACTTGTCCACGGTGCCGCCGTGGCGTTCGACGACGGCGCGCAGGCGCCGGAAGAGGGCGTCGATGAGGTCGCCGACTTCCTCGGGGTCGAGCCCACCGGCGAGTCGGGTGAAGCCGGAGAGGTCGGAGAAGAGGACGGTGACGGTGCGGCGTTCGCGGGGGTCGGGGAGAGACATGTAGAGGTGCGAGCGGAGCGAGCCCCTTAACCTTAACCTTTCCCTTTTCCTTAACCAGCTGTTCCCGAAGACGAACGACAGGTTAAGGATAGGGGAAAGGTTAAGGTTAAGGGGCGCCGCCTGCGGCGGCGCGTTCTACCGAACTGGCTCTATTGCGAGATCCAGCGCCTCCGCCCCGTCGATCTCGAAATGCTCCACGACGATCTCGTGCGCTCCCTCGGTCAGCAGCACGGTCGCGCTGTCCTCCGCCGGCGCGTGCCAGTCCCAGTGGTCGATCACCATCTTCCCGTCGACCAGCACGCGCACGCCGTCGTCGCTGAGCGTGGTGAAGCGCCAGGTGCCGGCGGGGAAGTTCATGGTCGTGGTGGCCCTCGTGGCAAAATGGTCTGGCGTTATTGCCTGGCCTTCCCAAGGATTACGAAGCACTCCCACCGTCAGACGGGCTGCGGGTCGCTGCTGCATCAGCTTGGCCCAACCTATTTCGCCGAGCTGCTCGGCATAATCGCCGTGTTCCCCGGCGCCAGGATTCCAGGCGCGCAGCTGAACGAACCAGGATGCGAGGAGGACTACTCCCGAAGCGCGGAGGATCTCGCCGCTCGACAATTTGATCGTCAGCGTGAAAGGTCGAACATTGTCCTCTGACTCCACCATGCCAAGTCCAGCCATCTCCGCCGAAATCCTGATTGCTCCCGGTACTTGGGGACGGCCTGCAGCGGTGACGTTGCCCTCCACGTCCTGGATGGACATGGTGCCTTCTGGGCCGAAGACGTAGACATCCGCGAAGTTCCACGCAATCTGGTACATGGGAAACACCTTCGCCACCGCCGGATCGCACGGCCCCCACTCGTCCACGACGATCGTCTTCATTCCGCGCTTCGCGTCCTTCGGCAGCATCGCGTCGCGCTTCCCCGCCAGTGCCGGCTCCTTCTCCTTGTGCTCGATCGCGGCGAAGTCGAGGTTGAGCGTGTCGGGGCCGAGCGCGTACGTCACGTCGTCGGTGTCCGCGGGCTTGTGGCTTTTCCAGAGGCACGGGCCGATGCGGATCGGCGTGCCGGTGTCGTTGCGGAACCAGCCGGGGGATTCGCCGAGGACGCGGTTGAAGTCGAACGCGAAGTTCGGGCAGTCGCCCGCGAGGTCCGCGATGCGGCCGCAGCGGTCGAACTCGTTGCTCGAGACGCCGGCGTCCGCCGTGCGGTCCAGGCGCAGCGCGAGCGGACATTTGACGAAACGGTTGAGCGAGATCGCGTAGTGCTCCGAGCGGCAGTGGCGCTTCTGCCCGTAGACGCCCCCCGTCAGGTCCGCGTCCTCGTCCCACCACGCTTCCACGCCCGTCCGGCAGTTCTCGAACACGTTTCCCTCGATGACGTTGTGGGACCCGTGCTCGATCGCGACGCCGGCGACGCGCGCGTCGCGGCAGGTGTTGCCGGCGATGACCGTGTTGAACGAATACCCGCCCCAGACGCCGTAGTTGGAATCGTCGAGGCGGTTTTCGACGAAGCGATTCCCGTCGGAGAACGTGCACTCGATGGCGTTGGCGACGGCGAACGAGAAATCGTTTCGGTAGAGGAGGTTGCGGTTGCAGCCGTCCTCGCCAGTGCGCTGCGTGGTCTCGTGGCCGGCGTAGATGAAAATGCCGTCGCCACCGTGCGTCGCGGAGTTGTACGCGATGACGTTGTCCGAGCACTGCTCGAACATCAGGATCCCGGCGGAGTCCTGCCCGCGGTCGTAGCGCCCGAACGAGTAGCCGCGGACGCCGTAGTCGAAGCGGTTGTGGCTGATCTCGTTTTGCGAGGACCGCCAGAGCGCGAGCCCCCAGCCGCTCATCCAGCTCATGTCGTTGTCGACGACGCGCGAGCCGGTCGTGTTGCGCAGAACGATCCCGTTCTGCGTGCGGCGGCCGCGGCAGCCGGCGACCGTGATCGCGCGGCCGCCGTCGACGTAAATCCCCGCGCCGTAGTTCTTCCACCACTCGTTCCCGTCATTGAAGTGCGGGGCGAGCCAGTCCGCGCCGTCGTCGCAGCGGGCCGGCGTGGACTTGAGACGCTGCGCGCGGTTGTCGGAGACGTCGGCGCCCTCGACGGTGACGTCCGCGCAGTCCTTGAGGTAGATCCCGCCGCGGTAACCGCGGAAGGTGCCGCCCTGGAGATGGACTCCCGTCCGGCCGCCGACGCGGACGGCGGTGCCTTCGAACGTGTCGGGAAGCGCGTTGTCGGGGGCGCCGATGAAGGTGACCCCGGTCATGTCGACCGTCACGCCGTCGGCCTGGATGCGGAGGACGCCGTCGCCGTTCGCGTCGGCGATGCGGTAGACGCCCGGTTTGATGCGGACGCTGGCGGTGATGTCGATGTCGTCACGGTCGGGGGTGAGGTCGGCGACGTCGGCTCGGTCCGTGGCGTGGTCTCCGGCACCGCAGCCGGAGAGGGCGACGAGGAGGAACAGTCCTACGCATGCCCGCATCGATCGTCGACTCCTTCCGTTCGTTCGCACCCGACGTATCCGTCCTTATTCTCTTTCATTCGCGACCAAGTCGTTCGTTTTTGCCTTTGCCTGCTCCGGGAAAAGCAACGGCTGGAAAGGCACAAAAGAACGACTGGGACGCGAATAAAAGCGAATAAAGACGAATGAGCCGGGAAGGCTAGGGGGCGTGCTGCACCACCCTGATCGTATTCCCGTCCGGATCCCTCACCTCGAACATCACCCCTCCATCCCCCGTCTTCATCACCGCCCCCACCGGCCCCTTCCACCGCGCCGCCACCTCGTCGTGAAATCTCACCGCGTCCGCCACCACGAGGTTCACGCAGTCGCTGTGCCCCGGCACCCCCACGCCGCCGCCCTTCCCCGGCACATACAGGCAGAGCGGCACCCCGCCTGTCGCAAACTGCGCCCACCCGTACTCCGGCGCCGCGAACTCCTCCTTCAGCCTCAGCCCTTCCCGGTAGAACGCCGCGGCGCGCGCCACGTCCGTCACCGGGATCTTCACGAGAAGGACGCTCGTGCCGGATTTCTCCGGGGAAGCGCACCCCGCCAATGCGACGACGGCGAGCAGAACCGGGAGGATTCGCATTCCCCGATGCTAGCCGCGTCCCCGCCCGGGCCTTGCGCTTTTTTGGAAGCTTCCGCATGCCCGGCGCGTTCCAATACCCGAACCCGCGCCGCCTCCTCGCCGGCGCTTTTCCCGGAGTCCCCATGCGCCCGCTCTCGCTGCTCGCGTTCCTCGTCCTCGCCCTCACCGCTTCCGCCCAGACGCCGAAAGCGAAAACCGTCGAGAAGGAAGGGGAGTACGACCGGGTCACGCTCGAGTCCGGCGCGATCTGCAAGGTGTACGTCCCGAAATCGGTGAAGCCGGGCGAAGCGCCGGGGATGGTGCTGACGCTTCATGGGCACGGCGGCAACCCGGAGTCGATGCTGCAGTACGGGCAGACGGTGGCGGAGCACCGCGGCGACGTGTGGGTCGCGTACCAGGGGGGCGAGAAAGTCGGGCCGGGGTATGGGTACAACTCCGGGAACGACGAGAAGTGGGTGATCGAGGTCGCGAACTACGCGATTGCGACGTACAAGCCGGACCCGAAGCGCGTGGTGATGCACGGGTTTTCCGCGGGGGGCGCGATGTCGTGCCTGCTTGCGCCGAAGAACAAGAACCTGTTCGCGGGGTTCATCACCTGCGCGGCGCCGGACGTGCCGGGCGGGCGCGGCGGCGATGCGAAGGGGATGCGCGCGGTCGTGTTCCTCGGCACGACGGACCCGAACTTCGCGCTCGCGCCGGACGCGAAGAAGGCCGTCGAGAAGTACGCGCCGAACGTCGCATTCCGGGAGGTCACCGGGCTCGGGCACGACCTCCCCGACGCGATCTACATCAACGACGCGATCAATTTCGTCATGGACGCGACCGAGAAGGGCGATGTGAAGACGCTTCCCATCCAGCCCGACCACGCGCTGGCGGCGCCGAAGGGGCGGCAGGGGCCGCCGCCGGACTATTTCCACGTGTACATCGCGTGGAAGACGGCGAAGGCGCCGGCGGGGGTGACGCGGAACAAGCTGCAGGCGAAGTCGATCGCGGACGGGCGGCTGGCGAAGTTGAAGAAGAAGGAGCTGACTCTCGAGGCGGCGCTGGCGGAGTCGGATGATGCCGCGACGAAGGAGGCGAAAGGCGCGATCACGATGGAGCAGATGGCGGCGTATGGGGCGAAACTGGTGGAGAAGGCGAAGGGGATGAAGGCGGAGACGTGGGAGATCGTTGAGACGGAGAGTGGGTATCACCTTGTGTGGAGAGCAAAGGCGCCTTAGGGGGAAAACGGCCAGGAAAGGAAAAACGAA
Source organism: uncultured Planctomycetia bacterium (assembly GCA_964590435.1). GTDB lineage: Bacteria > Planctomycetota > MHYJ01 > WSZJ01 > WSZJ01 > WSZJ01. The sequence goes on from CAZPWT010000069.1 coordinate 13,050, forward strand.
AAAGGAAAAAGGAAAAACGAAAACGTAGGACTGAGGCTGGAAACCGTTCAGATAAGTCCCTTAGCGCGCGAGAAACTGGCGGCCGGAGGCGTGCGGCGCCGGCCATTCGGCGCGCGTCGACAGTTCCTCCTCGACCGATCACCGCCCGCGCGCGCCGGATGAGCCGGCGTCGCACGCCGCAGGCCGCCAGTTTCTCGCGCGCTCAGTCTCTCCAGTAGTGGCAGGTGTAGCCGCCCGGATGCTTCTGGAGATAGTCCTGGTGGTAATCCTCCGCGGGCCACCACTTCGTGAAGGGCTCGAGCGTGGTCACGACCGGCTTCTTCCACTTACCGGACTTGTCGACCTCGGCTTTGACCTTCTCGGCGATCCTCTTCTGCTCGTCGTTGTGATAGAAGATCGCCGAACGGTACTGCGTGCCGCGGTCGTTCCCCTGGCGGTTCAGGGTGGTCGGGTCGTGGAGCTTGAAGAAGAGCTGCAGGAGTTTCTCGTAGGACAGCTTCGACGGGTCGAATTTCACCTGCACCGCCTCCGCGTGGCCGCTCGCGCTGTCGTGCGTGTCGTCGTAGCGCGGGTTTTCGAGATGCCCTCCGGTGTAGCCGACTTCCGTCTCGACGACGCCGTCGACCTCCCGGATCAGCTCTTCGACCCCCCAGAAACAGCCGCCTGAAAAAGTCGCGATCTCGACGCGCTCGGGCATGGGGACTGGTCCTTTGCTGGTTTTCGCTGGGGCGGAATCGCCGCAGGCCGCGAGCAGGGTCGCGAGGGCGGCGAGAACGAGGATGGCGGCGATGAGCTTCATGCAGGTGTTACGCGCCTGGGCGCCGAACGGATTGTCGCATGCGCGGACAGGCACGGAGCCACTACTTCGGAGCACCGGCCTCCGTCACCTTCACCAGCTCCACCTTCCACTCGATCCGCCCGAACTTCCCCGGCTTGTAGAGCGTCGCTTCCTCCGCGCCCTCCAGCTCGACCTTCATCATGCGGCCGGTTTCCCTCGAGAACGACGCATGCCCCTTCCTCCGGCGCTCCTCGGGGATTTCCTTTCCGTCCGGGCCCTTCGCGTCCGTCTCGAACTCCGTCCGCACGCACGCCGCGCTCCCGACCTTGTCCGCGCCGTCGGGCTTCATCACGAACGTCTCCGGCTCCGGCAGGTCGAACGTCTTCGTCCACGACTTCTCCGCGCGCGGCGTCGTCCCGAAGATCAGCTGCAGCCACCCCTCCGCGCTCGTCGGCTCGCGCGTCGTCTTCGCCGCGCTCTCCTCGCCCTTGCTCACCCGCGGCTTCTCGGCCAGCGCCGTTTTCACCGGCCACTGCGCCCCCTTCGATTCCCGGATCGCCCCGTCCGGCCCGACAATCGCCGTGAACTTGTGCCCGAAAACTGCCGCGTACCTCTCGAACCCCGGACAAACCTCCGTCTTGTCTTTCGCCGAGTCCCACACCGCCCGCGCCCCCGTGTCCCCCCACGTCGAGTCGATCTTCTCCGACAGCACTTCGAATTCCAGCCGCGCCGCGCCGTCGTCCCCCGTCGCCAGCACCGTCGCCTGAAGCGTCATCTCCTCGACCTGCGGCGCGGAGCAGTACACGAGCTTGCCGTCCTTGATGCGCGTCTGCGTGAAGTCGTAGCTCGCGCGGCACGCAAAGACGAGTTTCTCGCCGGCCTTGAACTTCCACGCCGGCGGATCCGCGGCGGCAGGCAGCGCGAGCAGCAGGAACAGCAGGCGGCGCTTCATCGGACCTCCGGCAGGCCCCCCCGGGCGGTCGGATTCTATCAGGGGAAGGGTTAGCATGGGCGCATGCCGGACTTCCAGTCGCTCGCGCACGAGGCGGAGTTCCTCCACCGGTTCCGCCGCACGCTCGTCGGCCCCGACGACGTCCTCGTCTTCGGCTCCAGCGACCACGGCCCCGGGTTCAACGACACGCTCCACTGCCTCGACCGCGCGACCGGCGCCCGCCGCTGGGAGTTCGGCGGCCGCGCCGGCCCGCTCGACCTCCTCGGCCCCGCCTGCGCCGACCCCGAGCGCGTCTACCTCGGCCGCAGCGACGGCGTCCTCTACGCCCTCCACCGCCGCACCGGCACCCCCGCCTGGCAGGTCCGCCGCGGCCGCGGCGTCTGCGCCCCGTGCCTCCACGACGGCTCCCTGCTCGTCAGCGAGGCCCCCGTCAACACCCTTCGCATCAACCCCGCCACCGGCGCCGTCCTCGACGACGCCCGCGTCGCCCTTCACAAGTACCCCACCGACCTCCGCGCCGTCCTCGTCCCCCACGCGCACCTGCTCTTCCACATTTACAGCGACAACACCCTCACCGAAGTCTCGCGCGCCTGGCCCGGCCGCTGGATCGCCGCCGCGGCCGCGCACGCATTCGCGCCGGCCGCGCTCTTCGTCGTCACCCCCGCCGGCGCCATCCGCTCGCTCGACCTCGGCGACGGCGGGGAGCTGTGGAGCGCCGAGGGACCGCCGGACGTGAAGCGCCTGGTCACCGACGGGAAGCTCCTGTGGACGGCGTCGACGGGCGGCGCGATCGGCGCGATGGATGCGCTGACGGGGGAAGCGCTCTGGTCGCGCAAGATCGGGACGGCGGCGTCGATGGTCGAGCGCGGCGGGCGGCTGTACCTCGACATGAACGCGCGCGTCGCGGTCCTCGACGGAGCGACCGGCGAGACCGTCGGCGAGATCGCGCTCGAGGGCGCGCCGTACGGCGCCATGGCGGTCGAGGGCGAGACGCTGTTCGTCGCGCGCGCGGCGGAGCCGGAGGTGGTGATGCATGCGGTTCCGGTCGGGGCGGGCGGTGGGAAATGGAAGAGTGTGATCGGGGGGTATGGGTTGACGTAGGACCGCGGGGAGTTCGGAGACGGGAGTTCGGAGATGGGGGTGGTCAGGGTAAGTATCGCCCGGCTATGAAGTGGCGGAGGGACTCGGGCTTGTAGGACTTGGAGTAGTAGGTGTAGGACGGGGGAGTGCCGGGCGGGTCCGTTTTCGTCCCGGTGAGACTCCAGGTGTAGCCCGCGTACTTGCCCTTCGAGTCCACGTAGATCCTCATCCAGCCGCGGCCCGCCCCGCTCCACTCCGTCGCGGGGGTGCCGGCGCCGAGCGCCCCGGCGAGGAAACTGCGCGTGTCCTGCGAATGCGGCGAGCTGCTCGAGTCGAAAACCTCGAGGTCGCGGAAGCGCACCGTCGTGCTCTTGCCGGGGAACTTGTACGTGATCACCGGGCCCAGCGTCCGCACGATCACCGTGTGCCCCGTGGTCGACGGATACCCCGACGCCGGATCGTCCACGTACGTCCACGCCACCACGTCCCCCGGCTGGATGTCCGCGGGCGCGGCCATCCGCACGAAGCCCTTCCCGTCCCGGATGCACGCGTAGAAATGCTCGCTGGAGGGGAAGTCGTACCCGGTTTTGGCCTTCCACGCGGCGTCGATCGTGCCGTACGACGTCTTGAGCGCGAGCGTCACGAGCTGGTTGCACAGCGCCCGGTTCTCGGCGAACGGGTTGCCGTCCGCCTTCCAGCGCACGAGGTGGCCGTTGACGTGCTCGTTGAGGACGTCGCCGGTGCCGTTGAAGCGGAGCCCGGCGAGCGTCTGGGCGCGCAGGTCGGCCGTGAGGGCGTCGAGCCGGGCGACCTGCGGAGGCGGCGTACCGGCGGCGGTGGCGACGAGGGCTGCGAGAACGACGGCGGGGAAGAGGAGGGCGAGGCGCATGAAGGGCCTCCCGAGCGGCGTCCCGCGGGGTTCAGGCGGGGGCGCGGACGCAATTGTACCGGGGTGAGGACAGGAAACCTCGGGGTTTACGGTTGGCTGCTGTCGATAATCTCCTGGGCCAAGTTGATGAGCTCCTGCGCCTCCGCGGCGCTGAGGGACTTGCCGGACTTGGCCCGAAGCTTGTTCTGGAATGCCTGGAGCTTGTTGACTCCGGCGCCGACGTTTCCGGCCGCAAATGAACTGCTGGCGGCTGCGAGCGAGGACGTCAGAAAAGTCGAGGTCGAAGTATCGTTTGTGAATTGGATGGTGCCGACGACCTCGATGAGGCTGGTGGCGGCCGCGGCGGGTGACTCGATGGTGACGAGAATCGTGTCAGTGTCTGATCCTCCACGACCGTCGGTCACTGTCAAAGTGACGGTGTGCTGCAGGTTCACGAGCATGCTTGCTTCGAAGATGGGCCCGGTGCCTGCGAATACGCCGTCCACTGCCCATGACCAGGACAACGGGTCACCATCCGGATCCGTAGACGCGGTTCCATTTAGAGCGACAACGGAGGTTGACGCCCCAATAGCTGAAACGAGGTTTGATGGCGTCAAGGTTGCATCCGCGGTGGGATCGTGATTCACGGGGGGAGCAGTGTTGAAGTACACGCCGAGATAGCCTGAATTGCCGAAGCCAATCACCAAGTCCTGGTCGCCATCTTTGTCCAGATCCCCGAGGGCGATGTTGATTCCACCAAATCCAGCATCGTCGAAAACGGCTGGTTCGAAACCTCCCGAGGAGGTGCCTGCGACGAAGGCGAGCGCGCTGGCCGGATCGGACTCCGTATTGTAATTCGTGGCAACGAGCGACTTCTTGCCATCGCCCGCAAACTCACAGACGGCGACGCCGATAGGGGCGGGACCAGCAGGAACGTCCCCGCGATCGAAGTGATCTCCCGTCCAGGTGAGGATTGTTACAACCGTGTCATAGAAGTTCCCGACGACGATGTCAGGCTTCGAGTCGTTGTTCAAGTCCGTCACCACCGGAGTGTGCGGACCCATTCCAACGGGAAAAGGAGAGCCCGCCATGTCTGTGAAATGGCCGGTGCCGTCGCTGAGGTGGACGCTGACGGAATTCAAGGCGAAGTTTGCAACACACACGTCGTCGATCTTCGAGTCGGCGTCGAAGTCCCCGACTGCCAATCCGATGGGAGTTCCCCCGATTTCGTAATCGAGCGTTGAATCGAGCGAGAAAGACCCGGACCCATCATTTGCCCCGACGAGCACCTGCAGTTTTCCAGCCCTCAATGCGATGACCAAGTCTGGTGCCTGACCGGGTCCTGCGTCCTCCCCTCGGTGACAACATGAGTGAGACACCCGACTACCCCGATATTAGTGTTGAGGGCAGGAAGGCTGGTCGCCATGTCGCAGACGCCGACGTTGTTGAGGAGGGCTATCATCTCACCGGAGCACCCCACGATCCCCGAGCC
>CAZPWT010000070.1:0-40399 GCA_964590435.1 uncultured Planctomycetia bacterium
GGGCGCCCCCCCCCCCCGCCCCAGCCCTCGCCCACCCCAACCCCTGCCCGCAGTCCCCCTGCCCCTGTCGTTTCGCTTTCCTAATAGAAGCTCTTCACCAGCGAACCCACCGTGAGGTGCCACCCGTCGACGAGGATGAACAGCAGGATCTTGAACGGCAGGCTGATCAGTACCGGCGGCAGGACGAGCATCCCCATCGAGATCAGCGTCGTGCTCACGACCAGGTCGATCACGAGGAACGGCAGGAAGATCGCGAATCCCATGATGAACGCGCGCCTCAGCTCGCTGATCACGAACGCCGGCACCAGGATCTCCGTCGGGATGTCCTGGTTGCGGACCTCCTTCGGGACCGGCGTCTTCGTGATGTCGAGGAAGAGCTTCACGTCCTTGCGCCGCGTCTGCGCGAACATGAACTTGCGCATCGGCTCGACGGCCTCGTTGAGTGCCTGGCCCTGGGTGATCTTGCTCTCGAGGTAGGGCGTGACCGCGTTCGCCTTGATCTCGCGGATCGTCGGGCCCATCACCATGAACGTCAGGATGAGCGACAGGCCGATCACGATGTTGTTCGGCGGAAGGTCCTGCGTGCCGAGGCTGCGCCGCACGAACGACAGCACGATGACGATCCGCGTGAACGCCGTCGTCAGGACGAGGATCGACGGCGCGAGCGCCATCACTGTCAGCATCACGAGGATCTCGAGCGTCGTGACGACCTTCTCGGGATCCTCGGAGCGGTCGAAATGATGGAAGGTCGGGATCATCCCCTGCGCGTGCGCCGGCGCCGCGGCGGCGGCGAGAAAGGCGATCGCACAGAGCGGCACGAGGAGACGCTTCATGCGGACGCCCTCCAGCCGTTCACCACCTTGCGGATCGCCTCGAGCTCGTTCTTCACGGCCTCCGCGGGCTCTTCCACAACCGGCTCTTCCGCGACGACCTTCGGCGCCGGGGCTTCCTCCCGCTTCTCCTGCGTCGCCAGCGCTTCCTTGAAGGCCGACGCTTCGCTCGTCCCCAGGCACTGCCCGCGGATGAGCGCGACCTCGTCGGCGTCCGCGACTTCGCCCATGTACGACAGGCCATCCTTGGCGACGCCGACGCGGAGGACGCGGCGGCCGATCTGGACGAGGAAGAGCTGGGCCTGCGGCGTGAGGCTGCGGCGGCCGAGGATTTCGATGGCGCTGGAGGCGCCGAAGCGGCGCGCGCCGGGGATGGCCTTGCGGGTGACGACGATGAGGCCGGCGACGAGGAGGACGAGGACGATGGCGTAGCCGGCGAACGAGCCGAACGCGGACCAGGCGGAGGGGGGGCGCGCGTCGGCGGGCGCGGACTCGCCGTCGCCGCCGAAGGCGAGGTCTTTTTCGAACAAGTGCCGGTCGGCTGCCGGCGTTTCGGCGGCCGCAAGGCGCGGCGCGAGCGAAACGGCGGCGAGCGCGAGGCACAGGATGGCCGTGCGCACGGGGGATCCCCTCTCCAAGGGACTGCCGGGGATTTATCGGCAGGGGATCGCGCGCAACTCCAGCAGGATCGGCGCGGTTACTTCTGGCCGACGACTTCCGTCACTCTCACGCAGAAATTGTCGTGGAGGACGAGGACTTCGCCGCGCGCGACGAGCTTGTCGTTCACGTAGATGTCGAGCGGCTCGCCGGCGAGCTGGTCGAGCGGGACGACCGAACCCTTGCCCAGCGCGAGCACGTCCTCGAGCTTCATCTTCGTGCGCCCCAGCTCGATGCGGACGTTCAGGGGGATGTCGAGAAGGGCTTCCTGCGGGAGGACGCCCTCGACGGACGCGGGGACGGGCTGGGCGGGGTTGAAGGTGGCGGGCCGGGCAGCCGCGCCGCGGTCGGGGAACGTGCCCTCGCCGGTGATCTGCTTGATCAGGCGTTCGACGTCGGCGTCGGTGGGTTTGGGTGGCTCGGCCATGGGCATAGTCTAAGGAATTATCGGGTGAGAAGGGGAGGCGACTGAAGCGGGGAAAACGGCGGGGGCAAGGGTGAATGCGGGTTGGGGCGGGGGTGGGCGAGGGATTGGGCGGGGGCTAAGGCCCGTAGTACCGGAACACCACTTCCTTCGCGATTTCCTCGCGGAACACCGACTGGTTCAGCGCGCTGCGCAGCTTGTCCTTGATCCGCTCGCGATTCCCGGGGTCGACGGCCTGCTCCGCGGACTGGACGCCGACGATGCGCGCGATCTCGTCCGAGATGCGCGGGGCCATCGACCGCACCATGTCCCGGGCCTTCGCTCGCTCCGTCCCGCTTCCGGCCACCAGGATCGACGCCTCCACGCGGATGGTGATCCTCACGTCGAGGCCGGGCTTCGAGGAGTGGACGGGGACCGTCGTCGTGTCGAGGTCGATGTACTCCTGGTTTGAGAGGTCGGCGGCGACGACGGGTGCCGGCCCTTCCACCCTGCGCAGAAGGGCGACGATCAGGAGCGCCTCGAGCACGAGGAAAACGGTGAAGAGGGCGATGTTTTGCGGGGTGAGGGTGGACCCGCGGGCCGGCGGGGGTGACGGCGGCACGGCGCCCGCGGCGGCGCCGGCGGGACGGGTGGGGGTCGGGGGAGAGAGGCGCGGGGGCATTACTTCAGCTTCACTTTGTCTTCGAGGATGATGATTTCAACGCGGCGGTTGCGCTGCCACTGGAAGGGATCGCGGGTTTCGAGGATGTCGACGACGGGCTCGTTCTTGCCCATGCCGGTGACGCGGATGCGCGCCGGGTCGATCCCGGCCTCGCCGCGTCCCTGGATGAGGAGGTTGGCGATGGACTGCGCGCGGGCCGTGGACAGCTTCCAGTGATCGCCGTCCGCGGGCTCTTCGTTCGGGCTGGTGAATCCGCGGATATCGACCTTGTTGAGGGAGCCGCGGACGAAGCGGAGGAAGCCGGAGATGGCGTCGAGCTGGTCGGCGCGCGGCTCGGCGGAGCCCTCGTCGAAGGAGATGGCTTTCTCGAGGGAGATGCGGAGGCCTTCCTTGGTGCGGGTGATGAGGAACTCGCGGCCGTCGGGGCCCCACTGTTCCGGGGTGACGGCCTTGCCGGTGGTGGTGGCGATCTGGTGGGTCATGACCCACCACACGATGAAGTCGTCGCGGGGGGGCGGGTTCTCCCGGCCGCGCGAGCCGCTGAAGGAAGCGCCGACCTGGGAGACGCGGACGCGGTCGATGGTGGCGTACGAAAGGATCAGCGCGAAGAACACGAGGATCTGCGCCTGGAGGTCCGAAAACGAGATCATCCAGAGCGGCGCCGACTCGTCGCCGGCCTTGAACGGGCGGCGAGGGGAGATCATGCGCGCTCGCCCTCCATCTGCTGGCGGACGCGGGGCGGGAGGAAGAGCCGCAGCTTCTGCTCGACGATGCGGGGGTTGTCGCCGGACTGGATGGCGAGGATCCCCTTGATGATCATTTCCTTGATGAGGATTTCCTCGCGCGACCGGATCTCGAGCTTCTTGGCGAACGGGTTGGCGAAGACGTAGCAGCCGATCGTGCCGTAGAGGGTGGCGCAGAGGGCCTGCGACATGCCGGGGGCGACCTTCGTGGGGTCGTCGAGCTGGGCGAGCATGATGATCATCCCCGTCAGCGTCCCGACGAGACCGAACGACGGAAAGAAGAGGCTCAGCGTCTCGAAGAACTTGCGGCCGACTTCGTGCCGCGCGGCGATCCCTTCCAGCTCCGTATTCAGCATGGACTGGATGACCTCGGGGTCGGTCCCGTCGATGGCGAGCTGGAGGCCGCGGACGACGAAGGGGTCGCGAATTTCCTCGGCGACGCCCTCGAGGGCGAGGATGCCGTCCTTGCGGGCGATCTCGGCGTAGCGGACGAAGTCGCGGACGATCTGGATCCCGTCGGTCGCCTTGTGGAAGAACAGCTTCGCCAGGACCCGCGGGAACTCGACGATGTCGCTCCAGGGGAACTGGGCGATCGTCGCACCGCCGGCGCCGCCCAGGATGATCCCGAGGGCGCCGAGGTTGAAGAAGTACCGGGCTTGCCCGCCGGCGTCGAGCACGCCGAGGACGATCGCGGCGATGCCGATGAGCAGACCGATCAGTGTGGTGATATCAAGCATGGTGAGTGTTGGGCCCCGGGCTCGCGATCGCGAGCCTGCAGCTCAAAACTCCTCCCCCCAAAGCGCTCAGCCCGTCACCGGCCCCCGGATCATCCGATTGTAGTCCACGACCCGCCGGATGACCTCATCCACGCTCTCCCGGACGACCACCTTCTCCTTGTTCGCCAGCGAAATCACCGTGTCCGGCGTGGCCTCGATGAACTGGATCATCTCGGCATTCACGACGAACTCCTTCCCGTTCAGGCGGGATACCTTGATCATCGGCAAAACCTCCTCTCCGGCTGGCGTCGAGTGTCCCTTCCCGGAACCCCCCGCCGGGGGATTCGGGGAAGGGCCCGGGGGGATGCCCCGGGCCCTCGTTGAGGCTAGATCACGTTCACCAGGTCCTGCAGCAATTCGTTCGCGACGCTGATCGTGCGGGTGTTCGCCTGGAACGCCCTCTGGGCCACGATCAGGTCGGTGAACTCCTTGGCGATGTCCACGTTGGACTCCTCGAGGAACCCGCCTCGGACGGAACCGGCCGAGGCTGCGCCGGGGGCCACGATCTGGCGCGTCCCCGCGTTCGCCCCGACCTGGAAGTAGTTCTGCCCGACGCTCAGCAGCCCTTCGTTGTTCGCAAACCGGGCCATCATCACCTGCGCGATCGACCGCGTCTGGCCGTTCGAGAAGATGCCCGTCACCACCCCGTCCGAACCGACCGCGAAATCGTTGAGCGTCCCTTCGGCAAAACCGTCGTTGTCGCTCGTGAAGAGCGTCGACGAGGTCGAGGCGAGGGCCGTCATCTTGGAATGGTCGGCGTCGGCGGCGAGGGCGGTGAGGACGCCCTCGACGACGAGGGAAATATCGATCGCCGAGCCGGGGTTCTCGCTGACGAACTTCCCGGTCGCGTCGAAGTCGATCGTGCCCGTGCCGACCGGCGTGCCGAACAGCCCGGTCTGCACCTGGTCCGCCGACTCCGCGAACCACCGCACCCGCGTGCCGACCGCGTCCGGCGTCGTGGGGGACCGCTTGGACTCGATCATGTACGTGATGGCGATGTCATGAGGCTGGCCGAGGGAGTCGTACGCCGTGACGTGCGTCAGGGCCGTTTCCCCGACGGCGGTGGCGGTCTCGTTGAAGAGCAGGAGGCGATTCCCGCCGCTCGACAGGACGACGTTGTCGAATGCGTTGAGCGTCCCTGCGTTCGCGGAAATCCGCATGACCCCGGCGGCCGACGCTTCGTCGACCCGCCTGTCCGGCGTGGGACCCGCATCGGAGAAAGCCCCGTCTTCCGTGCCGGCCGTCACCCCGATCGCCACGCGGGAGCGTTCGTTGAACTCGAACGCGTCGCCGGTGACGGGGAAGGGGACGGTCGCATCGAGCGGGGCGAGGAACGTGAGGGTGGTGATGCCGGCCGCGACGGCGATCGTGTCGATCTGCGCGCTCTGGCCGGCGGCGGCGCCGCTGGTGAAGCGGATGTAATCGCCGGGGCGGACGCCAGCGGCGAGGAAGTCACCGGTGAGGGTGGCCCCGGAGGCCGTGACGGTGTCCGTGAGGCCGACAAATCCCGACGAGATGGAAGCTCCCCACGTAGCGCTGGAGAGCGACGTGTTGATTCCGAGGGCCCCTTCCAGGAAGTCCAGCAGGTCCTGGACGGTTTCCCCGGTGTCGTCGATCCCTGCGGTGGGAGGACCCGCGGAGATCTGGAACTTGCGGACGCCGAGGGACCGGCCGCCCTTGTCGGCCTGGAACTCGAGGACGTCGCCCGAGGAGAGCGCGAAGTCCACCGGGCCGCCGGTGTCGAGGCGGCCGAGGTCCGTGAGCAGGGTGGCGAGCGTCGCCGGCGTGCCGCCCGGGATGTCGATGAGCGGCACGGACGACTGGAGGACGTTGCCGCTGGAAGCGACGGGTCCTCCGCCGTTGAAGTTGCCGTCGATGGAGAACTTCGACGTCGCGTTCGCGATCGTGAGCGAACCGAGCGGGATCGTGATGTCGGAGAGCGACGCGCTCGGCGTGATCGTGAACGTGGAAAGGTCCGCGAGAAGGCCCTGGACCCGGTAACCCGTCGAGGGGTCGATCAGCAGGCTGTTCGAGTTGAGCCCGAACGTCCCGTCCCTCGTGTACAGCTCCTGCCCGTTCCCGTCGAGGACGACGAAGAACCCGTCCCCGTCGATCGCGAGGTCGGTGGCGACCCCGGTCGCGACGAAATTGCCCTGCAGGAAGTTCATCCGCGTGTCGGCCACCTGAACTCCCAGCCCGACCTGCGACGGATCCTTGCCGCCGAGATTCCCCGACGGCGCGGCGCCGAAGCCCAGCGTCTGGCTGAGAAGGCTCGCAAAATCCACGGAACTCGACTTGAACCCCGTCGTGTTCACGTTCGCGAGGTTGTTGCCGATCGTGTCGATCTTCACCTGCTGGGCCCTGAGGCCGCTGATGGCGGAGTTCATTGCCCGGATCAAAGCCATGTCAGTCCACCTCGAAAGCGGGGTTCCTCGGTCGCTCGGAACCCCTTCCTGAGCCTCCCTTTCGGGGCCAGCTCGATTAGTCCAGGATCACGGTCGAGTCGATTTCGGTGAAGACCCTCTCCTTCAGGTCCGCCTTGTCGACCGCCGTCACAACCGTCTTGTTCTGCACCGACACCACCAGCCCGATGTCGCGAAGCAGGAACAGCGAATTCCGGCTGCCCTTCTCCGCCGCCTTCTTCAGCGCGCCGTCGATCAGCTGCCGGTCCCGGTCGCTGAGCGCGATGCCCCGCGACTGAAGCCGCTGCTGCGCGTGCGCCGACCACTTCACTCCCTCCAGCTTCGACTTCAGGACGTCGGCGAACTTCGGCCCGCCCGCGGCCGGCGACTGCCCGGCGCGCTGCGGCGCGGCTGCGTTCCCGATGCCCGGAATGTTGCGAAGAGGATCCATGGTTACGCTCCCGTCTCCTCCGCGGGCGCCGGCAGGAAGACCTGCGCGACGGCGGAGAGGGACATCGTCTGGTCGCCGACGACGAGCCGGACCTGTCCGTCAAGGACGACCACGCGGGACACGACGCCGCCTCCCTCGAGGCCCTGGTCGGTGATGCCGATCACGGCCTTGCCGATCATGGAGGACGCATTGGCCAGGTCGCCGGAGTGCTGAAGGCTGCGGAGCGAATCGGTCAGCGTCGCGTAGCTCTCGATCTGGTTGAGCGTGGCGATCTGCCCGAGGAACTCCTCGTTCTTCATGGGCTCCATCGGATCCTGGCTCCGAAGCTCCGTGATGAGCAGCTTCAGGAAGTCGTCGCGGGTGACCTCTGCACGTTGCGAAGCGGAGGTCGCGTTCATCAGCGACTCCGTCGGGGACGTCAGGGAAGTCACGTTCATCTGTTGCTCCTCTCTAGACGGTCACGTCGAGCAGCCTGGGAATGTGCGCTTCGGGGCGCGAATCGGAAGCGGTCTCCGGTTCGGCGTCGCCGAAGAAACGTCCGGGGCCGGAAGCGAACAGCGCTTCGGACCCGTTTCCATCGCCCTGCGAGACGGACACGGACATGCGGCCGAGCGTGAGGCCCTGGTCCTCGAGCGACTGACGGAGGTCGTTCGCGTGCTGCTGGAGGGAGTGCCGTGCGGACTGGGAGTCGGTTTCCATGCGTGCGAACACGACTCCGTCGCGGACGGCGACTTCGATCCGCAGCGGACCGAGGTGAGGCGGGTGGAGCAGGATCTTGATGCGGCCTCCGCCAAGGGAGGCCTGGGCTTTCACCGCGGCGGCCACGCGTTCGACCGAGGACGGCGCGAGCGGGCCCGCCGGCTGCGCGGAGCGGAGCACGGGGGCCGCAGGGCCGGCCTGGGGGCCGGAAGCGGTGACGGCGGGGGATTGGGAGTCGGCGGCGGCGGGCGTCGGGGCGGAGACGGAAGCGTCTCCGGCCGGGAGCGCGGGCGTGGCCGGCGGCACGGGCATGGCGGGGGAGAGCGGCGCGGCGGCGGCGTTCCCGGCGAGGGCCGGGGCGTCCGGCGACGGCACGTTCAGTCCGGCCAATTCCGGCGGGGTCTCAAGTCCCTGCGGTGAAGCGACGATGAACGATACGGGTGAGGCCACGAGATTCCCGTCCGCCGGCAAAACCGGAGCGACGGTGATCCCGGACGGCGGTGCGGAGGAAGCGGACGGAACGGACGGGGCGATGCTCCGGCCGGTGCTCGCTTTCTCCGCGGTCCCTGCCGGCGACGCCGAGGCGTCACGAGGCGTGGGGGACGGCGAGGTCTCCTGCGAACGGCCCGGGGAACGGGGTTCCAGCTGCTGGCGGATCGGGGGAGTCGAGGATTCCTCCTGCGACAAACGCTCCCGCCTGCCGTCCGCGCCGCCGGGACGAACTGCGTCCGCGACGTCACGCCCGGCATCCGGCCGGCCCTGTGGCCCTGCTTCCCGTGCGACATCCGGCGCCTGGCCCGCCGGGAACGCCGCGAACAACGACCCAAGCACGGCGGAAAAAGCCGTCGAAGCGGGCTCGTTGTCCCGCGTCGCCGGCGCCTGGTCCGCCAACCTGTTTCCTGAAATCGACTGTGTCTGCATTGTCTTCACCTCCTTTCTCAGCAAACGACAGCGTTGAGTGTCGAGAGTTGAGCGTTGAGGAACACCCTCACCACTCAACTCTCAATACTCACTACTGCTTTCCGAGTGCGGCCTGCACGTCCTTCGCCTTCTTCGCGTAGTCCGTTTCGCCTTTGCGTCCCATCGCCAGGAGGGCGCTCACGATGTCGGCGGCCTCGAACGGCTTCATCGCCTTCAGGTACGTCACGATCTCGGGCGTCTCCCAGTCCGCCATCAGCGCGGCGGCCGTTTTCGGGACGTGATTGCGCAGGACGTCGAGGTTGGACTTGAAGTTCGCGTCCGGCGAAGTGTTTCCCGTCGCGGAAGGGCCGCCGCTGGCGGGCGCCGGGGCCGCGGGCTTCTCGCTCGCCGTCTTCTCGGCCCTCGCGCGGTCCGCCTGCTGACGGAGGTCGCGCTCGCGGGCCTCGGCCATCGCCACGAGCGTCTCCAGCTCGCGGAGCTCGCCGGGGGTTGTCCGCTCGACGGGCGCGGCCACGACCGGCGCAGGCGGCGCCGACGGCGCCTCGCCCCGCAGGCCGCGCACCGCGGCGTCCAGCCGCTCCCCGGACAGGAACCCGCCGAATCCCAGCGCGCCGACGAAGATCGCCAGCGCGCAGGTCGTCACCACGCAGAAGATCAGCCCCACACGCCCCGCCGCTTCAAGGTACCGGCTCATCGCGATCCTCCCGCGGCGCGCGAAGCGGCCGAAGCTTCGTCGATCGCGCGCTGCTCGTCCTTCAGAACTTCAACCTGCCACTCGGCCGCGCGACGCTCGCGCAGCCGGTCCAGCACCTTCCGGTCCTTCATCGCCGCCGCGAGGGCCTCGCGCGCCTTCGCCGCGGCGGCCTCGCATTCGCCCAGCCGGGCCTTTTCCGCCGCCAGCCGGCGCGCGATCGCCACGACGTGCCGCTGGTGCGCCAGCAGGTCCGCCACGCGCAGCTCCCGGCCAGTCTGCGCTTCCCGGAGCTCGCGCATCGCCATCGCTTCATCCGCCGCGGTCCGTGCCGCCTGCTCCCGCTGCCGTTCCGCCGCCATACGCGCTTCCCCGAACGCGCGTTTCGCCCCGTCCTCCGCCATGCGGCGCAGGTTCAGGAGCGAGTCGAGGCGGAATTCGAAGCGTTTCATGACTTCTCCCCGATCGCGCGCAGCGCCGCGACGGTCGCTTCCAGCGGCGCTTTCTCCATGAGCGGCTGCTTGAGGAACGCGTTGATGCGGTCCATGGAAGCGATGGCGCGATCGACTTCGGGCGAGGCGCCCTTCTGGTACGCGCCGACGGCGATCAGGTCCTCGGCGCCGCGGTGAGCGGCGAGGAGGGCGCGGACGCGGTCGGCGGCGGCGCGGTGCTCGGGGGAAGCGACCTCGAACATGAGGCGGGAGATGGAGGCGAGGACGTCGACGGCGGGGAAGTGTCCGCGCTGGGCGAGGGAGCGGGAGAGCCAGACGTGGCCGTCGAGGATGCCGCGGGCGGCGTCGGCGACGGGTTCGTTGATGTCGTCTCCCTCGACGAGGACGGTGTAGAGGCCGGTGATGGAGCCGGTGTCGGCACGGCCGGCGCGCTCGAGGAGTTTCGGGAGCGTGGAGAAGACGGATGGCGGGTAGCCGCGCGTGGCGGGGGGCTCGCCGGCGCTGATGCCGATTTCGCGCAGCGAGTTGGCCATGCGCGTGATGGAGTCCATGAGGAGCAGGACGTTCTGCCCCCGGTCGCGGAAGGCCTCGGCGATCGCGGTGGCGACGAAGGGCGCCCGGGCGCGGAGCAGGGCGGGTTCGTCGCCGGTCGCGACGACGACGACGGCCTTGCGAAGGCCTTCGGGCCCGAGGTCGCGCTCGAGGAAGTCGCGGACTTCGCGGCCGCGCTCGCCGACGAGCGCGACGACGACGACGTCGGCCGCGGTGTTGCGCGTGATCATGCCGAGCAGCAGCGATTTGCCGACGCCGCTTCCCGAAAAGAGGCCGAGGCGCTGTCCGGCGCCGAGCGTGGCGAAGCCGTCGAGGGCGCGGACGCCGGTGGAGAGGGCCTTGTCGATGCGGCGGCGGGAAAGGGCCGGCGGCGGCGCGGCGTAGACGGGGACGCGGGCGGCGACGTGGAGCGCGGGGCCGCCGTCGATCGGCTGGCCGAGGGCGTTGACGACGCGGCCGAGGAGCTCGGGGCCCGCGGGGACGGTCGCGCCGCCGGGGACCGCGACGACGGCGTCGTGGCGGCGCAGCCCGCGAGTTTCGCCGAGCGGCATGAGCAGCGCGCGGTCCTCGCGGAACCCGACGCACTCGGCGCGGACCCGCTCGGGGCCGACCTCGCACACCGCGCCCACCGGGACCGCGATCCCTTCCGCCTCGATCACCAGCCCGACGATCCTCACGACGCGCCCCGACAGCAGAACAGGGGAGTTCTCGTCGATCCGGTCCGCCGCGGTGGTCAGGTAGTTCATGGGGGCGCTAACGCGCTTCCCCCAGCAGCATCTTCTCGATCTGCCCGAGCTGTTCCTGGATCCCCGCGTCGGCCGAACCCTCGGCCCAGGAGACCTTCGCGCCGCCGCGGCCGACCGACTCGTCCTCGATCACCTGCGCGATGTTCAGGCCGTCGAAGCGCGCCGCGAGCTCGGGCGCGAACTGATCCATCAGCACGCGGTCCGCCGGGTGAACGCGGATCTCCAGGCCGCCGCGTCGCGCCGCCAGCATCACCGCCGCCGACACGTTCCCGCGCACGATCGACTCGTCCACACGCACCTCGCGCTTCACCACCGACCGCGCGATCGCCACCGCCAGCCGCATCACGCCGGATTCGGCGCCCGCCGTGGCGCCATGAAGAGCTTCCTCGAGGGCGGCGCCGAGGCGGCCGAGGAGTTCCTCGACGCGCGCGGCGCCCGGCGAGAGGCGCGCCTGGGCTTCGTTCAGCGCGGCGAGCCTCGATTCCGCGCGGGCTTTCTCGATGCCGATCTCGCGGCCCTCCGCCACGCCGCGCTCGATCGCCGCCGCGCGCTCCGCCGCCGCGCCGCTCACGATCCGCGCCGCTTCGTCCTTCGCCGCGCGGATGATCGCGTCCGCCTTCTGGCGGGCCGCTTCCACGTGCGCGGAAGCCTCCGCTTCCAGGTCGCGGACCTGGAAGGGCGAAACGCCGGGCGACGCCTTCGGCTTGAGGATTCCCATGGTTCTCCGTTAGACCACGATCTGCGAGCTGCCGCGGCCCTCGATGACGATGTCGCCGAGGTCCTCGTACTTGCGGACGACGTCCACGATGCCCTGCTGCGCCGCCTCCACGTCCGACAGCCGCTGCGGCCCGAGGTACTCCATTTCCTCGCGCAGCAGTTCCTGCGCGCGTTTCGACATGTTCCTGAAGAACTTGTCCTTGAGCTCGTCGTCCGCGAGCTTGAGCGCGAGGGCGAGCTGGCCGGTCTCGACGTCCTTGAGGATGATCTGGATGCCGTGGTCGTCGATCCTGTTGATGTCCTCGAAGACGAACATGAGCTTGCGGATGCGGTCGACCATCTGCGGGTCTTCTTCCTCGAGCGCGTCGAGGATCGACCGTTCCGTCGACCGGTCCGTGAGGTTCAGGATGCTCGAGACCGCCTTCACGCCGCCCGCGCGCCGCAGGTCCTCCGCGAACAGCGACGACAGCCGCTTCTCCAGCGCGCCCTCGACCTGCGCCAGCACTTCCGGGCTCGTGACTTCCATCTGCGACACGCGCCGCACGACCTCGATCTGCCGCGACTGGGGGAGTCCCTGGAGGATTTCCGCCGCCTGGTGGGCGGGGAGGTAGCTCAGGATCAGCGCCACCGTCTGCGGATGCTCGTTCGAGAGGAACGTCGACAGGTTCTGCGGGTCCGCCTTGCGCAGGAACCCGAACGGCGTCGACCGCGTCGCCGCCTCGATCGTCTCCACGATCTTCTTCGCCTCGACCGGGTCCAGGACGCGGGAGAGCAGGTCGCGCGCCGCCGGCAGCCCGCCCTGCGCCGTCACGTCGAGCTGCATCGTGTTCCGCAGGAAGTCCTCCAGCACCTGGTCGCGCTCCTCGCGCGTCACGCCCTCCAGCTTCGCGATCTCGACGGAGACCTCGCGCATCATGTCCTTGTCCATCTCCCCGAGCATCTTCGCCGCCAGGTCCGGGTCGATCGACACGAGCAGCACGGCGCTCTTGCGCAGCCCCGTCCGTTCAATCGCCTTGGCTGGGCTCATCACTCACCTCGCACGATCCAGTTGCGGATCAGGTTCGCGCCGGCCTGCGGGTTCCGGCGCATCATGTCGGTCACTTTTTCCTGCAGACGCGCGCTGCGGAGGTCCGCCGTCGCCGTCGCGGGGTCGAGCGAAGGGCCTTCCGGCGGGATCGCCAGCTCGGCGCGGACGCGTTCGATCTCCGCGAGGACGTCGCGCGGCACCGAGGCCCGCACGATGCGCCAGATGAAGAACAGGCCGACGAGCCCGAGCAGCACGAGCGCGCCCTTCTCGCCGTAGCGCGTCGCGATCTCGCGCCATTCGGAAGCGGGAGCCAGCGTCGCGACGGCGACCGGCTCGGGGAAGGACACGGGGTGCATCTTGATCTGCGCCACGTCCACGCTGCACGCCCGGGCCACGAGCAGCGTCCAGTCGCGAAGGTTATTCGCGAGATTCTCCTGCGTCGCTTCCGTCGACCCCGCCTTCGAGCCGTCCGCGGCCAGCACCGCTTCGGCGTACGGCACCACCACCGCCAGCGTGATCGCCTTGATCTTCCCCGGGGGAGTCACCGTGTGCGTCTTCTCGGAACCGAACACGTTGTCGAACTCGCGGCGCGACGTCGTCTCGTTCGCGGCGACGACTTCCGGCGTCCCGCCCGTCGTCCCCGGCTCCGCCAGCCCGCCCGGCTCCAGCGCGTTCGCCACGCCCGGGACGCCGCCCACCGACGTCCCCGGCTTCTCCGTCGTCTCCGACACGCGCACCGCCGTCTCCGGCGCCAGCGCCTTATTCGTCTCCTTCTCCACGCTCTCCATGTCGATGTCCACGTTCGCCTGCACCGACACCTTCGACAGGAACGACAGCGCGTCCTTCGCCTTCTTCGCCGCGAACTCCTCGTGCTCCTTCTTGAGCTGAAGCGCCGTGCCCGCGAGCATGTGCGCCGTCTTCGGGTCCGGCACCTCGTACGAGTTCATCGCCGTGTCCGTGATGATCACCGCCTCGGGCGCGAGGTTCGGGATGCTCGCGGCCACCATCTCCGCGATCGCCCGCCCGTTCACGTCCCCCGGCGTCCGGCCGCGCTTCAGCTTGAGGTGCACGCTCGCCTTCGCCGGCCGCGCGTTGATCGTCGTCTCCGGGTCTTCGCCCGGCGCGATCTGCACCGCCGCCGCCTCGACCGCGTCCATCGAGGAAATCGCGCCTTCCAGCCTGCGGCGAAGCGTGTCCGTCCACTGCAGCCGCTGGCGCGCTTCCGTCGTCGTCCACACGTCCTGCGTCCAGAGCCACTCGAACTGGTTCTTGCCCTGGGGGAGCACGCCGTCGCCGTAGAGCTGCACGAACAGCTCGTCGCGCTTCTCGGGGGGAACCATCACGACGCCGTTCTCGAGGCGGTAGGGGACCGCCTTGGCCTTCAGCGCTTCCAGCACCGCCGAGGTCACGTCCGGCGGCGAGCCGGCGGGGGTGAGCGGCACCATGGATCGTCCGGGGGCCGCGGCGAACAGCATGAAGAAGGAGGCGACCACGACCAGCGCGAGCAGCGCGAGCGAGACGCGCTGGGCGCCCGAGAGCTTGGCGAGGAAGGCGCGCAGGCGGGTCAATTGGTCTTTCAGGATGTCCATGGCTGCTCCGTGAGCGGAGTTGCGAGTTGCGAGTTACGGGTTGCGAGGAAGGGCCCTGGCCTGGCCGTTCCTCGCAACCCGTAACTCGCAACTCGCAACTGCAGTTAGATCCTCATGCGTTGAATTTCGTCGTAGGCGTCCACCAGCTTGTTCCGAATCTGCATCAGCGCTTCGAAGGCCAGCTCGGCCTTTCGCACCGCCGTGAAAACGCCCGCGACGTCGTCCGTCTGGCCCGTCGCCAGGGCCGCCTGCGCCGACTCCGCGTCCTTCTGCAGGGCGTTGACCTTCTCGATCGACTCCTTCAGCACGTCCTTGAACGCCTTCTCGGGCGCCTCCGCCTGTCCGGCCACCTTCGGCCCTTCAGGTCGGATCGGTTGCGGCCCGATCGGCAGCACGAAGTCGCTCACGCGAGGATCCTCAGTGCCGCGCTGAACAGCCCTTTGGTGGCGTCCATCGCGGTGACGTTGAGTTCGTAGGCCCGGGTCGCATCCATGAGGTTCACCATCTCGACCAGGGGGTTCACGTTCGGCATCTGCACGAAACCCTCCGCGTTCGCGTCCGGGTGCCCCGGGTCGTGCTCGAGGCGGAAGGGGCTGACATCGGTGACGACCTTCTCGACGTGGACCCCCGCCGTGCCGGGGTGGCCCTTCGCCCCGACGCGGAACACCACATCCTGCCGGCGGTACGGGTTGATGCGGCCCTGCGCGTCGCGCGTCGTGTGCGCGTTCGCGAGGTTGTTCGCGATGACCTCCGTGCGCATCCGCTGGGCGGCAAGCGCGCTGGCCGAAACGTCGAGGGCGTCGAGCATGGTTTACACGCGCTCCCGGATGGCTTTTTCGATGAGGTCGTACTGCCGCGACAACAGCTGCGTCATCGCCGTGTAGAACGCCGCGTTCTTCGCCATCTTCGCCGCCTCAACCTCGGGCGTGACGTCGTTGCCGTCGTGCCCCGGGATCCCGTTCACCGGGACCGGATCCAGGAATCGAAGATCCGCACGGGCCGGCAGGGAAGCGGTTTCAGGCCGGGAGGGCATGCCGCCCAGCACGATCGGCTCAGAACGCTTTTCGGTGCGGCTCGCCTTGCGAAGCGCCGCCTGGAAACCGTCCACCGACAGGTCCTGCGCCCGGAACCCCGGCGTGCTCGCGTTCGCGATGTTGTTGAGGATGACCTCGTGGCGCTTCCAGGAGAAGGCAAGGGCCGCCTCCATCGTGGGAATGGCGCCGGCGTTCGTGACATCCATCGGTCTCTTTCCTCAACTTGGGTTCGGTAGACACGGAATCCCGACTGGCAGGAAGCAAACCAAGGGCCGGGGGGGTGGCATTTCGCGGCTCGATCTAACCTGTTGTGTCGCAATGGCTTGTGGCTAGACCGTCCGGAACGCTCCCTCCCGGGGATTTCTCTTCTTCTAGTTTCGGCAAGAAGTGCCGGCAAACTTCGCCGGTTTCCGGGCAGGAGGATGCACCCGCTATCGGCCGTGTCAGACTGACTGCATGACCGGTCCTGCACTGACCACCACGAGTTTCCCGTGGCGTCCCATAGTCCATTCGCAGGAGCCCCGCGCTATCGCATCCTTTCGTGTCCTTTCCTATCCGCGCCAGGCTCGTAGCCGTTTGTCAGACACTCCACCCGCGCCCTCTTTGACTTCATGTTCGCACAGCAGAACGGGGCGGCAGGACGGCGGGATCTTCCGGGAATACGGGCACGAGCCTGGCGCGGATAAGAAATGACGGGAAAAGATAACGCCGGCGCGCCATGAGAGCGGGCAACCACGGGCATGCACCCTGTCAACTTTGCAACATTGCAGCCATCCATAATTTCTGGCATGATTTCATGCCACCTCTCCAACCGGAGCGACACCCCGCCGTGCGCAACATTCACATCCCCCTGCCGGAGTCCCTCTACGCGCGTCTCAAGGCCGAAGCGGAGCGCCGTCGTGCACCCGCCACCCGCGTCGCCCGGGAAGCCATCGATTCCTGGCTGTCCGCCGCCCGCAAGGTGGCCCTTCACCGCGAGATCGCCTCTTACGCCGCGGAATTCGGCGGTACCCCGCAGGACATCGATCCCGCCCTCGAGGCCGCGGGTATCGAGGCGCTCCTCAGGCTGGACGCGGAGTCGAAGTGAAGCGCGGGGACGTCTACTGGGCCGTCCTGGCGCCCCGTTCCGGCTCGGAGCAGCGCGGAACCCGGCCCGTCGTCGTCGTTTCGCACGACGGGTTCAACCAGACCGCTAACTGGAACTCCGTCATCGTCGTCCCCATCTCGACGTCCGAATCCCAGGCGCGTCGGCGAGCAACTGTCGTCCCCCTGCCGAAGGGCACTGCTTCGCTGAAATCGGACAGCATCGCGCTGTGCCACCAGGTGACGACGCTGGCGCGCGCGAAACTCCAGAAGCCGATCGGGACCCTGCCCGCCCGGGAACTTTCAGAAATCGATTCGGCACTGAAGGCGGCGATGGACCTGCCGTAGCCCGGCGGGCCGCTCCGTATCGACGCATAACTCATAGGAACTTGGAAACGCGCCGCGCCGCCGCCGAGGCTGGCCGGAAGGAATCACCTCGTCCTGTGTCCCTCCTGCCACGCGAATCGGTGTTTCTTCCACCACGCATTCCAGGCCGCCGGCGCGTCCTCGCCCGTGCCGAACTCGGCCCCGCAATGCAACTGCAGCGACCGGCAGAGGGACCGTCGGATCGCGGGGCGGCCGGCGAGGTCCGTCAACTGGCGCAGCAGGCCGTCAACCAGCGCTTCTTCGGCCCCGAGCGGTGACCCGGCCACGAAGGCCATCTCCACCCCGGACAGCCCGATCGTGTCGCCGCAGGTGCGGTCGAGCCAGAGCGACAGGGCCGCATCCATCGACTCCGGCGACCGCTTCATCGCCCATGCGATTCCCTCAATCCGCCCGTCCTCCAGTGCCTCCTCGTCCCAGTGCCGGACCAGGAACGCCAGCGCCTCTTCGTCCCCGACGGCGCCAATCGCTGCGAGCAGGACATTCTTCCATTTCGTGTCCGTTTCCCCTTCGAACTCCTGCGCAAGCTCTTCCCGGATCTCTGCAAGGCCCGAGGCACCGGCCCGCAGGTAGAGATCTTCGGCGCCGTGGGCACGGTTCTTTCGCGCCAGCTCCAGGGCCGCTGCGGCGGCCTTGGGGTCCTCGAGCATGCAAAGGAGGACGGCGGTGCTGCGGGCGAAGCGCGGCTCGCCGCCGGTGAAGAGTTCGCCGAGGCGGTCGGGGTCGGAGGGAGACCCGTCGCGGACGAGGACTTCGAGGGCGATCTCGACGACCGCCGGATCCGGGTCGTGGAGGAGGCTGACGGCGAGAACAGCATCGCTGGCCCGCCCCTCGCCGCCGAGGCCCCGGAGCGCAGCGACTCGGCGTGGGGTGGGAAGGGCCTTGTCCGCCGCGATTTCGCGGAGCCGGGTGCGCGACGCGGCAGCCGCGTTGTTAGCGAGGATGGAGGTCGCGGCGTCGCCCTTGGGGCCGGCCTCTTTCGACGCCGCGAGCAGGCGATCGAGGACGAGTCCGTCGCGGCATGCACAGAGCCCGACTCGTGCGGGGATCGTCGCCGCTCCATTCCCGAGCGCGAGGCCGAGGAGTTCGCCGCAGAGCGCCCGTGCGAGGTCCAGGTCGAAGGCCAGCTTGACGACGTAGGCGAGGCGTTCGTCCTCCTGCCTGCCGAACTCGGGCTTCAGGATCTCGGCGAGCCCCGGCTCCCCGCCGAACACCTCTCCCGCGTCCATGGCGAGCGACCCACCCGCCGTCGCGAGGTCATCCCGCTTCAGCGACTCCTCAAGGAACTCCGCGAACGCGCCTCCCCGGAGATGGATCCGGACGCCGAGGGCGCGCGCGCGCTCGAAATCCGAGCCGTCGGCGGACAACTGAACGAACTCCCGGACATCGGAACCCGGTTCCTCGGCAGCGGCGATCCGGCAGGCGAGCAGGGCGGCAAGGACCAGGAAGCGAGGACTCATGAGGGTCTCCGGGGAGCGGGTAGGGGGGCCTGATACCGGGCGGACTGAAGATTCGTCAGGGATCGAATAAAGTCCACGGATAGTCTCACCTCTTCCGCGCTTCGGCGGACAAGTCTGCGTGATCCCCGGGGTCGGAGTCCGACTGAGAAGCGTGCTCGGGACCAGGAGGCTCGGGGAGGTCCCATGCGGGGAGCTCGGAGAAGGGGGCTGAGCCGGGAGCGCGGTGGGGGAGACGAGCCCGTGAGAGGTGGCCTGGGGCAGCGGTGGGCCCTTCGACTCGCTCAGGGCGGAGGAAGAGGCGGCCGCGGCGACCGGAGGGGCGCGAGAATCCTCGGGGGCGAGGAGTCCGAGGTTGCGGAGGATTCTGTAGATGCCGCCATCTATCCGACTGTGTGGCAGGGAAGGAGGGCTGGGCCGTGCGCGCCAGCATCAGCCACTTCATGGGAGCTTTATGCCCCTCAAGAGCCAGATGACGCGAGCAGCCATGGCCCCGGTGAAGATCCGATCAAGAGCCGCATTAGACGGCATTCGCGACTTCATGCCCAAATCATACTCGGACACGTCCCGCGAGATCCGGGGGGATTCACCTCAACCTCCGCGCTTCGGCGGGCAAGTCGAAGTGATCCCCGGGGCGTGAGACGGTTCCAGGGATTGCTACGCCCCGGCAGCCTGCAGCATTTCTTGAAGTTCCAGCCCGGCTGTTCCGGTGAGGGTTTTCGGGATCCACGATTCGATATAAACGCGATCGATGCTGCCACGATTCGCGGCGATCAGGCGGCGAACGTCAACCAGGTCTTTGTCCCGATGGAAGATCATCTTGAGCAGGATCAGGTCCTCAACGGTGGTGACCCAGACGCCGGATTCGCCATCCTCGACGCGGAACCTCCGCTTCAGAACGGAATCCTGCAGAGGGACCTTGGGGACGAACAGTTCCACCCTGACATGCTTCCACCAGACCCGGCACAGTCCGAGGTCCCTCGTAGATTGAACCAACGGCGCGACTTCGACGGCCACAGGCTGGTCCTTCTCGTCGTGCATCCGGAAACCTGCAGCGTTCAGCGCGTCGGCGAAGGACTGAAACTGGACCGCGGGGAGCAGGATCAGGAAGTCGATGTCACGCGTGGCGCGGACATATCGGTGGTAGCTCATCGCGATCGCTCCGCCGAGCGCGTAAGGCACTCGCAGGGAATCGAGAATGGCGACAATCGCCCGTTGTGCCTCGTTGATTTCCGGGCCGAGCATCATCTTGAAGGCACCCGCTCCCACCATCGGCCGGGATCGTCCACGGCGTCCAATGCCCTCCATGCCTTGTACCATTCCTCGACCGGAATGGAGCGCATCTGGAGGTCTGTGGAGTTCATCAGATCGACGAACTGCGCATGACATTCCACCGGCGAGAGGCCTCTATACGGGGCCACGTCTTCCTCGGCCACACGGACGGGATCGGTCTCGATGCCCAGCAGGCGCGCATCCATGGTGCCTCTACTCTACAGCGCGCGGCATGGACGATCTACACCGATTGGTCCGTCGCCTTCTATGCAGGCGACCACATTACTTCGGATACGCTAAACCAGTCGGCCTCAGGCTCATCCCAATCCCCACTTCTTGACCTTGTCCCGCAGCGTGCGCTCCGCGATCTGCAGCGCCGCGGCCGTCCTCTGGCGGTTTCCTCCGTGCGCCTGAAGCGCGGCCGCGATGGCGCGCTTCTCGATCTCCTCCATGGTCAGGCCCTCGAAGGCCGACACCGGAGCGGGGGAGGGGGCCGAGGCGGACGAGGTCGCGCCGAGCCACGGCGCGATATCCGCCGCGCGGATGGTGTCGGAGGCGACGAGGACGCAGGCGCGTTCAAGGATATTGAAGAGTTCGCGGATGTTGCCGGGCCAGCGGTAATGACGCAGCGCGTCAATCGCGTCGGCGGCGAGCTTTTTCCGGCCGTGCAGGAAGTGCGCGCAGAGGGCCTCCAGGTCGTCGAGCCGCTCACGCAGCGGAGGGACCCTGACGGGCACGACGTTGAGGCGGAAGAAGAGATCTTCGCGGAAGCGGCCCTTTTCGATTTCCGTGCGGAGATCGCGATTCGTGGTGGCGACGACGCGGACGTCGGCGCGGCGCGCGATCGAGGAGCCGACGCGCTCGAACGACCGCTCCTGCAGGACGCGGAGGAGCTTGGCCTGGAGGTTGGTGTCGATCTCGGAGACTTCGTCGAGGAGGAGAGTGCCGCCCTCGGCGAGTTCGAAGCGTCCCTTGCGCTGGCGGTCGGCGCCTGTGAAAGCGCCCTTTTCGTGGCCGAACAGTTCGCTTTCGAGGAGGCCGGCGGAGAGCGCGGCGCAGTTCACGGCGAGGAACGGGCCGTTGGCGCGCGGGGAGTCGGCGTGGATCGCGCGGGCGACGACTTCCTTCCCCGAGCCCGTTTCGCCCA
Source organism: uncultured Planctomycetia bacterium (assembly GCA_964590435.1). Lineage (GTDB taxonomy): Bacteria > Planctomycetota > MHYJ01 > WSZJ01 > WSZJ01 > WSZJ01. The sequence goes on from CAZPWT010000070.1 coordinate 20,716, forward strand.
GGATCAGGACGGTCGCGTCCGTCGCGGCGATCCGCTTCAGTTCGTCCTTCAGCGACTTCAGCCCCACGATCGCCGGCCGGTCCACCGCCACCTGCGCCCTCAGCGACTCGTTTTCGCGCGTCAGCCGGCCGTGCTCCAGCGCGCGCTTTGCCAGCAGCTCGAGTTCCTGCGCCTTGAACGGTTTCTGGATGAAGTGAAACGCGCCGAGGTGCATGGCCTCGACGGCGGTCTCGATCGTGCCGTAGGCGGTCATCACGATGACCGGCAGCCCCGGGTGGATCTTCTGCAGCTCCGCGAGCACCTCGAGCCCGCCCATCGGCGCCATTTTTAGATCCGTGATCGCCAGGTCCGGCGCCCACCGCCGCGCCTCCTCCATCGCCGCCGGCCCTTCCGCGAACGCCTTCACCTCGTGCCCGGAGCGCGAAAGCGCTTCCGAAACGGACTCGCGCATGATCGGGGTGTCTTCGACGAGCAGGACGCGGCTCACGGGGCCTCCGGGAGATCGACGGTGAAGACGGCGCCGCCGTCGGGGTGGTTGGCGCCCGCGATGGTGCCGCCGTGGGCCTCGACGATGCGGTGGGCGATGGCGAGGCCGAGGCCGGTGCCGCGGGAGCGGGAGGTGTAGAACGGGGTGAACATCTTCGGGAGGGCGTCGGCGGAGATGCCGGGGCCGTTGTCGCGCAGGGTGACGCGGACGCGGCCGTTGTGGCGCGAAGCGGCGATCTCGAGGCGGCCGCCCTCGGGGGCCGCCTGCGCGGCGTTGACGGCGATGTTGAGGAAGACGCGCGACAGCAGCGCGGGGTCGGCGTGGACGGGGAGGGGGCGGGCGACGTCGCGGACGACGGCGACCTTCTTTTCGGCCAGCGTGCGCTCGGCGCCCTGGAGCGCGTCCTCGAGGATGGCGCCCATGTCGCAGGCGCGCCGCTGCGGCTGGATGTCGCGGGCGAAGTCGAGCATGTCCTCGACGAGCCGGTCGAGCCCGCGCATGCCGCGCATCATTTTCTCGAGCGTCGTGCGGGACTCGCCGCCTTTCGGGAGGTCGTCCTCGAGGATCGACGCCCACATCTGGATCCCGCCCAGCGGATTGCGGATCTCGTGCGCGAGGCAGGCGGCCATCTCGCCGATCAGCGCGAGGCGGTTCTTGCGCGCCAGCTCGCGGTTCTTCTCCTCCAGCTCGCGCGTCAGTTCGGCGACGCGGCCCTGGAGCGCGTCGTGCGACTGCTTCAGGCGCTCCGATGTCTCGTTGAAGGAGCGCATCAGCTCCATCAGGGCGGCGACGTCCGGTTTCGCGGGCTCGGCCTGGGGGCTCACGATCACTCCTTCCGGTCCACGAACCGCGGCGCGGCCTGCGACGGCGGCCGGCCGTACGCCGCCGCCGCGCGGCGCGACTCCGAAGCGGCCTTCATCTCCTCCGACACCGTCGCCCGCGCGCCCTCGGCCAGCTTCCGCGCCTCTTCCTCGGACTTCATCACCGCTTCCAGCACCTTCGCCGTCGCTTCGAGCTCCGCCTCCACCGGCGCGGCCTCCGCCTTCGACAGCCCGCCGCGGATCGCTTCCCATTCGTCGCGCAACCCCGGCGCGGCCTGGGCCAGCCGCTCGAGTTCGGCCATCACCGCGCGCTTGCGGTCCACCAGCTCCGCGAGCCCCGCGCCGTCGCCCGCGATCACCGCCAGCTGCTCGCGCGCCAGCTCGGCGAGGCGTTCGTACCAGGCGCGTCGCGCCTTGAGATTCGCGGCCAGCGTCACGGCGCGCGCGGCGAGGTTCATCGGCCCGCCACGAGCCGCTCGAGCAGCCGCTCCGCGGCCCGCTCCCCGCGCCCGCTCCCCGACGCCGCCTTCCACGCCTCCAGCGCCGCCTTCGCGCGCTCCCGGAACCGCCCCGCCTGCTTCGCGTCCCCCATCTTCTCGTGGCAGTCCGCCATCCGCGACAGCGCCACCGCCGTCTCCCCTCCCCCGTCCGTCGCCCACGCCTGCCCGAACGCTTCCAGCGCCGCCGCCGTCTCCCCGAGCTGCCACAGCGACTCCCCCAGCAGAAGCGACACCCGCCGCGCTTCCCGCTCGCTCTCCGCGTCGTGCGCCCGGCCGGGAAGCAGGATCGCCGACCGCAGCCGCTTCGCCGCCTCGTCCCACGCGCGCCGCGCCATCGCGATGCGGCCGAGCGTCGCCTCCGCCTCGAACCGCTGCGCCCAGGCGGCGGGGAAGCGCCTCGCGGCCTCCGCGAGGTTGCGCTCGGCGCGGGCGGCGCGCTCGGCGGCCTCGGAGTCCTTGCCCGCGGCGCGCAGCCCCGAGGCGAGGCGCGCCTGGACCTGCCCCACCGCGAACAGCGCGTCCTTCCAGCGCGGCGCTTCCGGCGTGACGTTGTCGTAGCCGAACAGGAAGTCCGTGAGCGTGCGCTCCGCCTCCTCCAGCCGGCCGAGCGCCTCCTGCGACCTCGCGAGCGCGAAGAACGCCTCGTGCGCCCAGCGCGGCGCGTCGCGGTGCTCCGCGAGGAACTTCGAAAGCACCTCGGCGGCCTCCTCGTGCCGGTTCAGCTCCTGAAGCGACCGTGCCGCCAGCCAGCGTGCCTCCGCCCCCCGGTCGTCGCCCGCGTCGAACTCGTGCGCGAGGCGCCGCAGCGGCCCGACCGCGGCCTCGAAGAACCCGCCGAGGAACAGTTCGCGGGCGCCGAGGAAGCGATTGTCCGTGGAGTGCGCCTTGAGGATCTTCGGGCCGTCGGCGGCCTGCAGGCGCAGCTCGGCGGAGCGGCCGTGAAGCGCGCGCGCCTCGAACTCGATTTCCGCCGAGGGCGTGCCGGCCTTCCGCGACGCGAGGGCGCGCTGGTCGGCAAGCTCCGCGCGGCGCGCCGCGATCGCCGCCGCGAGCTCCAGCGCCGGCTCGCTGTCGCCGAGCGACAGCGCGAGCCCCTCCGACGCGCGCGCCAGGCCGGGGAGGTCGTTGGGGTCGGGGCCGTACTGGAAGAGGTTCGCGAGGTCGCCCAGCGTCCCGTCCGCCGACGCGAGCGCGTTCGGGAACTCCCGCGGGCCGAGGTGCTCGAACGCCGCCGCATACGCGGCCACGGCGTCGGCGCGCCGCCCCGCCTCGAGCCGGCGCCGCGCCACCCGGGCCCGGGCCGCGAAAAGCGCTTCCGGCGACGCCGGCAGATTTCGGAGCTCGGCGAAATCGGCGGGGAAGAGCGGGTCGTCGGCGACGGCGTCGGCCTCGAGGAGGGCGATTCCGGCGCGTTCCCGGAGGTCGGCCCCCGCGCCGTGCGCCAGGAGGGAGCGGAGGAGCGTCGCCGCCTCGGCGGCCCGCCCGGTGGAAAGCTGCGCGATCGCGCGCGCCAGCACCGCCTCGGCCGCTTCCCGTTCACGTCCGGCTTTCTTGAGGTCCTCCGCGGCCCCCGCGAGCTCCGCGTCCGCCTCGGCGGCCCGCCCGAGTTTCGCGTACACGCGCCCGAGCGCCAGTCGCGACAGCCCCTTCTCCGCCCCCTGTGGATCGGTCGCGACGAGCTGCAGCGCGGTCTCGACCGCCCGCGCCTGGTCGTCCGCGTTCCCGTCCGCGAGCGCGACCGCGAGGTCCCGCCGCCCGTCGGAGCCCAGCTCGCGTCCCGTCTCGAGCCGCTCCAACTCCGCGATCGCCTCCGGCGCGTACCCCAGCGCGATCATCCGCCGCGCCGCCGCCAGCCGCAGGCTCCGCGCTTCCCGCGCGTCCGCCCCCATCGCCGCCCCCTGCGCCGCGCGCCACGCCGCGAACTCCAGCGCGCTCGCCCCCGGGCTCCGGTCCCGCGCGCACTCCTCGAGGCGGGCGGAAGCGGCGAGCAGCGAGGCCTCGCCTGCGACGATGCGCAGGTCGGCGGGGGATTCGGACGTGATCGGCCGCCGCGCGACGATGTTCTCCGCCCGGGCGCGCGCCTCGCCGAACCGCCCTTCCGTCAGCGCCTGCCGCGCGCGGCTGAGCTCGGCGCGCTCCGCGGCGGTCCCGACGCCGCCGCCGGCCAGGAACCAGAGGAGGGGAAGGGACCCGATCGCGAGGAAGAACAGCACGACCCGCCAGCGCGCGAGGTTTCGCAGCGAGGGAGACGGCGCATCGGCAGGGGAGGCCACGGCTCAGGCCTTGGGCGCGTAGTAGTCGGGGAACTTCTTGGCCATCATCTCGCGGACTTCGAGGAGCTGATGGTGCGCCTTCAGCATCTTGATCCACTCGACGATCTTGAAGACCTGCTCGTCGTAGAGGCGGTGGCCGGAGGCCGTGGTCTCAGCGGGGTGGATGAGCCCGAGCATGGTGTAGTTGTGGACGGTCTGCCGGGTGAGGCCGGTGTACTGCATGACTTCGCCGATCTTGAAGAGCTTTCGCGGGCCGGAGGGGGGAGCCGTGGGGGGCGGCGGTGCGGGCGCGGGGGCCGGGTCGGCCTCCCTCGTGGAGCGCGTCGTCCGTTTGGTGGGGCTATCCATGGCTGGCGAGGTCCTCCGGGTGATAGGGGTCACAGGAAATGGTACGGCATGAAAAGGGGGGTGGGGCGGGCGGATTTACATTATGTGGCTTATAAAATGTAAAGTGTAAGGTAGTATCGGCGGACGGGGGCGGGGGGCTGAAGGGGCAGGAGCGCGGGACCCGCGCCGGTGCACGACCGAAATTGCCCGCTCCCGTCAGACGGCCGCGCATCATTTCCCATCATTTCTTATCCGCGCCAGGCTCGTGGCCGTTTTCCCTGACGCATCCCTGCTTGGTCTTCTGGGCCCGAATGAGGTCGAAGAGCGCGGATGACCTGTACGACAAAACGACCACGAGCCTGGCGCGGATACGAAAGGACACGAAAGGATGTGGCCGGGGACGAGGGCGCTAGACCCTGACTTCCAGGTCGTCCCCCGTCGCCAGCGGCACGCCCTTCAGCGCCGGCTCCACCTCTTCCGCCAGGAACAGCTCCACCTGCTCCGGCGCGCGCCCTACGTACCGCTTCGCGTTCAGCAACTCCGCCGCCTTGCCGCGGATCGCCGCGAAAGCCGGGTCCGCCACGAGGCGGTCGAACAGATCGTTCGCCTTGCCTTCCTCGCGCACCTTTGAGACCGCGGCGACGGAGGCCTCGCGGATCTTCTCGTGAAGCTTCTGCCGGTCGCCGCCGGCTTTCACGGCCGCCATGAGGAGGTCCTCGGTGGCCATGAAGGGAAGCTCCTGGCGGAGGTAGTTGTCGATGACCTTGGGGTAGACGACGAGGCCTTCGGCGACGCTGACGACGAGGTTCAGGATCGCGTCGGCGCCCAGGAAGGCCTCGGGGATCGTCAGGCGCTTGTTGGCGCTGTCGTCGAGCGTGCGCTCGAACCACTGCGCGGCGGCGGTGAGCGGCATGTTCGCCTCGAGCGAGATCACGAACCGCGCGAGCCCGGCGATCCGCTCGCTCTTGGCCGGGTTCTGCTTGTAAGCCATCGCGCTCGAGCCGACCTGGCCCTTGCCGAACGGCTCCTGCATCTCGCCGCGCGACTGCGCGAGCCGGACGTCGTTCGAGAATTTCGCGGCGCTCTGCGCGACGCCGGAGAGCGCGGAGACGACCTGCGCGTCGACCTTGCGGGTGTACGTCTGGCCCGTCACGCGGAACGCGCTCGCGAACCCCATCTTCCGCGTCAGCCGCCGGTCCAGCTCCTCGACCTTCGAGCGATTCCCCTCGAACAGCGCTAGGAACGACGCCTGCGTCCCGATCGCCCCCTTCACGCCGAGGAACCTCAGCGAATCCCGGCGCGCCGTCAGCTCCTTCAGGTCGATCAGCAGGTCCTGCAGCCACAGGCACGCCCGCCGCCCGACCGTCGTCACCTGCGCGGGCTGGAAGTGCGTGAAGCCGAGGCAGGGCGTGTCCTTCCATTTCCGCGCGAAGTCCGCAAGAGCCCGGCACGCCCGCGCCACTTTCGGGACCAGCAGCGACAGCGCTTCCCGCATCACGATCAGGTCCGTGTTGTCGACGACGAACATGCTGGTCGCGCCGAGGTGGATGATCCCCGCGGCGCCCGGAGCCTGCTCGCCGAAATGCCGGATGTGGGCCATCACGTCGTGGCGCGTCTGGCGCTCGATCTCGCCGGCCCGCCGGGCGTCAACGCGGTCGCGCGCCGACTTCATCTCCGCGATCTGCGCTTCCGTGATCGGCAACCCCAGCTCGCGCTCGGACTCCGCGAGGGCGATCCAGAGGTCGCGCCAGGTGGTGAAGCGGCGTTTGTCGCCGAAGAGCTCGATCATGCGGCGGCCGGCGTAGCGCTGGGTGAGCGGGCTGGCCCAGTCGGTCGCGGTGCCGCCCGCGGCGGAATCGCGCGGCGCGGCGGGGGATTTCTGCGACTGCTCGAAGGCCGGTTCCGCGCCGGTCGTCATCGCCGGCTTCGTGGCCCGCTTGCGGTTCTTGAGCCGCGCTTTCACTGGATGCTCGCTCCCCGGGCAGGAAGCCAGAGGGCGACGGCGACGTAGAAGCCGAGCAGCACGAGCAGCAGCGTGGAGACCAGCCAGACCCGCGTCAGGCGGCGGGGCATGACGATCTCCGCGAGCACGAACGCCCCGATGGGGAGGAACAGGAGCGAGCCGAACTGCGTGACGGCGGAGAAGAGAGGCTTCGAGAACGCGGGAAGCTGCTTGCCGCCGATCTCGAGCCGCGCCGCCAGCGCGTGGACGTGGTACAGGCTCCACCCGGCCAGCGTCCCGTACAGGATGATCGCCAGCCCCAGGTAGGCGTAGTGCACCGCCGGATCCGCGCGGTCGTCCTGCGCCTGCGGCGCTCCCGCTCCCGGCAGCCCCGCCGGCGCCGATCCCGCCTGCCCCGCCGTCATGCTCTCCTCAGTCACGCGGCTTCCGTGCCCCCGCTTCTTCGAGCATCCGCGCAAACCGCGCGGGCTCCATCTTCACTTTGCACGCCAGCTTCCCGTCGATGAACACCACCGGCACCGACTCCGCATACTGCGCCGACAGCGCTTCGTCCTCCAGCACGTTCACCACCTCGACCCGGAACCCGTACCACATCAGGAACACCTCGGCCGCCCCCTTCATCTCCTCGCAAAGGTGGCAGCCGGGGCGGGACAGGATCCGGACGCAGACCTCAGCGTCTCGGGAACTCAAACTTCGCCTCGTTCTCCTTCCACCAGGCCTCCCACTTCTCGGCGGCCGCACGGCGCTCCTCGGTGGAAGAGTACGTCTTGTAGCCGAGATCGAACCCCGTCGCCCACTTGAGCCCCTCGATCGCGGGGAGGCGGATCGTCGTGTCCGGGCTGTACAGGAACTGGATGAGCGTCTTGATCCCGTCGCGGCACTCGGCGTGCGCCAGCGCGTCGGCCAGCATCACGCGCCAGGCCTCCGTGCCCTCGTTGGCGTGCTTGAGAAGGGCCTGTCGGGTGACGTCGTGCGGCTCCCACACGCTCATGATCTTGAGGAGCTCGCCGCGGACGCTTCCGTCGCTCAGGTACGGCTCGAGGACGGGCGCCGTCTCCACGGGCTTGAGCTTCGTCAGGATGAAGATCGCGTTGGAGCGGGACGGCGCGGCGGGGTTGCGGATGAGGCGGACGAAGTGGTGGATCAGGACGTCCTTCTTCTCGAACGCCCCGGCGAGCTCGAGGGCCTTGTCCGGCGGGAGAGTCGGGAGCTCCTTGAGGTAGGCCTCGAGTTTCCCCTGCGTCTCCGGGTCCATCGGGACGTTGTTCAGCGCGGTCTTGATGTCGTCGCCCGACAGCGGCCGCGACGGCGGCGAGAGCGTGTCCATCTTCTTCTGCAGGTCGCCGACGCGGTACCCCAGCGCCTTGAGCTCGCGCTCGAGCTGCTCGACGTGCTGGATCATGCCGTTCACCGCCTTGTCCGAAGCGATCTGGCGGTCCTCGACGGCGTCCAGGCGCCCGGACAGCTTCTCGATGTCGCCGTTCGTGGCGCAGCCGGCGGCAGTGCAGGCGAAGAGCAAGGCTGACAGTTTCTTCACGGGCAGTCCTCCAAGTCGCGGCGGCGGCCGCGTCGATCCCCCCGGGGATCAGGCGGAAAACGAAGGGGGGATTGTACCTGAAGGGGAGCGGATTGCCAGAGCGGAGGTGAGATCGGGGGGGATGGCCGAGCTTGCGGGGCGAATGTTCGAAGGCGTCGTATCGCGGAGAGAAACAGCAACTACAACATGTCAATTCGCAAGTAAACGGCAACTTCAAGAAGACAATCTCAAACCTGCAGGGAGATGCCGTCGTGCCGGGATGATCACTACTTCCACTTGATCTGGACCTCTCGCTTTCCCTTCTTGACCGTTCCCACGATGGCAGCCGTCTCGCCGGACTCCTGGAGGCGGCGCACCACCGCCTTGGCGTAGTACGGGTCGACGATCAGGATCAGCCCGAGCCCCATGTTGAAGACGCGCACCATCTCGTCGTCGGGGATGCCGCCCTTTTCCTGCAGCAGGCCGAAGATGCGCGGGACGGGGATCTCGCCCACCTTGATTTCCACGTCGACATTCGGCGGGATGACGCGCGGGACGTTCTCCACGATCCCGCCCCCCGTGATGTGCGCGATCGCCTTCACCACCTTCTTCGTCCGGTACGGCGCCAGCACGTGCTTTATCGCCCGCACGTAAATCCGCGTCGGCGTCAGCAGCTCTTCACCCAGGTTCCCGCGCAGCCCCGGGACCGTGTCCGAGTACTTCAGCCCTTCCTTCTCGATCAGCACCTTCCGCACCAGCGTGAACCCGTTCGAGTGCAGCCCGCTCGACGCCACGCCGATCACCGTGTCGCCGACCTCCACCGACTTGCCGTCGATGATGCGCTCGCGCTCGACGATCCCCGTGCAGAATCCGCCCATCTCGTACTCGCCCGCTCCGTAGTCGTCCGGGTGCTGCGCCGTCTCGCCGCCCAGCAGCACACAGTCCGACAGCTCGCAGCCGCGCACGATCCCCTTCACCACATCCAGCATCATCTTCTCGTCCATCGGCCCGATCGCGATGTAGTCGAGGAAGAACAGCGGCTCCGCGCCCGAGACGATGAGGTCGTTCACGCTCATCGCGACCAGGTCGATCCCCACCGTGTCGTGTTTGCCCGTCTTCTGCGCGATCTTGAGTTTCGTCCCCACGCCGTCCGCGCAGCCGACGAGCACCGGGTCCTTGTAGGCCTTCTTGAAGAGGTTTGCAGGCCCGTTCAGCGCGAAGAACCCGGCGTAGCCCCAGTCGTTCTCGATGACACGCGGGTTGTAGGTGCGGCGCATGAGGCCGAACAGTTTGTCGATGAAGCGGTCTTTCGAGACCGTATCGACGCCGGCGTCCTTGTAAGTCATGCGCGCCATGGATCTTCGCTCCTGGGGTTGCTGAAGGGGCGCGATGCTACTCGACGGTTCGAGGAGTGTTGAGGATTCAGCACTTTCTCTCGTGCTGCAATTTCGTGAACTTCTCGCCGATCGGGACGCGGTAGCGGCCGTCGAAGCAGGCGCTGCAGTAGTGTTCCTTCGGGTTCGTCACGGAGCCGAGGAGCCCTTCCAGCGAGAGGTACCCGAGCGAGTCGAGGTCGAGGTGCGCGCGGATTTCGTCGACGTTCATGCGTGCGGCGACGAGTTCCTCGGGGCTGGGGAAATCGATGCCGTAGAAGCAGGGGTGGGCGATCGGCGGGCAGGAGATGCGCATGTGGACTTCGGTGGCGCCGGCCTGGCGGAGGAGCTTGACGCGGCCGCGGCTGGTCGTCCCCCGGATGATCGAATCGTCCACCACGACGACGCGCTTCCCGCGCACGACCTCGCGGATGACGTTGAGCTTGAGGCCGACGCCGGAGATGCGGGCGCCCTGGGTGGGTTGGATGAACGTGCGGCCGACGTAGTGGTTGCGGACGAAGCCGTGGTCGAGGGGGATGCCGGAAGCGTGGGAGAAGCCGAGGGCGGCGTCGTTGCCGCTGTCGGGGATGGGAACGACGATGTCGGCCTTCGCGGGGTGTTCCTTCGCCAGGGCGCGGCCGAGGTTCATGCGCACCTGGTGGACGTTTTCGCCGAAGACGAGCGAGTCCGGGCGCGCGAAGTAGACGTGCTCGAAGACGCAGTGCGCGGGCGTTTCCGTCTTCTCCGGGAAGAAGAACGACCGCTCGCCCTTCGCGGAGAATTCGATGACCTCGCCCGGTTTCACGTCGCGGACGTATTTCGCCCCGACGATGTCGAGCGCGCACGTTTCGCTGGCGACCACCGGCACTCCGTCGAGCGTCCCGACGCACAGCGGGCGGAACGCGTGCCGGTCCCGGATCGCGTACATCCGGTCCTGGGCCAGGATCAGGAGCGAGAACGCGCCCCGCAGCTGCCGCAGCGCGCGGATCATCCGCTCGTCCTCCGACCCGTCCCACGGCTGCGCCAGCAGGTGCATGATCGTCTCGCTGTCCGTCGACGTCTGGAAGATCGACCCGCGCGCCTCGAAGTCGCGCCGGAGCTGCCCGCTGTTGACGAGGTTCCCGTTGTGCGCGATCGCCATCGGCCCCGCGGCGTAGTTGAACAGCAGCGGCTGCGCGTTCTGAATCGTGCTCGATCCCGTCGTGCTGTACCGCACGTGCCCGATCGCGACAGGGTTGCGCAGGGAAGCGAGGACCTCGTCGGTGAAGATCTCGCCGACCTGGCCCATCTCGCGGTGCGCGAGCAGGTTCGAGCCGCTCGTCGAGCAGATCCCCGCGCTCTCCTGGCCGCGGTGCTGCAGCGAGTAGAGCCCGTAGAACGTCTTGTGGACCGCCTCGGGGTGCCCGTAAATCCCGAACAGGCCGCAGTACTCCTTCGGCCCTTCCTCAGCCCCGCACCGTTCGTCGCTCATGCGCCCCCGGTTTTCCTGTTCCTACGCCTGTTTCAGCTCCCGCGCGACTTCCTCTTCCCACTTTCTCCACGGATCCAGCGCCAGCGATTTCCGGAAGTGCCGCTTGGCCAGCCGCGGCATGCCCTCGCGCTTGTAGGTCATGGCGATGTGGAAGTGGGCGTCGGGGTCGTCGCGGTCCATGCGGAGGACGGAGCGCAGCTTGGCGCGGGCCCGGGCGTATTCGCCGCGGAGGTAGTAGCCGAAGGCGCTGAGGAAGCGTTCGCGCTTGCGTTCCTCGAGGGCCTTGCGGCGGCGCCAGACGAGGATGCGGAGGAGGTCGAGGACGGAGTAGAGCCAGATGACGCCGGCGGCGACGGCGCAGCCGCGCGGGTCGACGCGGGGGCCGAGGGCCGAGATGACGGGGGCCATGGCGGTGGCGTTCGCGACGAACGCGAACCACACGAAGAACCAGATGCCGCGCGTCAGCCGGCCGAGGACGACCTGCCCCACGCCGGGCAGGAGGAAGCCCACGCAGGCCGCGATCTTCGTCGTTCGGGAGAAGTCAGGCATCGGCGCGGTCGGCTCCTCGCAGGGAATCGGCCCGGCGGCCGTCCGGGTTCGTCAGGCCCGCCCTCAACGCTACTTCGACATCCGCATCGCGGGGATCGGGTCGGAACCCGTGTACTGCCGTTCCCAGGAGCGGATGTGGTCGATGCGCGTGGCGCGCTCCGCGACCTGGAACTCCTCCGCGCTGATCGCCACCGCCTTCACCGGCGCCGACGACCCCTGGCCGTTCTTGCGCGCCGGGGCCCAGTCCTCCGTGAAGAGCAGAGAGATGCGGTCGGCCGGCGCGAGCGCCGCGGTCCGTCCCGGCGGGGCCGTGTAGCGCTTCGTGTTCCCCGTGCTCCGCACCAGTTCCGGCGGCAGGTCCGCGACCGGCGCAGCCACCTCCACGCCGCCGCCCACCGAGATCCCGTAGTACTTCTTCAGCGCCGCCTGCAACTCCGCCTCCGGCGCCACCACGACCTTCACCTTCAACCCCGTCGCCTTGCGCACGTCCACGACCGCCGCGCGGTTGAAGAAGTTCGACTTCGCGATGAACACGATCCCCGCCGCTTTCTCGACCGGGACGATCTCGTGCTTCTCCGCCAGGTCCTTCGGGACGCACGCAATCACGTCCGCCGCCACGTTCAGCCCCGCGATCGAGACGTGCGGGATCTGGTAGCTGGCCGCAAGGAACCGCGCGAGATCCGTCCGCGGCGGCGCCCCCGAACCCACCAGCGCCGCCAGCACGGGCGATCCTTTCCGCTCTTCCCCGGCACGCGCAATGTCCTCGGCGAGAACCGCCCCTTCTTCAATCAGGACTTCGCCGACGCGCTGAAGGTCTTCACCGGCCATGGGCATCTCCGGAGGAGTAGTTTCGTGGAGAACAGGATTATAAGGGGAGGGAAGCGTCCCTTCCAATTCAATTCGGACTGCCATGGAAGTCGTTGCAGTCCGAGGATTTGAGAAGGGAGCAGGCCGCGGGGGAGTGGCGGCGGCGCCGGAATTGTCCTCTCCTGCCGGGCGCCAACTCGCCGCCGCCGCTCCCCCCGGCCTGCTCCCTTCTCAAATCCTGAATGATTTGACCCGCCCCTCCCGACGCTGCTAGGATTTCCGCGGCGTCGCGTTGGCCGCGCCCTCGGCGGGGGCGGCAGGCAGACGCCGGTCCGGGCGGGGCGCGCCCTCTTCCCGGCCGTTTGGCCTGTTCCTGGCGTCCGACAACTGGAGGATGCATGCCGGATCTCACCTGGGACGTTCAGAAGGTCAACCCGCAGACCGCCGTGATCATTCTCGCGGGCTCGATCGACGCCAAGACGGTGCCTTCCTTCCAGGAGCAGATGAACAAGGTCAAGGATGACGGGGTCATCAAGTTCATCCTCGACATGGAGAACATCAAGTACGTGAACTCGACGGGCCTCGGGTTCCTCGTGAACCTGGCCGACTCGCTCGACCCGCGCGGCGGCGGCATCGCGCTCGTGAAGCTGCACCCGAAGGTCAAGGTCGTGTTCGACATGCTCGGCCTGAACGCGTTCTTCAAGATCTTCGGCAGCCGCAACGACGCGGTCGCCTCGATGACGGGCGCCGTGAAGAAGGAAGTCGAAGTCGCCGCGGCCGCTCCGAGCGTCTCGACGGCCACCGCGCCGCCGCCCCCGCCGCAGCCCGCCCCCGCGTCGATGGCCAAGGCCCCCGCTTCTACACAGTCCTTCGCGCCCCCGCAGGGCGAAGAAGTCGCCGTCTCCGGCCAACAGCTCGAGTGCGCTTCCTGCAAGGCCACCCTGATCGTCCCCGAGCCCGGCAACTACAAGTGCCCGCGCTGCAGCGCGATCTTCACCTACACGCGCGACGGCAAGGCGAACTTCCTGCCGCGCCGCCGTCTCACGCCGATCCAGATGACGCTGACGTGTTCGCCGGAGTGCACCGAGGGTCTCGTGACCATGGCGGGGCTTCTCGCGAAACGCGCCGGGTTCAACGACGGGCTGGCGAAATCGATGGAAGCGAGCGTCCGCGAATCGGCATCGACGATCTGCGACAAGGCGTACGGCGCGAACGAGCAGGCGACGTACCAGGTGCTGATGGTGGCGAGCGACAACGAGGTCTCGATCAAGTTCAGCGACTACGGCAAGAAGATCGAGCCGGACATGAAGGATGCGGGAGGCAAGGCGGTGTTCACCGTGACGCGGCAGGCGATGGACGTATTCGACCTGAAGTCGCACCCGAAGGGCGGGAACATCCTGACGCTGAGCAAGAGGGCGACGGGGTAGGGAGCTGGGAGTTGGTGGTTGGGAGTCGGGAGTAACGGATGACACAAGGCCCGCGGAAACGCGGGTCCTTTTTTTTGCGCCCTCAGAGCCTGAGCAAAGTTCCTGCAGGTCAGGCTGCGTCGGCCGGACTCGTGTCGCGCGCCGCAGGGAGGTTTCTGCTCAGGTTCTCAGGTCGCGGATCGCCTGGAGCGTCAGCAGGACGCCGATCACCACGATCAGGGCGCTGGAAGCGACCGCGAGCCGCTTGAGCCACGGCCCGCTCCCGGTCAGGTGGCTCGCCATGAAGCGCTTCGCCGTGATGAGCAGGATCCCGATGATGGTGAGGACGCCGCCGAGGCCGAGCGAGAAGGCGGAGAGAAGGATGAGCCCCCAGCCGACGCGTTGGACCGAGAGCGACAGGACGAGGATGAGGATTCCCGCGGGGCAGGGGACCATGCCGCCGAGGATCCCGGTGGTGACGAGGTCCCAGGGCGTGATCTTCGGAGCCTCGAGGGGCTGAAGAGTCACGATGTGGCCGTGATCGTGGGCGTGGTCGTGCCGGTGATCGTGATCGTGCGAGTGGGAGTGATCGTGGTCGTGATCGTGCCCATGGGAGTGGTCGTGGTCGCCGACGACCCCGTGCAGGTGGTCGTGCCCGTGCGAATGCCCTTCCCCAGGCAGGTGCGTGTGGCCGCCGGGGCCGTGGGAGTGGCCGAGGCCGTAGCGCCAGCGCGAGTAGAGCAGCCACAGGCCCATGCCGATGATGGTGATTCCGCTGAAGAGGGAGATCCATCGGGCGACGCCCTCGTCGTTGACTTTCCAGAACAGGAGGGCGACGCCGACGGCGATGACGACGCCGACGTGGGAGAGGGTGACGGTGAGGCCGAGGAGGAGGGCGTGGCCGACGCGCCCGTGGGACCCGACGAGGTAGGCGGCGACGAGGGTTTTCCCGTGGCCGGGGCCGATGGCGTGGGCGGCGCCGTAGCAGAAGGCGACGAGGATCATGATGAGGGAGACGCCGAGGGGCGGGGACTTGTCGCCCTTGATGAAGCCGCGGATGCGGTCGTCCCAGGCGCGGTTCAGTTTCTCGAGCCATCCGCGGGGGGGCGGCTTGTCCTGGAGTTGTCCCGTCGTCATGTCGACCCACTTGCCTTCGGTCGTGAAGAAGTCGCCGGGGCGGTCGAATTTCTCGGGGACCTCGAACCAGAGGGAGAGGATGAAGCCGGCCTTCGCCATCGGCGCGTCGCGGCCTGCCGAGACGGTCGCGAAGGTCTCGGTCGCCCCTGCGGGCTGCCCGAGCGTGATGTTTCCCTCGCGGATGACGCGTCCCACCAGGCGCGTCGCCTGCTGCCACGCGTTGTTGAACGTCAGCACCAGCTCGCGCTTCACCCCCGTCGCCGGCACGAAGTCCTTCACCGTCCATTGGAAATTCAGCTTCACGCGCCCGTCCGCGGTCGTCCGGTCGTTCCCGAGGTCGACCGATTCCTTCTCGAGCTTCAGCGCAAGCGGCTGCATCTTCCCGTCCGCGCCGGCCCCCTCGAGCAGCAGCCCGTACTCGACGATCAGGGCGCGCGTCCCGACGAGGACGCTCTGGATTTCCTCGTCGGAGATCGTCTTGTCCTGCGACTCGTCGGCCACCTGCCGCCACTCCCACGCGGACAGGTCTGTGAACTGCATCCACACGTCCACCAGCAGCTTGTCCCGGTGAACCTGGAGCTCCACCGACGTCGAGAACCCCTTCACCCGCGGGTCCGTCAGGTCGTGCATCCACATCTCGCCGGGCTCCGCGCGCGGCGGATCGGCCCACGCGCCGCCCCCCATCGCCACCGCCGCCAACACCGCGAGAATCCTCTTCATCCCCGGGAGTATCGTCCCCCGTCCGCCCCCCGGCAAGCGCCCGGATTCCTCTCGACTTGCCCCGGGCGCTCGGGTAATTTCTAGCCATGACCACATTCGCAGGCCTGTTCGGGATGGGCAGCACCGAGATGATCGTCATCTTCGGGCTCGCCGTCCTGCTGTTCGGCGCCGCACGCCTTCCGCAGCTCGCCCGCTCGATGGGCAAGAGCATCAACGAATTCAAGCGCGGGATGTCCGAGGGCGCGAAGGACGAGGGATCCGCTTCGGAACCCGCAAAGAAGGACGGCGCGGCGGAGAAGAAAGACTGACACCGGTTCGCGGGGGGCGATCGCCCGCCGCGCGGCAATTGCGGATGCTGTCGAGCCCTCCAGCGGCGTGGGTGCGTCTGCCTTCGCGGCAGAGCCGGGGCGCGCGTTGCCCTGAGGATGGCGCCTGATGGACATCGCGTTGCTGGCGCGCAAGCTGGACGTGCGCGGGTCGACGATCTACACGCTGAACCTGGCGACGGAGCTGGCGGCGCAGGGGCACGGCGTCCGGCTGCTCTGCGGCGGCGGGCGGGTCGAGAAGGAATTCGCCGGGGCCAACGTCCCGGTGATCGTCTTTCCCGGCCTCGGCGACTCGACCGACCTCTTCCTGACCCGCAAAATCGCCCGGCGCCTCCGCGAAAAACCCGCCACCCTTCTCCACGCCACCGGCCCCGCCGCCGCTTCCGTCGCCGCCAGCGTCGCCAAGGCCGTCGGCATCCCGTACTTCCTCAGCGTGCATTCGCCGCTCGAAGAGCGCCATCTCGCGACCAGCTCCAAGTACCTGCGCGGCGTGCTGGTCTCCAGCGAGTCGGTGCGCGAAAGCCTCGTCAACCAGACGCGGGTGAAGAAAGACCTGATCCGCGTGGTGCTGCCGGGGGTGGACGTGAAGCGGCTGAAGGAAACGCCGCCGTTCTCGGGGGAGGGCGCGCCGGTGGTCGGGATCCTGGGGCCGCTCGAGAACGTCCGCGGGCACGACACGTTCCTGGAAGCGGCGAAGCTGATCCTCGCGTCGCAGCCGGCCACGCAGTTCCTGGTGATCGGGGAGGGGCCCGAGGAGGACCGGCTGCGGAAGAAGACCGAGACGCTCGGGATCCGCAAGAACGTGACGTTCCACCCTGACCCCGACGCGTACTCCTCGATCCTCGGCGGCGTCGACGTGTTCATGATGCCCTCGCTCCAGATCGGCCTCGGCAACACCGTGCTCGAGGTCATGGCCTGCGGCAAGCCCGTCGTGGCCAGCAGCGTCGGCGGCGTGTTCTACGTGATCCGCGAGGAAGAAACCGGCCTCCTCCGCCCCAAGAACGACCCGCCCGCCTTCGCCGAGGCCGTCCTCGCCCTTCTCCGCGACCGCGACAAGGCCCGCCGCATCGGCCACGCCGCGCGCCTCCAGGTCGAGCAGAACTTCACCTCCCAGCGCATGGCGGCCGACACGCTCCAGGTCTACCAGCGCGCGCTGGAGGCGGCCGCGCCGAATGGATAGCCGCGACTGCTCGGTCGTCGTCGTCTCCTGGAACACCCGCGAGCTCCTCGAAGCGTGCCTCGCGAGCGTCGTTGCGAAGGCGCCCGGCGCGGAAATCGCCGTCGTCGACAACGGAAGCGCCGACGGCTCCGGCGAGATGGTGCGCGCGAAGTTCCCGCAGGCGGCGCTCGTCGCCAATCCTTCGAACCGCGGCTTCGCCCGCGCCGTCAACCAGGGGATCGAGGCGACGAAGCGCCCCATCGTCGTCCTGCTCAACCCCGACGCCACGCTCACCGACGGCGCTCTGGACGCCCTTCTTGCCGTCCTCGACTCCGACCCGACGATCGGCATCGCCGGCGCGCAGCTCCTCGACGAGGACGGCGAGCGCCAGCACTCGTTCGACAACTTCCCGTCCCTCGCCACCGAGTGCCTCAACAAGTGGCTCCTCCGCACGCTCTTCCCGGGCCGCTTTCCCGACAAGCACCGCAAGTTCGACGCGGTCACGGACGTCGACAGCGTCATCGGCGCCTGCCTCGCCGTGCGCCGCGCGACGATCGAACGCGTCGGCGCGCTCGACGAGAGGTTCTTCGTGTTCCTCGAGGAGACGGACTGGTGCCTGCGCATGAAGCGCGCCGGGCTGCGGGTCGTGCACGTCCCGTCGTCGAAGGTCGTGCACCTGCAGGGGCGGTCGAAGGCGCGGCGGCCGGTGCTCGCGCGGATCGAGTACCTGCGCTCGCTCTTCATTTACTTCCGCAAGAACTCCGGCTTCGCCGCGTGGGCCCTTCTCCACGCCGCGCGATTCTTGAAATCCGCGGTCAACGGCCTATTCTGCGGCATCGGCATGATCCTCACCCTCGGGCTGGTCCCTTCCCTCCGCCGCCGCGCCTCGATCCACCTCGGGCTGTTCGGCTGGCAGCTTCTCGGCTGCCCGTCCGGGATCGGGCTTCAGCCGCCCGACTTGCCGCCGGCGCGCCCCGTGCTGACGGGAGGGGCGCGATGAGCGACTGGTCCGACCTCGACATCGGCGGCGCGCGCTGGACCGTCGACGCCGCCGACACGGAGGCGACGCAGCCGGCGTTCCTGCAGAAGGTCCTCGACGGCGCGGGGGAGATCCTCAAGGAAGTCCGCATCAAGCGCCTGCTGCGCGTCCGTTCGGCGGGCGGGCGCCCCTACCTCGTCAAGCACTACCGCGGCCGCTCGTTCCTCGACTCGATCAAGAACTTCTGGCGCGGCTCGCCGGCGTTCGAGGAGTACGAGCTGGTGCTGGAAGCGCTGAAGCGGGGGATCCCGACGGTGGCGCCGTCGTTTTTCGGCGAGCGGGGGCAGGACTCGTGGATCGGGTTCCCGGAGCTGAAGGACCTGATTCCCGCGGACCGGTACCTCCGCGGGCAGCGCAACGACATCCCGTCGACGGGGGAGGCGCGGAAGCGCGTCGTGCGGTCGTACGGCCGGTTCGCGCGCCGCGTCCACGACCTCGGGCTCGACCAGGACGACTTCGACCCCAACAACGTGATGTTCCGCGTGACGCCCGACGGTGCGCCGCAGTTCCTCATCGTCGATTTCGAGCGCGCGGCGTTTTCCACCCCGGACCTCCCGCGCCGCATCTGGCTCCTCGCCAAGATGAACCGCTTCGACGGCGCCTCTGCAACCGACCGCCTGCGCTTCCTCGCCGGCTACTGCGAGGGCTCCCCGCGGATGGATCTCAAGGGGACCGCGGTGGCGATCCTCTCGGAGCACCGGAAGGTGCTGCTGCGCGACCTGACGCGCGGCTCGCGGCACGCGACGGAGGAGTCGCGCAACATCGGGCGGCTCGAGACCGGGTATTTCCGCAAGAAGATCGGCCGCGAAACCGGCGATGGGCTGAACGAGGCCCAGGCGCGCGACCTCGCGGCCGCGGCGCCCACGCTTTTCGCCGAGCCGTACGCCGCCGGCCCCGGTGGCGCCCGCGTCTTCCGCGTCGAGCCCGGCGCCGAGGGCGAGATGTGGCGCGCCGCCAACGCCTGCCTTCGCGCGGCTCTCCCCGTCCTCCCCCCGCTCTCCTACGGCCCCGGCTGGATCGCCTTCGCCGGCGTCGGCCGCGACCTCCCCGAATTCCTCGGCGCCCACCGCGGCCGCCCCGAGTTCTCCCGCGCCCTCGAACAGCTCGGCCGCTCCTTCGGCCGCTTCGAAGCCCTCGGCCTCGACGTCCCCGGCCCCTTCCCGCCCGACCCCCTCACCATCTTCGTCCACGACGGCCGCGTCCTCTTCACCTGCCTCGGCCCCTTGGGCGAGCCCTCCGCACTGGCCCGCACCGGCGTCGAGGAGCGCCTCGCCGCCGTCACCGCTCCGCTGCGGAAACGCTTCGACCTGACGCCTGAGGATGAAGCGCGCTTCGCAGAAGGCCTGCGTCGCGCCGGCGGCCAGGCTCAAGCGCGCACGAGACCTCACTGAAAACCAGCGTGGGCCGGACTCCCGGCCGCGCCAGCACGAGTCGCGCGCGAATGCGCGCGACGAGGTCCGCCCTGAAACCCCTGTTCAGGGCAAAGCGGGTGATGGGGCTCGAACCCACAACGGCCAGCTTGGAAGGCTGGCGCTCTGCCAATTGAGCTACACCCGCGGCTGCGCGAAGGGCGAGTGACCGGGGGCCGAATTCGGGGGACGGACCTCCGCGCGGCTTACGGCCGCCGCGCTCCGCCCCGTCCCCGACGAATTCGGCCCCCGGTCACTCGCCCTTCGCGCAGCCGGAGAACGGCGTGCACAACGCGCTCTCCGGCCTTTCATTGCCTTCGATCGCGGACGTGCGTGAGACTTGCCGCGCCCGGAGCGGAGCGGCGTGGGGGTGGAGCCGCGGCTGTTTGCGGCTCCACCCC
>CAZPWT010000071.1:0-105696 GCA_964590435.1 uncultured Planctomycetia bacterium
AGTCGCCCGGAGGCACGTGGCGCCGGCCCGTCCGGCGCGCCTCGAAAACTGCCGTTTCTCCTCCACACCCCTCGCGCGCGCCGGATGGGCTGGTGCCGCGTGCTGGAGGGCGAATGTTTCTCGCGCTCTCAGATGTAAGGACTCGAGCGTCGTCGCATATTCACTGGCGATGGCGAAATCGACCGCGGCGCCGATCGATGCGACCATTGAACCGGTTCCCGGGGAATTTGACAAATTCCGGTGCTGCTCCGAGACTCTCCCCTCCGCGACGTGAGCGGATCTCCTGGGAGTGATGCATGGGTTGCTCGACCTGCTGCTGGATGACCGGCCTGCTGAAGTCGTCGATCGGCAAGAAGGGCCTGATGGCGGTGACGGGGCTGGCGCTGTTCGGGTTTGTCGTAATGCACCTCCTGGGAAACCTGCAGGTCTACCTTCCCAACAAGCACGCGCTGACGGAATACGGCCACCTGATCAAGAGCAAGCCGGCGCTCCTCTGGGCGGCGAGGCTCGGACTGCTGGCGCTGGTGCTCGCGCACGTGGCCACGGCCATCAAGCTGACACTGGAGAACAAGGCCGCGCGCCCCGTGAACTACGCGGTCAAGCGCTGGCGCGAGGCGGACTACGCCGCGCGGACGATGATGATCAGCGGGCCGCTGATCCTGTTCTACGTGGTGTATCACCTGCTGCACTTCACGACCGGGCACGCCCACCCGAATTTCAACCCGGACGACGTGTACGCCAACGTCATCACCGGCTTTCAGAACAAGCCCGCGGCGATCGTCTACATCGTCGCGATGATGATGCTCACGCAGCACCTGTCGCACGGGCTCTGGTCCCTGTGCCAGACCCTCGGCCTGAACCACCCGAAGTACACGCCCACGCTGCGCTTCGCGTCCGTGGCCGTCGCCACCGCGATCGGGGTCGGATACATCTCCATCCCCGTCTCCGTCATGATCGGGATCCTGAAATGACCATGGAACTCAAGTCGAACATCCCGTCGGGCCCGATGGAGCAGAAGTGGGAGAAGCACCGCTTCGACGTGAAGCTGGTGAACCCGGCGAACAAGCGCAAATACACGGTGCTCGTGGTGGGGACGGGGCTGGCGGGGGCGTCGGCTGCGGCCTCGCTCGCGGAGCTCGGCTACAAGGTGAAGGCGTACTGCTTCCAGGACAGCCCGCGGCGGGCGCACTCGATCGCGGCGCAGGGCGGGATCAACGCGGCGAAGAACTACTGCAACGACGGCGACTCGGTGCACCGGCTGTTTTACGACACGGTGAAGGGCGGGGACTACCGGGCGCGGGAGGCGAATGTTCACCGGCTGGCGGAGATCTCGGTGAACATCATCGACCAGTGCGTGGCGCAGGGCGTGCCGTTCGCGCGCGAGTACGGCGGGCTGCTGGCGAACCGGTCGTTCGGCGGGACGCAGGTCAGCCGGACGTTCTACGCGCGGGGCCAGACCGGGCAGCAGTTGCTGCTGGGGGCCTACCAGGCGCTCGAGCGCCAGATCGGCCTCGGCGCGGTGCAGATGTTCCCGCGGACGGAGATGCTCGACCTGATCGTCGTCAACGGCGCGGCGCGCGGGATCGTCACGCGCAACCTCGTCACCGGCAAGGTCGAGGTCCACACCGGCGACGCGGTCTGCCTCGCCACCGGCGGCTACGGAAACCTCTTCTTCCTCTCGACGAACGCGAAGGGCTGCAACGTCACGGCGATCTGGCGGGCGCATCGCCGCGGGGCGCTCATGGCGAACCCGTGCTTCACACAGATCCACCCGACCTGCATCCCGGTGAGCGGCGAGTACCAGTCCAAGCTCACCCTCATGAGCGAGTCGCTTCGCAACGACGGCCGCATCTGGGTCCCGAAGGACAAGGGCGACAGGCGCCCCGCGCCGCAGATCCCGGACAGCGACCGCGACTACTACCTCGAGCGCCGCTATCCCTCGTTCGGCAACCTCGTCCCCCGCGACGTCGCTTCCCGCGCCGCCAAGGCGGCCTGCGACGAAGGGCGCGGCGTCGGGCCCGGCGGGCTCGGCGTGTACCTGGACTTCGGCGACGCCATCAAGCGCCTCGGCGAGAAGACGATCGCCGACAAGTACGGGAACCTGTTCGAGATGTACGAGCGCATCACCGACGAGAACCCGTACAAGCAGCCGATGCGCATCTACCCCGCCATCCACTACACGATGGGAGGCCTGTGGGTGGACTACAACCTGATGTCCACGATCCCGGGGCTGTTCGTGCTCGGCGAAGCGAACTTCAGCGACCACGGCGCGAACCGGCTCGGCGCCTCGGCGCTGATGCAGGGACTGGCCGACGGGTACTTCATCATCCCGTACACGATCGGGCATTACCTCGCGAACTCGAAGCTCGACAAGGTCGAGCCGGACAGCGCGCTCTGCAAGCCCGTGCTCGAGGAAGTCGCGGGCCGGCTCGCGAAGCTGCTCGCGATCAAGGGGAAGCGCTCGCCGGACTCATTCCACCGCGAACTCGGCAAGGTCATGTGGGACAACTGCGGCATGGGCCGCAACTCCGCGGGGCTGCAGAAGGCCCTCCAGCGCATCCCCGAGATCCGCGAGGAGTTCTGGAAGAACCTGTCCGTGACCGGGACGGGCGACGAGTTCAACCAGCAGCTCGAGAAGGCCGGCCGCGTCGCCGACTTCCTCGAATTCGGCGAGCTCACCTGCACCGACGCCCTTCACCGCGAGGAATCCTGCGGCGGGCACTTCCGGGAAGAGCACCAGACGCCTGACGGCGAGGCGAAGCGTGACGACGACAAGTTCGCGTACGTGGCGGCGTGGGAGTGGAAGGGTGTGGGGCAGAAACCTGAGCTCAACAAGGAGCCGCTGACGTTCGAGATCGTTCACCCGACGCAGCGGAGCTACAAATAATGAAGCTGAAGCTGCATATCTGGCGGCAGGCGGGCCCGAAGTCGCAGGGCCGGATGGTGACGTACGACATGCCGGACGCGAGCCCGGAGATGTCGTTCCTCGAGATGCTGGACGTGCTGAACGAGCGGCTGATCGAGAAAGGGGACGACCCGGTGGCGTTCGACCACGACTGCCGGGAGGGGATTTGCGGGATGTGCGGCATCGTGATCAACGGGATTCCGCACGGGCCGAAGCAGGCGACGACGACGTGCCAGCTCCACATGCGTTCGTTCAAGGACGGCGACGAGATCTTCCTGGAGCCGTGGCGCGCGGGGGCGTTCCCGGTGGTCCGGGACCTCGCGGTAGATCGCGGGGCGTTTGACCGCGTGATCGCGGCGGGCGGGTTCATCAGCGTGAACACGGGGAGCGCGCCGGAAGCGAATTCGGTCCCGGTGTCGAAGAAGGACGCGGACCTGGCGATGGATGCGGCGGCGTGCATCGGCTGCGGCGCGTGCGTCGCGGCGTGCCCGAACGCCAGCGCGATGCTGTTCACGTCTGCGAAAGTCTCGCACCTCGGGCTCCTGCCCCAGGGAAAACCGGAAAAGGCCGCGCGGGTCCAGAAAATGGTGAAGCAGATGGACCTCGAGGGTTTCGGCAACTGCACCAACACGCGCGAATGCGAAGCCGCGTGCCCGAAGTCGATCGGCGTCGAGTTCATCGCGCGGATGAACCGCGATTACCTCAGCGCCTCGTTCTTCGACCGCCCGGACGTGGAGCGCGGCGGCGGGGCGTAATCCGGGACGGGTCGAACCGCGGGACGCGTACGGCGTTGGATCGGGGAGAAACCCCGTCCTCGCGAGGCCTATAATCGCGCCCATGCGCCGCGCCCTCGTCCTGCTCGCCCTGCTGGCGATCCACGCTTCGGCCGAGGACGCGGCGGCCCTGTGCGATCGCCTCTCCTCCGAGGCCGAGGAGGAACGCGCCGCGGCAGCAGCACAGCTCCGGCTCCTCGGCGCCGAGGCCGACGCCCCCCTCGCGAGCCTCGAGTCCTCCGACCGCCCCGGCGCCGCCCTCGCCGGCGCCGTCCGCGCCGCTCGCAGGTGGGATCCCGAACGGACCGTCGACGACCTCGAAATCTTCCAGCAACTCGCGTCCGCCGAACAGGGCCAGCGGGTGGCAGGCTTCACGCGGGTCGTGCTGCTGGGAAGCGCGCGAGCCGGGGCCGTGGCGCGCCGCGTCCTCGATTCCTTCGACGGATGGACGCGGGACCAGCTGATTTCCAGCCTGGGAAACGGTCCCGGCCGCGATCGCGGCTGGGCGCGGGAAGCCCTTCGCTGGTCCCGGGCGCCGGAAGAGGGGACGCGCTCCTCCGCCGCCTGGGCACTGTCAGCCCATGCGGGCCGTGAGCACGTCGGGGACGTCCGGATCTGGCTCGAGCGCGAGCCGGACCCGTCCACGCGGGCGAGGCTCTGGCAAGTCCTGGCCTGGATCACGGCATCGCCGGCCGATCTTCCGGCCCTCCCCGCGAATCCCGAGGAATACGCCGCGGTTCTCGAGCTGCTGGCAGGCGGAAACTCAATGGAGTTCCGACAGCTGGCGTGGCGAGCGGCGCGGAAGCGGCTGCCGTCTCCTCTCAGCCGCGCATTCCTCCAGGACCCCGTGCGGGTCCAGGGAATGCTCGGGATCGATGCCTGCGTCGGCCTGTTCGAATTCGGAAGCCGGCCGTCGGCGATGCCGCTCGATATGCGGCGGAGGCTGGGAATTTCGCCGCGCCCCGAAGCCCGCGCGCTGGCGGCGATGATCGAGGACCTGTCCCCGCTGGAGATTTCACGGGCGGCGATGTTCCTCGACGATCCCGATTACTCCGTGCGCCTCGCGACCCTTCAGAGCCTCGACCGCTGGGAACGCACCGGGGCCACCCGGTCCGAGAACGAACGCCTGGCGGCCTTCGCACGATTCGGCGCCGCTGTCCGGACGCTTCTGGACGCGGCCGCGGGGGCGGAAGCCGCACCGGACAGCGCCTGGGCGGTTCGCTACCTCCTGCGGGAAGGGGGCCCATCCGCGACGATCGCCGCCACGGCGTACCAGGCATTGTGGACGACGCGGTCCCTCTCGTCCGAGCTGCTCCGGCCGCTCGAAGACGACAAGGATGCGGGTCCGGCGGCGAAGCGCATCCGCCGCCTGCTGCAGCTCGGCATCCCGCCGCAGGGCGTCTCGCTGAACCGCGGGCTCGACAGCCCGGCGCGCGTGCGTTCGGGATGGATCCCGGCGCTGGACCTGGACGTCTGGCGCGCCCTGGTCGCTTCCAACGACGGCGAGGAAAAGCAGCTGGGCGTTTCGCTGATGGGGGACGCGTGGGACCGGATGGACCTCAGGGCCGAGATCGCCGAGGACCTGGTGAAGCTCGCTGCCGACCCCGACGCCGCGGCCAGCCAGCAGGCGATCGCCATTCTCTCGTCGTGGTCGCCGGACCGCATCCCCGAAAAGGCGGACCTGGACCCGCGCGAAGTCTGGTACCGGTCGCGCACCTACGTCCTTCCCCGCCTCCGGGCCGCGCTCGCGCCGCAGACGCCGCTCGACCGCCAGCGGGCCGCCGTCCTCCAGTCCCACGGCGACCGCGCGCTCCTGCTCGCAGCGCTTCGCGCAGGCCGCTACGACCAGCCCGCCACGGAGATGTTCCTCCTGCAACGGCCCGGCGAGCCCGGGCTGCTGCCGATCTTCCTGCAGCGGATCGAAGCCCTGGAAGCGCCGCTGACGTCGGTCCCCTGGCTGGCCGCGCTGGCGGCGTGTTCGCCGGAGGGGACGCGCATCGTGGCAGCGCTGGCGCGGCAAGGGACGCGGGCGACCCGGCCTGCGGCGCTGGCCACGCTTCTCATGCGCCCCTGGTCCGACTTCGCCGCCGAGCCGATCGTCGAGGCGGCCGCGGTGTCGGCGGACCCGGCCGAGCGTTCCGTTCTCCTTCAAGCCCTGCGGCTGCAGCCCGGCCGGAATCGGCCGGCGTACTCGCCGCGACTCGCCGAATCGATTGCCGCGCTCCTTCTGCGCATGGAGAAAGACCCGGCGGATCGGGCCGACCTGGAAGCGCTGGTCGCGGGGCTCGGCGAATCGCTGGCGCAGGTGTCCGACGCGACCATGACTGCGCTCGCGAACAACAAGGCGATCGCGGCGATCGCGCGCGCCTCGGGCGTCGAGTTCTCCGCCGGCTCCGGTTCCATCGAGGCGCAGATTTTCGCCGGCGACCGCGCGACCCGGAACCGCGCGCTCTCGCGCCTCCCCGCGGCGTCCCTGCGATCCGTCCGCACCGCGGTCGCATCCTGGCTCGTCTGCGGAAACCTCTACGACTACACGGAGCTGTACACGCTGGATCGCTCGAACGCCGAAGCCGACGCCGCCCTTCTCGTCTGGGCGGCGGAAGACCCTCTGAACCGGGAAGAACTTCTTCGGATGCGGCGCCTCATCGGGCGGTGGAGCTACTACCGGCCTGCCGTCGCGGGCGACCGGTCCTGGCGCATCGCGGACGCGGAAGAGCCCCGCGAGTTCCGCGGTGGTTCGGCCCGCGCCCGGTCGCGCGCCGCCGGCCGCGTCGGCGACGCGCCCTCGGCCGAGTTCGCCGCCCTCTGCGCCGCCGCCTTCCACGGCTGTCGTGGCGACGAAATCGCGCTCCAGGCAGTCCTCCCGCGCCTCGGTCCGGACGCCCTCCCCCGCCTCGCCCCTCTGCTCAACGCAAAGCATGACGCGATCCGCTCCATGACCGCCCGCGCATTCGGCCGCCTGGGCGGCAAGGCCCCCGCGTTCGCCTGCGCGGCGCTGCGCGTCTCGCTCGAGGGCGAGTCGCACCGCGGGGCGCGTGCCGCGAAGCTCGCGGCGCTTCAACGTCTCGGCGACGCCGCCGCCCCCGGCCGGCTGGGCGACATGGCCGCCTCTCCTGACCCCGACGAGCGACTCGCCGCGGCGCTGGCGCTTCCGGCCGCGGGGAATCGCGGCGCCGCGGCGATCCTCGCCGGCCTTGCGCTCGACGGCGATTTCCGGATCCGGGACGCGGCGGAGACGGGGCTTCAGCGGCTCACGCGCCGCGTCTGGCCGCCGGACGTCCGCCCGTGGGAGCCGCGCGGCTGGAGCGGGTGGCTGGAGGCGAATCCAGAGGCGCCGCTTTTCCCCGATGACGGCCCCTGAGACGTCGCGGTGCGGGCGTATACTCCCCCCGTGAGACGCGCCCTGCTCGCCCTCCTCGTCACGTCCTCCCTCGCCGCGGGCGAGGACTGGGACGCGCGCTGCCGGGAAGCGGCCGCGGGGACGCCGCCGGCGCGCCGGGTCGCGATCGAGGAGCTGCGCCGCGGGGGCCCCGAGGCCGGCGAAGCGCTGGCGCGCGCCGCCGGCTCGGCCGATCCGGATCTGGCCTC
This sequence comes from uncultured Planctomycetia bacterium, assembly GCA_964590435.1. Classification (GTDB taxonomy): domain Bacteria; phylum Planctomycetota; class MHYJ01; order WSZJ01; family WSZJ01; genus WSZJ01. The sequence continues at coordinate 7,267 of CAZPWT010000071.1, forward strand.
GCTCGCGGAGCTGCTGCTCGCGGCACGCCGGTGGGACCCGGACGCGCGGATGGCCGACATCGAGCCCCTGCGCCTGCTCGACCGGGCGCCTCGCGCCGGCGTCATGGACGCCGTCACCGCGTTCGGCAACGCAGGCGCGTGCCGTTGCGGCGCCGTCGTCGCGCGGATCCTCGAGGCGCGCCCGCGCGACGAACGGCCGGCGCTTCTCTCCATCCTCTCGCGGTCGCCCGCAAGGGATCCCGGCTGGGCGGAGGTCGCGACGGCGATGCTCACGGACGATTCGCCGGAGACCCGGCGAGCCGCGCTCGGGGTCATCCGGATCCACGGGAACTGGCATCACGGGGCGGCGCTCCGCGCGGAGATCGCCCGCGAGACGGACGCGGAAACCGCCGCGCTCGCCTGGACGACCCTCGTCGACATCGCCCGCGGCCCGGAGGACCTGCCGCCGCTTCCCGAGGACCCGATCCTCTACCACGCCGTCCTCGGGATGATGGCGGGAAACGGGGAGCGACCGCGGATGGTGAGGAGGGCGTGGGAAGCGTGGGGCCGCCGGCCGGGCAGTGCGGCGCCGGCCACGTTTGCCTACGACCCGCCGCGGCTGGTGCGGCTGGCGGGGATGCCGGCGCTGGAACGCGCGGTCGAAGCGTCGGACGGGGTCGGGGAGCTGGGGCCGGGAGAAATGCAGGCGCTCGCCCGGTCCGGGAAGGCGCCGTTGCGCGGCGCAGCGCATTACCACGGGGCGGACTCAGCGAACACGTTCGTCCGACTCGGGGCGCTTCTCGAGGACCCGGACGAGCGCGTCCGGAATCGGGCGCAGGAGGTTCTCGCCGACACCTTCGAAATCTGGTCCGACCAGTCGCACGAGGACCAGCGCGAGAAGTTCCGCCGCCTGTCGCTGGCCGTCCGGATGGCGCTCGATATCCCGCTGGGGATCTCGACCGCCGGGGAAACAGCCTGGGCGGTCCGCGTCATCCTCGAGGCCGGAAAGGCGGTCGGCCCGATGGCCCGGCTGGCCGTGACGCTTCTCTCCGAAATGGGGGCCGACGGGTTCGACGCCCTCCTCGAACTCGAGCAGGACCCGGACCTCGGCGCCGCCGCTTCCAACGCCCGCCGCGCCATCGCCCTCGGGCTCGACGGGAACGGGCTGGATTTCGAGGAAGGGCTCGATTCGCGCCCGTGGCTCGACTGGTTCCCGACCAGGATCGACTGGAATCCCTGGCGCCCCTTCGCGGAATCACCCGACGAAGAGGACCGGTGGTTTGCCGCGAGCCTGCTGACGAACGTGTGGGATTTGCTGGAGCATCGGGAGGAAACGCGCCGGATCGCGCGGCGGCTCCTCGAGGACGGCAACGCCGACATCTCTTCCGCCGCGCGGCAGTTCCTGCTGTGGCGGCACTCCGTGGATCTTCCCGAAGAAGACACGCTGCGGCCCGGGGAAGCCTGGGTGCGGGAGCGGGGATACGTCCTCGAACGGCTGCGCGCCTCCGCCGACGCGCTCGCGCCGCTCGACGCCGACACGGCACGGGCGATCTTCGACCGCGGCGACCGGGCGCTGGTCCTGAAGGCCTCGCATGCCGGCCGCTTCGCCTCCGACGATCTCCGGGATCTCATCCGGGCCGCGGGCGAGCCCGGGCTTCTCCCGATCCTGCTCCGGGAGTTGTCCGAGGGAAGCGTCACCAACTGGCCCGTCTGGTCCGCGCAGATGGCTTCCTGCGGCGCCGACGGCTGCCGCCTCCTGGCCGCCGTCGCCCGCACGGCAGACTCCCAGGTCCGCGCCGCCGCCATCGGCGCCCTCCTCGCCAACCCGTGGGGTTTCGAGGCCGCCGCGCTTCCGCTCGAGGAACTCTCCGCGCTGGAAGGCGAGGAGTGGGAAGCGGCCCTGTTCGGCGCGATGGCGGCCGGCGGTCTGGCATGGCGGGAGGATCCGCTCCCCCGGCGCACCGCCGACGCGATCGCGCGGGCGATCCTCAGGCTCGCGGACCTGACCGTCGCGGGAGACCGCGCGCTCCCGCTGGTCCGCACCCTCGGCCGCAAGTCGCTGCGCGACGCTTCCCCCGCGCTCCTGCTCGACCTGTCCTCGCGCCCGGCGCTCGCGGAGGCGGCGGTGGCCTCCCGCGCATGGATCGGACCGGTCCGCGGGCTTCACGAACGCGCGTTCCGCGCGGCCAGCTGGATGCGCGGAACGGCCACGGACCTGCTTCCCGGCAACCACCTCGAGCTGGTTCGGTGCGCGGTGCTGGCCTGGGTCGAGTCCGGCTCCTGGCGGGAACTCCCGGAGCCCTACCGGATCGGCTCTTCCTGGCAGGAGATCGTCGTGGCCCTGCTCGACGAAGCCGCCCGAAACGAAGAGCACCGCGAAGCGATCCTGGACGCGGTCGGCCGGGTCCGCCAGTACGCTTACGACCAGGCCCCCGCCGCAGCCGTCCCCAGCGTCCGCTTCTCCCCCGCCCCACCGCCCCCCTCCTTCGAGGGCCGCTCGGAACAGGAACGGGCCGAAGACGCATCCCTGTTCGCCGGCAATCCCGACACCTTCACCTTCGAGCGCCTCTGCAGCGCCGCTTTCCGGGGCGCCACGGGCGACGAGATCGCCCTCGATGCGGTCGCGCCCCGCCTCGGCCCCGATGCCCTGCCGCAGCTCGTGCCCCTCCTCGGCCGAAGAGACTCCCGGCTGCGGATGACCGCGGCGTCCGCGATCGCCCGCGCCGCCGGGCCCGCCCGCGGCTTCGCCCTCGCCGCGCTTCGCGGCGCGCTCCCCGGGGAGACCGACGCGCCGGCGAGGATCCGGATCCTCGCCGCCCTCGCGCGCCTCGACGACGCCGGCGCGATCGCGGAGGTCCGCTCGGCCGCCGCCTCGCCGGACCCCGACACCCGCCTCGCCGCCACCCGCGCGCTCGCCTTCTGCCCGACCCGCGCCGCCGCCTCCATCCTCGCTTCCCTCACCGACGACCCCGACGCGGCGGTGAGGCTGGAAGCGTACCAGGAGCTGTCCGTGATGACGCAGCGCGTCAATATTCCCGCGGCCCCGCCGTTCACCAGGGCCGCGGAGTGGCGGGCGTGGCTGGACGCGAATCCCGCGGCGCCGCTCGCGGACCCGCCGGCCCTGGAACCGCAGCAGGGCATCTGGTACGAGTTCTGACCCGGCCCGGAGGTTGACGCCGGGCCTCCCGCGCCGCAAACTCGCCCGGCACAGGCATGAACAAGGCCAACCTCTGCGAAGCGCTGTCCCGGGACCTCCGCTGCTCGAAGGCCGGGGCGGAGCGCGCCCTGAACGCCGTCCTGTCGAACATCCTCAAGGGCCTCCGGGCGGGGGGCGAGGTCGCGCTCGTCGGGTTCGGGACCTTCCGCGTCCGGACCGTCCGGCCCCGCGCCGTCGTCAACCCGCGGACCGGCGCCAGGACCCGCACCCGCGCCGGCCGCACCGTCCGCTTCCGTCCCGGCAAAGGCCTCCGTGAAAGCGTGTGACTCCCCGCCCGACCATTTATAGTTAAGGCCATTCACCAAGGAAGGGGCACCCCATGACCGCGCCGTTCCAGGGCGTCGACTTCTACCAGCTCGACGAACTTCTGACCGAGGAAGAACGCGCCGTCCGCGACACCGTCCGCGACTGGGTGTCGCGGCGCTTCATCCCCATCATCGAGAAGCACAACCGCGAGGCGACGTTCCCGAACCACCTGATCCCGGAGATGGCGGAGCTGGGGCTGCTGGGGGCGCCGATCCAGGGGTACGACTGCGCGGGAATGAACGCGACGGCGTACGGGCTGATCCTGCAGGAGCTGGAGCGCGGGGACTCGGGACTGCGCTCGTTCGCGAGCGTGCAGACGTCGCTCTGCATGTGGCCGATCTGGCAGTACGGGTCGGAGGAGCAGCGCAAGAAGTGGCTTCCGCCGATGGCTCACGGGAAGAAGCTCGGGTGTTTCGGGCTGACGGAGCCGGACCACGGCTCGAACCCGGGCGGGATGATCACGCGTGCGAAGAAGAAGGGGAACAAGTGGGTCCTGAACGGCGCGAAGATGTGGATCACCAACGCGACGGTGGCGGACGTGGCGATCGTGTGGGCGAAGGACGACGAGAACGTGATCCGGGGGTTCCTGGTGGAGAAGGGGACGCCGGGGTACACGACGAAGGAGACGCACAACAAATGGAGCCTGCGGGCGTCGGTGACGGGCGAGCTGATCTTCAGCGACTGCGCGATCCCGGAGGAGAACATCTTCCCCGGAGTGAAGGGGATCAAGGGGCCGCTCTCGTGCCTGACGCAGGCGCGGTACGGGATCGCGTGGGGGGCGGTCGGGTCGGCGATGGCGTGCTATGACGCGAGCGTGAACTACGCGAAGACGCGGATCCAGTTCGACAAGCCGATCGGCGCGTTCCAGCTGAACCAGGAGAAGCTGGCTTACATGCTGACGGAGATCACGAAGGCCCAGTGCCTGTGTCTGAGGCTCGCGCAGCTCAAGGACAAGAAGGCGCTGAAGCCGGAGCAGGTGTCGCTGGCGAAGCGGAACAACGTGGAGATCGCGTTGAACATCGCGCGGATCGCGAGGGACCTGCACGGGGCGAACGGGATCACGGACGAGTACCCGGTGATCCGGCACATGATGAACCTCGAGAGCGTGAAGACGTACGAGGGGACGCACGACATCCACACGCTGGTGCTCGGGCAGGCGGCGACGGGGCTGGCGGCGTACAGCTAGTTGGGGGTTGGGGGTTCCGGAAGTTGAGTTCCGAGTTCCGAGTTCTGACTTCCGGGTTCGGTCCGGGGTTACGGGTGGTTCGTGAGTCGGGTTGAGGGTCGTCGCGCACCGCAACTCCGACCAGGAACTCCCCAACCACCCCAGACCCATAACTCCGGACCGAACCCGGAAGTCAGAACTCGGAACTCGGAACCCAACATCCGGAACCCAGAACCCCAAACTCAAGCCGGCACCCCCGCCGTCCCGATAACCCCCACGGACAACAATGCTCCCTTTTCCCGAAACCGCCTGGTCCCTGTCCTGCGCCGCCCTCGGCGCCGGCCTCGCTATTTTCCTCTCCGCCACCGTCCTCGCCGGCGAAGCGGCCCGGCGCGAAGCCCTTCAGCTCTACCGCCGCCTGCTCATCGAAAAGAGCCTGCGGGATCTGCTGCCGACGACGCGGCCGGCATGGGAAGCCGCCGCCCGCTACGCCGGCCAGCTCACCGAGATGGACGAGGCCCGCGCGGCCGATCTCCTCCGCCGCGCCGCCGACGCTTCGCGCCGCAAGGCCGACCGGCTGGAAGCCGTGCGCCGTGCGCTGGCGGAACTGGACCGGCCGGCCGCGAAGGCGCAGGGCGCGGCCTAGCCGCAGGTTTTCTCGTACGCGGCGATCTTGCCGACGCGCCGCTCGTGGCGCCCGCCGTCGAACGGCGTCTCGATCCAGATTTTCGCGATGTCCTTGATCCGCTCCTCGGCCAGGACGCGCGCCCCCATCACCAGGACGTTCGCGTCGTTGTGGCGCCGGCTCATCTCGGCCGTGAACGCGTCGTGCACCAGCGCGGCGCGGATCCCGTGCACCTTGTTCGCCGCGATCGCCGACCCGATCCCCGTGCCGCACAGGATCACGCCGCGCTCCGCCGCCCCCTTCGCCACGCGCTCCGCCACCGCGAACGAAAAGTCCGTGTAATCGCAGGACTCCTCCGACTTCGTCCCCACGTCCTCCACCACGTGCCCCGCCGACGCCAGCGACGCCTTCAGCGCTTCCTTCGCGCGATACCCAGCGTGGTCCGACCCCAGTGCGATTCTCATAGCGATTTCACCACTCCCTCTATGGCCTTCCGGATCTGTTTCGCCGCCGCACGGTACGCCTCGACGCCGGCCCCCACGGGGTCCTCGATGTCGCGCGCCGCATCCAGCCGGCGCGAACGCCCCGCCGCTTCGGGCGCCATCTCGATGATGCGCGACAAATGCGACCGCGTCATCGCAAATACATGGTCCGCTTCCCGCACCATCTCCTGCGTCAGCGGCCGCGACCGCCGGTCCCTCACCTTGCACCCCATCTCGTGCAGCACCTGCGCCGCGTCGTCGGCCATGGGGGCGCCCGCCGAAGCGCCGGCGCCGGCGGACTCGACGACCCAGCCCTTTTCCTCGACCTTGTCCTCGCTCACCCCGAGCCGCAACGCCAGCGCACGCCGCATCAGCGCTTCCGCCATCGGCGACCGGCAGGTGTTGCCGGTGCAGACGAAGAGGATGCGGCTGCGGCAGACCTCTTCGATTTCGGCGCGCGGGATGACGCCTTCGCGCGCGGTGCGGCAGCCCTTGTCGTCGACCTCGACGACGGAGGACTGGCGCGCGGCGCGGGCGGGGCCGCCGTCGACGACCGCGTCGATGCGTCCGCCGAAATGGCGGAGGATGGAAGCGGCGTCGTTCATGGGCGGGGATTCGGCGGCGTTGACGCTGGTGGCGATGACGGGGACGGCGGCGAGTTTGATCAGTTCGCGGGCGATCTCGTCGGCGGGAACGCGGAACCCGCGGGTTTCGCCGTCGGCGCAGCGGAGGACGAGGGTCAGGGGGCCGGGCCAGAAGCGGCGCGTGAGCCGGCGGACGACGGGCGGCACGGCGCGGATCCAGCGATCGAGTTCGAAGGCGTGGCCGAGGTGAAGAGTCAGGCGCCGGTCTGCGGGGCTCTGGGTGACCTCGAGGAGGCGCGTGACGCTCGCGCCGCGGTCCGCGTTGGTGCCGAGCCCGTACACCGTCTCCGTCGGGAAGGCGACGAGCCCGCCGGCCGCCAGAATGCGCGCCGGCTCCGCGATGGCGTCCGGCTTGAAGACGGCCCGGGAAAGCGAAAACACACGCGTGTCGGACATGGCCACATTCTAAGGGGACGAGGGGCCCGGGCGAGCGAAATGCCCCGAACCTCTCCCCTTTCCTTGCCCCCGCGGACCGCCTAGAATCGCCGGCTTCACACCAATGCCCCTCAACACGCTCTACCCCGTCTTCCTTAACCTCTCCGGCCGGCCGGTCGTCGTCATCGGCGGCGGGCGGGTGGCGCTGCGCAAGGTGCGCGCCCTGGTCCGGGCCGGGGCGGTCATCACCGTCGTCGCGCCGAAATTCGCCCGCGGCTTCGAGAAACTCCCCGTCGGCTGCGTGAACGAGCCCTGGCGCCCTTCCCACCTCCGCGGCGCCGCCGTCGCCTTCGCCGCCAGCGACGACCGCGCCGTCAACGCCACGGTCGCGCACGTCTGCCGCGCCAAGGGCATCCTCGCGAACATCTGCGACGATCCCGGTGCCTGCGACTTCCACGTCCCTGCGGCCGTCCGTGACGGCTCCGTCGCCGTGGCCGTCTCCACGGCGGGCACCGCCCCGGCGGTCGGAGTGATCCTCAAGAAGAAGATCCGGGGCCTCCTCGCGAAGGGCTGGGCGGCGCGGGCCGCGGCGTCCGCGCGCAAGCGGGCACAACTTCGGGCCTCGGGGACTCCGCCGGCGGCCCGGCGGCGCGCCCTTCGCGCCCTGGCTCGCCATGGGAGCGGACGCTGATGGGCTCCTACACCACCCTCGAAATGGTGCTCTTCTGGTTCGGCCTGATCGCGTACACGACCGCGGGGGCGACAGCGCTCGCCGCCCTCCTCGCCCGTCGCGACGAACTCCCCCACTTCCTCCGGATCTTCACCGTCCTCGGGGTCGTGGCGCACGGCGCCTTCCTGTTCGCGGCCGCCGCCCGGACCCACGCGTGCCCGATGTTCCACCTGTTCGAAGCCTGCGTTTTCGCCTCCGCCCTCGCCGCCGTCGCGGCGCTCGCGGCCGACGTGAAGTTCGAGATGCCCGCGGTGACCGCGGCCGTCTCCCCGCTCGCGGTCGGCCTCGCCGTCGTGCCGTACATCCAGAACATCCTCGCCACACCGTCCAGCGTCCCCGTCAGCACGCTCACGCCGTTCCACCTCGCCAGCACCGCGCTCGCGTACTCCGCGTTCCTGCTCGCCTTCGTCACCGGCATCCTGTACCTGGTCCAGGAACGGCAGCTCAAGCGCCGCTCCGCCGGCCCCCTCCTCTCCGCCCTTCCCTCCCTCGAGGCCTGCAACGCGGTCAACCTGAGCTCCGTCCTCGCCGGGTTCGTCCTCCTCACCGTCGGGCTCGTCTTCGGGTTCGTCCGGGCCCACCGGATCGAAAACGCCTCCATGGCCGACGGCCAGGTCATCGGCGGCGTCATCACCTGGATCTGCTACGGCGGCCTCGTCGGTATGCGCTTCACCCGCGGCTACCACGGACGCCCCGCCGCACGCATGTCCATCTGGTCGTTCCTCATCGCCGCCTTCACCCTCTTCGGCGCCACACTCCTCGGCACGGGAGTCCACCACCCGTGAGCCAGGTCCAGGTCGTCGGCCTCAACCATCGCAACGCCCCCGTCGAGGTGCGCGAGAAGGTCGCCGTGCCGGCGGGGGAAGCGGCGCGGTTCCTCTCGGACCTGCGGGCGCGGCCGATCGTCGAGGAAGCGCTGCTGATCTCGACGTGCAACCGCGTCGAAGCGTGGATGACGGGGAACCCGGAGGACGGCCTGCGGCACGCGGTGGCCCTCATCGCCACGCGCGGAGGCATCGCCCCCGATTCACTGCGCCCGTTCGTCTACGACCTCCGCGGCGAGCAGGCCGTGTCGCACCTCTTTGCCGTCGCCTCCTCGCTCGACAGCATGGTCGTCGGCGAGACGCAGATCCTGGCGCAGGTGAAGGACGCGTACAGGGTGGCGACGGAAGCCGGCGTGGTCGGGAAGACGTTCCACATGCTGTTCCAGAAGGCGTTCAACGTGGCCAAGGCGGTGCACACGCAGACGAAGATCGCGGAGGGGAAACTCTCGGTCGCCAGCGTCGCGGTGGAACTGGCCGAAAGGGTGTTCCGGCAGCTGAAGCAGAAGCGGGTGCTGGTGCTGGGCGCCGGCGAAACGGGGGAACTCACCGCGCAATGCCTCAAGGACCGCGGCGTGTCGCTGATGGCCATCGCCAACCGGACCGAGCAGCGCGCCGCCGCCGTCGCGGGCCGGCTCGGCGCGACGCCCGTCGCGCTCGAGGCCCTTCCGAAGTCCATCGCCGAGTCCGACATCGTCGTCGCCTGCGCTTCCGTCGACAAGCCGCTCATCACCGCGGCGATGCTGAAGGACGCGATGACGGCGCGGGAAGGGCGGCCGATGTTCGTGGTGGACATCGGGGTGCCGCGCAACGTGGAGGACGCGGCGGAGAAGATCCCGGACCTGTACGTGTACAACATCGACGACCTCAAGGGCGTCGTGGACCGCAACATGACGGCGCGGCGCGGGAAGCTCGATGAGGGGCGGAGGCTGGTGGAAGAGGAGGCGCGGGCGTGGACCACGTCGCAGCTCGGGACATGATCCGCCTCGGGACCCGCGGGAGTCCGCTGGCGATGTGGCAGGCGAAGCGCGTCCAGGGACTCCTGGAGGCGCGCGGGGCGGCGGTGGAAATCACCGTCATCAAGTCGAGCGGCGACGCGACGCAGGATCGGCCGGTGGAGCAGATCGGCGTGGGCGTTTTCACCAAGGAGCTCGAGGACGCGCTTCTCGACCGCCGGATCGACATCGCGGTGCATTCGCTGAAGGATCTTCCGTCGCAGACGGCGGCGGGGCTGGCGCTGGCGGCGGTGCCGGAGCGGGAGGACGCGAGGGACGCGGTGCTGGGGCGGGCGCTGGGGGCGCTGAAGTCGGGGGCGAAGGTGGCGACGTCGAGCCCGCGCCGGCAGCAATGGCTGGCGCGACGGTATCCGGCGCTCGCGGCGGTGGCGGTGCGGGGGAACGTCGACACGCGCGTGCGCAAGCTGGAGTCGGGGGAGTTCGACGCGCTGATGATGGCGGTGGCGGGGCTGCGGAGGCTCGGGCTGGACGGGAAGATCGCGGAGATCCTGCCGATCGGCGACCTGGTGCCGCCCGCGGGGCAGGCGGCGCTCGCCGTGGAGACCCGCGCCGGCGAGGAGTCGCTCGTCCGGGCGATCGACAACGCCGGGATCCACGCGGCGGTCGACGCCGAGCGCGCCCTGTTCCGGAACCTCCGCGCCGGCTGCCGCACGCCGCTCGGCGCCCACGCGACCTGGAACGGCGCCGCGCTCAGGCTCGAGGCGGATCTCGCCGGGCTCCGCGCTTCCGCCGAGGCCCCGCGCCCCGACGACGTCGCGGGCGTGGTCGCGGAGCAGCTTCGCAGGATGGGCGGCGAGGAGATCGTGAAGCGCTGGAGGTAAGCCGTTACGCGGCGCGGCGCCGGGCGATCGCGGCGCGGAGAACGGACGCGACGAGGACGAGCAGGAACAGCGCGATCGAGGCGGCGTTCCCGAGCCCTGCCCACTGGCGGACGTCCATCCACGGCCCGAAGTCCGCGGCGATGCGCGCCACGAGCGTCGCGTGCAGGAAGACCAGCGGGACGTAGAACGCCCGCGACCAGGCGACCTCGAGCCCGCTGATCGCGGGCAGGATGATCGGCGCGTGGGCGAAGATCATGCTGATTACGAACCCCAGGAAGATGCAGTGGTACGCGGCGTCGCGCGGGAAGGGCCCCCACGAGGTGGCGTACCAGGCGAAGATGGCGCCGGCCGCGAGGAGCCAGACGTAGCCGGCGAGGAGGCCCGAGGCGACGAAGCGCGGGAGTCCCTTGAGCCGGATCGTCCGCCTTGCGACGTCGCACCGCAGCATCCAGAGGGCGAGAAGAGCCAAGGCGGCGCCGAAGACGCGAAGTTCGACGGCGTTGCGCGCGGTGGTCCAGCCAAGCGATCCCAGAAGGAGGACCCCTTCGGCGCCGAAAACCCAGACGGCCCGGCGCGACAGCCGCACGACGCGGCTGAGCTCGAGCCGCTCGCTGGCGATGGTCAGCACGAGGAACCCGATCCACCAGAGAACGGCCTGGGAAAGCGGTCTCTCCAGCGCCCAGATCAGGTTCCCCGCGGCGAGCGCGCCAGCCCCGGCGGCGAGTGCCGCGGTGAACAGCGCGGGCTGCCTGCGGGCGATGAGAAGGGATTCCGCGAAGAGCGCGAGGGCCGACGCGGCGAAGAGGGCGCGCGGGACCAGCGGCTTGAGCTCAAGCGCCCCCGGCAGCCCCGCCACGAGCGCCACGGCCCCGCCGGCCGCGAGCGCGGGCGAAAGCCACCCCCACCAGCGCCCCAGCGCCACGGCGCGCTCGATCCCGATCACCGTCCCCAGGAACCCGCAGACCATGATCGCGCCGTGCATCGCCGGCAGGTCCTCGAGCGGCATTTCCCACTCCGCCCACCCGATGCGCACCAGCCCCGCCCAGACCGCAACCGCCAGCGCCGCCACAGCCGCCAGCGCCACCGGCGCCTTCCCGAGCGCCCCCGCGACGCTTCCCTTCGCCGCGCCCTCCCCTACCATCCCATCGCCTTCCGCGCCTCCGGCGTCATCATCTCGTTCGTCCAGGGCGGATCCCACACGAGCTGCACGTCGCACTTCGCCACCCCGGGCACCCCCATCTCGATCGCGCGCCGCGCCCCCTCGATGATCTGCGGCCCCACCGGGCACGCCCGGCTCGTCATCGTCATCTTGACCCACACGTTCTGCCCGTCGATCTCGATCTCGTAGACGAGCCCCAGCCCCACGATGTCCAGCCCGAGCTCCGGGTCCACGATCCCTCCCAGGACCTCGGCGACCTTCGCGGTCGTCGGGACGTCCGTCCTCCCCGCAATCCCCCGGTCGATCAGCCTCATGCCCCGTCTCTCCTTCCCGAGTGGCGGCGCCCCACGGCGGGGCGACGGGGGAAATGTGGCATGAAGCGCCGGAATCGTCCACTCCCTTCCCTCGCCCGGACCGGGGCGATTGAATACTTGAACAATTGATCAATAATTCAGTTGACCTCCGGAAGCGGCGCGGGGCATCATCCAGGCATGCCCCCACGCCGCCTGCCGCCCCGCGTCCTGCGCGAAGCCGAGCGCATATTCTCCGCCCTCGCCGACCGCACCCGTCTCCGGCTGCTGTTCGCCCTCCTCAACGCCCGCGAGGTCCGCGTCACCGACCTCGCGGCCGGGCTCGGGTGCAGCCTCTCCGCCCTGTCCCACCAGCTCGCAAAACTCCGCGACCGCCGCATCGTGACCGCCCGCCCCGAGGGGCGCGTCGTCTGGTACGCCCTCAGCGACGCCCACGTCGCCACCGTCCTCCGCCAGGCCCTCCGGCACGCAGAACACCCGTGAACGCCGCCCTCCCTCTTCCCGCCCTCGTCGATCCCCGCTGCGGACGCTGCGAGGAAGAGCTGGCCGCTTCGCTGCGGCGGCTGCCCGGCGTCCGCGGGGCGCGCCTCGACGCCGACGCCGAGGCGCTCGCGGTGGAGTTCGACGAAGCGGCGCTGACGCGGGACCGGCTCGCGGAGGAGGCTCGCCGCGTCGCGCGCGACATCGCGGGGCGCTCCTGGCACCGGTCATGGTCGGTCAGCGGGATGGACTGCCCCGGATGCGGCGTGGGGATCTCGAAGGCCGTCATGCGCGTCCCTGGCGTCGCCTGGGCCGGCGTCGACTTCGGCGCGGGCCGGCTCGTCGTGGACGCCGACTCCGCCGCCGCGCCCCTTGTCGCCGAGGAAGTCCGCCGGCTCGGCTACGGCGTCAGCGATGCGGCCGCCGGTCAAGCCGCCGCCCGCTCCGCCTCGCCCCGCCTCCCCCTCGCCTCCACCCTCCCCCCCGCCCTCGGCGCACTTCCCCTCGCCGCCGCCTTCGTCCTGCAGTGGGCGCACCGCCCCGGGCCGTCCGCCGCCGCATTCGCTGTCTCCCTCGCCATCACCGGCATCCCCGCCCTCGTGCGCGGCCTCCGCATGGCGTGGAAATCCCGCTCCTTCGACATGTTCTTCCTCATGAGCCTCGCCTGCGGCGGCGCGGCAGCCATGGGCGACTGGAGCGAGGCCGCAACCGCCATGTTCCTGTTCTCCCTCGGTACGCTCATCGAGGCCGTGACCTTCGGCCGCGCCCGCGACGCCATCCGCGGCCTCGTCGACCTCGCCCCTCGCGACGCCACCATCCGCACCAATGGCGACGAAAAACGCGTCCCCGTCGCCGACCTCCTCCCCGGCATGGTCGCCCTCGTCCGCCCCGGCGAACGCTTCCCCGCCGATGGCACCGTCGCCGGCGGCGAATCGTCGGTGAGCGAAGCGTTCATCACGGGGGAAGCGGCGCCGGTGGAGAAGCGCGAGGGCTCCCCGGTCTACGCCGGCACGCTCAACGGGCGCGGCGCGCTGGAAGTCCGCATCACGCGCACCGTCGCCGACGCCACGGTCAACCGGATCGTCGATCTCGTCGAGAAGGCGCAGTCGCGCCGCGCGCCCTCGCAGCGCTTCATCGATCGCTTCGCACGCGTCTACACCCCGCTCGTCCTGCTCCTGGCGCTCGGCGTCGCCGCCGTCCCGCCCCTCGTCTTCCACGCCCCTTGGACCCCGTGGCTCGGCCGCGCCCTCACCCTCCTCGTCGTATCCTGCCCGTGCGCCCTCGTCCTCTCCACCCCCGTCACCATCCTCGCCGCCATCGCCGCCGCGTCGCGCCAGGGAGTGCTCTTCAAGGGAGGCGCCGCCCTCGAATCCCTCGGCCGCGTCCACGCCGTCGCGTTCGACAAGACCGGCACCCTGACGGAAGGCGCCTTCGAGGTCGCCGCCGCAGAGCCGTTCGGCATCCCCGAGCCGGAATTCCTCCGCCGCGCCGCCGTCGCCGCCCTCGCGGGCGAACATCCCCTCTCCCGCGCCGTCGTCGCCCGCGCCCACGGCGAGGAAATCCGCCCCGAGGGCGCGCGGCTCTACGAAGCGCTTCCCGGTCTCGGCGCGCGCGTCGAGATCGGCGGCGTCGAGCACCTCTTCGGCTCGCTGCGCCTGTTGCGCGACAGGGATTTCCCCCTCGGCGAGGCTGAGGCGGTCGTCGCCCGCCACGAGGCCGAGGGGCGGACCTGCGCGATCCTCGCGACGCGCGAAGGGCCGGTCGGCGTGATCGCGTTCTCCGACCGCGTCCGGGATCACGCCGCCGCCGCCGTGCGCGACCTGCGCGCCGCCGGCATCAAGTGGGTTTCCATGCTCACGGGCGACTCCGCACCCGCCGCCGCCGCCGCTTCCGCCCGTCTCGGCCTCGACGAAGTCCGCAGCTCGCTGCTGCCGCAGGACAAGCTCGCGGCGGTCGCGGACCTGCGCGCCCGCCACGGCCGCCTCGCGATGGTCGGCGACGGCGTCAACGACGCCCCCGCCCTCGCCGCCTCCGACGCCGGCGTCGCCATGGGCGCCGCAGGCTCCGACGCCGCCCTCGAGGCCGCCGACATCGCCCTCATGTCCCCGGACCTACGGCAGCTCCCCTTCGCCATCCGGCTGGGCCGAAGCGCCACGCGGGTGATCGCGCAGAACGTGGCGATCGCGATCGCGTTCAAGCTGATGTTCCTCGCGCTTGCGTCGGTGGGGCTCGCGAATCTGTGGATGGCGGTCATTGCGGACGTCGGCGTGTCGCTCCTCGTCATCTTCAACGGCCTTCGGCTCCTCGGCGGCCCGCGACGGGCTCCCGCCGCCGAACCTCACTCCCACGCCGGCGATTGCGGGTGCACCGCCGGATGAACCCGATCCGCGCCTTCCTCGTCGTCGTCTTCGTCTTCACCGGCGTGATGTCGGTCCGCCGCGTCTACACCCTCAAGACCGACTTCGACGGCTTCTGGCGCGCCGGCCGCGCCGTCCTCGACGGCCACGACACCTACACCCCCACCCCCGGCCCCGCCGCAGACAGGCTGCTCTTCCCCTCCCTCCGCAAATCCGCCACGGCCGACCCCGACGATTCCGAAAGCACCGAATCCGCCGTCCTCCGCTACCTCCCGTTCTTCGGGCTCTTCATGGCCCCCTTCGCCCTCCTCCCGATGGACGCCGCGTCCCTCGCCTGGCACGTCTTCTCGTTCGCGGCGCTGATCGTCGGGCTCAAGAGCGCGTTCCGACTCTCCGGCCGCGACCGCCCGCTGGACTCGGGAGACGCGGTCGCGGTGCTGCTGACGACGGCCGTCTTCTGGGCCGACGCGTTCACCATGGGGCAGATCGGCCTCGTCACTCTCGCCCTCTCCCTCGCCGCCATCGACCTCGCCCGATCCCGCCCCTGGCTCGGCGGCGCCCTCGCCGGCCTCGCCGCCGCCATCAAGGTCACCCCCGCCGTCCTGGGCGTCTACTTCCTCCTGAAGCGCCGCTGGGCTGCGGCCGCGGCCTGCGCCGCGGCCTTCGCGCTTTGCTGCGCACTCACCGTCCCCGTCTGGGGCGCCGGCCGGGCCCGGGAAATGCACGACTCCTGGCTGCGCGAAAGGGCTTCGACCGCGGGCGCGAAGTTCTTCGAGAAGGGCGAGTCCGTCCGCTACCAGAACCAGTCGCTTCATGCCTGGGCCTCCCGCGTCTTCATGGACGTCAACGCAGGACGCAGCCGGAAGCCCTTCCGGATCAACGTGGCGAACCTGTCGCCGGGCGCGGTCGCCTGGATCGTACGGATCCTGCAGGTCCCGCTGGGCGCGCTGTGCCTGCTGGCATTCTTCGCGCGGCGACCGGGGGAGCCGATGACGCTGGCGGAAGCGGGGCTGCTGTGCTCGGTGACGACGTTCCTGGCGCCGATCGCGTGGACGTTTCACCTCGCGGTGATGATCCCCGCCGTCGCCGCGATCCTGGACCGGCGCGCCGAGCCCGAGTTCCGCCGCTGGTTTTTCGCAATTCTGCTGCTCGAGTTCGGGATGGTGCACTCGATCCCGCGCGCCCTCGGGCTGCCGATGTTCGCGTGCCTCGCGGCGACACTCGGCGCATGGCGAGCCGTCATGAAGGAACGCGCGGGGTTGATCTGCGTCCCGCCCGGTTCACGCATGGAAGCGCGGGCGGCAGAGTCGCACGTTCCTGCCCCGCGCTGACCAAACCGGGGCGCGTGTCCCCTCGATCGCGATCCTTCGACTCGGCCTGCGGCCTCGCTCAGGATAAGCCGGGCCGAGCGGGGTTCTGACGCGAGAAAACGATTCCTCGGCCCGGCTTAGAGCCAGGCCGGCACCCACCCGGCAATCGCCGCCGGGACCTGAAGCCACGGCACCAGCCCCGCGCGCTTCAGCCACAGCGCCACCGCCACGCCCACCACCAGCAGCCAGATCCCGTGCTCGTGATTCCGCGACACCGCCTGCTTCAGGCTGAACTCCGTCGGCTCCTTCGACTCGTACGGCACCACGCGCGGCACCAGGCTGCTCACCGAGACCACGTAGTTCGCGTAATCCATTCCGAAGCGCCGCAGCAGCCGCTGGCCTTCCTGCCGCTGTTTGCGGGGCATGGTGAAGAGATGAAACATGACGTGGAACAGCGCGAGCAGGCCGAAGTTCCCGGACGCCGTGAGGATGCCCGAGACCGTGAACATCGAGCCGAAGTACATCGGGTCGCGCAGGAAACGGTAAGGACCGCCCGTCGAGAGCTTGTCGTTCTTGATGAGGCAGCCCGCGCTCCAGAGCCGCATGGCGAGGCCGATCGCGGTCAGGCCGATCCCGACGCCGAGGATCCACCCGGTCTGGGGCCGCGCCAGGGTGAGCCACGCGAGCCCGAAAGGAATGATGAGGCCGTTGCGCCAGGTGATTTCGGACGGGCGGATCATGTTGGGTTCCGAAGGGAAACGGGGATTGTCGCGAATTTCCCGTGAATGCCGAGAAAACGCTTCATGAACATTTCATGAATGCAGCCGCCCGGGCGTACGCCTCCAGCCCCGTCCGCAACCCGCGGATCTCCACCGACTCGTCCGTGATGTGGCACCCGCCCTCTTCCGCCGGGGAGTACCCCACCGTCGGGATCCCCGCGGCGCTCGTCAGCCGCCCGTCCGTCGCGAACTTCCAGACCCCAATCTTCGGCGTCCGGCCGCTCGCCCCCCTCACGGCCGCCGCCATCCGCTTCACCAGCGCGTGGCCGCGGTCCGTCACGAACCCGTCCTGCGTCGTGGAGACGCCCTTCTCCTCGTACCCCGTGTAGGCCCGGTAGTCCTTGGCCGGGAGGTCGACCTCGAAGCGCCCGCCGATGTTTTTTTTGAGCCAGCGAGCGGCGTCCGCGGGGCGCTCGACCGTCGACCGCCAGTCGAGGAACACCTTCGTAACGCCCGGGATCACGTTCGACGACGTCGCATCCACCTGCACCAGCGTCGGGGCGATCGTCGAGGGGCCGAGCAGCGGGTGCCGAGGCAGCCGCACCACGGCCTTTTCCAGTTTCGCGAGGAAGCGCGCCGCGTCGTAGTTCGGGTTGCGCGCCAGTTTTGGCATCGACGCATGCCCCGCCTTCCCGCGGAACGTCACCCAGACCGCCATCCGGCCGCGATGCCCGATCCGCACGTTCCCGTCCGTGGGTTCCCCGATGACGCACAGGTCCGGCCGGCGGCCGTGCTTCAGCAGGTAGCGCGTCCCGAGCCCCCCCGTTTCCTCCATCACGACCGCCGCCACCACGACGTCCCCGTCCGGCGTCACCCCGGCGCGCTTCAGCGCCCCGCCCGCGTGCACCATCATCGCGAGCGCGCCCTTCATGTCCGTCGCGCCCCGCCCCCGGAGCCGCCCGCCCTCGACCGCCCCACTGAACGGGCCGCCGCTCTTCCACGCCTTCTCCTCGCCGGGCGAGACGTGGTCCATGTGCCCGTTGAGCATCAGCACCGGCCCGCTGCCGCCGCGGATCGTCCCGATCACGTTCCCCGCGCCGTCCTGCTCGACCGCGTCGTAGCCGAGGTCCGCCATCTCGCGCGCCACGACCTTCGCGATCGCCGCCTCCTGCCCCGGCATCGACGGCGTCCGCACCAGCCGCCGCGCGAAATCCAGCGCGCCGGGAAACGCCGCCTCGCAGGCCGCGCGCAGGTTCACGGGACGTAGCACCACAGCAGCCGCCCGCTCCGCGACCGGATCTCGTACGCCCCCAGCGCCGCCGGCATCAGGAAGGTCTGCCCGGCCTTCCACTTGTGCGCTTTCCCGTCGATCACGAATTCCCCCTGCCCCTCCGTCGCCATCAGGATGTAAAAGCGCGTCGGGTCCCCCGCCCACTCCGCCTTGCCCGAGAACGTCAGGGATTCGAGCACGAAGCGCTGGCACCACACCATCACCTCGCGCTTCCCCTTCCCCGACCCGCGCTTCACCTTGAGCATCTCGTACGTCCGCAGGTTTTCCCGCACGTCCGCCGCCTTGCACTTCGCCAGCCCCGTCGTGTGCCAGTCAATCGCCGCGAGCCCCTTCTCGAGCTGCATCGCCCTTCCGCCCCGCCCCCAGTCCCAGATCCGGTAGGTGGTGTCGGAGTTCTGCTGGAATTCGGCGAAGGTGACGTCCTCGGCGGCGTGGATCGTCCCGGGGGGCATGAGCACGATATCGCCCGCGGCGAGCGGGAAGACGTTCATGCACGCGCCGGCCTCGCCCTTCGCGAGCGCGGCGGTGAATTTCTCGCGCGTCATGCCGGGGATGAGCCCCTTGTAGAGGCGCGCCTTGGGGCCGGCGGACAGGACCACCCAGGCCTCGATCTTCCCCGGCACGCCTTCGCCCTCGGCCACCGCGGCGAATTCGTCGCTCGGATGAACCTGGATGGACAGTGGGAGGGCGACATCGATGATCTTCACGAGGAGGGGAAAGTTGCCGCGCCAGCCGCCGGCGATGTCGCGCCCGAGGATCTCGACCGGGAATTTCTCGAGCAGCGCGCGAAGGGACTTCCCCTTGAAGGGCCCTTCGGCCACGACCGACACGGCGCCGTCACGGCAGGCGACTTCCCACGACTCCCCGATGTTTTTCTTTGCGGGAAGCTTCTTCCCGAGCGCCGAGGCCAGGCGGCGTCCACCCCAGGGTTTCTCGACGAAGATTTCCCTGAAACGCAGGGGGACGCGGGGAAAGGGGGCAGACATGGGGCGGGCATGATACTGGAAGGGAAGCGGGAGGGACAGCCGGCCCGGGAAGGTCAGGCGGATTCCGGCGGCGCGGGGGTGAGGCCCCGCGACTCGGCGTACGCGAGGGCCACCGAGGACACGAGCAGCGCCACCGCGAGGCCGCCGCAGACGTCGGAGAGGAAGTGAACGCCGACGTAGAGGCGGGTGGCGGCGATGCCGGTGGCGAAGAGCAGGAAGGCCGGGCGGAGGCGCGGGACGAACGCCGAGAGCAGGAAGGCGGCGGCGAACGCGCCGTTGGTATGGTTGCTGGGGAAGGAGGCGTCGTCCGCCGTGGTGAGGGACACGAAGTCGGCCAGCGTCTCGTAGGGCCGCCGCCGCCCGACCAGGAATTTCACGGCCGAGCCCGCCAGCAGCGCCGCGGCCGTCGTCCCCCCGGCCAGGAACGCCTGCCGCCACTTCTTCGCGTACGCCAGCCCCGCGCATCCGGCCCATACGAATGCCCCCAGCGTCCACGCGCAAGTCGCGCCCAGCGCCGCCGGGTTCAGCCCCTCGCGCCGGTGAGCCTCGAACCAGCGGGAGACGGCCGCGTCGGCGGGAAGAGCGAGAGCCGTCGCCGCGCACGCGGCGAGGAAGGCCGCGCCCCGGGCCTGCGTCCGGGTCATTTCGCCGCGGACCCCGCGAGCTTTTCGATCTCCTCGACCGTCTTCGGGATCCACCCCGAGAGGCTGTCGGAGCCGTCCTCCGTCACCACCAGGACATCCTCGATCCGCACGCCGATTCCCTCGTCCGCGAGGTAGATCCCGGGCTCGACCGTCAGGACCATCCCCGGTTCGAGCTTCGCCTGGTAGTCGCCCACGTCGTGGACCTGCAGCCCGACCCAGTGGCTCGTCAGGTGCGGCATCCGGCCTCCGAACCCGCGCTCCTCCAGCACCTTTCGCGCCACCGCGTCGATCGCCATCAGCGTCGTCCCCGGCCGGATCGCCCGGATCCCCGCCTCCTGCGCGGCCAGCACCGCTTCGTACACCTCCCGCTGCCGCTTCGTGAACTTCCCGTCAGCCGGGAACGTCCGCGTCACGTCCGCCGCGTACATCCCGATCTCCGCGCCCGTGTCCACCACGACCAGCTCGTTCCGGTCCAGCTGCTCCGCGTTCGCCGTGTAGTGCACCATCGTCCCGTTCTTGCCGCTCCCGACGATCGAAGGGAACGCCAGCCACGCCGCGCCGCCGTCCTGGTACCCCTTCTCCAGGATCCGCTGGAAGTCCCGCTCTTTCATCCCCGGCTTCGCCCGGCCGATCGCCGCGACCAGCGCTTCCCCCGTCACGCGGCACGCCTCGCGCAGCAACTCGATCTCCCCCGCGTCCTTGACCTGCCGCATCCGCGCCAGCCGGTGCTCCAGCGCGCGGACCTTTTCGCCGTCGAGGCGGGAACGAAGGGCGTTCGCCCAGGCTTCGCGGCGTTTGGAGGGTGCGAAGGGATCGCCGAAGTCGCGAGCATCGCCGGGGGCGTTGAACGCGGAGTAGAACTCCGAACGGCCTCCGGGAAGCCAGAGCCCGTCGGCGGAGTACCGGGAGGCGGCGAGGTCCAGCTGGTCGACCGGGAGCACGCCCTCGAAGCCCTTCGGCGCCGCCCGCGTCTCGTCCCCCGCGAAGATCCAGGCCCCTTCCCGCGAAAGCACCAGCACCGCGTCCGGCCAATCGAGCCCGGTCAGGTACCAGAAGTCGTTGTCCTGACGGAACGGCTCCGCCGCCGGCGCGCCCGGCACGAGCGCGAGCCCGTCCTTGACCTGTTTCTGGAGCCGCGCCCGGCGCGCCGCGAACGGAGCCTCGGCGGGATCGGCGCTCGCGGAAACGGCGCAGATGAGCGCCAGCAGCGCGGTCAGGAAACGCATCGGAGGCCTCCGGCCCGCCCTACGACTGGAAGATCGGCAGGTACTGGTACGGAACGGCCAGCGTCAGCACCGCGAACGCCGTGCAGTAGGCGCCGTCGTACTCGCCCTGCCACGACCCGTCCGCCTGCTGCTCCTTGATGTACATGTCCCGCATCGTCGGGAACCACTCCTCCCACGTCTGGCCGCCGGCATAGTACGCCGCCATCGTCGAGTACAGGTTCCCGTAGAACTTGTGCCCCCAGTTCCCGCCCACCTGGTTCTGCCGGTTCTTCTTCAGGAACTCCAGCCCCTTCTTCACTTCCTTCGCCTCGTACTCCCCGAACAACTGCATCGACGCAACCGCGCCGGCCGTGAGCGGGAACGTCCCGCCGCCGCCGCCGCCCTGCAGCGAATACTTGAATGAGCCGTCCGGGTTCGCCGATTTCTTGAGGTACCCGATCCCCTTCTCGATCACCTTCTTGTCGACCTGGAAGCCCGCGTTGCGGCACGACCGCAGCGCCATGACCGACGTGACGGTGACGGATCCTTCGTCGTACGTCGGCTCGGGCGCGTATCCCCAGCCGCCCATGGACGTCTGCGAATACGCGATGATCCCCACGGCCTTCTTGATGGCGGTCTCCATCTTCTGCCGCGTGTCGTCGGCGCCGGTCATCATGCCGTACGCCTCGCCGAGGAACATCGTCGCGAAACCGTGACCGTGCATGCGCGACTGCTCCCCGTTCGGTTCCGTGATGTACCCCTTGCGCGAAGTCTTGCTGCAGTTCAGCAGGTAGTTGATCGCGAGCTGCACGCAGTTCCCGTACTTCCCGCGCCCCGGCTGGTGCCCCTCCGCAAGGAACGCGCACCCGGCCAGCGACGTCGTCGCCACGTGCACGCTCTGTCCCCACTCACCCTTCTTCTGCTGCGTCTTCTTCAGGTACTCCAGCCCCTTCCGCGTCGCAGCAATCTGCCCCTCGGTGATCAGGTTCTTCCGCTCCACCGGCGGCGGATCCGCAGGCTTGTCTTCGCCGAAAGCGCGGGAAGCGGCGCCGGCGAACGGGAGGGCGGCGAGGCCGAGGGAACTGAGGAGGAAGCTGCGGCGGTCGAGTGAGGGCACGTGGGATTCCTCGAATGCGGCTGGCGATGGCCCGGGGGTTCCCGGTATTCGTGGCTGACAGTCTACTCCCGGCTCATGATTTTTGAGTATTCGAAGAGTTTTTCGCGATAGGAACCCCGGGCGGTGCGGAAGTCGTCCTCGGACTGGAGGAGTTCTTCTCGGAGACGCGGGGGAAGGTTGCCCCAGCTTGCAGCGGCATCGCCGGTGCGGACCACGCCGGCGGTCGAATCGTGGGAACCGGTCGTCCGGTAGCCCGACTTCGCGGGGTCGCCCAGGGTGCCGTTCCGTCCGTCGACGGGGGGCGGCTTCGTGCGGCCCGCCGAGTTCGTTTCCTTCGCGGACGAAGTCGAGGAGCTCTCGGAGTCGCTGGCCGCCTTGATCAGCGTCTCCAGGTCGCGCACGGCGGCGGCCTGCTCGGCCGTTCCGTTGTCGAAGATCTTCGACAGGCCCTCCACGGCGCGTCCCTGCTCGGCGATCGCCGGATCCTTCCCTGCCTCGGCCAGGCTCGCCTCGGCGTTCTTCATGCGGGTCAGAATTTCCTCCAACGTCCGCATCACGTCCACCGGCTCCTGCTGGCCTTCTTCGCCGACCGGCAGGACCTCGGCATCGTCCGCGACCGGCCCCCCGGGAAATTCCTCCGCCGGACCGGCCGCCGCGGGCAGCGACATCCCCAGCCCGAGCACGCCGCACAGCACCTGTTTCCACCTCACCGGGAGCCCTCCGAAATGTTCTTCCCTTCTGACGCCCCCGGGAGGTTTTCGTTCACGCGAAAATTATTCGGAAGCCCCGAGCATCCGGCTGTACTCGCGCAGCTTCTCCGAATAGGTCCCCTTCGTGCTGCGGAACTCGTCGTCCGCCTGGCTGATCTCTTCGCGAAGCCTGTCCGGCAGGTTTCCCCATCGGTCCGTGAGCTCCGCCGTCCGCTCCCGCGCGCCGGAATCGCTGTCGCCCGACGGGTTGTACGGCTGGGTCGCGGGATTCGAAGGATTCTTCGGCTTCTGCTGCCCCGGCTGCTTCTGCGGCTGCTTTTGCTTCTGCCCCTGCTTCTTGGGATCTCCCTGTCCTTCCTGCTCCTTCGCGGCCTTGATCAGCTTCTCGATCCCCTCGACCGCCTTTGACTGCCCGTCCTTCGATCCGTCGAAGATTTTCGTCATCTCCCGGATCGCCTTGTCCTGCAGGTCCTTCGCCGTCAGGAGCTTGTCCGCCTCCTCGATCACCTTGCCCTGCGCGTCCGTCGCCTTCCACGCTCCCGCCTCCGCCAGCGAGGACTCCGCGTCCTTCATCTTCGAGATGATCTCGTCCAGCGTCTTGAGCGGGTCGATCTGCTCCTCCTCCATGTCCTCCTCGTCGGAGCCCGGCAGCACCTCGTCCCCGCCATCGGTCTTCGGCCCCTCCGGGAACTCCTCGTCGTCCGCCCAGGCCGGCACCGCCAGGACCGCCGCCAGCGCGCCCGCCGCCGCGAAACGCAACGCCCTCGTGATGATGTTCATGGTTATCTCCCGCCTCCCTGCATTTTCTCTTTCAGTTTGTCGGTGAAGTTCCGCGTGAGCTGCGCAATGTGCCCCTGCTCCGCGCGGAGACGCTTGAGGATCGTCAGCTGGATCGGGTCGAGCTCGTGCTTCGCTTCCTTCGTCGCTTCCTTCGCCAGCCTCTCCGTCTTCTGCTTCAGCTGCAGCTCCATCGTCTTCAGCAGCTTCAGCTCCGCAACGTCCGGGATCAGCGGACCGCCGCCGCCGCCGCCGCCACCCTGCTGCTGCTGCTTCTTCTTCCGGCGCTGCTTTTCCTTCTGAAGAGCCTGGACCAGTTCCTTGAGGCGCGACATCACGTCGCCCTGGACTTCCTGCGTGTACTCGCCGACCTCCTGCTTGCCGAGTTCCTCGGCGATCGTGCCCATGTCGTCACCGCAGGTCTCCAGCACCCACGTGTACACCTGCGAGCCCTCTTCCTCGATCTTCTTCCGGAGCGCCTCGGCGATCTTCTTCGCCTCCTCCTCCTCCAGCTTGATCTTGCGGACGTCCACCTGGCCCTTGCGGTCGAGGTCGCCGTCCTTCTTCTTCAGCGCGTCGAGGCGGCGCGTCTCGTCGTTGATGTGCTCCTGCTTCTGGACCAGTTCCTGGAGCTGGTTCTCCATCTGCTGGAGCTGTTCCTCCTGGAGCTGCTGCGCGTACTGCCGCTCCGCCTCCTCCAGGTCCTCCATCGCCTTCTGGAGGTCCTCCTCCGTCTTCTCGCTGTCCTGCTGCGCCTGTTGCGTCTGCTGCTGCTGCTGGCTCTGCTGCGTCTGGCCCGCGGACTTCGACGACTCCGACAGCGATTCCGACGACTTCTTCTCCGGGACCTTCGCCGCCGCCTCCGCCATCTTCTTCAGCTGCTCCTCGATCTTCCGCTGGCGCTCGCGAAGCTGCTCCAGCTTGCGCTTCTGCTCCTCCGTCAGCTCCCGCTGGCTGAGCTTCTCCAGCTCCTTGCGGGCCTCCTCCAGCGCCTTCTTCGCCTGCTCCTGGTTCTGCTGGGCGCTCTGGTTGTCCTTCTGCTCCATCTGCTTCCCGGCCTTGTTCATCTCGCCGGAAGCCTGCTGCGTCTTCTGCCCCGCCTTGCTCATCGAAGCCGACCCGTTCGGGTCCTTCTGCGCGTTCTTCTTGGCCGCCTCCTCCATCTTCTCGGCCAGGTCCTTCATCTTCCGCTCCAGCTCGGCCTGCTTGTCGGCGACCGCCTTCGCCTTCTTCTCCTGGTCCTCCTTGGAAGCGGCGGCCGCCTTCTTCATCTTGTCGAGCGCGTTCGCGGCCTTCTGGAGGTCCTGGCTCGCCGACTGCTGGTTCTGCTCCGCGTCGGACGGCTTCCCGTCGTTCATCTGCTCGGAGGCCTGCCCCATCTCCTGGCTCGCGCTCTTCGTCGACTTCGAGGCCTGCTCCGCCGCTTTCTTCATCTCGGCGTTCTCGCCCGACTTGCTCGCCATGCCCTCCAGGTCCTTCGCGAGCTGGTGAGCCTTGTCCTGCAGGTTCTGCTGCTTCTTCGCCACTTCGCCCATCGCCTTCGCGTCCTGCTGCGCCAGCTGCTTCTGGAGCTGCTCCAGCTTCTCCTTCGCCTGGTTCAGCGTGTTCAGCGCCTGGTCCTGGTTCGACTTGGCGCCCGAAGGGTTCTTCTGGCCCAGCTCCTGCTCGGCTTTCTTCATGTCGCCGGAAGCGCCCTTTGTCTTCTCGCCGGCTTCCTTCATCGCGTCCTTGACCGGCTTGCTGTCGGACTTCTCGCCGAGCTTGCCCATCTCGCCGGCGAGCTTCTCCGTGGCCTCCTTGAGGTCGCCCTGCGCCTTGGCCTGGTCGGCCAGGTTCTGCTCGCGGTTCTTTTCGGCCTCGGCCATTTCGTTCTGAAGGGCCTGCTTGGCCTTCTCGAGCGCGTCGGCGGCCTTCTGCTCGTTCTGCTGGGCCAGGCCGGGGGTCTCGTCCTCCAGGTCCTTCGCGGCGCGGTCCATCGCCTTCTTCGCGTCGGCAAGCGCCTTCTTCGCCTCGGCCGCGCCCTTGGTGTCGGGCATGCCGTCCAGCTTCTCGCCGGCGCGGGACGTGTCCTTCGAGTTCTTCTCCTGCGCCTTCTGGATCGAGCCCATCTTCTGCGAGGAATCCTCGGCGGCCGCTTCCTTCGTGCGCTTCTGGATCCCCTCCTGCTCCTTCTGGATCTTCTCGATCGCCTCGATCGCTTCCTTCATCTGCTGCGCGCCTTCGGCCGCGGACTTGGACTTGGCGATCGCGTCTTCCTGCTTCTTGATCAGGTCCTTCAGGCCCTTGACCGCCTCGGACAGGTCGCGGACTTCCGGGGACTGCGCGTTCTTCGTCTCGTTCTGGAGCTTGTCCTGCTCCGCCTTCAGGTCCTCGAGCGCCTTCTTCGCCTGGTCGATGTCCTTCTCCATCCCGGCCGGGTCGTTCTGCTTCAGCGCTTCCTCGAGCTCCTGCTGCTCCTTGATCGCGTTGTCGAGCGCTTCCTTGAACTCGGCCGTGTCCTGCTCGCGCTCCTTGTTCATGTCCGACGTGTTCTTCGTGATGTCCTTCTGGTCCTTCTGGATCCCCTTCAGCTCCGCCATCAGCTTGCGGATCGCCTCGAGCTTCTTCTTGATGTCGTTCTCGCTGTTGCGGTTCTCGAGGATGTCCAGGATCCCCTGCAGGTCGTTCACGATCTCCATCTGCTTCTCGATCGCCGTCCCCATCTTCGCTTCGCTGATGAGGGCGATGATTTCCTTGATGTCCTGGTCGAGAAGCGAGCCTTTCAGGGCCTCGAGCCCCTGGTAGAGCTTGGCGGCGGCCTCGGGTTCCTTTTCCTGGAGCCCGTCGGCGACGCGCTTCATCTTTTCCTTGAGGTCCTCGACGCGCTTGCCGATCTCGCTTTCGCGATCGAGCACGACGCGGTTGGCATTGCCTCCCGGCGGGTCGTCGGCGTAGAGGTGGGCGGCGATGACGGTGCACAGGGCGAACCCGGTGCAGATCAATCCGGCGAATCGGCGCATGGCGAAGTCCTCCTGTCCCCCGGTTACTTGCTGTGTCTCATTTCGTCGAGATTGCCCTTGGCCTTCTGGAGCAGTTCGCGGACGTAGCGGACCACCTCCAGGTACGTCTCGTACTCCGTCAGCAGCCCGAGGACCGTGTTGAGGTCCACGAGGATGTCTTCCTGGCGGACGACCGTGTCCTGGAGCCGGCCCATGCGCTCCTTGGCCTGTCCGACGCCGGCCGCGGAACCGAGCATCGTCGCGGCGTCCGGGGACTTCTGCTCCGTCACGCCGTGCAGCAGGTCGCCCGGCTTCTTCAGGCGCGCCTCGGAGCCGCCCTCCAGCAGTTTGTTGTAGCGCATGTCCCGCACGATCTCGTCGAACTCGTGCGTGATCCGCTCCATGTGCTGCGTGATCCGCCTCTGGTTCCCCGCGGCGCCGTTCACCGCCTGCCGCTCGATCGCCGCCAGGATGTCCTTCCCCCCGACCGCGTCCATCAGGCGCGAAACCTCGCCGCGCCCCGCCTCCTGGAACTGGATCACCCGCTGAAGCTCCTCGCGGATCCGCGCCAGCCGGTCTTCCATCTTCTTCAGCAGGTCGTCGCGCTTGATCACGGTGAACTGGAAGAGCCGCGACTTCGTCTCGTTCGCCTTGGGGATTTCACGGCCGTCGCGCACCACCACCTGGTACGTGATGACCATGCCTTCCTTCGCGCCGAATTCCGTCATGTCGAAGAAGTACTCGGTGTCGATCTTCTTCGCCGGGTAGCTCTCCGTGTTGAACGGGTCCAGCGCCAGCACCTGCTCCGGGCGCTTCGAGTCCGTCTGCACCTTGATCACAAGCTCGACCTTCATGACCCCGAAATCGTCCGTCGTCGTGAAGCGGATCGGGATGCGAGCCTGCGCCGTGCAGAACTTGTCGAGGTTCGGCTCCGAGATCCGGATTTCAGGCGGCTTGTCCTCGATCGCCTTCACCGAGTACCGCACCGGCGACGTCGTCACGAGCCCGTTCGTCGCTTGGAGCCAGATCGCGTACTGCGTGTTCGTCAGCACCTCGACCGGCGCCACGACCAGCCTCGCCCGGCCCTGCGCGTCCGCCTTCACCTCCGCCTCGCGCACGTCCTCCTCGCCCCGCCGCCCAAAAAGGATCTTCGCCTTCGCGATGTCCAGGTTTGCGATCGCCGTCACCTTCACGTGCGTCCCGGGCGGCGCAATGATGTTCCCGTCTTCCACCGGCGCCGTCGGGTCCGTGTCCTTCAGCTGCGTGTAGTCGGGGTAGTCGTACAACAGCGTGATCCGCTCGACCGTCGGCGGGTTCAGCACCTGCACCGCCACCTTCCCCGTTTCGTCGTCCCCCGCCTCTACCCAGAACTCCATCGCCTCGATGACCTTGGGGAACTCGAAGTGCCACCGGCCGTTGGTCTCGCTTCGCATCGGGCGGGTAATCGGCTCGCCCTGGGCGCCGAAACGGTAGCTGATGACGGCCTTGCGCGGGACGGAGCCCTTGGTTTCGATCTCGACGAGCAGGTCGTCGCCCTTCGCAACCGTCACCAGGTCGCCCTGGGGCGAGAGGCGGACGATGCGGGTCTTCTTCGGCCACTGCACGGAGTCGGTGACGAGCCGTGCGGCCCACGTCTTCACCGCGTCGATCTGCCAGAGCGCGAGCCCCGCGACGACCACGAGCACCGCGGCGGTGCCTGCGGCGAGCTTCATCGGCCCGGCGGGTAGCAGGACGGGCGAGAAGTCCATCGGCCCGGCCTCGTTCATCGCATCCTTGACGAGGGCGTCGACGAGTTCAGGCGAGTTGAACCGGGCGAATTCGCCGCGCTGGCGGTTAAGCTGGATCGCGCTGATCAGCCGGTCGTGCAGGTCGGGAAACTGCTGCTCGACGCAGAGCGCGAGGTCGTCGTCCGAGAGCTTGATCGAGAGCGGCAGCACGACGAACCGCCAGGCCGCGACCGCCGCGGCGGCGAGGCCGCCGATCATCACCGTCACCCGGACCCCGAGCGGAACTTTCGGGATCAGGTAGTCGATGCAGAACGAGAAGAACGCAGCGGCCACCAGGATCAGGGCCACGCGGCACGCGCCGTCCAGCGTCACCAGCTGCCTCGCGCGGCCGCGGATCGCTTCGATTTTGCTCAGGATAGGCGACAGGTCCATCAGTTCCTCCGGGGTTCCGGGAAGGTCCGGATGCTACCGGAATGGACGCCGCCGGCCACGGATCGGTTCACTTCTTCACCTCAATCTTCGACGCCGCCGACTCCGAGTACCCCGCCCAGGATTCCTCCCGGCCGCCGCTCGCGAAAAGAGCGCTTACCTTCCACGTCCCCGCGGCGTCCAGCCCGCGCAGTTCGCCCTTCAGGATGACCCGGTGGTCGCGGTCGATGGAAGCGAGCCCGTGCGGGGCGGGCTGGTCGCAGGAAGCGGAGAGGTCGCCGGCCGCGAGGCGCACGAGGCGCCGGGCGCCGGAGGGGTCTTCGAGGGTCAGGATGACGTAGGTCCGCTCCGTGACGCCCGCCTCGACGACGGTCGGGGCATCGGAGAGAAGCGTGATGGTGAACGGGACGGGCTTTCCGGCGAAGGCCTCAGCCAGCGAGAGTTCGACGCGAGGTCCGGGGGCAACGGAGGCGAACAGGTCCCAGTCGGCGGCGTCGGAGGAAAGTTCAAGGGGAGCGGCCGGGGAGACGCCCGCCGCGGCCGTCGACTGATACCCGGCCTGCACGTCGACGGATCCGGCGGCATTGCTGAACTTGACGGTGCCGCGCGCGACCGTCAGCGCCGTGCGATCATCGGCGGCGCAGACGCGGAAGAGCGTCCCGAGAACGGTGGCGCGCGCCTGGGGCGCCTTGATTTCGAATCCCTTGCCGCCGGGTACGACGTCGGCGATGACTTCACCCTTCTCCAGCTCGATCGTCCTCGTGCCGGTCATCTTCAGCGTCGAACCGCCCGCCACCCGGAACCTTCCTACGCCTTCGATCGTGAAAATCGCCGCCGCTCCGGGGTCCATCGTCAACGTCTCGCCGAGCGCCAGGGTGCCGCCCGGCTTCATGGGTTGCCGGTCTAAACCCGACACGCGGTAAATCGTGACTCCCGGGCCGAGGCGTTCGAGCCTGGCGACGGGGACCGACTCGCGGGTGCCGACCTTATTGAAGAGCGCCGCGGCCGACACCGCGATGACGAGCGTCGCGGCGACCGCCATGCCGCGCCAGGCCCAGGCGGAAGCGCGCTTCGGGACGGCGACTTCCTCCCCGGCCTCGATCCGGTCGACGGAGGCGTTGATTCGGGCCCAGACGGCGTCCGACGGCTTGGGGGCGGTCGCCAAACGAAGAAGGCCGAAATTCTTTCGAATTTCGGCCTCGTGGGAACGACAGGGTTCGCAACGATTGAGGTGAGACGCGACGGAGTCAGCTTCGGGTCTCGCCAGCTCGTTTTTGACGTAATCTGTGAGCTGGGAACGAGTTGCGTCGCATGTCATGGCAATCGAGTCCTTTCTACGTCGGCGCTGTACCGAGTTCATCGCCTTGCGCGCCAGAACGGTTCGCGAAAAATCGCGGGAATCTCACCGGCTCCGCCGAACCTCCTTCCCCACCCGCCAGCCTGAAACCCCCGTTCCCTGAATTCAAAGAGGGGGAGGATCCGCGTTTTGGCGTCGGTGTGCCCTTCTATCCCCGATGCCCGTAAAATGACTCAATCCGCGTAAGAAACGATCCGAGCCCGAGCAAAAATCCTGCGGAGCGGGCGGGGTCGGCCCGCCTCCGAAAAACCGATCAATAACCGTCACTGGGCCGACGCAGCTTGCCCCGCAGGATTTTTTCTCGGGCTCAAAGGTAGAATCCCCGCCCCATGCAACTCGTCCTCCACTACGCAGAACTCGGCCTCAAGGGCAAAAACCGCCCCTACTTCGAGATCCGGCTGTCCGACAACGTGAAGCGCCTGCTTGGCCCGCTCGGCGAGGTCCGCCTTCGCCGCCAGCCCGGCCGCATCGTGGTCGACCTCCCCGACTCCGCCCCGTGGGACGACGTCCGACGGCGCCTGGGCTGCGCCTTCGGCCTCTCTTACTTCGCCCGGATCCACGTCCTCCCGACCGACATGGACCGGCTCGAGGCCCTTCTCGCCACGGAACTTCCTTCTCTCCCGTTCAAGTCCTTCGCCTGCCGCGCCCGCCGGATGAACAAGGAGTACCCGCTCACCTCGGAGCAGATGAACCGCCGACTCGGCGCCTTCGTCCAGCAGCGCTTCCCCCACGCGACCGTCGACCTCGAAAACCCCGACCTCGAGATCTTCGTCGAGGTGGTGAACAAGGACTTTTACGCGTACTTCCGCAAGGAGCCCGGACCCGGCGGGCTCCCCGCCGGCACTGCGGGGCGAGTCGTCACGCTCCTCTCCGGCGGCATCGACTCCCCCGTCGCCGCGTGGCGCATGCTCCGCCGCGGCTGCCGCACCTCGTTCGTCCATTTCCATTCCATGCCATTCACTTCCCAGGCCTCGCTCGACAAGGCCCGCGAGCTCGCCCAGAAACTCGAGCCGTGGCAGGGACCCGCCCGCCTCCACCTCGTCCCCTTCGGCCCCCTCCAGCAGGAAATCGTCACCGGCGCCCCGCAGGAGTACCGCATCATCCTCTACAGGCGCTTCATGATGCGCATCGCCCAGGCCATCGCCCGCCGCGAGGACGCCCACGCGCTGGTGACGGGCGACTCGCTCGGGCAGGTCGCGAGCCAGACGCTCACGAACCTCGAGACGGTCGGCGCCGTCGCCACGATCCCGATCCTCCGCCCCCTCATCGGCATGGACAAGCAGGAGATCATCGACACCGCCCGCCGCATCGGCACGTTCGACATCAGCTCCCTTCCCCACGACGACTGCTGCTCGTTCCTCATGCCCCGCTCCCCCGCGACGGCGAGCTCGCCGGAGAAGGCGGCGGAAGCGGAGAAGGGGCTGGACGTGGAGAGGTTGGTCAAGGAAGCGCTTTCAAAAGTAGTCGAGGAACGCGCGACGGCATAGGATGCGCGGCCTCGGGAACACCAAAACCAAAGGAACGCGAATCGAATGGACAAGAAGCTTATCGGGGCGTGCGTGGCGGAGGTGATCGGGACGTTTGCGCTGACGTTCATCGGGGGCGGGGCGATCCTGAACGGCGGCAACACGCTGCTGTCGATCGCGATCGCGCACGGGCTGGCGCTCTGCACGATGATCTCCGCGTTCGGCCACATCTCCGGGGGGCAGTTCAACCCGTCGGTCACGCTGGGCCTGCTGTCGATCGGCAAGATGAAGATTGGCGAAGCGATCCCGTACTGGATTGCGCAGTGCGGCGGCGCGGTGCTGGCCGGGGTGCTGCTCAAGGCGATCTTCAGCAAGGCCGACCTGCTGAATGCGACGCCGCACCTGGGTTCGACGTCGATGGGGATCGGGATCCTGGTCGAGGCTGCGCTGACGTTCTTCCTCCTTTGCGCCGTGCTGGGGACGGCGGTGGACAAGAACGCGCCGAAGATCGGCGGCTTCGGGATCGGCCTGACGGTGTGCATGGACATCCTGATGGGCGGCCCGGTGACCGGCGCGGCGATGAACCAGGCGCGCTGGCTGGGCACGGGGATCTTCGCGAGCGCGGCGTGCCCGGACCCGGTCGTGTACCTCGTGGGCCCGGCGGTCGGCGCCGTGGCGGCGAGCTTCGCGTACAAGGCGATGTTCAGCGCGGAAGCGCGGGGGTAGACGGCCGTCCGCCCCCGCCTTTGGCTTGCACCCACGCTCCCACCCGTTAATCTCCCCCCCATGCGAATCCTCGTCATCGGCGGCGGACCGGCGGGCCTGTACTTCTCGCTCCTCGCGAAGAAGCGGCACAAGGACTGGCAGGTCCACGTCGCCGAGCGCAATGCGCCGGACGCGACGTTCGGGTGGGGCGTCGTCTTCAATGACAAGACGCAGAACTACCTGAAGGACAACGACGAGCCGTCGTGGCGCGACATCACCGCCACGTTCCAGATGTGGGACAACGTCGACGTCGTCCACAAGGGCCGCAAGATCTCCATCCGCGGGAACCGCTTCACGGGGATCCGACGCCTCTCGCTCCTCCAGATCCTGCAGAAGCACTGCATCGCCGCGGGCGTCGAGGTGAAGTTCCAGACCGAGCTCTCGAAGCCCGAGCAGTGGGCCGGCTACGACATGGTCGTCGCCGCCGACGGCGTGAACTCCACGGTGCGCCGCACTTACGCCGCCGAATTCGGCCCCTCGGTCGACGTGCGCCCCAACAAGTACGTCTGGTACGGTGCGCCGACGCTCTTCCACGGCCTCACGCTCGTCTTCCGCGAGAACGCCGACGGCCTCTGGATCGCCCACGCGTACAAGTTCGACAAGGACACGAGCACGTTCATCGTCGAGACCGATCCCGCGACGTGGAAGAAGGCTGGGATGGAGAAGCGCGACGAGGCGGAGACGAAGAAGTACCTGCAGGGCGTGTTCGCGGACGACCTGAAGGGCGCTTCGCTGCTGTCGAACAAGTCGACGTGGCTGAACTTCAACCTCGTGAAGAACCGCCGGTGGGTGCACGGCAACACGGTGCTGCTCGGCGACGCGCTTCACACGGCGCATTTTTCAATCGGGTCTGGGACGCGGCTGGCGTTCGAGGACGCGATCGCGCTGTTCGGGGCGCTGGAGGCGGAGAAGAACGTGCCGTCGGCGCTGGCGGAGTTCGAGCGGAAGCGGCGTCCGGACGTGGAGGACCTGCAGGCGGCGGCGCAGACGAGCATGGAGTGGTTCGAGACGGCGAAGAAGGACATGAATCTCGAACCGGAGGCGCTGGCGTACCTGCTGATGACGCGGAGCGGGAAGATCAATCACGAGAATCTGCGCAAGCGGGATCCGGAGTTTGTCGCGATGTACGAGAAGTGGAAGAAGGGGAAGTAGGAAGGGTCGTATCTGCCGATGTTTCTGCACGATCTGATTTCATCTGCGTACAGAAACAGTCCTGGTTCTGGCACGCAGATAAAGGCTGATTTCGCAGAAACGTCGGCAGATACGGCTTCAGAAAAGCGAGGTTCATCGATTCATGCGCGCCCCGTTCAAACGCATCGCATTGGCCGCCGCTCTGCTTTCGCTGGCTCTCCTCCGCCCCGCCACCGGCGAGGGAGAGGATTTCCCGTGGCGAACGGACCTGGCCGCGGCCCGCGATGAATCGCGGAAGGCCGGAAAGCCGCTCTTCGTGGTATTCCGCTGCGAGACCTGAAAGGACTGCTCGAAGTTTGACGGGCAGGTTGTCCGTCCGCCGCAGGAGTTCCGGGAGGCTGCGAAGAACTGGGTGTGCGTCCGGGTGACGAACATGCGCGGCGTAGACCTGAACACGTTCGCGTTCGACTGGGACCTGACGTTCGCGGCGTTCCTGATGAATGCGGACGGGACGGTGTACCACCGGTACGGCGGGCGCGACCATGCCTCGGCGGACGGCCGGCTGTCGATGAAGGCGTTGACGCGGCTGCTCGTGGACGGGCTCGAGGAGGACCGGGCGTACCGCGCCGCGGGGAAAACGCGCGAGGCGGCCAGGCCGCAGGCGATCGAGGACATCCCCGTGTTCGCCGCCCGGCTGCTCAACAACCCGGGCGTGTCGTGCTTCCACTGCCACATGGCCACAGAGGCCGTGCGCGAACAGGCGCAGGCCGACGGAAAGTGGACGCCGGACGACCGGTGGCTGTGGCC
The DNA here is from genome assembly GCA_964590435.1 of uncultured Planctomycetia bacterium. Lineage (GTDB taxonomy): Bacteria > Planctomycetota > MHYJ01 > WSZJ01 > WSZJ01 > WSZJ01. The sequence continues at coordinate 41,174 of CAZPWT010000071.1, forward strand.
GCTCCCTGAAAAAGCGGGCCTGAGGCTGGACCCGGAGGAGCCCACGGCGGTGCTCGAGGTGACGAAGGACTCGCCCGCCGCGAAAGCCGGGCTGACGGCGGGCGACCGCCTGGAAACGGTGAACGGCGTTCGCGTCCGGACGGAGCCCGACGTCCAGTGGTTCCTGCACCGCATCCCGCCGGCGGGCGGCACCCTTGACGTCACGTTCGTCCGCGGCGCCGAACGCCGCGCCGCGAAAATCGAACTCGGCCCCGGCTGGAAAGCCGCCTCCGCGCTCGAGTATTCCTGGCGCCCCGCGATGTGGCTCCTCAAGCCCGACCCCGGATTCGGCGGCGGCGACCTCTCCGCGGACGAAAAGAAATCCCTCGGGCTCGCGCCGGACGCGTTCGCCGTCCGCATCGACTACCTCATCGACTGGGGCGACCGCGCGGAGACCGGCCGGAGCGCCCGCAAGGCCGGAGTCCAGAAGGGCGACGTTCTTGTCTCCGCGGACGGCGTCGCCGACTTCCACGACCACAAGCACTTCCAGACCTGGTTCCGGTTCACGCGCGAGCCCGGCAAGCCGGTCGAACTCCGCCTCCTGCGCGACGGCAAGGCCGTCACGGTCGCGCTTCCCGTCCTGCGCTGAGAAGCGTCCTTGCGACGCCCCCCTCGGCGCTGCGAAAATGCCGGCATGCCCGCCCCCGCTGTCCGGACGGTTCCCCGGGAAGACGTCGAGACGCGCCTCGCGCCGCTCTGGCGCGTCCTCATCCATAACGACGACGTCACGCCGATGGAGCTGGTCGTGCAGGTGCTGAAGGAAGTCTGGAAACTCGGGTTCCTCTCGGCCTCGAAGATCATGCTCGAGGCGCACTTCAAGGGCGTCGCGCTCGTCGCCGTCGAAACGCGCGAGCAGGCCGAGTTCCACATCGAGCAGGGACACTCGATCGCGCGCGGACGGGGATATCCGCTCACGTTCTCCATGGAGCCGGCGGAGTAGAAATACCGCCGCGCCGCTTCGCCGTCATGTAAACTCCCCCGCTCAACCCAAGCATCCACTCACGGAGGATCTGTCATGAAGCGTCTGTCTCTCGCCCTCGCACCGGCGATCGCCCTGGGCACCTGGCTCGCCGCTTCTTCGGACGACGCCAAGCCGACGCACACGGTGGCGCGGGGCCCGCTCTCGGTGACGATCGACCTGGACGGCTCGTACGATTCGCCGGAGCTGTTCGAGGCGAAGTTCCGCCCGGACGGGTACCAGGGGGAGCTGACGATCACGAAGATCGCGGCGCACGGGGCGCCGGTGAAGAAGGGCGACGTCGTGCTTCAGTTCGACGCGGGTCCGTGGCAGAAGGCGGTCGCGGCGGCGGAGAACGAGCTGCGCGCGGCGGAGGCGGGGCTGAAGGCCGCCGTTGAGAGCTGCGCGTGGGGCGACAAGCAGGACGCGATCACGCTCGCGAACTCGAAGGACGCGCTTCTCGAGGCCGAGAAAGAACTCGAGTACTTCAACACGGTCGACGGCCCGCAGATGCTGAAATACAACGAGCTGGGGCTGAAGGGGATGGAGGACCGGGTGAAGGACCAGCAGGAGGAGCTGGACCAGCTGGAGAAGATGTACAAGAGCGAGGAACTGACGACGGACACGGCGGACATCGTGCGGAATCGGGCGCGGCGGTCGCTGGAGAATTCGAAGATCTACCTGGAGATGAGCCGGCAGTCGTCGAAGAAGACGCCGGACTGGGAATACCCGCGGCGCAAGGTGCAGGTGGAGCGCGCGGTAGAGCAGGCGAAGGTCGGCCTGGCGCAGACGGAGTCGGGGCTGGACAACGGCAAGGTGCAGCGCGACGCGCAGAAAGTGCGGGCGCAGTTCGCGCGGGACCAGCAGGCGGAGGCGGCGGAGAAGCTGAAGCACGACGGGGACCGGCTCACGGTGACGTCGCCGATCGACGGATGGGCGATCTACGGGCAGCTCGCGGCGGGGAACTGGTCGACGAACGACGACCTGCTCAAGGCGTACCGGACGGGCGAAAAGGTGGGCGCGAACACGGTCGTGCTGACGGTGATCCCGTCGGGCGCCCGGATGGCGCGCGTCGCGATTCCCGAGGACCGCGCCCAGCAGGCGAAGGCCGGGCTCAAGGCGACCGTCGCGGCGCTGTCCTCCCCGGACAAGAAGGCGGAAGCGACGCTGACCGAAATCTCCCCGGTCCCGACGGGCGGGGTGATCGCGGCGAAGCTCCAGCTCGCGGCGGCGGCGGACTCGGTGGTGCCCGGGATGAAGTGCAAAGTGTCGATCCTGGTCGCCGACCTGAAGGATGTGCTGACGGTCCCGGCCAGCGCGGTCGGCGTCGAGAACGGCAAGCCGGCGGTGTGGGTGATCGAGGGAGGCAAGGAGAAGGCCGTCGAGGTCACGCTCGGAATGAACAACGGGCAGTGGCACGAGGTGAAGTCCGGGCTCAAGGGCGGCGAGTCGATCCTCCTCAACGCGCTGAAGAAATAAAAACATCGACCCATGAAGCGCTTCCACGCCCTCGTCCTCCTCGCCGCTTCGCTCGCCGGCTGCTCCTCGGAGCCCGAGCCCGCGAGGCCTCTTCCCCTCGAGCAGCAACCGGTCCGGGCCCGCACGCTGGAGCAGTCGATGCGGGACGGCGTGGCATTCCTGCTGAAGTCGCAGGAGAAGGGCGGGTACTGGGGGACGGGGTGCCGGCCGCTGGGGTGGGACATCTACGCCTCGGCGCCGGGGTCGCACATGGCATTCAAGGTGGCGACGACGGCGCTGTGCGCGATGGCGTTGCGGGATGCGGCGGCGTCGGGGGTGCTGGCGGAGCCGGTGAAGTCGGAAGCGATCGCGGCCGGGCGCAAGGCGGAGGACTGGCTGGCGGGGCCGGGGATGAAGGTCCGGCGGGCGTCGCAGGACGAGATCTACAACGTCTGGGGGCACACGTATGCCCTGCAGGCGCTGGCGGTGGCGATGCGCGAGGAGAAGGACCCGGCTCGGCTGGAGGCGCTGACGCGGGCGGCGACGGAGAACATGGACATGCTGGACCGGTACGCGACGGCGTACGGAGGCTGGAACTACTACGACTTCGCCTACCTGACGCAGCATCCCTCGATGGAGTCGACGGCGTTCGGGACATCGGCGGGGCTGATTGCGCTCAAGGAAGCGAAGACCTCCGGGCTGCCTGTTCCGGAGAAACTGGTGAAAGGCGCGATCCGGCTTTTGGAGAAATGCCGGACGCCCGAGAACACGTACCTCTACTCGTACGACTGGCGCTTCCACCCAATGGGCGAGATCAACCGCCCGGCGGGGTCGCTGGGGCGGACGCAGGCGGGGAATGACGCGCTGACGGAGTGGGGTTCGAAGGCCGTCCCGGCGAAGGACCTGACGGGCGGGCTGGAGCGGTTGTTCAAGCTGCAGCTCTACCTCGAGTGCGGCCGCAAGCGGCCGTATCCGCACGAGGCTTACTACGCGATCGCCGGGTACTTCTATTATTTCGGCCACTACTACGCCGCGCGGCTGCTGTCGCTGGTGCCGACGGAGGACGCGAAGCGGTTCGCGGTGAAGCTGTCGGACACGATCCGCCCCCACCAGGAGGAGGACGGCTCGTGGTGGGACTTCGGCATGTGGGACTTCCACAAGCCGTACGGCACGGCGTACGCGCTGATGATCCTGAAGCGCTGCCGCGACGCCGGCGCGCCGTAAATGCGCCTCGCGGCCTGCGCCACGATGCTCGCGCTGCTTGCCGGGTGCGCTTCCCCGCCGCCGGCCGAAGTTCCACCGTCGGAGCGCCCGGTTCGCTCGCGGCCGATCGGCGACGCGATCGCGGACGGCGCGCGGTGGCTGGTGGAGAACCAGCGCCCGGGAGGGTACTGGGGAACGGGGTGCGTGACGTGGGGGTACGACATCTACGGAAGCGTCCCGAGCGCGCAGTTCGCGTTCAAGGTGGGAACGACGGGGCTGTGCGCGATGGCGCTGCGCGAGGAGGGTTCGCCGGGATCGCTTGAGGCGGCGCGCCGCGCGGAGAAGTGGCTCGTCGAGGAGTCGGTGAAGCTGCGGCGCGGGGACCAGGACGAAATCTACAACGTGTGGGGGGACATCTACGCGCTCCAGGCGCTCGCGTTCGCGGCCCGGCAGGAGACGGACCCGGAGTGGGCCGGGAAGCTGAGGGGCGCGGCGGCGGAGCACGTCGAGATGCTGCGGCGGTACGAGAGCGCGTACGGCGGCTGGATGTACTACGACTTCGCGACGCGCTCGCAAACGCCCGGCTACCCGCCGACGAGCTTCACGACCGCCGCCGGGCTGGTCGCGTTCCGCGAGGCGATCGACGCGGGGATCGAGGTCCCCGATCACATGGTGAAGTCATGCCTGCGGATCGTGGAGAAGTGCCGGCTGGGAAACAACGCCTACCTCTATGCGTGGAGCCACCGCTACAACCCGCTGCACCCGGTCAACCGCCCGCAGGGCAGCCTGGGGCGCACGCAGTGCTGCAATGAAGCGCTTCTCGCGTGGAAGTCGCCGAAGGTCACGCTCGACGACGCGCGCCGTGGGTTGACGGACCTGTTCCGGCTGCAGGGTTTCCTCGAGTGCGGACGGAAACGGCCGATCCCGCACGAGGCGTACTACGCAGTGTCGGGGTACTTCTACTACTTCGGGCATTACTACGCCGCGCGCCTCCTGCCGAGGCTGCCGGAGGCCGAACGCGCGGCGTTCGCGCAGAAGCTGAGCGACGTGATCCGCAAGCACCAGGAGGACGATGGGTGCTGGTGGGACTACAACGCGATCTGGGATTTCCACAAACCTTACGGGACGGCGTACGCGGTGATGACGCTGCTGCGCTGCCGGGAAGCGGGGACGCGATGAAGAAGCGCGCGGCGGTGGCGGCGGGGACCGGGCACGTGCCGGTGATGCTGGAGGAGGTGAAGGACGCGCTGGCGGTGAAGCGCGGCGAAGTCGTGGCGGACGTCACGCTGGGGCTCGCGGGGCACGCGGTGCCGCTTCTGAAGTCCGCGGGCAAGAAAGGCCGCCTTGTGGGGATCGACCTGGACGCGGAGAACCTGGCGCTGGCGCAGGCGGAGCTGGCGAAGACGAAGCTGCGGTTCGACCTGGTGCACACGAACTTCGCGGGGCTGGCGGCGGCGCTGGGATCGCTCGGGCTGACGGCGGTGGACGCGCTGGTGGCGGATCTCGGCGTGGCGTCGACGCAGATCGGCCGCGCGGGGCGCGGATTCTCGTTCCTGCGCCCGGCGCGGCTCGACATGAGGATGGACCAGACGCGCGGACGCACGGCGGCGGACATCCTGGCGGAGATCCCCGAGGGACGACTGGCCTCCGCCCTCCGCGAGCTCGGCGACGAGCCCGACGCGGACGCGATCGCCCGGACCATCGCCACGGCGCGCGTCCAGCGCCCCATCGACACGACGTCGCGCCTGGTCTCGCTGGTCTGCCAGGCGAAAGGAATCCAGGTCCCGAAGCGCGGCTGGGGCCGGTTGCACCCGGCGGCGCTGACGTTCCAGACGGTCCGGATGCTCGCCAACCGGGAGATGGAGAACCTGCAGGCGCTTCTCTCGTTCCTGCCTTCGTGCCTGAACCCCGGAGGACGCGTCGCGATCATCTCGTTCCACAGCGGCGAGGATCGGCTCGTGAAGACGAGCTTCAAGGAAGGGCTGGCGCGCGGGCTCTATGCGAAGGTGTCGCCGGAGGCCGTGCGGCCGTCCGAGGCGGAGCAGCTGGAGAACCCGCGCTGCTGGTCCGCGCGGATGAGGTGGGCGATCCGGTCCTGAGCCGCGGCTTTTTTTTCACGCCGCGTTTTCCGCCGCCCTTGTCCTCCAAGCCCCCCGTTTGACATCATGTCGCCATCGTGCGCCTGCTCATCGTCGACAAAGTCTGGGGTCAGCGGCAGAAGATCCGCAACTGGCTCGTCCAGGGCGGCTACTCGGCCGCCAACATCCTGGAGTCCGAGGACGGCGTCTCCGCGCTTGAGCTCCTCCGCCAGCTCGATTTCTCCGTCGACGCCATCGTCTGTGACTGGCTTGACCCGCGCGTCGACGGCGCTTCCCTCGTCCGCGAAGTCCGGCGGCTCGCCGGCGCGTCCGTGGATTTCATCGCCACCGGGAATTTCGATTCGCGCGGAAGAGAAGCCGCGATGGCGCAGGGGGCCGCGGACACGATCGGGCTCCCGATCCGCCCGGAGCTTCTGATGCAGAAGCTGGTCGCGCTCGAAAAACGCCGCACCCAGTCCCTCGCCGCCGCCGGCCCTTCCAATACCGCACGCTTCCGCATGATGGCCGTCGACGCCCCTTCCGAAAAGCCCGCCCCGCTGTCGCCGCAGTTGTGGGAAACGCTCCGGCAGAACGCGCGGCATGCGGAGATCCACGCCGGGACGCACGTGCCCGTCTCCCCGCCCGGGTCACGGCTCTGGTGGGTCGAACGCGGCGTCGTGGCCGTCAAGGAAACCCGCGACGACGGCGCCGTCTCCTCGTACCGCGCCGGCCCGGAGGAATTCTTCGCCGAGGCGCCCTTCGGCGGCGCCGCCGTCCGTTCGCTCGACGCCGTCGCGGAGTCCGACTCCTGGCTCGCCTCGCAGGACGCCGACACCGTCCGCCGCGCGATCACCGCCAGCCCGTTCCTCTTCTATTACCTCCGCAACCTCTCCACCACCCGGCTTCGCAGCTATTCCCGGACCGCCCAAACTGCCGAAAAAGGACTGTCGGGGACTTTCGAGAGCCTCCCCGTGCTTGACCTGCTCCAGGTCCTCCATGGAGCCCGCCGGACGGGGGTCCTGCGGCTGGACGGGCGGGAAGGGACGCAGTTCATCCAGTTCGTCGAGGGCCGGATCGTCCACGCCGAGGGCCTGGGACAGATAGGAGAAGCCGTCGTCGACCGCGCCATGGCACGCACCGCAGGATCGTTCGAGTTCTACGTCGGCCCCGAGATTCCCGGGGTGCGAAGCGTCTCCGTCGACACGGCGGGGCTGATCATGCGCGGCGCGCAGCGGGCGGCCCGAAAGGCGGTTCGATGAGCGACGTGCCTCCCCGCCACTGGAAACCGCCGATCCCGAAAAAGAGCGAACCGCCCGCCATGAACAAGACGGCGGTGGCGCTTCTCCGGGTCATCCTGGTGGACAACCTCGCCTCGTGGCGGGCGAAGATGAAGAGCTGGATCCTGGAGACGGGGGCGAAGGCGGACTCCGTCCTGGAGGCGTCCACCGGCGAAGAAGCGCTGGAGCTCATTGCGCACGAGCAGTTCAACATCGACGTCGTGGTGGCGGAGTATGACGACGAGTCGGTGAACGCGGCGGGCCTGCTGGCGCAGCTTCGATCGAAGCCGGAGACCTCGCGGATCGGGTTCATCGCGATGTGCGGGAACGATCCCGCGGCGATCCGCACGGCGCGGAGCGACGGCGCGACGGAAGTCCTGGTCAAGCCGGTTTCGCCGGTGAACCTGCTGGGCGCACTGTCGATGGTGCAGCGGACGCTGAAGCCGCGCACCGACGACACGAGGCGCCGCCTGCAGGAAGCCGCTTCGCAGCGCCCGCAGTCGACGAAGCTCTCCTCGACGATCGCACAGGAACTGCGGACAGCCGGGAAGCTCGGCAAGTACAGCAAGCTGGGGGCGGTGATCGCCGCGGGCCCGTTCCTGAACCGCCTCTACTGGGTCGAACAGGGCACGGTCTTCGTCCGCGAGACCCGCGAGGACGGCACCGTCGTGGAGTACCGCGCGACGCCGGGGAGGTTCTTCGGCGAAGCGGCGTTCGTGGGCGAGACTCTGGTCGAGCTGCGCGCGGTCACCGAGTCGCTCGTCACGATCGTGGGGTGGCAGGAAGCCGACTCGGTCGCGAAAACCATGCAGCGACTCCCGATCCTCAGCCACTACTTCAAGACCATCACCACCGAGCGCCACCGCAACAACGTGGTCGGCGAACTCCCCGACGAGTCCGCCGCGGGCGGCATGAACGGCTCGCTCGAATCCCTGTCCTTCCCCGACGTCATCCAGATGATGGTCGTCACGAAGAAGACCGGCATCCTCCGCGTCGACAGCGGCGGCGACACCGCCTTCCTCCACATCTACGGCGGCGTCGTCCGCCATGCCGAGTGCGGAAACAAGAAGGGCGACGCCGTCCTCTTCCGCATCTGCACCTGGGCCGGCGGCCGGTTCTCGTTCAGCCCCCAGCCGGCCCTGCAAGGCCCCCACACGGTCCTCGGCGACGCGAACTTCGTGATCATGGAAGGACTGCGGCGCCGGGACCAGGGGATCTCCCCGGACGCTTGAAGCCGTGACCGCGTTCGCTTGTGCCGCGCCCCGCGGTTTGGGACCATGCGCCCAGCACCGTCGGAACCAGAAGCGCACCCGGGAGACAGGCATGCGGATCATGGTCGTCGACAAGCTCGCTTCCTTCCGGAAAAAACTCCGGGGGTGGCTGGCGGACGGCGGGCACGCGGCGGACAACGTGCTGGAAGCGGGCACGGGCCAGGCAGCGATGCAGCTTCTCCGGCGCGAGGAATTCAACATCGACGCCATCATCTGCGAGTGGGACCAGCCGACCGTCGGGGCGTCCGATCTCGTCCAGCAGCTCCGCTCGGTCCCGGGATTCGCCCACATCGGATTTGTCGCGATCGGCCCGCCCGTTGCGGCGCAGGAAAAGGCCGCCCTCCAGATCGGCGTCACCCAGTACATGTCCCAGCCGGTCGATCCCGAGGGGCTCCTGCATTCGCTGGTGGAAATCGAGAAGTCGGCGATTGCGCACCGGAAGCGCGCGCCGTCGCCGACGACGCGTTTCAGGATCCTCGCGAACGAACCCCCGAAGCGGCTGCAGCCGCCGGCCGCGGCGATGGGCGCCGCGGAGTCGGAATTGCGGAAGAACGCGAAGACGTCGTACCTGAAACCGGGGGGAACGCTCGAGCTCCGCGGAGGGGCGCCGCTTCACTGGATCGAGGCGGGTTCGCTGACGGTCAGCGAAAAGCGGTCCGACGGGCTGGAACTGGAGTACCGGCTCACGATGGGGCAGTTCCTCGCAGAAGCGCCGTTCGGCGGCTTTCCGTTCGAGGTGATCACGGTCAAGGCGGAGTCGGAGGTCTGGCTTTCCTCGCGCGACGCGGCGACCGTCGACGAACTGCGCGCGCGTCATCCGGTGCTCTTCTACTCCTTCCGCAACATCGCAACGGAGCGCGCACGCCGATTCCAGAAGGCCGCGGAGAAGCAGACGGTCGAACGCGGGCTGGCCGGCGAGATCGACTCGCTTCCCGTCGGCGACCTGCTCGGCATTCTCCACGGGGCGAGGAAGACGGGCGTGCTTCGGCTCCAGGCGCCCGAACGGACCTACTACATCCAGTTCGCGAACGGCGCGATCCGCCACGTCGAGGCGGACGGAGAAGTCGGGGAATCCGTGTTCTACGCCGCGTTGCTGCTGACCGCCGGGCACTTCGAATTCATGGTGGGCCCGGCGGTGGAGGGCCCGGTCACGATCGCGAAGGACACGCCGTCCCTGCTGCTGGAGGGGCTGAAGCGGCGGGCGGCGCACGTGTCGCGGGCGCCGAAGGTGCCCGGCCAGGGCTAACCGGAGGGGGCCGCGCGGCCTTCGAGCACCGCAGGAACCAGCGTCGGCCTCGGGACGGGCGGCACGATCCCCCACTTTTTCTGCGCCCAGATCACGAGGAAGAACATCCGCAGCCACCAGTTCATCCCCGCGACATCCCCGGCGAGGACGCGGACGACGGCCTTCTTGATCCGCGGGCTCTCGACGTCGGCGAGGAAGATGTCGTACCAGGGCTGCGTGTAGAACGCGCGGACGAAGCGGGTGTACGTGTCGACGCTCTGGAAGAGAGTTTTCGCCGAGCCGGCGAGGGCGGCGGCGCGGACGCGGTCGCGGTAGGAGAAGTCGGCCTCGACGTGCGCCGGCGTCAGCCGCTTCGCCGCCGCGATCCGCTCCCGCACGACGGCGGACGCCGCGAAGAGGCGCTCCATGAGCTCGAGCGGTTCGCCGTGCCAGGCGTCCCGCACCGCGCGGTCCACGACGACGCCGACGCTCGTCGTGTTGCGCCCCCCGGGCTCGATCGACATCGGGATCAGCCAGAACCAGCAGTCCGCGGCCGAGGCGCTTCCGGCGGGCCCTCCCCCGATGAGGATGCAGTCGAGCAAGCGACTACGTGGCCCGCAGGGACGCGAGGATGGGGCGGCGCGCGGCGGCAAGGGCCGGGAGGAAGCCGCCGACGGCGCCGACGAAGCCGCCGATGGCGAGGCCGAGGAGGAGCATCACGGGGGTGATGGTGAAGCGGAAAGCGGTCTCGGAGAAGGAGACCCAGTTCATGGTGCCGGTCTGGAGGCCGTTGACGGGGAGCGCGATGAGGCAGCCGAGCGCGCCGCCGGCGAGGCCGATGAGCGTCGCCTCGAACAGGAACGAGGCGAGGATGACGAATCTCCCGAACCCGAGGGCGCGGAGCGTGCCGATTTCGCGGGAGCGGTTGCCGATCGCGGCGTACATGGTGTTCATGGCGCCGAGGCCGGCGCCGAGGGAGAGCAGGATGGTGATGAATCCCCCGACGACGCGCAGTCCCGTTGCGAGCCCGGTCTGGCCGGCGAAGTATTCGCGCACCGTGATCGCCTTGAGCTCCTTCGTCTCGCTGGACGCCGCAAGGCCGTCGTTGAGCCCGGGGAGATCCTCCGGGCGGTTCATCCGCACATAGAGCGAGCTCACGCCGCTTCCCCGCCGCGCGTCCGCCTGCAGCTCGGGGAGGTCCGCCCAGATCTCGGACTCCCACCCTGCGCCGCCGGCCTCAAAGTGCCCCACGACGACCCAGTCGCGGCGGCCGAAGCGGATCTTGTTGCCGACCTGGAGGTTGTCGAAGCGGGCGGCAAGCGGCTTGCCGACGAGGATCTCGTTCCCGCGGGGACGCTTCCCTCCCTCGACTCCGCCGCCCTGGACCTTCAATTCCGGCCGGATGTCGAAAGCGCGCGGGGTGACGCCGCGGACGACGACGTTGCATGGGGCGCCGCCGCCGATGCGCGGGAGCATGATGACGATGAAGAGTTCGCGGGAGACGACGGGGCCCTGGGCGTCGCGGGGGATGAGGGGGATGTTCTCGACCTGGTCGGCGGCCTCGTCGCGGACGCCGCTGGAGGTTTCGGCGTTGGTGCCCTTCTGGAGGACGATGGCCTGGAGGGGATCGCCGGTGACTTCGCCGATGGAGATGATTCCCTGGGCGAGGGCCATGAGGACGAGGAAGACGGCGACGACCATGGCGACGCCGGCGAGGGTCATGAGGGTGGAGACGCGGCGGACGAAGAGGTTGCGGAGGTTGTATTTGAGGATGAGGCCCACTAGTCGACTCTCCGGAGGCCGTCGACGATGGAGCGGCGTGCGGCGACGAAAGCGGGGGCGGCGCCGGAGATGAGGCCGACGCCGAGGGCGATGGCGAAGCCGATGGCGGTGGTGGAGGGCGTCATGTGGAAGTACGGGGCCATGCCGCCGAGGTCGTACTTGCCCGGGCGGAAGACAAGGATGGCGAGGCCGACCCCCGCGGCGGCGCCGAGGAGGCTGATGAGGACGCTCTCGGCGACGAAGAGGAAGGCGATGCGGCCCTGGCTGAAGCCGAGGCAGCGCATGACGGCGTGCTCGGTGGTGCGTTCGCGGCCGACCATGGCCATGGTGTTGGCGGCGACCATGAGGATCGTCGCGACGATCGCGAGGCCGATGTTGACGACGAGGTCCTTGATGTTGCCCATCATGGACATGAAGTTCGCCATGAAGGTCTTCTCGGTCTCGGTTTTCGTCTCGGAGTCCGAGTTCGCGAACATCGCGTCGATCGACTGGCAGACGCCGGGGATGTTCTCGACCTTGTCGACCTTGGCCCAGAGGTAGCCGATCTGCCCGGGGTTCCCGCGCACCTTCTCGAGGTAGTCACGGCGGAAGATCAGGATGCTCTCGTCGGGCCCTTCGCAGGTGCCGAGCAGCACCAGCTCGATCTCATGCTTGAAGATCGGCGACTTCAACGTGACGGTCTTCCCGATTTCCCAGCCGCACTCCGCGCGCGTCCTCTCGAGCAGCCGCCGCGCGATCACGGCGCCGCGGAGCTCGCCGCGCAGCTTGTCCAGCGACCCCGGCTCGAACTTGTAGTCGTCCCACATCTTTTCCGTCGGCTCGAGGTCCGCCGCGATCGTGCTCATGAACATCGTGTTCTCTTTGCCCTCGATCTGCCCGCCCCACCAGACGCACGCCTGCACAATCGTCACGTGCGGCACCTGCTCCAGCTTCGCCTTGTACGCCTCCGGCAGGAAAAACGTCAGCGACGTCGCATGGCGGATCACGACGCGCAGCGAGGCGCCCGCGTTCTCGAGCTGCTTGTCGCCCGACGAGAGGTAGCAGAGCATCGTCGAGAGCAGGAAGAGCGACACCGCGACCGACGCGACCGTCAGCATCGTGCGCCGCTTGCTCCGCCACGCGTTTTTCCAGATCAGTCGCAGCATCTAGGCCGCCGCCTCGACAAGCCGTCCCTTTTCGAGGTGCAGGGTCCGCGTCGCCCGCGCCGCGGCTTTCGGGTCGTGCGTGACCATCACGATCGTCTTCTTGAACTCGCGGTTCAGGCGCTGGAGAAGCGTGAGGACCTCGTCGGCCGATTTCGCGTCGAGGTCGCCCGTCGGCTCGTCCGCAAGCAGCAGCAGCGGGTCCACCACGATCGCCCGGGCGATCGAGACGCGCTGCTCCTGCCCGCCCGAGAGCTGGCGCGGGAAGTGCTTCGCCCGGTCGGTCAGCCCGACGATGTCGAGGGCCTGCATCACGTGCTGGCGCCGCTCGGCGCGCGACAAGCTCGTGAGCAGCAGCGGCAGCTCGACGTTTTCGTACGCCGTCAGCACCGGGATGAGGTTGTAGAGCTGGAAGATGAACCCAGTGGTGCGCGACCGCCACTTCGCCAGCGCGCCTTCGCCGAGTCCCGTGATCACTTTCCCGTCGACGGTGATGCGGCCAGCCGACGGCTGGTCGATTCCCGCGAGGAGGTTGAGGAGCGTCGTCTTCCCCGATCCGCTCGGGCCCATCAGCGCGAGAAAGTCGCCGCGCGGGATGGTCAGCGAGAGCTGCTCCAGCACCGTGATCCCCTGCTTGTCCCGGCGGTACTCCTTCGACACCGCCGCCACTTCCACGAGAACGTCGCTCATCTCTCCTCCGCCTTGACCTTCATCCCCTCGGCCAGTGGAACCGAATTCGATACGACGACGACGTCGCCGCCCGAAACGCCGCGCTTCACCTCGACTTTCCCGTCCTTCTCCGCGCCCAGCTCGACTTCCCGGCGGGTCGCCCGCCCGTCCGCCACGACCCACACCGCCGTCTTCCCGTCGGCTCGCACCACGGCCTCCCGCGGAATCCGGGGAAGGGGCGCCTCCACCGGTGCGGAGGCGTCCTCCAGGAACGTCACGCGAAGCGCCATCTCGGGAAGCAGCGCGGCGTCCGGGTCGATGAGGCGGACCCGCACCTTGACCACCGCGCGCTGGCGATCGGCCGTCGGCACGATCTGCCGCAGCTCCCCCTTGTACCGCTTCGAGGGCACCGCATCGACCGCGATCCGCGCCGGATGCCCGACGCGCAATTCCGACAGCCTCGCCTCGTTGACGTCGACTTCCGCCTCGAGCGTCGAGAAATCCGCGACCGTGAACAGCGCGCCGCCGCGCGTCCCGGTGACGATCCCGGCCGGCGATGCCGCCTCCCCGGGGTGAACCTTCCGCGCCGTGACGCGCCCGTTGATCGGCGATCGGATCAGCATCTCCTCCAGCCGCAACTTCGCCTGCTTGAGCCGCGACTCCGCGGACTCGGCACGGGCGTCCGCCGCCTCCGCGGCCGAAATCGCCGTCGCCACCGCCGCCTCCGCCGTCGCCGCGTTCGCCTTCGCCTGCTTCACCCGTGCTTCCGCCGTCGCCAGGTTCGCCTCCGCCTGGCCGTAGCGCGCCTCGGCCGCCTTGCAGGCCGACTCAGAAGCGTCGCGCTCGCCCTCGCCGATGTCCTTCGTCTCGAACAGCTTCCGCTTCCGCTCCCAGTCGCGGCGGGCCTCGTCGCGTCGCGCGGCCTCCTCCTCGAGGGCGCGGGCCGCCGCCGGGCGCGCCGCCTCGGCCTCGTCGATCGCCTTCTTCGCCCCCTCGACGCGCGCCAGCGCCTCGTCGCGACCCTTCCACGCCGACGCCTTCATCGCGGCCCACTCGCGCATGGCCAGTTCGGCCTCCTCGGCCTGGGCCTTTTCCACGTCGTTGACGAGCTCCGCGAGAACCTGGCGCTCGACGACGGTGTCCCCCTCGTCCACGTGGACCTTCGCGATGATCCCCGCGACCTTCGTGGCGACCTCGGCACGGCGCTGCGGAACGAGGTAGCCGCTCGCGTCCAGGGACTTGGAAGCGCCCGCGGCGACGGAGGGGACGCGGACGACGGTGACCGCCGGAAGCGGGCGGAGGAGGCGGTCCCAGGCCGCATAGCCGCCGGCGCCGAGGACGGCGACGAGGGCGATCCCGGCCGCAAGCTTCAGGAACGCGCCGCCGCCGCGCGACTCGTCGTCGTCGCGATCGATCCTGAGGCGGGCCAGGTCGGCAGAAGCGGAGGCAGGTTCGGTCATGGACCCCGGATGCTAATGGAGCCCCGGCAGGGCGTCTACGGGGCTACCGGCCCGAGACTCCGAGGACATTTCCCTCGGGATCGGCGAAGGAAGCGCAGCGGATGTCGTCGCTCACGGCGGCGGCGGGACGGACGATCCGGACGCCGCGGCGAGCCAGCGCCTTGACGGTGTCGTCGACGTTCCCGACGTTGAAGGAGATCCCGGTGTCGCGCGGTTTCGCGTCGTCGGCGTGATGAAGCGCGACCGTCGCCCCCTCGGTGCGGAACTCGGTCCAGCAGTCGCTCTCGTAGAGGCAGGGCCAGCCGAGCGTGTCGCGGTAGAACGCGACGGACTTTTTCATGTTCTTCACGAAGACGAGCACGTGCCCGACCATTCGCGGGAGAAAGGACGCGTCCGTCGTCGTGCGCGATGCTCTCTTTCGGGCGGCTTTGACGGCCATGGTCAGCTCCGGTGCGAGGATTTCCGGGAAGGCTAGGCCGGGGCCCGAACGGGTGTCAATCCCGAACGCGACCCCACGAGCCCGACCACAGGGCGCGCTTCCGCCGCGCGAACGCCGGCCCGCGGCGGTCCCCCGGCGCCCAGATCGCGAGGATCGCACCGCCGAATCCGCCGCCGACCATGCGTGCCCCGAGGGCGCCCGCCGCCAGCGCCGCCTCGACCTGCCGGTCCACGGCCGGCAGCGACACGTCGAAGTCGTCGCGCAGCGAGGCGTGCGACGCGGACAGCAGCCGCCCGAGCGCCGCGGAGTCCCCGGCCCGAAGCGCCCGGGCCGCGTCGAGAACTCGCGCACACTCCGTGAGGACGTGACGCGCCCGCCGCAGCACAACGCCGCGCAGCGCCCCGAGTTCCTTTGCCTCCGCCAGCCGATCCACCCCGAGCCGACGCGCCGCCCGTTCGCACTCCTTCCGCCGCCGGCCGTAGGCGCTTCGGGCCAGCGCGCGCGACACGCCGGAATGGAAGACCACGGCGAACGCCCGCGGCAGGGGGAGCAGTCGGCCGCGGAGCCGCGCGCAGTCGAACAGCAGCGCGTGCCCCGGCCGCCCCAGCGCGATCGCAAAAGGATCCATCGGCCCCACGGGTTTGCCGACGCCGCGTGTCTCGGCAAGCCATGCGAGCCGGGCGATTTCGGCGGGGCAAAGACGAAGGGTGTACAGCCGGTCCCATGCTTGAAGCGCGGCGACCAGCAACGACGCGGAGGAACTCAGCCCCGCACCGATGGGCAAATTGCTGCGGACGGTCCCCGTCCATCCGCCAACACCGGGACGAACGCGCCTCAACTCTTCCCACGCCGATGACAGGTACTGCCCCCACCCCCGGCCGCGTGCCCCGGCCGCAAGGCAAACCCGCCCCCGCATCTCCCGGCTCACGGCCACCAGATCCAAAGACCGCCGCGACACGATCGTCGTCCCGATCCCCTCGAGCGGAAACGGCAGCACCGCCCCGCCCGAGTAGTCGACGTGCTCCCCGATCAGGTTGACCCGGCCGGGCGCAAGAACGCGCACCGGCGCCTCCGCTGGCAGTTTCTTCACCCGTGGCCGCCCCGATTCAGCCCGCCTTCGACTTTCAACCTTCGACCTTCGACGCCTTACTCCCACACCACCCGAAACACCGCCCGCTCCTTTTCGTCTTTCCAATACGCCAGGTTCGCGTCCAGCAGCGTCACGTACCGCGCCCGCACCAACCCCTCGCGCTTGATCAGCACCAGCACCCACGGCGCCCGCTCCCCCTCCGCAAGCCGCTTCCCGAACGGATCCTCCCCCATCTCGAACGTCCCGTCCGCCCCGACCTTTCCCGCCGCAAGCGGCTCCGCGTCGGCCGCCACCCGTGGCCGCCCGTCCTCGCCGCGCACCGGCCGGTAAATCTCCACCTCGACGTACTTCAACGGCTTCCCCCCGTCTCCCAGCACCTGCACCACCGAACGCGCCGGCACGTGCCGCCACATGTGCCCGAACGTGTTCCTCGGGTCCTCGCACTTCCCCACCCGCGAAATCCCCTTCTTCATCCGGATCACCGCCGTCGTGTACTCCCCCCACTTCGTCTCCTTGTACGGGTTCATCATCGTGTCGTCCGCGAACTCGGGGCGGAGGGAGAGGAGCGGGAAGGGGTTTCCCGCGGGGTCGGAGAGGGCGACGTCGCCTTCCTTCGTGGCGAAGGTGTAGAAGTCCTGCACGCCGCGGAAGTGGGCGATTTCGTGCCAGAGGCAGTTTTCGCCCCAGTCGGAGAAGAGGGATTCGTGGCCGGGGCGGCCGGCGTAGTTATGGCCGATGGAGTAGCCGGGGAGGTAGAAGCCGGCGACGGGGCCGCCCTGGTCGGCGGCGATCTCGAGGTCGAAATCGGGGTGGTCCCAGAATTCCTTCGGGACCTCGGCGTCCTTGCCGCCGCGTTCGTAGACGGCGACGTCGTCGAGGCGGAGGCGTTCGTCGATCCCCTCGGGGGCGAACTTCGCGTCCCGGACGGCGGACCACGAGGCGTGGAGGCCGGAGAGGGAGTCCTGGAAGCGCCGCGCGAAGGAGCCGAACTCGGCCCCGTACTTCTCCAATGTTTTTTTTTCGACCCACAGCTTCACGGTCAGTGCGTCCGTCGCGATCGTCAGCCACTCGTCCTGCCCGAGCAGCTCGCACTGGATCCAGTGACGCCCGTCCTCCGCCGCCCACGCGAACACCGCCGTCGCCTTCTGCCCCGCCCCGACCCCCGGGATCCGCTCCGTCGCCTTCTGCACCCCGTCCACGAACCACCGGACCATCACCGGCTCCGTGTTCGTCGCCCCCAGGTTCCTCAGGTGCGCCGCGTACGACAGCGACTGCCCTTCCTTCGGCGCGCTCACGTCCCCGTCGCGCGACACCGGGACCTTCGGCTCCTGCGAAATCCACTCGATCACGAGCCCGTCGTAGGGGCGCTTGAGCGGCGGCCGCGTGAGGTCGCGATAGGGGGACTCGGCGAAAAGCGGGCAGGCGATCAGGCAGGCAACGACGACGGCGCGCCACATGTCTCAATCTCCGTTGGGCCCCCCGACGCGCTGCATCCTATCCGAAGCCTTCAAATCCCGGGGAGGACCACCACGAATTTCGCCCCGCGGCCGGGGCCGCTCTCCGCCCATACCTCGCCCTTGTGAAGCTGCACGACGTGCTTCACGATCGCCAGCCCGAGCCCCGTGCCGCCCAACTCGCGGCTCCGCGACCGGTCCACGCGGTAGAACCGCTCGAAAATCCGCTTCAGGTCCTTCTCCGGGATCCCCGTCCCCGTGTCCTCGATCTCCACGCGCACCTTGCCTCCCTCGGCCTTCGCGCGCACCGCGATCTTTCCGCCGTCCGGCGTGTACCGCACCGCGTTCTCCAGGACGTTCGAGAACGCGCGCTCCAGGAGCGAAGCGTCGGCGATGAGGCGCGGCAGCATCTCGTCCGCGTCGAAGCTCATGGCGTGGCGCCGCTTCCGCGCTTCCGCCCCGTGCGCCGCGACGACTTTCGCGAGCACGTCGGCGACGTCGGTGGGGCGGAGCGTCAGGTCGGGCCGGGACTCGAGCTTCCCCAGGTCGAGAAGGTCCTTGATCAGCGCTTCCATCGAGACCGCCTGCCGGTGCACGGAGTCGAGGAACTGCTTCGCCTGGTCGGGCTGCTGCAGCGCGCCGTCGAGAAGCGTCTCGGCAGCGGCGCGGATGACGGCGATCGGGGTGCGGAGTTCGTGGGAGGCGGCGGCGACGAAATCGCGGCGCATGTCAGCGTAGCGGGCTTCTTCGGTCACGTCGCGGAGGACGAGGACGGCGCCGCCGGCCTGTGCGACGGGCTCGGCGTGGACATCGAGGACTTTCGGGGGCGGGCCCGGGATCTCGGCGCGCAGCGTGCGCTCTTCCCCGGCCGCCGCCTTCATGGCCGCTTCGGCGATGCCCTCGAAGCGGACGACGCCTCCGATGAGCTGGCCGCGCGCGGCGTCGGGGCCGAGGCCGAGCAGCGTCGCGGCGGCGTCGTTGACGACGCGGATGCGGCATTCGCGATCGACGGCGATGACTCCCTCGGTCATGGAGGAGAGGATGGCGTCGGCCTCGGTGCGGATGGTGCTGCGATCGCGCTGGACCGCGCGCGATTCCTCGAGGAGCGATTGCGTGCGGCGGCCGATGTCGCCGAGGACGCCGTCGAGGTCGCGCGGGAAGATCGCCTTGGGCTCGTTGAGCGCGAGGCGGAGCATGGCGGCGCGCGCCCAGAAGGAGCGCAGCGCGAGCGAGGCGATGCTGGTCGTGAAGAGCCAGGCGATGGACGCGAAGAGGACGTGGCGGGCCTGGGCGGAGACGAGGACGGCGTCGACGGCGCCGGAGGGGCGGCTGACGCGAACGCGGAGGGAGCGCCCGTCGGGGGCGCTGAAGGGAGCCGAGGCGGCGAACACCACGGGCGTTCCGGCGGCATCGGCGCCGCGGGACGCGTCCGTCAGCGGGGAGAGCGCGAACGCGACGAGCGCCCCGGAGGGATCGTGCCCCGTCACGAGCGCGCCGCTGGTTGCGTCGAAGAGATCGACGCGGGCCCGGATCGCCAGCGCGATCCGTTCCGGGGCGCCGGCCGGGTCGAGCGCGCACCCCACCGCCGCCACCTGCGCTTCGCCGGCCATCTGCCCGCGCACCTGGTCCTCGTGGTCCCGTCCCCGGGCCCAGGCGAGGAACAGCGCCGCCGCGCCGAACAGCAGGCCGAACGACAGCGCCATCCCGGCGACAGCCCTTCGGAACGCGGGTTCGCGGAGCATCCGGGACTACTCGGCGTCCTTGAGCCGGTATCCCACGCCGCGGACCGTCTCGATGAGCGCACCGGCCTTGCCGAGCTTCTTCCGGAGCGCCGTGACGTGGACGTCGATCGTGCGGTCGACCACATGCGCGTCCTCCCCGATCGCCCCGTCGATCAGGCGATCGCGCGAGAAGACCTGCCCTGGCCGCTTCAGAAGCGTGTGCAGCAGGCGAAACTCAGTCGCGGTGAGCGTCACGGGCTTCCCTTTCACGAGCACCTCGTGGCGCCCGGGGTCGACCTGGATTTCCGCGTGCGACAGCGCGGCGGCTTCGCCCTCCTCCGTGGACGTCGCGGCGCGCCGGAGCACCGCCTTGACCCGGGCCACCAGCTCGCGCGGCGAGAACGGCTTCGACACGTAGTCGTCCGCGCCCATCTCCAGGCCGACGACGCGGTCCGACTCCCCGCCCTTCGCCGTCAGCATGATCACGGGGATGCGCGCCGTCCGCGGCTCGGCCCTCAGCTTCCGGCACACCTCGAGACCGTCCATCCCCGGGAGCATCAGGTCCAGCAGCACCAGGTCCGGAAGGTCCTTCCGCGCCGCTTCCAGCCCCGCCACCCCGTCCGACGCCGAACGCACCTTCCAACCCTCGCGCTCCAGGTTGAACTTCACCAGCGTCACGAGGTCCGCCTCGTCGTCAATCACCAGAATCTTGGCCAAACGTCTTCCCGTCCTTTCTTTCCCCTGGCTGCGTTCCTTCCCCGTGGTGATGGCGCACGTCCCGCGCCTCCACCATGTAGATCACTTCTTCCGCAATGTTCGTCGCGTGGTCCCCGATCCGCTCCAGGTTCCGCGAAATCAGCACCATGCACACCCCCCGCCGCACCGTCTGCGGGTCCCCCTCCATCGTCGAGATCATCTCGTCGAAAATCCGCTTCTTGCACGCGTCCACCTTGTCGTCGCTCTCCAGCACCCGCCGCGCCGTCGCCACGTCCTGGCGCACGAACGCGTCCAGCGTGTCCCGAAGCATCTCCTGCACGATCTCCGCCATCAGCGGCAGGTCCACGATCGGCTTCAGCGGCGGCCCTGACAGGTACCAGTGCGTCGTCTCGATGATGTTGATCGACTGGTCCGCAATCCTCTCCAGCTCCCCCGCGATCCGGCTCGCCATCATCAGGAAGCGCAGGTCCGTCGCCATCGGCTGCCGCAACGCGATGAGCTTGACCACCCGGTCGTCGATCTCGATCTCCAGGTCGTTCACCTCGCGCTCGAGCCGCTCCAGCTCCGCACGGTCCGCCTCCGTCCGCGCCAGCAGGTCCTTCGCCGAGAGATGGATCATCTTCTCCGCGTTCGCTCCCATCTTCAGGAGCTTCTCCTTCACCTGCGCCAGCTCCTCGTCAAAGTGGCGCTTCATTAGCCGTACCTCCCCGTGATGTACTCCTCGGTCCGTTTT
The DNA here is from genome assembly GCA_964590435.1 of uncultured Planctomycetia bacterium. Lineage (GTDB taxonomy): Bacteria > Planctomycetota > MHYJ01 > WSZJ01 > WSZJ01 > WSZJ01. The sequence continues at coordinate 61,890 of CAZPWT010000071.1, forward strand.
TCCCGGGGAGCCGTGAACACCTGCTGGGTCTCGCCGAACTCGACGAGGTCGCCGAGGAGCATGAAGCCCGTGAAGTCGCTGACGCGCGCGGCCTGTTGCATGTTGTGGGTGACGATCACGATCGTGAATCGCTTCTTCAATTCTAGCATCAGTTCCTCGATGTTCTGCGTGGCCATCGGGTCGAGGGCCGAGCAGGGTTCGTCCATGAGCAGCACGTCCGGGGCGACGGCGATCAGGCGGGAGATGCACAGCCGCTGCTGCTGCTCCGCGGAGAGCGACAGCGCGGGGGACTCGAGCTTGTCGCCGAGCTCGTCCCAGAGGAGCGTCGCCTGGAGCGCCTTCTTGACGGTCTCGCGGAGTTCGTCGCCGGAAGCGAGCCCGTGGATGCGCGGGCCGTAGGCGACGTTGTCGTAGACCGTCAGTGGGAACGGGTTGGGGCGCTGGAAGACCATCCCGACGCGCTTGCGCAGCTCCGTCATGTCGAAGCGGCGCCCGTAGATGTTCTTGCCCTCGAAGAGGATTTCGCCCTCGACGCGCGAGCCCTCGACGAGGTCGTTCATGCGGTTGAAGCAGCGCAGGAGCGTGGACTTGCCGCATCCCGAGGGACCGATGATGGCGGTGATCGCCTTCGGGGTGATCGCCATGGAGACGCCCTTGAGCGCCATGAAGTCGCCGTACCAGAGCTTGAGGTTACGGGCTTCGAGCATTAGCCGAACCTCCCGGAGATGTAGTCGTTCGTGCGCTTGTCGCGGGGATGCGTAAAGACGTTCCCGGTCTCGCCGACCTCGACCATCTCGCCCATCAGGAAGAACGCCGTGCGGTCGCTCGCCCGCGCCGCCTGCTTCACGTTGTTCGTCACCAGCACGACCGTCAGCTGCTTCTTCAGGTCCTGCATCGCTTCCTCGATCTTCGCCGTCGAGATCGGGTCGAGCCCGGAGCACGGCTCGTCGAGGAGGAGGACCTGCGGCTCGAGCGCGAGCGTGCGCGCGAGGCACAGGCGCTGCTGCTGGCCGCCCGAGAGCTTGGTGCCGGAAGTGTGCAGGCGGTCCTTGACCTCGTCCCACAGCACCGCGGCTCGCAACGTCCGCTCCACCAGCTCGTCGAGCGTCTGCCGCGCCCGCACCCCGGTCAGCTTCGGACCGAACACGATGTTCTCGTAGATCGACCGCGGAAGCGGATTCGGCGTGGCAAAGACCATCCCCGCGCGCCGCCGCAGCGCGGCGACGTCCGTCCCTGGGGCAAACACGTCGGTCCCGTCCAGCGCCAGCGTCCCCGTCGTCGCCAGCGACGGCTCCAGGTCCCCCAGCCGGTTGATGCACCGCAGGAACGTCGTCTTTCCGCTTCCCGCCGGCCCGATGATCCCGAGGATCTCGTTCCGGCGGACCTCCAGATTCACCCCGCGCAGCACGGAGGCGCCCCCGATCGTCACGCCGAAATTGCGGGCCTCGACGATCGGCGTCACCGGTACCTCTGGAGGAAGCGGTTCATGGCGGTGTAGGCGGTGACGTTGATGGTGAGGATGGCGAGGACGAGGATCGCGGCTGTCGCAAACGCGCGTGGACGGGTGTCGGAAGTCCCTTCCGTCGCAAGAAGGTAGAAGTGAACGGCGAGCGTGCGGACGGATTCGCCGGGCGAGGCGGGGGCGCTGTCCGGGAGGACGGTGCCCGCCGTGAAAATGACCGCGGCGGTCTCGGAGATCGACCGCCCGATGGCGAGCACGATGCCGGTCACGATCCCGGGAAGGGCCCCGGGGAGGACGACGCGGGAGACCATCTGCCACCGTGTCGCGCCGAGGGCCCAGGAGGCCTCGCGGTAGGCGTTCGGGACGGAGCGGAGAGCGACCTCGGCGGTGCGGATGATGGTCGGGAGCGACATGAGCGCGAGGGTGAGGGCGCCGGACACCATCGAGAGGCGCAGCCCGAGCACGACGACGAAGAACAGGTTCCCGAACAGGCCGAAGATGATCGACGGAATGCCGGCAAGGCAGTCGGCGCCGTAGCGGATGACGCGCGTAAGCCAGTTCTCGCGGGTGTACTCGACCAGGTAGATCGAGGTCCCGACACCGAGCGGGGTGGCGATCGCGACCGCGCCGAAAATGATGAACACGGTCCCCATGATGACGGACGCGATCCCGCCCTGGTGCCCCCCGTCCTGCGGCATCGAGAAGAGGAACCCGGCGGTCACCTGCGGAAGCCCTTCCCAGAGCACCCAGCCCACGATGCGGACGAGGGCGCCGAGGGCGACGAGGGTGACGCCCCAGAGCACGGTCAGCATGACGTAGTGAACGACGCGCGGCGGGATGCGGGTCATTTCCGCCTCCCGCGGCCGACGGCGTTGGCGACGGAGTTGAGGACGATGATGATGACGAAGAGGACGACGCCGGTGGCGAAGAGGGCTTCGCGATGTTCGCCGTCGGCGTAGGCCATCTCGAGGGCGATGTTGGCGGTCAGCGTGCGGACGGGGTCGAGGGGGCCGTGGGGAATCTGGACGGTGTTGCCGGCGACCATGATGACGGCCATGGTTTCGCCGACGGCGCGCCCCATGCCGAGGATGACGGCGGCGACGAGCCCGGGGCGGGCGGACGGGAGGACGACGCGCCAGGTCGTCTGCCAGCCGGTGGCGCCGAGCGCGAACGAGCCTTCACGGTAGCTGCGCGGGACGGAGCGCAGGGTGTCGATCGAGATCGAGATGATCGTCGGGAGGATCATGATCCCGAGGATCAGCGAGCCGGCGAGCGCCGAGCCGCCCTGCCCGCCCATGTGGTCCTTGATCCAGGGCTGCAGGAGCACCATCCCCATGTAGCCGAACACCACGCTCGGAATCCCGGCCAGCAGCTCGATCGCGGGCTTCAGGAACGAGGCGATCCTCCGCGGCGCGAACTCCGTCATCAGGATCGCCGTCCCCAGCCCCACCGGCACCCCGATCGCCAGCGCCCCGCCCGTCACCGCGGCGCTTCCCACGATCATCGCGAAGATGCCGAACTCCGGCGGGGAATCCACCGGGTGCCAGACCTTGCCGAACAGGAACGCGCCGACCCCGTGACGCAGGATCACGGGGAGCCCTTCCTTCAGGATGTAGACAGTGATCACCGCCAGGGCGGTGACGGCGGACATCGCCAGCCCGAGAAGGGCGATCCGGATCGCGTTTTCCTTGCGCATCTACCGCGCGGGAGCGAGCCCGGCGCTCTCGATGATTTTCTGCCCCTCGGGACTGAGGACGAAGTCGATGAATTCCTTCGCGAGTCCCTGGGGGTCCCCCTTGGTGAGCAGGTAGTCGCTCGCGGCGATCTTGTATGAGCCGGACTTGACGTTGGGGATCGACGGGGCGACCCCGTCGATGGAGATTGCCGCCACTTTCGCGTCGACATGCACCAGCGAGATGCAGGTGACCGCGTCGGCGTTGCTGGCGACCGACTCGCGGCACGCGCCGTTGGAGCTCTGCTGCTGCGCCTTGTCGCCGATCCTGATCTTCAGGCACTGCTCGAAGCTCGTGCGCGTTCCGCTTCCCGGCTCGCGGCAGACCACGACGATCGGCTTGTCCGCGCCGCCGACGTCCTTCCAGTTCGTGATCTCACCCTTGAACACCTTCGAGACCTGCTCCATCGTCAGGTTCTTCACCGGGTTGGAAGGGTGCACGACGACGGCGATCGCGTCGCGCGAGACCACCACGCCCTTGAGTTCCGCCGCGGCCGGCGGGAGCTCCGCGAAGTCGCCCATGCCGATGTCGCTGGACCCCTCCTTCGCCGACTTGACGCCCATCCCCGACCCCTGCGCCTGGATGTCGATCTTCAGCCCCGGGTTCTTTGCCTTGAAGGCCGCGGACAGCTTTTCCGCGACCGGCGCGAACGCGGTCGACCCCGCGATCGTCAGGTGCTTCGCGTCGGACTTGCCCCCGCCGCACCCGCCCAGCCCGAGCGCCGCCGTCATCACCAGCCCCGCCAGTGCCAGCTTCTTCATCGCTGCTTCCCCTTTGTTTTTGTTGCGGGGAAGTTAGGCGGCGACTGTTAAGAAACGATAAAGAAGACGCAAAGCCGCGAAGAAGAAACCGTGTTACCGCGGCGGGTTCCCTCCCGGCTGGATCACGACGCCGCCCCCGCCGCCGTCCATCGCGAAGCTCCTCGGGCCGCCCGCGAACTTCATGTACTCGTCGTACTTGACCTGCTGCTCGCCGGTCAGGAGCGGCTTGACCGCGGCGTCCTGCTCCTTGCGGATCGCCTGGCTCTTCTCCCAGGGGTTCTCGCCTTCCTTGCGGTTCGCCCAGAGCTCCTGCTGCTGGGCCGAAGCGGCGGTCAGGATCTTCGCGATTTCCTCTTTCTGCGTGGAGGAAAGCTGCAGCTTCTCGGTCAGGTCGTTGATCGTGCGGTCGAGGCGCGCCTTCGCCCATTCGGCCATCCGTTTCTTGTCGGCCTCGGCGCGCTCCTTCTCCTTCGCGGCGAGAACGTCCTCGACGACCTTGCGCATCACCACGTCGTCCGCAACCACGGGACTCCCCTTCGCCGGCGCCGCGCCCCCGGCCGGCGACGCCACCGCTTCCCGCTTCTGCATCACCGCGACCTCTTCCCGCAGCTTCTTCACTTCGCGAATCGCGTCCCCGAGAGTCTCGATCGCGACCGCGGGGGCCGGGGCATCGGAGCCGCCCGGCGAAACCTCGCGGGCTTCGCTTCCCGGCGCCACGCCGGTCGCCTTCTCGAGCGAGTTCAGGCGGGTTTCCACGCGTTCGAGGGTGGAACCGATGCGGCCCAGTTGCGCGGAGGCGAAGACGACGCCCGCGACGGCGCCGACGGAGATGACGAGCGACGCGGCGGAGAGGGCGTTCGACATGGTTGGGCTCCTCGGGAGGTCGGTGCAGTGTATACGGGCAGGCGGACGGCCGCGTGAGGGAAGCGGTGAACCGCGGGGGCCCGGCGAGCGATCAAGCCCGGCGCCGGTTAGAATGCGCCGCCCCCATGCCCCCCGCCCTCCGAACCCAGGCCCTCACCCGCGTCTTCCGCAAGGCGCCGCGCCGCGGCGCGCCGGCGCAGGAGTTCCGTGCCGTCGACGGCGTGGACCTGGAGATCCAGCCGGGGGAACTGTTCGGGCTCCTTGGGCCGAACGGCGCGGGGAAGACGACGCTCATCAAGATCCTGTGCACCCTCCTGTTCCCGACTTCCGGCGTCGCCGAGGTCTGCGGGCTCGACATCGTGAAGGACTGCGAGCGCGTCCGCGAGAAGATCAACATGGTCAGCGGCGGGGAGCCCAGCGGGTACGGCCTGCTGACGATCCGCGAGCAGCTCTGGGTGTTCTCGCAGCTCTACGGGCTGACGACGAAGGAAGCGCTTTCGCGGATCGACCGGATGATCGAGCAGTACGGGCTGACGAAGGACGCGGGGACGAAGATCAATCGGCTGTCGACGGGAATGCGGCAGAAGATGAACCTGATCCGCGGGTTCATGACGAACCCCTCGGTGCTGTTCCTCGACGAGCCGACGCTCGGGCTCGACGCGCACATCGCCCGGCAGGCGCGCGGCTTCATCCGGGACTGGATGGCGGAGGACCGGACGCGCGCCCTTCTGCTCACGACGCACTACCTCGCCGAGGCGCAGGAGCTGTGCGACCGCGTGGCGATCATCTACCAGGGGCGGATCCGGGCGTGCGACACGCCGGCGAATCTCATCGCGGCGAACCGCGGCGACGCGGTCTTCGAGGTCACCCTCTCGGGCCTCGACGGGCAGGCGGAGAAACTCCGCGCCGACGCCGACATGAAAGTCTCGCGCCTCGACGCCGACCCCGCCGCCGGTCGCACCGTCGTCCGATTCACCCTCCCCGACGACGCCGCTCTCCCCGGCGCCCTTTCGCGCATGGCGGCGCTCGGCGGCCGCGTCGTGAACCTCTCGAAGCACGAGGTCACGCTCGAGGACGTCTTCGTGAAGATCGCCGGGCAGTCGATCGCGGAAGCGGAGAAGGCGTCGGAATGAGCTCGTTCGCGAACAACATGAGGGCGGCCGGGGCGCGGGCGTGGATCCGCGTCGTGGCGGCGAACCGCGAGCTGTCGTGGGTCTTCTTCGAGACGCTGCTTCCCGCGATGACGACCGCGGGGTACGTGCTGGTCTACCGCGCGCTGGGCGCCCCGCCGGTGTTCGAGTCATACGTGATCCTCGGCGGCGTCATGACGGCGTTCTGGCTCAACGTACTGTGGGGGATGGCCGCCCAGTTCTTCTGGGAGAAGGACATGGGCAATCTCGACATCTACATGATGGCGCCGATCTCGCGCATGTCGATCCTGCTCGGGATGGCCGTCGGCGGGATGCTCGGGACCGCGATGCGCTCCGCGGTGATCCTCATCCTCGGCATCGTCGTCTTCCGCGTGCAGTTCCAGCTCGGCGGGCTCGCCGCCGCGTTCGGGATTTTCCTCCTCGCCATGACCGCCCTCTACGGGCTCGGCATGATGCTCGCCTCGCTCTTCCTCCTGTTCGGCCGCGGCGCCCAGCGCTGGGTCGAGGTCGCGCAGGAGCCGATTTACCTGCTCTCGGGATTCAACTTCCCCCTCTCCAGCCTCGGCGGCACCACCGCCGCCATCGCCTCGGCGTTCCCCCTTGCGCTCGGCATCGACGCGATCCGCCAGACCGCGCTCGGCAGCCGGAACGGCTTCCTCCCCGTCTGGATCGAAACCTCCGTCCTCGCCGGGCTCGCCGTCGTCTTCTTCCTCCTCGCCCGCTGGATGCTCCGCCTCATGGAAGACCGCGCCAAGCGCGAGGGAAGGCTGACGCTCAAATGGCAGTAGCCTTCACCCTGAAAAAAATCGCGACCGCCTTCACCCTCGCCTGGAAAAAAGAGGCGAACTGGACCAGCCTCCCCGTCTACCTCCTCTACTCCCTCGCGCGCCCCGTCTCCGGCGCCCTCGTCATCTGGGTCATGTCTGTCGCCGCCGGCCGCCCCCCCGGCTACCTCCTCCCCGCCTGGTTCTCCCTCGCCGCATTCCAGCTCGTCCCCGCCGTCCTCGGCGGAACCTCGTGGTGCGTCCTCGAGGACCGCGAGCGATACCAGATGTTCAAGTACATCTACCTCGCCCCGGGAAGCGCCGTCCCCTACCTCGCCGGCCACGCCCTCGCCCGCGCCGTCCAGGCCCTCGTCGGCGCCGCGGCCCTCGTCGCCGCCGGCGCCCTCCTCCTCGGCCTCCGTCCCCCCGAATTTCATCCGCTCCTCCTCGCCGCCACTCTCGCCCTCGGCCTCACCACCCTCCTCTTCCTCGGCCTCGCCCTCGCCGGCATGTCCCTCCACATCGCCCGCCACGGACACTTCATGACCGAATCCATCGGCGGCATCTTCTTCCTCTTCTCCGCCGCCGTCTTCCCCATCGATACCCTCCCCGCCTGGATGCGCCTCGTCTCCTACGCTTCCCCCGTCACCTGGTGGCTCGAACTCTTCCGCCGCTCCCTCGGCCTCCGCTTCGGCCACGCCCTCGACGGCCTCCCTTCCTCCGCGATCCTCGGCATCCTCGCCGGCTTTTGCGCCGCCAGCGTCGCCGCCGGCCTCCTGGGGTGGACGGCCGGGGAGCGCAAGGCCAAATGGAAGGGCCTGCTGGACACGACGACGGCTTACTGAACCTTGGGGCACAGCTTTCGTTGCAGAATCAGGCCCCTCACGTTCTTATAATGGGCTGCACGCGGCGTCCCGGGGGTCGCCACGTGTCGCGCCTAACCTCCCCGGCCCTCCAGGAGCTTCATCATGTCCGAGTGCCGTCGCTGCAACGCCGAGATCTCGCCGGCCGACGTGCAGAAGGGCCGCGCTCTCCAGCGCGGGGAGTTCTGGTACTGCCCGACGTGCGTGGCGGACGCCCGCGCGGCCAAAGCCGGAGCTCCGGCAGCGGCCGCTCCCGCGAGGGCCTCGGCCGTCGCGGCGAGGCCGTCGGCCAGCGGCGCCCAGCGCGCCCCGGCGAGCGGCGCCGTCCCGGGCCTGAAGCAGGCTCCCCCGCCGAGTTCCACCAAGCTCAAGCCCGCCCCGGCCCCGGCGTCCCGCAAGGTCGCCGCGCCGCCGCCGCAGGAGGAACTGCTCGACGACGAACCGGCCGAAGAAGAAGCTCCCGCCCCGGCCCGCACGCCCGGCCGCGGCACGCCGGCCTCCAGCCGCCTCGGCCGCGCCTCAGGCCCCGCTTCCAGCAAGATCCGCAAGTCGGCCCCGCCCCCCGAAGACGAACCGGCCGCCAGCGGTTCCCTCCGCAAGAAAATCGGCTTCAAGGACGGCAGCGCCGGCGTGAAGCCGATGTCGAACCAGACGCTCATGATGTGGGCGATCGGCGGCGTCGCCGTCTTCCTGATCGCCGGCGGCATCTTCTTCACCCTGATCATCAAGCGCGGCCGCGAATCGTCGCGCGTGAAGCAGAACCTGGCGGACTGCAAGGAGACGCAGGACGCCGTGGAACGCCTGCTGCGCGAGAAGCCCAGGGATTTCGAAGCCATCGACCAGGCGTACGACAAGTTCAAGGCCGCCGCGGAGCACCAGCCGAAGTACGCCGGCGCCTACGAGGACATCACCAAGCTGGTTCTTCGCCGCAAAGAGCACCACAAGCTCAAGAAGAGCGCGATGGAGGAGATCGGCGGCGTCGTCGCGACCCTGGGAACGGTGGAAGGCACGGACGAGGGCCTGCGCAAAGTCAAGAAGGCGCTGGCACTGGTGAAGTCGGTCGAGTGGGTTCTCGACGAGCAGAAGGAATTCCAGAATCGCCTGCTGGACGTGCTCAAGTCCGCTCGGAACGCCGGCGAAAAGGGCATGGCCGAGGCGACGCCCAACTGGCAGCTCATCGCCGGTGCCTACGTCGTCGCCACGACGATCTCCGGCGCCCTGCCCCCCGAGGTGTTCCCCGCCCAGGATGCCCAGGCGCTCGGCCGCGCGGCCGACGACGCGATCGCCAAGCGCTACGACGACCCCGCCTACATGGCCAAGTTCCCGTTCACCGAAATCAACATGGGGGACATGAAGGGCGATCCCGACCTGGTGATCGCGACGGGCGCGGACGGGCTCACGATCGAGAACAAGGGCACGGGCGCAGGATTCTTCTGGCTCAACCGCCCCGTCGGATGGCAGGACTACACGCTGCGCGTCGACTTCACCGCCGGGGAAGAAGGCCTGGTCATCTTCCAGCGGCTGGCGGCGGGCGAAGGCGCCACGCCGGCGGTACAGCACGACGTGCGGATCATGATCGCCTCAGGCGGCGTGAAGGCGAACGAGCGCGTGGCCGTGGACTTCATGGTGTTCGGCGGACGCTTCCGCCTCGGCAAGGCGCTGAAATTCGCCGGAACGCCGGGCCGGTGCGCACCGTCCGGGTCGAGGGCGGGCGGGTTCTCGCTCCGCATCGCGCCGGGGACGAAGGTGCAGATCCACAAGATCGAGGTGCAGGTGTACCAGGAAGAGGAAGTTGAGAAGAAGTAGGGCGTTCGGCAAACCCGAAGAACCGCGAGGCGACCCCTCGCGGTTCTTTTTTTTTACATCCCCAGCGGGCCGCGCGTGACGCCGAAGAATTTCGACGCGTTGAAACGTCGCCAGAGATCCGCCCCCGACGACCGCCCTTCCAGCGCGTCCAGGTACGCCCCCCGGATCGCGACCGCCTCTTCCCCGCTCTCTTCGAGGAATTCGACGCGGAAGCGGGAGAGGCGGAGGCGGCGCATGTCGGCGAGGAATTCGCCGGCGGACTGGGCGACGGCGTTGAAGACGGTGTTGCGGCAGCCGACGTCCGCCTTGACCGGGTGCTCGTAGCCGACGCGGTCGCGCAGGGCCACCTTGTGCGTGTCGCAGGGGCGGCCGCAGTCGCGCCAGTCGCGGCCGTTCGAGAGGCGGGCGGCGAAGACGCAGTGCTCGTTATGGAACATCGGCATGTGCTGGTGCACGACGGTCTCGAGCCACCGCGGGGGAACGGCGCGCGCCAGGTCCGAGAGCTGCGCGAAGTCGCAGTCGTAGGCCGGCGTCAGGAACTCCATCCGCAGGTCCATGAGCGCCGCCGCCGTGAGCTCGTTCGCGCAGTTCATCGAGAAATCCGCCGCCAGCGGCATCGCCGGAGACTGCGCGCGGAACCAGTCGATCGCCCCCGGGTTCCGCGCCAGCACCCCGTCCGGCGCCGCCTTCAGGATGTTCCCGAACACCCGCAGCTCCTCGCCCGGCTTCTGGATCCGCGGCGTGGCGAGCCACACGGAAGCGCCGGCGGCGCGGAGCCGCGGGACGGCCTCCAGGTATTTCACCGGGTCCTCGTAGTCGAGATACAGCCGGCCGCCCAGCGGCGCAAGCGCCGCGGCCTGAGCGGCGTCGCGGGCCAGCGAGGACAGTTCCACCGGGTGCGCTGAGTCGTCGCGCGGGATCGCCGCGCGGAGGACGGGAAGCGCCGGCGCCGCCGCGACCGCGTGGCGCACCGAGTCGCGCCGCAGCGCGTCCAGCCGCTCGACGAGTTCGCGGCGCAGCGCGTTCAGCGACGAAAGCGGCACGATGACGTCCCCTTCGAGCCGGTTTTCGAGCGACCGCAACTCGAACGGCGACCCGCCCATGCGACCGAGCTGTTCCCGGAGCGTCGCCTCGCCGAGCGGCCGCTTCAGCGCGGCCTCCAACGGCCTTTCCGTCTCTGCCGACGCCTCGTGCCCCGCGTCGTCCCTCATCACGGCGCGCAGGCGCTCGCCGGCACGCCCCGTCACCACCAGGTCCACCGGCGACCGGCGCTTCGGCTCCTCCCCTTCCCACGTCTCGCGCAACTTCTTTGTCAGCGCGGGGTCGTCGGTTTTCCACACGCGGTCCCCGGCACGGACGGGCGACAGGTCGAGGCTGTGCGCGAACGCGAGCTCCACCCGGCCGCCCTCGGCCGTCGCCGCGCGCTGCCCGCCCGTGAACACCTCGAACACTCGCCCGCCGAGCTCCTCCCGCTCCGGGTGCCCCTGGTCGAACACGACGCCGTCGCCGGGCTTCACGGGGGCGGCCGTGAGCAGGCTCACGCGCCCGCGCGAGACTCCCTCGACCGTCCCGAGCAGGATGCCGCGCTTCTTCGGCGACAGCCCCCGCACCAGCTCCTGGTGGTTTACCCCCGACAGGAACCCGTTCGAGAACCCGCGCGAGAACGACAGCTCGAGCTCGCGCACGCGCTCGCGCGACGGCGCCGCCGTGCGCCCCGCGCAGGCCTTGTCGATTTCGTCGCGATAGAAGCGGGTCACGTTGGCGACGTAATCCGCGGTCTTGAGGCGCCCCTCGATCTTGAGGGAAGCGACGCCGATGTCGACGAGGCGCGGGAGGACTTCGTACGCGGCGAGGTCCTGCGGCGAGATCAGGTACTTCACGTCGTCGCCGTCGCGCGGCACCCCGTCGACGACGAGGTCGTACGGCAGCCGGCACGCCTGCGCGCACGCCCCGCGGTTGGCGGAGCGGCCGCCGAGCGCCTCGCTCGTGAGGCACTGCCCGGAGTAGGCGACGCAGAGGGCGCCGTGCACGAACACCTCGACGGGCAGGTCGCACGAGCGGCGGATCGCGGCGATTTCGTCGACCGACAGCTCGCGCGCCAGGATTGCCCGCGTCGCCCCGGCAGCCTGAGCGAACCGCAGCGATTCCGCGGAGGTAACAGTCATCTGGGTGGAAGCGTGGATCTCGAGTGTCGGGGCGACGGCGCGGGCGAGGCGGGCGACGCCGATGTCCTGCACGATGACCGCGTCCGCCCCCGCCGCCGCGATGCCGCGCAGCATCGCCTCCGCTTCTTCCATTTCACCGCTGAAGATCAGCGTGTTGAACGCGACGTAACCGCGGACGCCGCGGGAGTGTAGGAAGCGAATGGTGGCGGGGAGTTCCTCGACGGTGAAGTTGTGGGCGCGGGCCCGGGCGCTGTATTTCGCGAGGCCGAAGTAGACGGCGTCGGCGCCGTTCTCCACGGCGGCGCGGAGGCAATCGAAGTCGCCGGCGGGGGAAAGGAGCTCGGGCTTGCGGAGGGGGGGCATCGGAATCCGGAAGGGTAAAGGGTGCCGGCCCGCTTGGGAACAGCGGCCACACTTTAATTATCATAAATACTTTAAAATAGTATAATGCGTGCATATCGTAAGAACGCCGCGCGAACCGACCTTCCCGGGGGGGAACCCGACATGCGCATCCGCCTCACGTCCCACACGCTTCACCGCACCTGGTTCTTCGACGTCGCCGAGGCGCTCGACTCTTCCACCCAGATGATCAAGGGCAAGGTGGCCGCCTTCCTGCGCACCCAGTACTCGCGCATCCCCGACCTCGAGATGGCCCTCATCGACGCCACCGGCAAGGTCGTCAAGGTCGTCTACAAGCGCGAGCCTCGCTAGCGTCGCAGGTACAGGTCCGCCAGCACCGCCGCCATCATCCCGAAGCTCACCACCGCGTTCACGTGGAAGAACGCCCGGTTCACCTTCCCCAGGTCGTCCGGCCGCACGATCAGGTGCTCGTACCCCAGCAGCAGCGCGATCCCCGCCACCCCCGCGCCGTACCACGCCCCCAGGCCGCAGAGCACCAGCGGCAGCGCGAAGACCCCGATCGTCAGCGCGTGCAGCGCCGCCGCCACCCGCAGGGCCCCCGGCACCCCCAGCGCCGCCGGCACCGAATGCAGCCCCTTCCGCCGGTCGAACTCCACGTCCATGCAGGCGTACAGGATGTCGAACCCCGCGGTCCACAGCAGCACCCCCGCGCCGAGCAGCCACGGCAACGGGTGCCACTCGGGGCGGATCGCGAGCCACGCGCCGACCGGCGCGATCGCCAGCGACAGCCCGAGGAAGAAATGGCACAGCGCGGTGAAGCGCTTCGTCAAGCTGTAGAACATCACGATCGCGAGCGCGAGCGGCGAGAGCATGAGGGTCAGGCGGTTCAGGAGCGCCGCCGCGCCGACGAAGGTTGCGGCGCAGGCCACGGTGAACAGCAGCGCCCCCGCCCGCGACACCTCCCCTTTCGGGATCGCCCTCCCCGCCGTCCGAGGGTTCTCCGCGTCGATCCCCGCGTCCGCCCAGCGGTTGAACGCCATCGCCGCCGCCCGGGCGCTCACCATCGCCACGAGGATCAGCCCGTACTCCCGCGGAAGCCACTTCCCCCCCGCCGCCACCACCGCCGCCGCCGCCGCGAACGGCAGCGCGAACAGCGAGTGCTGGATCTTGATCATCTCCAGCAGGACGAGGATCTTCTTCACCCCGCCAAGGTAGCCCGCCGCCACGCCCCCGGCAAGCCGCCGCCGCCGCTTTCCGCTCCTCACGCCGCAGCCCCCGTTTCCGTATACTCTCTCGTCCCAAACGATGCCTTTTCACCCCCGGGGGCCTTCAGGAGATCCCATGAGCAGGCTGCGCGCGTTCCTCCTCTCGTCCGTCGCCCTTTCGGCGCTTCTCGCCGCCCTCGCAGGCTCCGCTTCCGCCGGGCCCGCCGAGGACGTCAAGGAGCGGGTCGGCAAGCTGGCCGCCGCCAAGGGCGCGGAATTCTGGCAGCTCGTCGCCGAGCTCGAGCAGATGGGCCCCGACGCCGTGGGTCCGCTTTCGGAAGCGCTCCAGGCCCCCGAGGCGCGCGTCCGCATGGGCGTCGCCAAGGCGCTCTACCGCTGCGGGGAAAAGAAAGAAGCGGTCTCAGTCCTCGTCGGGCTCGTCGGCGAGAAGGACAAGGAAGTCCGCCGCACGTCGGCCGACCTGCTGGCCGACCTCACCCGCAACGACGCCAACTTCGGCAACCGCAAGGAAATCGAGTCCGTCCTCCAGGACGCCCTCGACAACGCCGACGACCAGCGCTTCATCATCGCCCTCTCCCGCGCCCTCTACGGGATCGCCTCGAACATCCGCGCCACGGACGAGCTGAAGAAACTGCTCAAGGCGAAGGACGGCGAGGTGAAGAAGGAAGCGGCGCTGGCGCTGGCGGAGCTGGAGGACTTCGACGACGCGATGCCGATCCTCAAGCAGATGGCGGCGGAGCCCGGCGACAAGGGCGCGCTGGCGCGGCTTTACCTGAAGCACAAGACGCTTCAGGACAGCCTGATGCGCAAGAACGTGGGCCCGGCCGCCGGCGGCGGGGACTACGCGCTGCTGGACGAGATGATCGGGCTGATCCTCGGGAGCTACGTCGACAAGTCGAAGGCGGACAAGAAGGCGCTGATCGAGGGCGCGGCCCGCGGGATCGCGGAGACGCTCGACCCGTTCAGCGTCTACCTGAACGAGAAGGACCTGAAGGAGCTGACGGAAGGGATCAACAAGAAGTACGGCGGGATCGGCGCGCACGTGTCGGGCCGCGACGAATGGCTCACGATTGAGCGTCCGGTGTATGACGGCCCCGCCTACCGCGGCGGCCTGCGCTCGCTCGACCGCATCGTCGAGATCGAGGGCAAGTCGACCTTCAAGGTCCCCCTCGACGACTGCGTCTCCCGCCTCAAGGGCGAACCCGGCACCAAGGTCCGCTTCAAGGTCGCCCGCCGCGGCTGGGCCGAACCCCGCGAGTTCACGATGGAGCGGGCCCAGATCCAGATCAAGACGGCGACCGGCGAAATGCTCCCCGGCAAGATCGGCCTCGTCCAGATCACCTCATTCGGCGGCGATACCAATAAGGAAATGCGCGCCGCCGTGGACGCCCTTCTCAAGGACGGCGCCGTCGCCCTCATCATCGACCTGCGCAGCAACCCGGGCGGTCTGCTCGGCGAAGTCGTCAAGATGGTCGACCGCTTCGTCCCCGCCGGCCTCGTCCTCTGCACCACCAAGGACCGGGACGGCAAGGTGCTCGAGGAACTGCGAAGCGTCGACGCCGACGAGATCAAGCTTCCCGTGGCGGTGCTGATCAACGAGGGAAGCGCGAGCGCGGCGGAGATCATGTCGGGGGCTCTCCAGGACCTGAAGGTCTCCGTGACGATCGGCGAGCGGAGTTACGGCAAGGGGTCGGTGCAGCGGATCATGCCGCTGAAGGCGGACGCGAATGGGGCGTTCAAGTACACGTTCGCGAAGTACTACCTGCCGAGCGGGCGGTCGATCCACATCGAGCGCGACCGGTACGGCAAGGTGGACGAGAAGGCGGAGGGCGGAGTGATCCCGGACATCACGGTGAAGCTGCCGGAGCGGGACCTCTGGAAGGACTTCGAGTTCGCGCGGATCCTGGATTCCGGGAAGCTGGATGAGTACCTGGCGGCGAACTACGACAAGAACAAGGACCTGTTCACGAAGCTGGCGACGGACACCGTTGCGGACGCGTCGGCGTATCCGGCCTTTGACGAGCTGATGAAGGCGCTGAAGACCAAGGCGGACCCGGCCGAGGTGACCCAGCTCCTGAGGCAGCATGTCCGCCGCCGGGTGGCGGACGACCGGAAAAAGGAGTTCCTGGTGGACCTGAACCTCGACACGCAGGCGCAGAGGGCGGTGCTGGAGGTCCTCAAGAAGGCCCAGGTGGATGCGGAGACGGTGGCCGAGTACAAGCCGTTCGCGCACGCGTTCGACGCGAAGTAAGGCGGATCAAGAAGAAGGCCCCCGTCGCGAGACGGGGGCCTTTTGTTTTTGACGGCGCGTGACTAGATCAAGTCTCCCCAGCGGCGCCCGATCTGGCGCTTCCCCTTGGGCTTCTTCGAACCCTTGCCTGCGGGAGGCGCGGCCGGCGGTGGCTGGGGCGGCGGCGGGGCGGGATAGCCCGGCGGCGGCGGCTGCGGCGGGTAGCCGTACGGCGGAGGTTGCTGCGGCGGATACCCGTACGGCGGGGCCGCGGGCGGATACGGGGGCTGCTGCGGCGGCGGCGGGTAGCCGTACGGCGCCGGCGGATACGGCGGCGGCGCGGGATACGGCGGCGGATACCCCGCCGGCGGATGCCCGGGCTGCTTCGGCGGCGGCGGCGTCGGGTACGACGTCGACGGCACCCGGTGCCCCGGCGCCGGCCCGACGGGGGCCGGAGGCATCACCGGCGGCGCCGGCGGATAGGGACTCGGATGCGCCGCAGGCCCCTTCCCCGGCGGACCCTTCGCCGCGGGCGGCAGGGGCGAAGTGATCGTTTCCTCGTAGGGCGTCGTGCTGCGAGAAGGAAGCGGGATCTGAAGGGCGGGCGGCGGCATGGCGGGCGTGGGAGAGTCCTTCCCCACCCGCAGCACTTCCGTTTCCCCCGATTTGCCGCGCGAGCCGCGGCCGCCTGACGTGTCGAAGGGCTTCTCGCCTCGGAGGAGCGCCTCGATGAACCCCACCACGTCCGCGGGCCAGGGGCGATCCGCGGCTTTCTTCTCCGTCATCCGCGCGACGAGCCGCGAGGCGCCCTTCGAAACCGTCGGGTTCACCTTGTGCGCGGCCTTCGGCTGCTCCGAGAGGTGCCCGGCGACGATTTCGGCGACGTTTTCGAAGGCGAAGAGCGTCTTGCCGGTGAGCATGTGGTGCAGGGTCGCGCCGAGGTTGTAGACGTCGGAGCGCGCATCGATCGTTGCGTCGCCGCGGGCGGCCTCGGGGGACATGTAGTGCGGAGTGCCGGTCGCGCCGCCGACGACTTTCGCGTTCGAGGCCATCACCGCCAGCCCGAGGTCCGCCAGCTTCGCTTCCCCGCCCCGCGGCAGCAGGATATTCGCCGGCTTGACGTCGCGGTGGACGACCCCGGCCTGGTGGGCGTGGGCGAGCGCCTTGGCGACGGAGAGCGCGACCTGCAGCGCGCGCTGCTCGTCCATGGCGCCGCGCGAAAGCACGTTCTCGAGCGTCTTGCCCTCGACGAACTCCATGACCACGTAATGGAACCCGTTCGACACGCCCGACATGATCGTCCGGACGATGTTGGGGTGGTCGACCTTGCCGCTGATCTGCGCCAGCCGGACGAACTTCTCGTTGAAGTCCGCCTTCTTCGCGAGGGCCGGGAAGATGAGCTTGATCGCGAACGTCTCGCCGTCGGAATGGCGCTTGGCCTTGAAGACGGACCCGGTCGATCCCTGGCCCAGCGGCTGCTTGAGCGTGAAGCCCTCGACGGTCTCGGGGGTGATTTTGACCTGGCGTGCGTCGCTCACGGTGTTCGCTTTCTCCCAGTACCGATGGCCAAAAGATACACCCGGCGCGGACGTGCGGAAAGCGGAATGAAGCGCGGACGCGAACCGGAAAAAAAACCGGCCGCCCTCGCGGGCGGCCGGGACGCTGGCTCAGATCGTCACGACTACCGCTTCACGAAAACCCCGCCCGTCATCCCCGCCACCTGGGACAGGAAGTTCGGGTTGTAGTTCGTGGGATTCCCGAGGCCGACCGTGTTGATGATCACCTTGGACAGCGTGTTCCACTCGCGGATCTTCCGGATGATGTCGTCCGGGTTCGGGTACTTGCCCGCGTTCGGCGAACCGTCGGACATCAGGTAGATCGTGTCGACCAGGGCGGCGTACGACTTGTCGTTCAGCCCCTGGCCCGCCAGCTCGAACGCCTTCTCCAGCGCGTCGCCCGTGTTCGTCTGGCTCGTCGGCGCCTGCTTCTTCACGAAGTCGATCGCCTCCGCCTTCACCGCGGGCGTCGCCTGCTGCATCTTGTCCTTCCAGCGCTGCACGTCGCTCGCGAACACGATGATGTTGAACATGACCTTGTCGTCGAGCTTCTTGATCGTGCGCTCGAACTCCCACTTCAGCACCTCGAGCTTCGTCCCCTTCAGCCCTGCTTCCCACGGCTCAGGCGCCGGGCCGTTCCCGCCCGAGTTCACCACCGGCGGCTGGTTCTTGTCCGGGGGCGGTTCGCTCGGCTCCGCCATCGAGCCGGAGACGTCGAGGACGAAGACGATCTTCTTGGAAGTGATCTTGAGGCCGAAGAACGTCGGGGGCTCGGTCGTCGTGCCGCCCGCGCCGCCGGCCGACTTCACGTCATTCCCCGCCGCCACGCCGCCGCCGACCGGCTTGCCGTCCCAGCGCTCGCCGTTCGTTTTCCACCACTCGTCCCACGCCGCGGCGTTGTAGCCGAAGTCCATCCCCGTCAGGCGCTTCAGCGCCCCGGAAATGTCGTCCCTCAGGCGGCCGTCTTCCTTCTTGAGCTGCCGGATCATCGCGGCGATGCCGGTCTTGCAGTGAAGCTTCTCGACGCCCGCCACGCCGGACAGGCGGATCTGCCATTCCGAATCCTCGACGGCGGCCACGAAGAGCGGCTCGGCGGCCTTGATGTCGCCGAGGCTCAGGAGGCCGTCCAGCGCGATGATGCGGACGCGCGGATCGCGGTCCTTCGCGGCTTCGAGGCAGATCCCGCCGACGCCCTCGGCCTTCGCCGCGAGCAGCCCGCTCAGGATCGCGTACCGGTCGGTCCAGTCCGCCGCCTTCAGCACCATCGTGCGAAGCTCGGCGACGGCGCCCGGGTCGGTGAAGCGCCCGATCGAGGAGGCGATCGTGTCGAGCAGCTTCTTGGCCTCGTCGATCTTCTTCTGCCGCTCATCCGAGATGACCTTCAGCTCGGCCTCGAGCTTGTTCTTCCGGTCCATTTCGCCGGCCGAAAGCTGCGTCGAGCCGCGCAGGGGCTTCAGCTTCTTCTCCAGGTCGGCCATTTCCGCGGATGCCTTGTCGTCCTGCGCGTCGGCATCACGCTTGATCTGGCCGTACACGGAAATGAGGAGCTTCGCCGAGTCCGTCGAGTTCACGCCCGCGACCCGGTCGAGAGCGGACTTCTTCACCGTGATGTCCGGATTGGCAAAATCCCGGTAGAAGTCCTTCTTGATCTGGTCCCACTCCGCGGCGGAGGGACCGGCCGCGACCGGCAGCACCAGGGCCAGGACCAGGCCGAGGATGCCAAGGAACAGCCGCTTCTTGATCATTCGCCTCACTCCCTATTTTTGCAGCGAATTCCCGGCGGCCATTGTGACCGCCGAAACTTCGCCCGACTTTTATTGTCCCGCCCCGGGGGGGGCCAATTCCAGCGTTATTTACCGAACTTTTACTTTACCTGCCTCCGTCCGGGCAGGTGACCCCGCCCGTCGATCCGCCCGCCACGCCGCCTCCCGCCTTCAGAGGCTCGACCTTGTCCTTCATCGAAGCGCCGCCGGAGCCGAAATTCTCGGTCCAGTACTTCCCCGACTTGCCCAGCCCGATCTGCGTGTGCGCGCCGAGCATGTTGCGGTGGTGGCCGCTCGAGTTGTACCAGCCCCAGAACGAATCGGTCCCCGTCGACGTCCCGACCTCGATGTTTTCGCTCACGCCGCCCCCGTACCCCTCCGCCGAGCACCTCTCCCCCGGCGTCCGGAGCCCCTTCGTCGGCGACTCGTGCGCGAAGTAGTTCAGCGACTCCATCTCCTGGCTGTGCTTCCGCGCCGCGTTCCCGAGCTGGTTCTGCGCTTCCACGGCCTGGAGGCCCATCATGAAGCGGTACTCGTTCGTGACGCGGATGCATTCCTTCTCGTCGGCGTCGAAGCCGGTGTGGCGGTCGTTGTAGGACATGATCGTGCGGAACTTGTCGAGCATGGAGCGCTCCTGCCCGCTGATCGTGTAGTTCTTGAGGCTGAGCGCGTCGTTGACCTGCGCGAGCAGCTTCGAGACCTGCGCGCGCTCCGCGTCCGTCATCGTCGCGCCGAGTTCCTTGAGCCAGGAGTCGGTCTGGGCGGAAGCGGCGATCAGGTCGGCGATGGCGGGATTCGCCTTGGCGACGACCTCGAGGGGGTTGTCCCACAGCTCGCGCACCTTTCCTACGACCTCGTCGACCTTCGGCTGCCCGACGCGGCCGTGGTCCTCGTCCGGGTAGATCTTCTTGTCGAAGATGACTTTCATGGCCTCCTCGCGCCGCTTGATGAGTTCCTTCTTCATCGCGGTCATCACGGAGGGATTCACGAGGCTGCGGCTGTCCTGCAGCTTGCGGAGGATCGCGGTCCGGCGCGTCTTGAGCGCGTTCGTGCACAGCGTCGCCGCGCGGGCCTTGAGCTCGGCCCCCGCGGACGTGTCGCCGGTCGCGCGGCGGAACAGCGCCATCCCGTCGTCCGCCTTCTTCGGGTCAATCTGCGCGAGCAGGATCGACGCCTTCTTCACGTCGAGGTCCAGCTTCGCGAATTTCAGCTCTTCCGACGTGTACCATCCGCCGTCGTACCAGACGAAACCGTCCTGCGGCACGGGGATGCCGCGGTGTCGCGCGACGAGGTCGAACGCTTCTCTCTGCTTCGCGGCGTCCGAAGCGATCGCGCCGTGCAGGATCTCCGCCCCGACGAGCGGCAGGCCGTTGCTATAGCAGAACGCGGCCAGCGCCATCGCGTCCGCCGGGCCCAACTCGATCGCCCGGTAGTAGCCGAGCATGTCCTCCGCGTCGACCTGCGTCCACCGGCGCGACGTCGTCCCGCCCTTCCCTTCCTCGTCCTTGAACTCGATCTCCAGCGCGTCCTCCGTCGCCTTCGCCAGGATCGCCTTCGTGCCGCTTCCCAGCAGGATCGGGTGCGCCGCGAACCACCCCGAGTTGACCGCCTTCACCAGCCGGTCGAACAGCGCCCCCTGCGCGGCGATCTCCGCCCGCTGCGACTTCAGCGCCGTGGACTGGTCGGCCGCGACCGAGGACAGGAGCGAATCGATCTGCCGCAGCGCCTGCGCATAGCGGCGCGCCTTCACCAGGTCGCCGATCGCCAGAAGCGAGTCCTGCGCCCCCGCCGACAGCTTCCCGCCGCCGCCCGAGTACGCCGCCGTCACGCCCATCAGCCGGTTGATCGCCTCGAGCTTGTCCTGCGCCAGGTACAGGTACCGTGTCCCCTGGAACTTCTCGATCGCCCCGCTCACCGCCAGCGCCGCCAGCGGATAGTCCTCCATCTTCGTCAGGCTGTTCGCGCGCGACTCCAGCTTCTCCCACGCGTCCTGCGCCGCCTTCAGCACCTCTTTCATCCGCCCGTCGATCTTCGCCGCCAGCGCGGGATCGCTGTTCTCCGCCGCGAACTTCTTCCACGTCCCCAGCGCCTCCCCGAAGCTCTCCTGGATCACCAGCGAGTCCGCGGCCGCGGTCGCCTCGTCGAACAGCGCCTGCAACTCGTCCGCCTTCCGCTGCGCCTCCAGCGCCGCCAGCGCGGCCTCCTCCTCCTTCCGCGCCTTCTCCTCCCGCGCCGCGATCTTCGCCTTCACGTCCTCCAGCGCCTTCTTCGCCTCCTTCATCACCGACGCTTCCAGCGGCTGCCCCACCAGCGCCGCCAGCGCCTGCTCCGCCGCGTCGAGATTTCCGTCCGCGGCGGCCTGCGTGGCTTCCTTGATGGAAGCGCGCTGGGCGACCGTCTTGTCCTCCGGGAGAAGCTTGATGACCACGATCACGGCGACCAGCACCGCCGCGGCGATCCCGCCGGTCTTCGCCCAGAAGATCGCGTCCGCGGGCTTCCGGGCGACGGCACGGTGCGGCGCGGGTTTCGGCGCGAGCCCCGAGGAATGCGACGACGCCGGCTTGGCGGGCGCTGCCTTGGCGGGAGCGGCAACCGGGTTGAACACCGCCTCGAACGTTCCGATCCGGATCACGTCCCCGTCCTGCAGCAGCTTCGCGTTCACGATCGAGCCGTTCACGGAAGTGCCGTTGAGCGACTCCAGGTCCACGAGTTTCCACCCGTGCGGCGTCTTTTCGATCCGGCAGTGCTCTTCGTCCGCCCCGGCGTCCTGCACGCGGACCTGGCACGCGGCGCCCGTTCCAAACGTGATCGCCGCGGCGTCCGACGAAATCTCCCCCGCAGGACCGCCGGCCTGGATTCGAAGACGGATCATGTTGGCACCGATCTCCGCAATGAATGAAGGGCCCTTCACACCGCCCGCCCGCGGTCTTCAAGCCCCACGGACGCCTGGCTTCGTTTGCGATGCGACCCCGGGAGGCCTTCCGGCCCCCGGGGTTGCTTCGTTGACTTCGTTTTCTTCTCGAGCCGGCAACTGCCGGCTACTGGCAGGCTCCGCCCCCTCAGGAACTCCCGCCGCCGGTCGAGCCGCCCGCCACTCCCTCACCACCCGAGACGCCGCCTCGACGACCGCTTCCCATGACAGACGGACGGTCGCCCGTTCCGCCTCCACCGGAAACGTCGCCTCCCGAGCTGCCCCGCGACCCGCCGCCCGACTTGCCTGACTCCTTCTTTCCTGCCGCCGCCGTCGTCGAGCCGATCGCGGTGCCGCCGCGGCCGAAGTCGGCCACCCAGCGCGTCCCGTTCGTCCCGGCGCCGACCTGCGTGTAGAGGTCGTTGAGCATGTTGCGGTGATACGTGCTGTTCGTCAGCCAGGCGCCGAACACCGAGGAGCCCGATTCCGAGCCCTGCCCGATGTTCTCGCCGATGCCACCGCCCGGATACCCGGCCACCCGACAGCGGTCCGCCGGAGTCTTCTTGTTCGCGAGCGCCGACTCGTGCGCGAAGTACTTGTTCGTCACCATGTCCGCCGCGTGCTCGCGCGCCGCCTTGCCGAGCAGGTCGTGCGCCTCGAGCGCCGCGCGGCCCATCATGAAGCGGTACTCGTTGATCGACCGGATGCACTCCTTCTCGGCCGACTGGAAGCCCGCGTGCGAATCGTTGTAGGCCGTGATCATCTTGTGCCGGTCCAGCAGGGCGCGTTCCCCGGCCGTCATGCAGTACTCGCGCAGGTTGACCGAGGAGCCGATCTTCGCCAGCGCCGCGGCGATCTCCGAGCCGGCGTCCGGGACGCCCGCGCCCATTTCGCGGAGCCACGCGTTCGACTGCTCCACGCCCTTGACCACGTCCGCCACCGCCGGGATCGACTTCGCCGCGTACGGCACCGGGTTGTCCCACAGCTCGCGGACCTGGGCGACGGCCGCATCGACTTTCGCCTGGCCCGAAGCGCCCTTGTCGTCGTCCGAGTACGCCGTCCGGTCGAAGATCGCCCGGAGGGCCTCGTCACGCCGGCGGTTCAGTTCCTTCTTCATCTCGCGCATCACCACCGGGCCCGCGAGCGTCTGCGAGTCCTGCAGCTTCTTGATCAGCGCCGTCCGGCGGCTCTTGAGCGCATTGACGTACTGCGCCGTCACGCGCGACTTGAGGTCCGCGCCCGCACCCTGGTCCGCCATCACGCGGCGGTACAGCTCGTAGCCTTCGTTCGCCTTCTTCGGGTCCGCCTGCGCGATGAGCGAGGCGCCCTTCTTGGCGTCGACTTCCAGCTTCGCGTACTTCAACTCGTCCTGGCCGTAGAACCCGCCCTCATACCAGACGAATCCGCCCGCGGGAACCGGGATGCCGCGGTGACGGGCGACCATCTGGAACGCCGCGTCCTGCCTCGACGCGTCCTTCAGCACGACGAGGTGCAGGACCTCCGCCGCCGAGTACGCCATGCCGTTCGAGTAGCAGAAGGCCGCCAGCGCCACCTGCTCGTCCAGGCTCAACTCCATCATCCGGAACCAGTCGACCATCTCCTCGGCCGCGATCTGGTGCCAGCGCTTCGTCGTCATCCCGCCGCGCCCCGCCTCGTCCCGGTAATCAATCCCCAGCCCGTCGTCGTCCGCCTTCACAAGGAACGCGCTCATGTCGCTTCCCGCGTCGATCGGCCGCGACTTGAACCAGCCGGCGTTCACGGCGGTGACGAGCTTGTCGAAGAGCGCGGCCTGCGTCGCGATTTCCGCGCGGCGCGAATCGAGCCCGGCCTTTTCAGCCGCGCTCGCGCCGGAGATCACGCCGTCCAGCTCGCGAAGGGCCTGCGAGTAGCGGCGCGCCTTGACCAGGTCCTCGACCGTGAGCAGCGAGTCCTGCGCCCGCGCCGACAGTTTCGACTCGGCGCTCGCGACTTCCGTCGTCCCGCCCGCGAGCCGGTTGATCGCCGCCAGCTTGTCCTGCGCCAGGAACGCATACCGCGTCCCCTGGAACTTCTCGACCGACGACCCGACCAGCGCCATCGCCGCCTTCGGCTCGTCCATCTTCACCAGGCTGTTCGCACGGTTCTCCAGCGTCTCCCACGCGTCCTGTGCCGCTTTCAGCACTTCCTGCATGCGCGACTGGATCTTCGGCGCCAGCGCCGTGTCGGTGTTGCCCGCGGCGAAGCGCTTCCAGACGTCCAGCGCCGGCCCGTAGCACTCCTGGACGACGAGGGCGTCGGCGGCGGCGGTGGCGTAGTCGAACTCGGTCTGGAACTCGGCGGCCTTGCGGGCGGCCTCAGCCGCGGCGAAGGCCGCGTCGGCTTCTTTCTGGTACTTGGCGTCGCGCGCGGCGATCTGGGCGCGGACGTCGTCGAGCATCGTGCGCGCCTTCTTGTGGACGTCGGCGTGGACGGGCTTGCTGAGAAGGGCCACGAGGGACTTCTCGGCGCCGTCGAGGTCGCCGCGGTGGATCTGCTTCTCGGCCTGGCCGAGGACGTTGCGCTGCTCGGTGACTTTGGCGCTGCTGGCGCCGTAGAAGTGATTGACGGCCCAGGCGCCGCCGGCGAGGAGGGCGGCGGAGAGAACGCCGGCGGCGATGAGGCCGCGGGCGCCTTCCTTTTCGCGGGACGCCCCGACGACCGCGGCGCGCTGCACGTGGTCGACGCGCGGGGCGTTGACGATCTGGGAAGCGACGGGGGCGGGCGCCACGAGCACGGGGTTGATCACCGTGGAGAAGGCGCCGATGGAGATGACGTCGCCGTCCTTGAGGAGCTGGGCGTTGGTCAGGCGGCCGTTCACGGAAGTCCCATTGGAAGACTCCAGGTCGACGAGCCTCCATCCCTGGGGAGTCTGCTCGAGGCGGCAGTGGAGCCGGCTCGCGGCCTGGTCCGAAACCTGGATCGTGCAGTCCGGCGAGCGGCCGAACGTCACGGCAACCAGGTCGGTTTCGAACAGGTGTTCCTGACCGTTGGCCCGGATGGAAAGCTTCAGCATCGTCGCGTCCTCAAAAGGTCGTGAAGGCCGTTTCGCGGCCCTGATTTATTTCTTTTCCCCGCCGGCGTCGCCTGCAGGCTTCTTGCCGTCCCCGTCCTGGTTGCCGACTCCCCCATCATACGGGGTCGTGCCCGTGCATTTGCCTTCGGGTTGCTTGTAGGGACTCTCGGGTTTCTTGCCGTCGGTCGCCCCGGTCTTGTCCCCGGCTCCCGCCGGCTTGTTCCCCGCGCCCGGGCCGTCGCCACGCTTCGGCAGGCCGTCGACGCCCGCGCGGACCGGGTTCTTCGGCGTGACGCCGCCGGAGGCCGCCTTGCCGTCATCGGCCTTGCCGCCGAGGTGGCTCGTCGACCGGCCGAGGTTCTCGGTCCACATCGTCCCGCCCACGCAGCCGAGCCCGATGTGGTTCCAGCCGTCGGACAGCATGTTGCGGTGGTGGCCGCTGGAGTTGTACCAGCCCGTGAACGCCGCCCGCGCGTCGCCGTACCCCGTCGCGATGTTCTCGCCGACCGGGCCCGTGTACCCCTCGATCTTCGCCCGGTCCATCGGCGTCCGCATCCGCGCCGTCGGCGACTCGTGGGCGAAGTACGCCAGGTCCACCATCTCCTGGCTGTGCTTCTTCGCGCACTTGCCCAGCATGTCGTCCACCTCGAGGCAGGCGCGCCCCATCATCTCGCGGTACTCGTTCGTGATCTTCGCGCACTCCAGCTCCACGCCCGCCATCTGCGTGTCGCCGCCCGTCTTGTTGTACGCGAACACCTTCTTGTTGTAGTCCCTCAGCTTCTGCTCCGTCTTGTCCAGGCACACGTTCTTCAGGTTCAGCGTCTCGTTCACGTGCCCCAGAAGCAGCTCGTACTCCTCCATCGCCGCCTCGTCCCCCGACTCTCCCATCTCCTTCAGCCAGGCGTTCGTCTTCTCCCCCGCCTCCACCAGCACCCGCACGCCGTCGTCCAGGCGCGCCACCACCGCCAGCGGCTTGTCCCACAACTCCCTCACCAGCGCCACCGCGTCGTCCACCTTCGGCTGCCCCTCGATCCCGTGGTTCTCGTCGGGATAAATCGTCTTGTCGTAGATGATCGCCAGCGCCGCCGCACGGCGCTTGTTCAGCTCGCGCTTGAGGTCCTGAAGCGCCTTGAAGTTCGCGATGTTCTGCGAGTTCGAGAGGCCCTTCATGATCCCCTGGCGCTTCTCCTGCAGCGACGCCACGAAGTAACCGGTCGCCTTGGCCTTGAACTCCGCCTCGAGGCTCGCGTCGCCGGCGAGTTCCTTGTAGACCGCGTAACCCTGGTCCGCCTGCTTCGCGTCGATCTTGCCGATCAGCTCCGCGCCCTTCTTCGCCTTGTGGTCCAGCTTCGCGTACAGGTACTCAGTGTGGGTGTACCAGCCGCGCTCGAAGTACACGAACCCGTCGCTCGGCACGCCCATCGCACGGACGCGGGCGATCAACTGGTACGCCGGGCCCTGCATCGAGCCCTGCCCCTTGATGACCTCGTTGATGACGTCCGCGCCGTCCTGCGGCATGCGGTTGTCGTAGCAGAACGCCGCGAGCCCCAGCATCTCCATCTCGTCGAGCTTGAGCAGGCGGAAGTACGACAGCATCTCCGGGCCCGGGACCTGCACCCAGCGCCGCCCCGTCGTCCCGCCCTTCCCCGTCTGGTCCTTGAACTCGATCGACACGCCCTGGTCCGACGCCTGCGCCAAATATCCCGTCACGTTCCCGCCCAGGTCGATCGCGTGGTCCTTCATCGCGCCCGTGTTGATCGCCGCCAGCAGCTTCCGGAAAATCCCCGCCTCGCGCGCGATGTCCTCGCGCCGCGCCGCGAACGCCGCCCGGTCCTTCTCGGCCAGCGCCCCCACCACCCGGTCGTACGCCTTCAGCGCCGCGTCGAACTGCCGAGCCTTCACCAGGTCGTTCACCGCCAGCATCGACTCCTGCGCCTGCGCCGACATCTCCGGCGCCCCCGACGCATACGCCGCGTTCAGCCCCGACAGCCGGCCGATCCCGCGCACCTTCGACGCCACGTCGTACGCATACCGCGTCCCCGCAAACCGGTCCTGCGCGTCCGCCAGAAGCGCCATCGCCTCCGCGTACTTCTCCGACTTCACCAGCGAGTTCGCTTCCGCCTCCAGCAACTCCCACGCGTCCGACGCCTGGCCCAGCGCGGTCTTGAGAAGCGCCGCCATGCGGTCGTGCATGTCGCCTTCGGGGCTGTCGATCAGGAAGCGCTTGGCCTCGTCGACGGCCGCCGCGAAGTCGTGGCTCGCGAGGAACGCCTCGACCAGCGTCCGCGCCGTGTCGAACCGGGCCGCGGCCCCCGCGGCCTGCTGGCGCGCGAGCAGCTCCGCGATCCCCTTCTCGTGCATCCTCGCCGCCTCGGTCTCCTTCTTCGCGATCACGCCCTTGAGTTCGTCCACCTTGGCGGAAGCGCGCTTGGCGAGGTCGGCGTCGGGCTTGCTGCCGAGGAAGTTCTGGAGCTTCTCGACGGCGGCGGGGAGGTCGCCCCCGTCCGCGACGCGAAGGGCGTCGTTGAACGTGGCCTCCTGTCCGTCGCGACGGGCCCACTCGCCGCGCATGTGATTGAGCGAGATCACGCCGGCGATGAGGACCGCGGCGGCGATGCCGGACTTGACGAAGAGTGACGTCATACGGCGGCTCGCCTCGGCGGGCGAAGCGGCGACCGCGGGTGCATCGTGCGTCGTGCGGACGTGGTGCGCGGGCTTGGCCGGCGTCGTGTCGACGACGGTCTTCTCGATCGGCTCATCGTGCTTTTTCGCGGGGATCTTCACCGCGGCGGCCTGCTCGGGCTCGAACACGAGCTCGAACGCGCCGATCGAAATGACGTCGCCCGCGACCAGCGCGTGGGCGTTCACCTTCGTTCCGTTCACCGTCGTCCCGTTCGACGACTCGAGGTCCACGAGCTTCCAGCCGGCATCCGTCCGCCGGATCTCGCAGTGATTTCGGCTCGCCTTGATGTCCTTGACCTGGATCGTATTGGAAGCGACGCGGCCGAGGGAGATGACGTCCTGGGAGAAGGAAAACTTCTCTTCGGCGCCTTCAAAGCGAACGAGCAGGTGAACCATCGAATGCCTCCGGTGAGGAAGAGAGAGGGGCTGAGCGGAGGGGGTAAGAGCAAAGGGTGTGCCCGGGGGCGAGGAAGTTGCGCCATCGCAAGTCATTGTCCATATTCGACTTACAGAAGTGATAGGATTCTGGTAGCTGCCTGTTTGTTCACCCGGACTTACTTCAATGGCTCATCGAAGCCCGCACAAGAATATCACAACTCATTGACACATATACGGTTAAGTCGCAACGACGCACATCTGTTCAGTCCAGCTTACAAATTCCCCACCCTACCTCGCCAGCACCGAGACCATCCCCTCTAGAAACACCCGGCGAATCGCATCATACCCCCGGTCGTTCGGATCCTCGAGATTCGAGTAGTACCAGTAGTGCGGATCCTTCGCATCGTAGTGCTTAGCCCACGACTGCGTGCAGTGAATCCCGTGCCCGAGCAGCACACCCTTCATGTCCACGAGATGCACGTGCTCGTGCCGCTTCGCAACGCGCTCGATCACCTCGTTGTACGCGCCCAGGATCTTCAGCCCGTCCGCCCACGCGGGCAACCCCGCGTTCGCGATGTCCCCTTCCCCGTCCGTCGGGTCGAAAATGTTCGCGAGGAACACGTGGCACCCGCCGGGAAATTTCTTCCTGAGGAGATCCATCATCTCGTCGAGACGCCGCTCGAACGCCGCGATCCAAGGCTGCGCCTGCTCCGCCGTCGCGCCGTACATCGCCCCCTCGCGCGGCGGCGTCCGGCCGTAGTTGTGGATCACGTCGTTGCCGCCGGTCGTGATGACGACGATGCCGAGCGTCTCCTGCGAGGCGACGGTCAGCCTGCGGATGTCCTCGATATGTTCGAGCGAAGTGCTCCCGCTGATCGACAGATTCCGCGCGGTGATGCGCGGCAAGACGCGCTGGAGGCAGAGGCCTTTCATGTCGTCCCACTCGTCCTGCGGGTTCCGGAACAGCCGGTCGAAGTATGAGTGCCCCGGCGTGGACCCGTAGCCCGCCGTGACGCTGTCGCCAAGGCCGAGCAGGACGGCGGGCCGGTCGCTCCAGGCTTTCTCGAACGGCTCCCGGGCGACGGCAGGTCCCGCGGGTCCCTTTCCAACCGGGCGCGAGTACCAGTAGTGGACATACGCCGCGACCGCGGTGATCGAGGCCACCGCGGCAGCGCCGAGGGCGATCAGTCGACGTTTCAGGGACATGGGGTCGCACCTTTCGATGCCGTGAGTCGCGGGCGGTCACACCTCAACAACAGTTGGTGAACGCCTGATAGAAGAACGCGCCCCAACTGGCGACGAGGCACGCGACAACCGCGCAGCCCACCGGGCGAGCACGGTGGATCCGATTCGCGACCCAGGGAAGTGCCAGCGTGCATAGCACCGCAAACCAGCCGCCGCCCGGAACACCGCCGGAAACTCCGCGCCGAGGGGTGCCAAGAAACACCCATGGAACCAGCAGCGCAGCCCCGCCCCACAACATCGCCGCCAGCACGTTTGCGCTAATTGTGTTGTTCTCTTCCATCCTCATGTTCGCGCTCCCCTCGCAACCCGCAACTCGCAGTCACTTCCACGAAGCCAGGTAAGCCTCAACCACCTTCCTCACCGCCTCGCCTTTGCCTTTCAGATACCAACTCCTCCGGATCTCGAACACCGCCACGAACCCGATCAGCGCGGCCCCGACGACCAGGATCCACCACGCCGCCGACAGCTCACGTTCCACCATCCACTCCACCGCCTTCACCACCACCAGCCCCACCAGCCCGCCGATCCCCGCAACCGCTTCCGCCTTCCGCCGCGCCAGCACCCCGGCCACCAGCACGCCGGCGCTTCCCGCCAGCGCGTAGGGCAGGTGGAGGTGTTCGGACGGGGGAAGCGCAAGGAGCAGCGACGGGACGAGCGCGGCGGCGACGGCGAGGAGGCGGACGCTGGCGATCTGTTCATGAACGGTGGCGGCGAGGCGGCGCGCCCAGTCGCTGAGCGTGGCCTCGACGATCGGCCCCTGCGGCGTGTCGGTGACGACGCGCGCGGTGCGGCGGGCGGCGAAGTGCGACCAGGCGAGGATGGCGAGGGCGGGCGGGAACGTGTAGGCCTCGAGGGTGTGGACGTGGAAGTGCTGGAGGGCGAGGTAGAACTCGGCGACGGCGGCGCATCCGGTGACGGCCCAGAGGTACGGCTGGCGGCGGATCGCGGCGGAAATGGCGGCCGCGGCGGCGGCGACGCCGATCGAGATCATGCCGGGGACGAGGTCGACCTCGGCGCCGGTGGGGCCGACGAACGCCCAGACGATGGCGGAGAACCCGAGCGCTCCGGCGGCGGCGAAGACGGCGTGGCACGGAGTGCGCGAGCCGGCGAGCGACGCGGCGAGCGCTTCAACGGATGCGAGCGAGACGAGAAGCGGCGCGGCGATGCGGACGTCGAGGCCGGCGTGGACGAGGAACGCGGTGATCGACGCGTTGAACAGGAGCGCCGCGGCGCCGGCGAGCGTGGCCGGGGCAAAGCGGACGGCGCTTCCCGCGGCGGCCGCGCAGATGAGGGCGGTGACGGCGAAGGACAGCGGGCCGTGCAGGAGAGAGTAGCTGAGGGCGATCGCGAGGGCGGCGGCGGAAGTGGCAGCCCAGGGTTTGCCCTGGGGGAGGAAGTGCGCGTACGCGCCGAGAGCAACGAGCGCGGCGGGGACGGCGGCGCAGGCGACGGGGACCCACTCGGGCCTGAGGGGCAGGTGGTGGGCGAACGCGGCGGCGGCGGAGCAGGCGAGTGCGGCGAACGCGGCGGCGGTGGCTTCGCGCTGCGGGCCGTAGCAGGAGAAGACGAAGGCCGGGGCGGCGGCAAGCGTGGCCACGATTGCGAACTCGAGCGAGGAGCCGGACACGGCGCCGAGGACGACGGCGACGCCGAGCGCGGAGGCGCCGGTGAGGAGCCACGGGTACGCCTGCGCGCGTTCGCGAAGCGCGCGACCCGCGAGCGCGAACGCAGCCGGGACGAGCCCGCACGCCGCCGCGAGCCACGGCGCGGGCACGTGCGCGGCGTGCGCGAGGCAACCGGCGGAGATGCTGAGAAGCGCCGCCGCCGCAGCGGACGCCGCTTCCTTCGCCGGGCCCGTGAAGGCGAGGAGCATCGCGGGGACGGCGGCGACGGCGGTCGCGGCCGCGACGGAGGAGAAGCCGCCGGGAAGCGACCGCGCGATGGCGATCAGGACGCCCGCCGCGCCGAGCGTGATCCACGGGAGCCCCTGCTCGCCCTTCGCGCGGAACGCGCCGGCGAGGACGAACGCCGCCGGGACGACGGCGCACGCGGCGGCGCGGTACTCCTCCTTCACGCCGGCCAGGATGACGACGAAGAACGAAGCGCCCATGGCCAGGACCGACCCGATCCCCGACCACGCCGCGGGCTCGAGCGGCTCGTCCTCCGCTTTCGGGCGGAATCCCAGCGCCAGCGCGGCCGCGGCCATCAGCCCGATCGTGAGCGCCGGAAGCGCCGCGCCGGGGGCGACCCACGACGCCTCGAGCATGAGCAGGCGCCCGACTTCGACCGCCGCGACGAGCCCGACGCCGCCCATCAGGCAGAGGCGCTTCCGCGCTCCCGCGACGACGAACGTCCCGGCGGCGGCCGGCAGGAAGGCCAGCGCGCCGGCGACGAAGGAGCGCGGGAAGGCGAAGAGGATCTCCGAGGTGGAGGCCCAGGACGCGGCGAAGAGCAGGCCGCCGAGGGCGAACGCGATTTCGGCGGAGGTGAACAGGCCGAGCGCGAGCGTCAGCGCGCCGGAGGCTGCGAGGGCCGAGGCGCCCTCGGGGCGCGCCCAGAACAGGATGCCGGCGAGCGCGGCGGGGATGGCGGCGACGCCGCCCATGATGCGGACCGGGCCGCGGACGGCGTCGGACGCGCGCCCCGTGGCGAGCACGGCGGCGAAGCACGCGCCGGCGACGAGCGTCGGCATCCACGCGCCGGCCAGGCCGAGGGCGTGCGCGGCGAAGACGAGCGCGGCGAGCAGCGACGGCTGCGCTCCGTAGAGGAAGTGCGGCTCGCGGCGGACGCGGGCGAACAGCAGGGCGAATCCGGGAAGCGCCATCGCGAGCGCGCCCTTCCAGGCGAAGTCCCCCCAGTACCACGGCAGGTGCGCCGCGACGCGCGCGTCGACGAACTCCGTCAGCGCCGAACCGGGGTTGCAGCAGAGCAGGAAGGACAACACGTGGGCGAAGTACGCCACCGGCGTCGCCGCGCGCGAGAAGACGTTTTTCCCGCGGCCGAGCGCGTACAGCGCCGCGGCGTACGCGCCGAGACCGACGGGCAGCCAGCCCACCGGCAGGTGCAGGAGCCGCCGGATCG
The DNA here is from genome assembly GCA_964590435.1 of uncultured Planctomycetia bacterium. Taxonomy (GTDB): domain Bacteria; phylum Planctomycetota; class MHYJ01; order WSZJ01; family WSZJ01; genus WSZJ01. Next base: position 93,922 of record CAZPWT010000071.1, read on the forward strand.
CGAAGAACGCCACGCCCGGCAGCACGAACGACACCAGCGCCCACGGCTGCTCGTCGCGCTTCCAGGCCGTCACCGCCAGCACCGGCGCGGCGATCGCCGCGAACAGCAGCAGCGCCTGGTCGGCGCGCGGGAACCCGGCGGTTTCGTACCCGACGACCGCCATGATCCCGGCGATCAGCAGCAGCACCGCCCCGCCGCCGAGCAACGGCTCCGTCCTGGGGCGCTTCCAGAGCGCGACGACGAGCGACGCGGCGCCTACAGCCGACAGGGACGCCGGCCACGCGGGCCACGGCGCGTGCATCGCGCGGCACGCCGCCATCGCCGCGCCGCCCGCGGCGATCCACGCGCCGTTCATCCACTGCGGGTGAAGCGCGGACAGGACGCCGAACCCGGCGGCCATCGCGGCGGCGCCGACGAGGCCGAGCGCCGGGGAGATCTGGTTGAGCACGACGAGCGGCACGCACGCGACCAGCGAGCCGACGAGCACCGCTCCCGCGGCGTACAGCAGCTCCTTGCGGCCCTTCCAGACCGCCCCGGCGGCGAGCGCCGCGCCGAGCAGCCCATACCCGGGCGCCAGATCGCCGCCCTTCACTCCCACCACGTCGAGCGCGAACCCGTGGCCGATGACGAGCGAAGCGGTGGCGAGCCAGGAGAACCACGCGAATTCCTTGCGGCGGCTGAGCCACGCGTAGAGCGCGGTGCTGCACGCGGCGCCGGCGACGCCGACGAGGGAGTCGGAGACGGAGAAGAGGTCGTACCAGGCGGCGGAGGCGAAGACGACGGGGACGGAGAGGGTGCCGAGGACGAAGAGCGCGGTGCCGGTCGTGGTGAGGACGGTCTTGCCGCGGAGGAGGGCGCCGAGCCCGAGGGCGGCGCCGGCGGCGGCGGCGATCATGCCGACCTTGGCTTCGGCGCGGTAGCCTTCCCAGCCTTTGTAAACGAGCAAAACGACGGCGATGAACATCGCGAAGATGCCGGCGCTCGCCAGCACGTTCAGGTGGCGCTGCGACAGCACGCCGAACAGCAGGTCTTCCTGCGGCTCCGGCGGGCGGACGGCGGCGTGGCGCGGGGCGGCGAAGCGGGGCTGGCCGTCGGCCGCGATGGAGACGACCTCGACCGGGGCGGCGGGCGGGATGGCGGCGGCTTCTGAGACAGCGGCGACGGGCGGAGGAGGCGGCGGCGCGACGGGAGGAGCGGGAGGGGGCGGCGCCACGACGGGCGCCGGCTTGACGACTGCCGGCGCAGGGGACGGCGCCGCGATGACCGCGGCGCTGGCGATCGGAACGACTTCCTGGATGAATCCCGGCGACCGCGTGACAAGCCCGGACATCGCGGAGTCGAAGTCGTTCCGGTACTTCTCCAGCATCTTCTCGGCCAGCTTGAGGGGAACGATCCCGGTGCGGCGCCAGGAAGCGGCCTCGTCGAGGAGGATGTTGGAGCGGCGGAGCTGCAATTGCCCTGCGTCGAGGCTGAGCTGGCAGGAAGGGCAGGAGAGCATGTCGTGGCGCAGGGGGGCGCGGCAGTATTCGCAGCGGAAGAGCGGGGACGCGAGAGGGGCGTCGACGGGAGCGGTCATAGGGGCTCCGAGTGGTGAGTGAGCGTTCACTCACATTATCCACCGCCCAAGCCCCCCTGTCAAGGCGCCCTTCCGGAATTTTCCCGCCCAGACCCGCGTTTCCTTTCCCGCCCCTTGGGATTATCCTGCCTCACCTATGCGCACACACCTCCTCGCCGCCGCCCTCGCCCTCGCCTCCACCGCCGCTTCCGCCCAGGACGCCATCGACAAACGCGTCGATGAACTCTTCCAGGGCCGCGCCGACACCCTCAAGGGCGAACTCCACGACCTCATCCTCCACGAGATCGGCCACTCCCGCCGCCTCGACGCCGCCCGCGCCGCCGGGACCCTCGACGCCGCCAAGGCCGCCGCAAAACGCGCCGCCCCCGAGCTCATCATGCGCCGCGACGGCACAGACGCGGACGCCGAAGCCCTCTGGGCCGACCTCCGCAAGGCCACCGTCGTCCATTTCGCCGAGACCCACGACCACGTCCGCGGCCACGAACTCGAGCTCGAGGCCGTGAAGCAGCTCGCCGGGGACAAGGGCGACTTCGCCGTCGGCTTCGAGATGTTCCCCCGCTCGCTCCAGCCCGTCCTCGACAAGTGGACCGCCGGCGAACTCTCCGAGTGGGAGTTCATGGAGGGCGTGAACTGGTACAAGTCCTGGGGCTTCCCCTACCGCCTGTTCCGCCCGATCTTCCTCTACTGCCGCGACCACCACATTCCGCTCGTCGCCCTCAACGCCCCCGCCGACGTCAACCGCAAGGTCGGCCGCGGCGGTCTCAGATCCCTCACCGACGACGAGCGCGCCCAGCTCCCCGCCGAAATCGTCCTCACCAACGCCCAGCACCGCCGCAACTTCGAGGAAATCCTCCCCCACCACCCCGGCGTCAAGGTCGACACGTTCTACGAGGCGTTCTGCGTCTGGGACGAAATGATGGCCGAGTCCGGCGCCAACTGGCTCAAGGCCCACGGCGGGCGATTGATGGTGATCGCGGGAAGCGGCCACGTCCGCACCGGCCTCGGGATCCCCGACCGGCTCAAGCGGCGCGTGAAGGGCAAGTACCGCATTCTCTACCAGCGCGACGCGGGCGAGTACGCCGACAACTTCGACCTCATGCTCGCCCCCGGCGCCGACTGGATCTGGTGGACGAAGGAAGACCATTCCCCCGCGCCGCCGCGGCTCGGCGTCGCCATGGACGACAAGCTCGCCGTCACGATGGTCGGCCCCGGCTCGGCCGCGGAAAAGGCCGGCGTCAAGGTGGGCGACGTGATGAAGAAAGCCGGGAAGCGCACCCTGACGAAACCCGAGTCGATCCGGCACTTCCTCGAGCTGCGCAAAAAGGAGGAATTCACGCTGACGGTCGACCGCGCCGGCGAGGAACTCAAGCTCAAGGTCACCGTCCCGCTCGACTCGCCGAAATAGCCCGGCCCGCTACTCCTTCACCTCGAACGACTTCCCATTGTCCGTCCACCAGTTCTTCCACTTGTCCGCTTCTTTGTTCGAGTACGCCTGCTTCGTGATGGACCGAAGGGCCTCGCTGGCGGCCATGCGCACGTCCTCGCTCTTGAAATCGAGCATCGCGAGGAGCGTCGGGATCGCTTCCTTCACCCGGATGTCCGCGAACGCGCGGCACGCGGCGGCCTTGACCTCCGCGTCCTCCTTCGGGTTCTCGAGCATGGCGAGCAGCGCCTTCGCCGAGTCCTTGTCCTTCTTGATCGCCAGCCCGCCGATCGCGGACTTGCGCGCCGCCGGCGTCTCGTCCTTCAGGTGGGCGCGAAGCGAGTCGACGCCGATCTTCCCGGTCCGGGCACGGAGCGAAACCTCGGCCTCGGCCGCGCTGGCCCCGGCGCCGCCGCCCGCGATCATCGAGAAAAGTTCCGCGTCGGTCTTCGCCTTGAGTCCCTTGGCGTAGAAGTAATACCCGCCGCCCGCGATCGCGGCGATGACGAGCAGGATCACGAACTTTTTCTGGTTGGACATCGGTGGCTCCTGGATTGCGTCCGCGGACGCCATGATAGCACGGCGTTGCCGCCGCCCGGCGCCCGCGGTAGCATCCCCCCGTGGCCCCGAAACCCTTCTCGTACCTCCTGCTCTACTTCCCCATCGCCCTCGTCACCTCCATGGTGCTCACGGCGGCGAAGGAGGACGGCGCGAAGAACATCGCGCGCAAGGGGTTCAAGACGTTCGGGCTGCTCAGCCTCGCGATCCTCGGCGGCGGCGTGCTCGTTTGGTTCGTGTCGAGGTTTGTCTAGGCCGGCGGTTCCTTCTCCGGTTCCTGCTCCTCGTCCTCTCCCTCCGCCTTCCCGGGCGCGCCACGCCGCCCCAGCACGAGGCTCGTGGTGAAGATCACCGCGATCAGCCCGAACGAGACGAGCTTGAGGAGCTTCTCGAAGTGCTCGTCGGGGCCCTTCGAGAAGAAGATGTGCGCGAGTTCGACGAGCATCTTCGTGCCGGCGACGCCGACGATCACGTAGGCGCCGTCGACGACGCCGGGAAACCGCTCGATGACCTTGAGGAATCCGCCGGCCACGAAGCGCATGGCGATGATCCCGAGGATGCCGCCGGTGATGATGACCCAGGGGATCTTGGAAGCGGCCATCGCGACGAGGATGGAATCGACGGAGAAGACGATGTCGGTGAACTCGATGCGCACGACGGTGGACATGAAGATGGAGAGCCCGAACAGGCTCGTCGCCGCGGCGACCGCCGGCCCGTCGCCTTCGACCTTGATGCCGCCCCTGACCTTCTCGCGGAAGTGTTTTACCGGCAGCCAGCACAGGTAGAGCCCGCCGGACGCGAGCGCGATCTTCTTCGTCATGTCGTGCTTGAGCAGCTCGAGCAGGAACAGGACGGCGAGGATCCGGAAGAAGAAGGCGCACCAGATGCCGATTTTCAGCGCGACTTTCTGGCGCTCCTTCGGGAGGCCATAGGCCAGGAGCGCAAGGACGATCGCATTATCCGCGCTCAGGATCGCTTCGAGCACCACCAGCAGCCCGACGGCGACCAGGTCTTCGGCACTGACGACGAACGACCCGCGCTGGAAGAGAATAGTGGCGAGCACGGGGCGTGTGCGCCGGGGCGGCTACTTGCGGTCGGCCCTGGCGAGGAGTCCCATGATGACGAACGTGAGCAGCGTGAAGACGGCGGCGGCGGCCCAGCCGGCCATCGAGAGCTTCAGGTCACCGGGCATTTCGGCATCTCCGTGGAATTGCGTTCAGGCCGGGATTGTGCGGCGGTCGGGGGCGAGCGTCAAGCTTGCGGCGGAGGAGGCTCGGGAGCGGCAGGCGCGGGATCCTTGAGCCCGAGCAGGTTCAGCACCAGAACGACGTTGAGCAGCCCCGCCGAGCACATGTACAGCAGCCCCGGCTCGTAAAACTCGTGCGGCGAAAAGCCGCGCGGCCCTTGGTCGCGGATCAGCCACGTCGCCGCCCACGTCATCGCGCTTCCCCACCGCCCCACGTAATAGAACGGGTTGTCGTCGATGCGGACGAAGCGGAAGTCGGCGAGGACGTAGCCCGCGAGGTAGGTGAGGGTGAGGGCGCAGAAGAAGAACAGGGCCTTTTTCGGGCGGCCGAGGAAGAGGTGGCCGAGGCCCGGGACGAGCCAGGCGAGGGCGATGGCGATGAAGGGGTCTTTTTTCATGGGGAGCGGGGCGAGAGGCTACTACATGCGGAAGGATTCGCCGAGGTAGGCCTTTCGGACGTCGGGGTTATCGACGAGTTCGGAGGCGGCGCCGTGGGCGAAGACCGCTCCTTCCTTGATGATGTACGCGCGGTCGGTGACGGACAGCGTTTCACGCACGTTGTGGTCGGTGAGGAGGATGCCGATCCCCTTTTCGCGCAGGCGGCGGATGATCTTCTGGATCTCCTCGACCGCGATCGGGTCGACGCCGGAGAAAGGCTCGTCGAGCATGAGGAGGGCCGGCTGGGTAATGAGGGCGCGGGCGATCTCGAGACGGCGCTTCTCGCCCCCCGAGCAGAGGCCGCCCATGTTCTGGCGGACGTGCGAGAGGCCGAACTCGGCGAGGAGTTCGTCGACGCGGTGGCGGCGGTCGGTGCGGGAGAGCGGCAGGGTCTCCAGGATGGCGAGGAGGTTCTGCTCGACGGTGAGGCGCTGGAAGACGGACTGCTCCTGGGAGAGGTAGCCGATGCCACGGCGGGCGCGTTTGTAGACGGGGAGCCGGGTGATGTCTTCGCCGCGGAAAAGGACGGCGCCGGAGTCGGGGGTGATCATCCCGATGGTCATGCGGAAGGTGGTGGTCTTGCCGGCGCCGTTCGGACCGAGGAGTCCGACGATTTCACCGGGCTCCATGTCGAAGGAGACGCCGTTGACCACGGTTCGCGAACCGTAGGACTTGACGAGATCTTGGACATGGAGAAGGGGCATCAGGGCGCGTTGAAAACTCTGGGAAAACTATTTTGGAAGAGCAAGGCGCCGAACCCGCAATATGCACACAAGTTAATGCTGGACAATGACTTACAAAACAACTGACAGGTTTTCCACAGTCCCGCACCCCTCTGGGCCGGAATGTTGAAAACTCGGGGAAAACCCGTGGTTCGCTCGTCGAGGCGGATCAAGACCCGAATGCCTCGCTGAACAGATTCTTCATCGCCAGCCAGCTCCGCTTGTCCGCCGCTTCGTTGTACGCCATCCCTTTCGACGGATCCGTCCCCGCGCCGGGATTCGTGAACCCGTGCACCGCGCCGCTGTACTTGACGAGCTGCCAGTCCGCGCCCGCCTTGCGCATCTCGTCCTCGAATTTCGCGACTTCCTCCGCCGGCACGAACCCGTCGTCCGCCCCGTGGCAGACCAGGATCTTCGCCTTCACTTTCCCCTTCTCCGACGGCACCGGGGTCCCCAGGCCGCCGTGGAACGAGACCACCGCCGCCAGGTCTGCGCCGTCGCGGGCGAGTTCCAGCGCCACCGTGCCGCCGAAGCAATACCCGATCGCCGCGATCTTCTTCGCGTCCACGTGCTCGTCCTTCGCCAGTACGTCAAGTCCCGCCCGGGCCCGCTCCCGCATCAGCTTGCGGTCGTCCTTGAACTTCCCCGCCTGCTTCCCTGCGCCCTCGAACGTCGTCTCCAGGACGCCCTTCCCGTACATGTCGAGCGCGAACGCCACGTATCCCTCGGCGGCGAGCTGCTCGGCCCGCTTGCGGACGTATGGGTTGTGACCCCACCATTCGTGGATCACCAGCACGCCGGGGCGTTTCTCCTTCGCCGCGTCGTCCCACGCCATCCATCCCTCGAGCACGACGTCGCCGTGCTTGTACTCGATCGCCTTCGTCTTCACCTCGGCCCCCGCGGAAAGCGAGCAAGCCAGCACCACCGCAAGTCCCCAGATCATGCGCCTCATCGATCCTCCTCTCGCAACTCGCAACTCGCAACTCGCAACCGTTATCGAATCCGCTTGAACCGCGCCATCGGCCACCACACCACCAGCGCTTTCCCCACCATCTCCTCCCGCGCAATGAACGGGTGCCACGGCTTCTCCCCGTCCCCTCGGTCCTCAACGTCCCCCGGCGCAAAGAAATGGTCCGTGCCGTCGAGGTCCCGGAAGCGCTCCATCGTCGCCCCCTCGACCGTGTTCTGCGGGTAGTTCTCCGGAGAGTCCCCGTCGCCCTTCATCGTGAACCCGTTCTTCAGCTTCACGATCCGCTCTTTCCAGAGCCGCCCGTCCTTCGAGTTGCAGACGTTGTCGCCGATCGCGAAATACCGGTCCTTCGGGATCGCGAGGAATTCCTTCCCCGTCAGCGCCGACTCGCCGCTCGTCTGCCCCGTCTCGTTGTAAAGGATGTCGCGCCCCACCCACAGCCCCGCGAACTTCACCGCCCCGCCGTGCGACCCGAACGAAAGCTGGAACGCCGGCGCATCCGGCATCCGCAGCCGGTCCGGCAGCACGTCCACGTACTCCCACGCCGCCACTTCGCGCCCGTTGATCTTCACCCGGATCCCGCCGTCCCACTGCGCGATCTCGACTTCAGCGTTCTCACCCACCGCCCCGGCCGTGGCCGGCGTGGGGGCAGGAAGCGGCGTGAACGTGCCCTTCTCGTCCGGCTGGTGGCTGAACCGCACCGTGCCGTCCGCGGCGAGAGTCGTGGTGAAGCGGCCGTAGCCGTCGCTGCGGGCGTTGGTGAGGAACAGCTCGGAGCCGGGGGCCATGGTGGCCTTGAAGCGCACCGCGAGGTCGTTCACGCGTCCGCTCGTCCCCTTGCCGCGGTAGTAGTCCTTCACCGGCACCTGCAGCCGGAACGTCGCCTCGCCCTTGGCGGGGCCGGTGTCGAACACCGCGCCGTCCGCGTAGCAGCCCGCCGGCGCGCCGTCCCACATCTTGCGGCACTTCTCCGCGCTCACGTCGTCCCCCGGCCACGCGTGGAGCCAGATCCCGGCCTGTTCGCGCGCGGGCTTGCGGGCGAGGTGGAACTTGCCGTCGCCGCCCTCGTGGGGACGGGTCCAGATGTCGCCGTGGTCGACGCGCAGGTCCTCGTCGGGGAGGCCGACGATGCGCTTGATGAAGTTGCGCGAGCGGTCGAGCGGGTACTTGAAGACGCAGACGTCGAAGCGGCGGACGTCGTTGAAGATGAGGCCGATCTTGTCGACCATGATGCGGTCGCCCTCGTGCGCCGGGCCGACTTCGCCGGGCCGCGTATCGCCGTACAGCGTGGGCTCCATCGACCCGGTCGGGATCTTGAACACCTCGACGCAGAAGCACCGGATGATCAGCGCCATCAGGAAAGCCACGGCGATCGCCTCGACGTTGTCGCGGGTCCACTCGAGGGGATCGGTGTCCTTGCCCTTGGATTTCCCGCGCGCTTCGTCACCGTACGGATCGAATTTGACGGCCGCGGGCTTGCCGAGGAACAGGATGGCGAAAGTCGCAAGGGAGTAGACAGCGCCGATAATCACAGGCACGGGCACCCCAGACCCGTCCTCTAGCAGGCGCCACTTGAAGAACCACAGAAAGGCCACGGGGAGGGCCGAAACATACAGTGCCGATCCGTACGCCCAGCGGATGCCGAGCGTGATCAGCACGCTGAGAATCGTCCCGAAGAGCCCGATGACGGCGACAAGCCACATTCCGGGTCCGTAGTTCGGATCGAACGCTTTGACAACCGAGAAGACCAGTGCGAATACGCTCGGGACCAGGAGCATCCCCGCCCCGACCCACCGGAAAATCGGGTCACCTTCGAAACGATGGAGCAGCCCGCCGTCCGAGGCGGGATTGCCCTTGGAGTCTCCGGTGTCGCTCAAATCTCAGGCCTCCACCCGGTTAAACGACCCCTTCGCGTCGAGGTTGTATTCGTACCCCGACGCAATCGCGACCAGGCTCATTCCTGCCCCACCGACAGCACCGCCAGGAACGCCTTCTGCGGAATCTCGACCGCGCCGACGTTCTTCATCTTCTTCTTCCCTTCCTTCTGCTTCTCCAGCAGCTTCCGCTTGCGGCTGATGTCGCCGCCGTAGCACTTCGCGATCACGTTCTTGCCGACGGACTTGATCGTCTCGCGGGCGATGACGCGGCCGCCGATCGCGGCCTGGAGGGCGACTTCGAACAGGTGGCGCGGGATCTCCTTGCGGAGGATCTGGATCACCTTGCGCCCCTTGTACTCGGCCTGGTCGCGGTGGCAGACGATCGACAGCGCGTCGACCTCCTCCCCCGCCACCAGGATCCGCAGCCTCACGAGGTTGTCCGCCTCGTACCCCAGGATCTGGTAGTCCATCGTCCCGTAGCCACGCGTGATCGACTTCATCTTGTCGTAGAAGTCGAAGATGATTTCGGCGAAGGGAATGTCGTAGCTGAGGATGACGCGGATCGGCGACAGGTACTCCTGCTGCACGAACTTGCCGCGCCGCTCGAGGCAGAGCTTCATGCAGTCGCCGATCGCCTCCGTCGGGCAGATCAGCTTGAGGCGGCAGATCGGCTCGCGGAATTCCTCGATCTCGCCCTCGTCGGGAAGCTTCGCCGGGTTGTCGACCCGGATCGTCTCGGGCTTCCCGCCGCGCGCCCGCCGCACCACTTCGTACGTCACGTTCGGCGCCGTCTGGATCACGTCCACGTTCATGTCCCGCTCGAGCCGCTGCTGCACGATCTCCATGTGCAGCAGGCCGAGGAAGCCGCACCGGAACCCGAACCCGAGCGCCTCCGACGTCTCCGGCTCCCACGTGAACCCCGAGTCGTTCAGCGACAGCTTCTCCAGCGCCTTCTTCAGCTCCGTAAAGTCCTGGTCGTTCGTCGGGTAAATGCCGCAGAACACCATCGGCTTCGGCTCGCGGAACCCCGGCAGCATTTCCACCGTGTCCCCCGCCGTCGTCACCGTGTCGCCGACACGCACGTCCCGGATCTCCTTCAGCCCCGCAATGATGTACCCCACCTCCCCCGCCTTCAGGATCCCCGTCGCCACCCGCTTCGGCGTGAAGATCCCCACTTCCTCCACCTTGTGCTCCGTCTTCGTCGACAACAGCATGATCTCCTGCCCGGCCTTGATCGTCCCGTCCTCCAGCCGCACGTGGATGATCACGCCCCGGTAGCTGTCGTACACCGAGTCGAAAATCAGCGCGCGAAGCGGCTTCCCGGGCTCCGACTCGGGTGCGTCGACGCGCTTGATCACCTCCGCGAGCAGTTCCTCCACGCCGCGCCCTGTCTTCGCGCTGATCTGCAGGATCTCCTCGGCGTGCACCCCGAGCGAGTTCGTCATCTCGAGGATCGTCTCCTCGATCTGCGCGTTCGGCGAATCCACCTTGTTGATCACCGGCACAATGTCCAGGTTCGCCTCGAGCGCCAGCAGCGTGTTCGCCACCGTCTGCGCCTGCACCCCCTGCGTCGCGTCCACCAGCAGGATCGCCCCCTCGCACGCCGCCATCGACCGGCTCACCTCGTACGTGAAATCCACGTGTCCCGGCGTGTCGATCAGGTTCAGCAGGTACGTCTTCCCGTCCTGGATCCACTTCATCGCGACCGACTTCGCCTTGATCGTGATGCCGCGCTCCCGCTCGAGGTCCATCGAGTCGAGAAGCTGCGCCTGCATGTCCCGCTGCGCGACCGCGCCCGTCAGCTCGAGGATGCGATCCGCGAGCGTCGACTTGCCGTGGTCAATGTGCGCGATGATGCAGAAGTTCCGTACCGTTTCCAGGCGCATCCGGCGGCTCCGAGGAGTCCCGCGTCGTTGCCGAGTTTCGCCGGCACGATCCGCAGGCCTTTTGAAATATTAGGAAGTGCTTCCCTTGCGACGGCTTCGCGGATCGGGCGGAAGAGGATGTCCCCCGCGCGGGCCACGCCGCCGCCGATCACCACGATTTCGGGATTGAGCACGTTCGCGAGGTCCGCGACCGCCATCCCGATCATTTCGGCCATCTCCGACACGATCGTCACGGCCAGCCTTTCGCCGCGGCGAGCCGCGTCGACGACGTCCTTCATGCCTTCCGCCTTCTTCCCCGCGGCGCGATACCGCCCCAGGATCGCCTGCGCCCCGGCGTACGCCTCGAGGCACCCGTGCCGGCCGCAGAACAGGCACTTCCGCCCGCCCGGGTGGACCTTCACGTGCCCGACTTCCCCGGCCGCGCCGTCGCGGCCGTGCCAGACTTCCCCGCCCAGCACGATCCCGCCGCCGACGCCCGTCCCGAGCGTCAGCAGCACGACCGATCCGGCGCCCTTCGCCGCGCCGTACAGGTATTCCGCGAGCGCCGCGGCGTTCGCGTCGTTCTCGATGCACGCGGGAAGTCCCGTCGCCTTCGCGGCCATCCGGGCGATGTTCACGCCCGCACTTCGCAGCTTGTTGTCAAAAAGCACGATCCCGCGCTCTGGGTCGAGCGGCGTCGGCCACCCGACGCCGATCGCTTTCGCGCGGCCCGCCTCCTCCTGAAGCTCCCGGGCCAGGATCCTGACGGTCAGCATGATCGAGGCCGGACCGAACTGCGGCGTCGCCACTTCGCGCTTTGCCACGATCCGCCCCCGGCGGTCCACGGCGCCGGCCTTGATCGCCGTGCCGCCGACGTCGACGCCGAGCACCAGGTCGAGGGACATAAGCCCCTTAACTTAGCCGAGTTTGCGTCCGCCCGCAATCCCTCGCATCCCGCTGGGTGCATGACCGGAGTTGCACCCCCCGGCTGGCCGATGAATAGGGTGACCGGCGAGCGATCCCATGAGGGGTTGTAGGGCCGGCGGTCCTCTGGAGAGGGGGCAGCCATGGCATTTCGCAAGTCACCTGCGCGGGAGAAG
>CAZPWT010000072.1:0-40533 GCA_964590435.1 uncultured Planctomycetia bacterium
CCGGCCCGCCCGGGGCCCCAGGCCCCCCCCCCCCCCCCCCCCCCCCCCCCCCCCCCCCCCCCGCCCCCCCCCCCCCCCCCCCCCCCCCCCCCCCCCCCCCCCCCCCCCCCCCCCCCCCCCACCCCTGCCCCAGCCCGTCCCTCCCCCTTCCCCTTCCGTTTATTACTTCTTCACCCCCGCCCGTTTCTGCTGCTCCATCCACGTCTTCTTCGTCAACACGTAATGCCTCATCGGCATCGGAACTCCCACCGTGTTGTTCATGTAGTGCGCTTCACGAATCCTCTGGAATCCCAGCGATTCCATCGACCGCCACGCGTTGTCGTTCGGCGCCCAGGCCTTCGTCCGGATCTCGTCAGCGCCGACCGCCTTGAACGCCCAGTCGAACACGAGCTGGCACGCCTCCTTGTGATGCCCACGCCGCCACACGCTCCGCGCGATCTGGTTCGTCTGGTCCGCGATGATCACCCGCCCCTCGTCCTCGCGCGGCTCCACCCGCACCGTCCCCACGATCGACTTCGTCTCGTTGTCCTCGATCGCCCACACCATCAGCTCCGGGTTCTCCAGCCACCCCTTCAGCTGTTTCTTCAGGTCTTCCACCGATTTCGGCTGCACGTCGTCCGTCCAACGCCAGAGGTCCGCGTCCCTCATCTCCTCGAACCACCCCGCCGCGTCTTTCGCGACGTCGAGGGGCCGAAGGGTCACGACCTTGCCTTTGAGGACGGGCGGCTTCCTGGAGGTGGTCTTCATGTCGGTTTCCTTTAAGAGGTCATCGGTTCTCGCGGATTTTCGGGGCGGGAGCAAATGTTTTCGGACGCGAATCGGGCCCGCGGCTCAAGTCCGTCCGCCCGAAGGCCGAAATATCACTGTCCCCGGAGAGAACTCCATGCGCCTCGTTCGCCGCCTCGCCGCCCTTGCCCATCGCCTCGGGCACTTCGTTTTCCTGTAGCGCGGCTAGAATGCGGCGATGCTTCGCCGCCGCGCCTCCGCCCTTCTCCTCCTCCTCCTCGCCGCCGGCTGCGCTTCCGGCCCCCGCCGCGGAATCCTCACGGCCGCGGACGTGCCGCCGGGGTGGAGCTTGTACGCCACGGCGCACTACCAGGTGCTGACGGATTCCGGCGAAGAGGACGCCCGGGCGCTGGCGGAGAGGCTCGAGGGGGTGCTGGCGCTGTACCGCCGGATCCTGCCGACCGATCGGGAGCTTCCGCGGTTTCCGGTGCGCGTGTTCCGGACGTACGCGGCCTACCGGGAGTACGGGGGCGAGGACGGGACGGCGGGGTGCTACGACCAGTCGACGGGCGACCTGGTGCTGACGCAGTTCGAGGGATACGGCGATGGCGACCCGATGGTGCGCCGGCCCTCCCCGTACGAGCTCGTCACGACCGCCCATCACGAGGCCTGGCACCAGTACTTCCACTGGTACCTGGACACCGACGAGGACCCGCCGGTGTGGTTCGACGAAGGGATGGCCGACTATTTCGGCCAGGCGCGCTCCGTCCCCGCGAACTCGACCAACGCCGGCGCGCCCGACGCGCCGAATGGCCGCAAGTGGGACATCGGCCGCCTCAACCCCGCCTGGCTCGACTCCGTCCGCGCCGGCGTCGCCACGGGCAAGAGCGTCCCGCTCCGCACCTTCGTGCACCTCACGCGCCACGAGTACTACAAAACCCCTTCCCTCTGCTACCCCCAGGGCTGGGCGCTCGTTTACTTCCTCCTGAATTCCGCCGACCCCCGCACCCGCGAAGTCCCCGACGTCCTCGTCCAGGCCCTCCGCGACGGCGCGGAATCCCCAAAGGCCGTCGACGAGGCCTTCGCCGGGATGGACTGGGCCAAACTCGAGGCCGAGTGGAAAAAGTACGTCTCCACGCTGCGCTAAGGGAAGCGCATCCGGCGCGCCGCCCGTAGACTTCCGCCCGTGACCGACTTCAGCCCCGTCCAGATCGGCGTCTGCTCCGCGATCGCGTTCGTCGCGGGGGGGATCGACGCGATGGCGGGAGGCGGCGGGATCCTGACGATGCCGGCGATCGCGACGTTCGGGTTCCCGGTCCCGCAGGTCGCGGGAACCAACAAGCTCGTCGGCACCAGCGGCTCCACGACAGCGACGGTGTCATTCCTCGCGAAGGGCAAGTTGGACACGTTCGTCGCCACGCTCGGCGGCCTCTGCGCCGCGGCGGGCGCCGTCCTCGGTGCCCTCGCGCTCGTCCACCTCGGCAAACTCGACGAGCGACTCGCCAAGACCGTCTTCGGTTTCCTCCTCATCGCCATGGCGCTCTACATGTTCTTCAAGCCGCAGTTCGGCGGCGAAAGCGCCTGGGCCGGCCCGACCTCGCGCAACCTCGCCATCACCGTCGCCGCCGGCCTCGTCATCGGCTTCTACGACGGCTTCTTCGGCCCCGGCACCGGCTCCTTCCTCGTCTTCGTCATGGTCCGCTTCCTCAAGTTCGACTTCGTCATCGGCACCGGCAACGCCAAGGCGATGAACTTCGCGAGCAACGTCGCCTCCCTGGCGACGTTCATCGTGAAGGGCCTCGTCGTCTGGCCTGTGGCGATCCCGATGGGGATCGCGAATGCCGCCGGGAGCTGGGTGGGAAGCTCGCTGGCGATCAAGAAGGGTTCGCGGTTCGTGCGCTGGGTCTTCCTGCTGGCGGCCGCGGCGATCGCCGGGCGGATGCTCTGGTTCGTGGCATTCGGAAAGTGATTCTCCAGCCGCATTTCATCGCGGGCCTCCCACCACCAACCACCGACCACAAACCACCAACCAGCCCTACTCCCACCCGATCTTCAACCCCAGCGTCTCTTTCATCGCCAGCAGCGCCTCGGCATTCCCCTTCGCGTCATCCACGGGATGGTGCGTGTGCGCCGTCTTCCTCAGGTGCTTGAAGTTCACGAACACGTCCTTCGTCAGCCCCTTGTAGAGCGACCCGAGGTTGGTGGAGCTGTACCCGAACGGGTTCGCGCCGAGGAAGTGATGGAAGTACCAGTTCACGAACTGCCAGTCGAAGCCGTTGTTGTCCGAGACGAACTGGATGCGGCCCTTCCCGTGCGCGGCGACCCAGTCGCGGAACTTCGCAATGGACGCGGCGGGGTCGTCGAACGCGAGCGTCTGCTCGCGGGTGAAACCGCAGACCTTGAGCGACTCCGGGACGAACTTCTCCGTCACCGGGCGGAACGTGGCGTAGAACGTCCGCGCAAGCCCCGGCTCCACGATGACCGCCCCCAGCGACACCATCGAGTAGTCGCCCGGGATCGGCCCGTCCGCCTCCACGTCCACCATGAACCACGTCACCGCCCGTGGTACTCCCCTTCGATGATCACCGTCCCGTCGTCCTGCGGCGTGATCACCGTTCCCGAGTGCCCGCCGTACGACCCCGGGCCGTAGCCGCCCTGCACGTCGCTGGAGTAGATCACCTGCGCGCCGGGACGCGTCCGCGACCGGGATCGCTCCCCCTCCGAGCTGTCGCGGGCGTCGTCGTTCTCCGCGTCCGAGTACCGCGGCCTCTCGCTGCGATACCGGTCATAGCTGTGCGTGCATCCGCAGGCTGCGAAGAGCGCGAGCAGGGCGAGTTTTCTCATGGTCTACCTGTGATGGCGGAAGATGCGGTGCGGGGCGAAATCCCAGAAGTGACGGTGCGGCACGGGCGTGACGACGACCCGCGGGCCGCACTCGCGGTACGTGTGGACCACCGTCACGCCGGAATCGACCCAGCAGCCGTCCACGTAGACGTGCCCGCAGGAAGGGCCGTGGTAGTGGATCGCCGCGCCCGGAACGTAAACGGCGTCGTGGTACACGGTGTGGTGGTAATGACGGCAGCCGGCCAGCAGAGGCGCGGCGGCGGCGATCGCCAGCAACGCAAGGCGCTTCATCATGCAACTCCCCGGAAATGCGGCGCGTCCCCCTGAGAACGCCTCAAGTATATCGAAACCGAGCGCCCTTCCATGCCGTTATCCGCGGCCGTTTCCGCACGAACCCTTCGCCTCCGCCGCCCCCCCGCGCTATCGTCGCGCCGTTCATTTCAAGGAACTCCCCATGCCCCTTCCCGCCCTCGACGACCTCGAACTCGCCCTTCAGTCTCCCCGCGCGACCGGCATCTTCCTCGTGGAAGTTCGCCCGGGGTCGCCCGCTGACGGCGCGGGGTTCGCGCCCGGGGACATCGTGACGGAGGTCGCGGGAACCCCGACGCCGGACCTGGCCGCGTTCCTCAGGGCCCTTCAGGCCGACGGCAAGGGCGCGCTCGTGCTGGAGGGGGTCCGGCACAACGGGGCGCCGTTCGCCGTGGAGCTGCCCACGGGGCGGATCGGCGTGCAGGGGTACGCGGTGAAGGCGGGGACGTGCGCGTGGCGGACGGCGCCGGACTGTTCGGACGCGCCGAACTTCTCGGCGTTCGCCAAGGACGGCTCGCTGTGGATGCGGTCGTCGTTCGGGGAAGAGCCTGCCGGGTACGAGCGGCTGCACGTGCGGCGGCGCGGCGAGACGGTGGAGTTCGACCACCTGACACACTTTGGCGGGGGCGCCGGGACGGAGCAGTGGGCGTACCGGGCGCACGTGATCTCGACGCACCGGCTCGACCCGATCCTGACGACGATCGGGATGGAGTGCGTCTTCGGGACGAAGGCCGAAGGGCAGGAGTCCACGAGGCTGGCGCTCGGCGTCGACGGCGTCTGGCGCGGCGAGGGCGTCGACGGCAAGGGCGTGAAGAAGAAGATCGAGGAGAAGCCGGCGGTCGCGGCGGCGCTGAACACCTACTCGGTCCCGATGCTCGCGCTCACGATGCCTCTCCGGGCCGGCGCCCGCCGCGCGTTCCCCGAGGTCCGCGAGGGCACCGGCATCGTCCGCAGCCGTTCCCGCCTCGAGTGCCTCGGCCGCGAGGAAGCCAGCGTCAACGGCCGCCGCGTCCCCGCCTGGTGCTTCGCGTGGCGCCACTGGGGCGAGGGCCAGAACTTCGAGCGCTTCTACGTCAGCGACGACCGCCGGCTCGTCCGCATCGAGTGGGGCCCGGACTACGCGGGGTGCTGGTGCGAGGAGATCTCGAAGGCGGAGGCGTCGAAGGGGATCCCGAAGCACATCCGGGTGGAGTGAATCAAAGGGACAGGCGCGCCGCCTGGAGGGACATGCGGGCACGGGTCCCGAACGCGAGCTCGGCCATGCGGGCCTGGGCGTCGAATTCTTTCGCGCGGGGCAGGAGCTCGAGAAATTCCGAGCTGCGGTCGAGCCCGACCTGGTCGCCGAAGTGCGTGAATTCCGCGCGCGCCGCCTGCGCGGCCCGGCGGGCCACGTCGACGGCCCCGGAGCGCCCGTGGCAGACCGCGATGTTGAAGATCGACTCCGCCCCCGCAAGGCGTTCTCCGGCCGCCGTGGCGGACGACGCCGCGAGGTTGAACTCCTGAAGCGCACGGGCATCGTCCCCCGCCCGCAGCGCCGCCACGCCGATGTTGTGCCGCGCGTCCGCGAGCCCCTTGCGGTTCTCGCGCTCCGCAAAAAGACCCGCCGCCTGACCGCTCGCCGCCATCGACTCGGCGAGCCGTCCCTCCGCCTCTTCGCAGACCGCGAGGTTCGCGCAGACCGTCGCCAGCAGGTCCTGCGATGCCTCCGCCGCTTCCGCACCCAGCCCTTCCGTGATCGCCAGCGCCGCCCGGAAATGCGCTCCCGCGTCTGCCATCCGGTAGACCAGCAGGCACGTCACGCCGAGGTTCGCCTCCAGCCTCGCCACCGCCACCATGTCCCCTGCGGCCTCGCGCAGGTCCCGCGCTTCCTGGAAGCTCTCCAGCGCGCCGGGGTAGTCCTGCGCCCGGGCCTGCAGCAGCCCGAGGTTGTTGAGGCAGCGCGAAAGCGGCTTCGGCGGCCGTCCGCCTCGCCGCAGGGCCACGAGCGCTTCGGTGTGCAGGTGAAGGGCGTCGTCGAAGCGCTGCTCGCTCTGCGCGACGAGGCCGAGCCAGTCCTTGGCGACGCCGACGAGGGCGTGGTCGCCGGCGACGGCGGCGTGGGCGACGACGCGCTGGAACTCGATCCGCGCACTCCGCTGGTCCCCCGCCGCGTCGTACGCCGCGCCGAGGTCGATGCTGCAGATGGCGATGAGCCGGGCGTCGCCGTGCTGGCTGGCGCGTTCGCGGAAGAAGCGGTACTCGTCGACGGCGCCGGGGGCGTCCACGGGGAGCCGCTGGATGAGAGCGCGGTACTCCTCGTCGAGGCGCGGCGGCGTCGCGGGAGCAGGAGGCGTGCTGTCGGCGGGGACCCATCCGCCGGCCGCGGGCGGCTTCGTGCCGTGCTTCTTCGTGCGCTTCGTGTCGCGTGCCATGGTCTGCCGTCAGTCTATCACGGCCTACCCCAGCGCCTTCACGAGCAGGTCCTTCGCGACGTTCGCGTTCGCCTTGCCCTTCGTGTCCTTCATCACCTGCCCGACGAGCGCCTGGATCGCGGTGGTCTTCCCGCCCTTGATGTCCGCCACGATCTTCGGGTTCCTTGCGATCACGTCGCGCACCACGGCTTCGAGCGCCCCGGCGTCCGAGACCTGCGCAAGCCCCTGCTTGCGGATGTGCTCGTCGACGGAAGCGGTCTCGGGGGTCTCGAGGATCCAGGCGAAGACTTCGCCGCCGGTCTGGCCGGTGATCTCCTTCGCCTCGACTTTCCGCGCAAGGTCGGCGATGCGGCGCGTCTTGTCGCTGAACGCCGCGGCGCCGAGCTTCTTCTCGTTCATGGCGGCGAGGACGTGCTTCATCACCCAGTTCGAGGCGATCTTCGGCGCGAGCCCTTCCCCGCAGAGCTTGTCGAACAGCGCGGCGAGCTCCTTGTCGCCGGTGAGGACGCCGGCGTCGTAGGGGGGGAGGCCGAGTTCGGAGACGTAGCGTTCGCGGCGGGCGGCGGGGCGCTCGGGGAGGGCCTGGCGGATGCGCTCGACGAACGCGGCGTCGGCCTGGACGTGGACGAGGTCGGGCTCGGGGAAGTAGCGGTAGTCGTGCGCCTGCTCCTTGGAGCGGAGGACGACGGTTTTCTCGGCGGCGGCGTCCCAGAGGAGCGTGACCTGCTGGACCTTGCCGCCGCCCTCGATGATGGCGGCGTGGCGGTCGGCCTCGTACTGGAGGGCCTTGGCGACGGCCTTGAACGAGTTCAGGTTCTTGACCTCGGTTTTCACGCCGAGGTTCGGGTCGCCCGGGCGGCGGATGGAGACGTTGGCGTCGCAGCGAAGCGAGCCCTTCTCCATGTCGCAGTCGGAGACGTCGACGTACTGGAGGATTTCCTTGAGGCCGGTGAGGTAGGCGTAGGCCTCGTCGGGGGTGCGCATGTCGGGCTCGCTGACGATCTCGGCGAGGGGGACGCCCGCGCGGTTGAGGTCGACGAAGGAGATGTTCGCGGAGCCCTCGGACTCGGGGTGGATGAGCTTTCCCGCGTCCTCCTCGAGGTGGATGCGCGTGATCCCGATGTTTTTTTTGCCGGAAGCGGTCTCGATCGCGAGGCGGCCCTTCGTGTTCAGCGGCCGGTCGTACTGGCTGATCTGGTAGCCCTTGGGAAGGTCCGGGTAGTAGTAGTTCTTGCGGTCGAACTTCGTGAGGTTCGCGACGTCGCAGCCGAGGGCGACCCCCGCGCGGACGGCCAGCGCGAACGCCTGGCGATTCAGGACCGGGAGGACGCCGGGGAGGCCAAGGCAGATCGGGCAGACCAGCGTGTTGGGGTCCGCGCCGTATTTGTTGAGGCAGCCGCAGAAGAGCTTCGTGCGCGTCTTGAGCTGCACGTGAACTTCGAGGCCGATGACGATTTCCCAGGTCATGCGGTTGTCCTTCCCTTGCCCTTGCCCTTGCCCTTGCCCTTGCCCTTGCCACCACGCACCCCGTTCAAAGCGGTGTGGGCAAGGGCAAGGGAGGGGTTCATAGCACCGGACTCCTCTTCCAGAACTCCGTCTCCCGTTCGTACGCCCTTCCCGCCCGCAGCAGCGTTCCTTCGCTCCACTCTTTGCCGAGTAACTGGAGCCCGACGGGCAGCCCCCCCGGCGTGAATCCCGCCGGGACGCTCACCCCGGGAATCCCCGCGAGCGGCGCCGTCACCGTCATCACGTCGCACAGGTACATCGCGATCGGGTCGCTCGCCTTCTCGCCGATCGGGAATGCCGGGATCGGGCTCGTCGGCCCCGCGATCACGTCCACCTTCTTCCAGGCCTCGTCGAAGTCGTTCTTGATCAGGCGGCGCACCTGGAGCGCCTTCTTGTAGTAGGCCTCGTAGTACCCGCTCGACAGCGCGAACGTCCCCAGCAGGATCCGGCGCCGCACTTCCTCGCCGAATCCCTCCGTGCGCGACTTGCGGTACATGTCGATCAGCCCGTCGAACGACTTCGCGCGGTGCCCGAACCGCACCCCGTCGTAGCGCGCGAGGTTCGAGGACGCCTCGCACGGCGCGATCACGTAGTACGCCGCGATCCCGTAGTCGGTGTGCGGCAGGCTGATGTCCACGAGCGTCGCGCCGAGTTTCTGGAGCGTCTTGAGCGAAGCGTCGACCGCCGCGCGCACGCCGGGCTCCGTCCCCTCGCCGAAGAACTCCTTCGGCACGCCGACGCGCAGCCCCTTCACCCCCGCCTCGAGATCCTTCTCGTAGTCCGGCACCTCCGCAGGCGCCGACGTCGAGTCGAGCTGGTCGTGCCCCGACATCGCGCCGAGGAACACCGCCGCGTCGCGCACCGTCCGCGCGATCGGGCCAATCTGGTCGAGGCTGGAAGCGAACGCGACGAGGCCGTAGCGCGACACCCGGCCGTACGTCGGCTTCATGCCCACCACCCCGCACAGCGCAGCCGGCTGCCGGATCGAGCCGCCCGTGTCGCTTCCGAACGCCAGCGCCGCCATGCGCGCCGCGACGGCCGCGGTGCTGCCGCCCGAGGAGCCGCCCGGGGCGCGGGCCAGGTCCCACGGGTTGCGCGAAGCGCCGTACGCCGAGTTCTCCGTCGACGACCCCATCGCGAACTCGTCGAGGTTCGTGTGGCCGAGCGGCACGGCGCCCGCGGAGACGGCGCGGAGAAGGGCGGTCGCGTCGTACGGCGGGCGGAAACCCTGGAGGATTTTCGAAGCGCAGGTCGTGGGGACGCCGCGCTGGCACATGTTGTCCTTCACCGCGAGCGGGACGCCGGCGAGCGGGCCCTTCTCCGCCGAAGCGTCGACGCGGTCCGCCGCGGCGCGCGCGCCGGCCTCGTCGACGTGGAGGAAGGCGTGGACCTTCGGGTCGGTCGCCTTGATCCGCGCGAGGTGCGCTTCCACGACGTCGCGCGCCTTGAGTTTCCCGGCGCGGACGCCGTCGCGGATCTCGACTGCGGTGAGGTCGATCATTCCACGACCCTCGGGACGCGCAGGAACATCTCGACCTTGTCGGGGGCGTTGGCGAGGGCCTCGGCGCGCGGCAGGCTCGGGCGCGGCTCGTCGCCGCGGAAGGCGTCCACGAGGCCGGTCGGGTTGGTGAGCGGCTCGACGCCCTTCGTGTCGAGCAGGTTCAGCTTCTCCACCATGGTCACGATGCGCCCGAGCTGGGCCGCGGCGCGGTCGGCGTCGGCGGGCGGGATCTCGAGGCGGGCGAGGAGGGCGACTTTCTCGACGAGGGGGCGATCGATGTTCATGGGGAGGGAGAGGATAGCTAGAGATGGAGGGGTGTCGACCTGAAAAGCTGGGGAAAAACGGCAGGAGCAGGGGGTGCGGGCGGGGGCTGGGGTGGGATGGGGCTGGGGCGAGGGCTGGGGCACACGGGCGGGAGGGGCGGGTTGGGGCCGGAGGCACGACCCTTTCCCCGGCCCGCCGGTACCCGTGTCCCATCCCGTCCGTGCGCCCCAGCCCTGGCCCCAGCCCCCGCCCACCCAAACCCTCGCCCGCCGTTCCCCATGCCCCTGCCGTTTTCCCTTCCTTTCGCGCCCGCCGCATGTTACTTAATCATCTTCACTAATCACCCCGGAGCCCGCCACCTGCCTCTCAGACGCACGAAGAAAGTCCTCCTGACCAGCGTCTGCCGCCCCCTGGGGGTCGCGTACGGTGATTCGCCCAGCGTCGGCTACGAGCTCCTCCACGAGCAGGTCACCCGCGCCCAGGGGCTTTTCTCCCCGCGCTCGCACCACATCCACTTCTCGCTCGAGTACGTCGCGGAAAACCTCGATACCCCGACGGTGACGCTGCAATACCCGTCGAAGTCCGAGCTGATCCGCGAGCTGGAGACCGGCGTCGATTTCGTCGGCGTCTCTTTCGTGCTGGCCACCTACCACCGGATGGTCGAGACCGTCGCCCTCATCCGCAAGCACGCGCCCGACGCCAAGATCGTCCTCGGCGGGTACGGCACCGTCCTCAACGACGACATGCTCACCCCCTACGGCGACTACATCTGCCGCGAGGAGGGCGTCGGCTTCATGCGGCGCATCCTCGGCGAAGCGCCGCTGCCTCTCCCCCACCGCCATCCGCTGATTATCAACCCACTGCGGGTCTTCGGGAAGCTCGTCTCCCGGACGGGGATGGTTTTCGCGGGGCTGGGCTGCCCGAACGCGTGCGATTTCTGCTGCACGTCGTTCTTCTTCAAGAAGAAGCACGTCAAGCTGCTCCCGACGGGCGCGGACATCTACCGGGTGGTGCGGCGCTACCTCGACATCGACCCGAACATGGCGATCCTCATCATCGACGAGGACTTCCTTCTGAACCGCAAGCGCGCGATGGAATTCCGCGACGCGGTGCAGGCAGGAGGCGTCCCGCTCGGCGTGTTCTGCTTCGCCAGCATCCGCGCGCTGTCGCAGTACACCGTGCAGGAAATCCTCGAGATGGGAATCGACGGGATGTGGATCGGTTACGAGGGGACGCGCTCGGGGTACGCCAAGCAGAAAGGCCGCACCCCCGAGGAGATCTTCAAGGAATTCCGCGACCACGGCATCTCGATCCTCGCTTCCATGATCGTCGGCTTCCCTTACCAGACGCCGGAGATCATCGAGGAAGAGCTGACCGGGCTCATGGCGCTGAAGCCGGACCTGACGCAGTTCATGATCTACGGCCCGACGCCGGGGACGCCGTTCTTCGACCGGGTGGTGAAGGAAGGGCTGCTCGCGCCGGAACTGGCGGCGGACCCGGTGAAGTACGCGCACACGGCGTGCGGGTTCAAGTCGATGGTGATCCACCCGACGATGAGCGCGAAGGAGATCGAGTTCCAGCAGCAGCGGTGCTTCGCCGAGGACTTCAAGCGACAGGGGCCGACGATCTTCCGGTCGCTGGAGACCTGGCTCCTCGGGTACCTGAAGCTCAAGGACTCGCCGAGCGCGTTCATGCGCGCCAAGGCTGCGGCGGTCGCGCGGGACCTGCGCAAGGCGTACCCCGTCTTCCTTGCCGGGAAGGTGTTCGCCCCGACGGCCGCGGTGCGCCGGTGGATCGGCGAGCTGCAGAAGCGCATCCACGCGGAGCTCGGGAAGCCGACGCTGTCCGAGCGCTGCCAGGCGGTCGCCGCGGTGGGCGCGGCGGCGTGGACCGGGATCACGCTGAAGCTGAACCTGTTCCAGCATCCGCCGCTGGTCCGGAACGAGTTCCGGATGGGAGCGGCGTCGAAGGCGGTGGTGCATCCGTCGAAGGCACCGGAGACGGAGACCGTGACGGTGGAGTAGGGGCGAGTGGCCAGTGGCGAGCGGCCTGTCGCCAGCGGCCAGGAACGACGGTGGGAACATTTCTGGGGCGGTCCGCGTTCCTGATGGCACAGGGGGACTGACCGGCGCTTCCGCGCCCCGCAAATCCTTGTCCGCCTCCACGGGCCCGCCCTATAGTCCGCGACCTTCAGGGGAACGTTTCACCCGCTTCACATTGAGGGAAATCCAGCCATGCGCTTCACGTCCGCACTGCTGTCCGTCGCGCTGACCGCCGCGGCGGCGTTTGCCGGCGACACGGTCAAGATCGGGGTGGCCGGGCCGATGACGGGGGACCAGAAGGAGACCGGGGAGCAGCTCAAGAACGGCGCCCAGCTCGCCGCGGACCACCTGAACAAGGCGGGCGGCGTGAACGGCAAGAAGATCGAGCTGGTGTGGGGGGACGACGAGGCCAAGCCGGTGCAGGCGAAGGTGGTGGCCGAGAAGTTCGCCAACGACCCTGAGATCATGATGGTCGTGGGGCACTTCAATTCGAGCTGCACGCTCGCGGCGCAGACGACGTACGACCGGGCGAAGCTGGTGGAGTTCAGCCCGGCGTCGACGAACCCGACGGTGTGCGAGAAGTCGATCTGGACGTTCCGCAACCTGTACCGCGACGACTTCCAGGGGCAGCTCCTGGCGCGCGTGGCGCAGGAGATCCTGGGAGCGAAGAAGGTGTGCGTGTTCTTCGACAACGACGACTACGGCACGGGGCTGAAGGACTCTTTCGTGGCGAAGGCGAAGGAGATCGGCCTGGACGTGGCGCAGGTCGAGGCGTACACGCGCGAGACGGCCGACTTCAGCGCGACGCTGGACGCGTTCAACGCGAAGAACCCGGACGTGATCCTGGTGTGCGGGATCTACAACGCGGCGGCGTCGATCGTGCGGCAGGCGCGTTCGAAGGGCGTGAAGGCGATCTTCCTCGGCGGGGACGGCCTCAAGGACGACGCGCTGATCAAGAACGCGGCGGACGCGGCCGAGGGCCTCGTGCTGACGAGCCCGTTCTCGATCGAGGCGACGAGCGAGAAGGCCGTCGCGTTCCGCAAGGCGTACAACGAGAAGTACGGCCGCGACCCCGGCACCTGGGCGGCGCAGGTCTACGACGCCGTCATGCAGGGCGCCGAGGCGATCCGCAAGGGCGGCCTGGACCGGACGAAGATCCGTGAAGCGCTGGCGGCGATGAACACGAAGGAAACGGGATACGACGGGGTGACAGGAGTGACGTACTTCGACAAGAACCGCGACTGCGCGAAGCCGGCGTTCGTGGAGGTCGTGAAGGACGGCGAGTTCGTGCCGCACGAGAAGCAGCTGAAGTAACCGAGCGAATCTGCAGAACAACGGCCGCGCGATGAGCGCGGCCGTTTTCGTTTGCGGGACGAGCGGCGAGTTGCCAGTGGCCAGCGGCCAGGAAGAACGGCTCATAGACCTCGGCCCTTGCGGCCAAGCCTTTCCTCACCACTCACCACTCACCACTCGCCGCTGGCCGCCGGCCGCCGGCCGCTGGCACTGACCTTTGCAAGTTGCATTCCCTTCGCACAGAATCCGCCATCCCCCCGGCGGAGCCCCGATGCGCTGGTCCGAGATCGCGCCCCAACTCGTCAATGCCCTCTCCCTCGGGGGCATCTACGCCCTCATCGCCGTCGGCTACACCATGGTCTACGGCATCCTCAAGCTCATCAATTTCGCCCACGGCGAAATCTTCATGGCCGGTGCCTTCGTCGGCGTCATCGCCCTCTCCGCCGGCTGGTCCCTCGTCCCCGCCCTCGCCGCCGCCTGCGCCTTCTGCGCCGTCCTCGGCGTCGCCATCGACCGCGTCGCCTACCAGCCCCTCCGCAACGCCCCCAAGCTCGCACCCCTCATCACCGCCCTCGGCATGTCCATCTTCCTCCAGAACGCCGCGATGATGGTCTGGGGAAGCGGCATGCGGTCGTTCCCCGTGCTCTCGCCGAGCTACCCGATGACGCTGAAGAAAGCCCCGGACAACGCGAAGGAACTCCTCGACGAGATCGCTTCACGCCTCGAGAGAGTCCGCGACGGGAAGTACGACGAGGCGATGACGGGGCTGTTCCTCGGGGAGTACCGGGTCGCGAAGCGGAACCTGGAGGAGGAGCGGGCGCGGGACCCGAAGTCGGCGGAGCTGGCGGCGCTGGAGAAGCGGCTTGTGGAGGCCCGCGCGAACATCCCGCGGGTGACGGCGGTCTCGCGGATCCCGGACGGGCTGCTGGTGGAGTTCCGGAACGGGACGGGGGACGCGCTGAAGACGCTGAGCGACGTCCGGCGTGAAGCGCAGCAGGCGCTGAAGATCCCGCGGACGGCGGTGGAGTGGAACAAGCTGGAAGTGCGGAAGCACGTGCTGGAGCGGAGCGTTGAGCTCGGGGGCGTGACGGTTCAATGGAAGCAGCCGCTCATCTGGGGGATCACGCTCGGGCTGATGCTGGCGCTGGAGTTCATGATCCGGAAGACGTCGGTAGGGCGTGCGATGCGGGCCGTGGCGCTCGACAAGAACACGGCCGCGCTCATGGGCGTCTCGGTCAACAGCATCATTCGCATGACGTTCGCGATCGGCTCGGCCCTGGCGGCGATCGGTGGCGTGCTGTACGCGCTCAAGCTCGAGACGGGCGTGGTGTTCAACATGGGGACTCAGGTCGGCATCATCGCCTTCTCGGCCGCCGTGCTGGGCGGGATCGGCAACATCCGCGGCGCGGCGCTGGGCGGCTTCGTCATCGGGATCATCACGAACCTGGCGATCTGGAAGCTGGGGGTCTGGGGGGTCGGCGGCGTCTACGGCCCGGCGGTCGCGTTCCTCGTCCTGATCGCGGTCATCCTCGTGCGCCCGACGGGGCTCCTCGGCTCGACCTCCGTGGAGCGGGCATGAAACTCTCCCGCGACTGGCTCCCGCTCCTGGCGCTTCTCGGCGTCGCGCTCATCCTGCCGCTGATTCCTTTCTCGGACCCGGTCCAGAAGCGCCTCGTTTCCGTGAGCGGGATCGTCTTCATCTACATGATTTTCGCGCTCGGCCTGAACGTAGTCCCCGGCTGGACGGGGCTGCTCGACCTGGGGTACGTGGCGTTCGTGATGATCGGCGCGTACACAGTGGCGATCCTCTACCGATTGCCGTGGCTGCAGTTCGAAGGGGCGTGGCTCCTCTGTCTCCTTGCGGCGGGGGTGCATTGCGCGATCTGGGGGATGCTCCGGGGCGCGCCCACGCTCCGGCTGATCGGCGACTACTACGCGATCGTCACGTTCGCGTTCGCGCAGATCCTGCTGATATTCGTGCAGAACTGCGGGCCGGTGACGAACGCGGCGAAGGGATACACGGACTTCCCCGGCATCCGGCTGGCCGGGCATGCGACCGGCGTGGGAGAACTGCCGCCCGGGACAACGGTCGAGGTCGCCGAGGGAGGCGGGACGCTGTCGTTCCCCCGCGGGGCGCGGCTGATCTTCCCGCGCGGCGGCGAGCACTGGAACCCGGCGCCGGGCGTGCCGCTGGACGTTCCCGCCGACGTGAAGGTGTGGGAGACGGGGACGTTCCACTGGAAGAACCTCCCGCGCGGCGGGAAGGTCACGGTGCCGGCGGCCGGGTACGCCTACACGCCGCCGGGGAAACTCGTCGAGCCGAACTCGAAGGCGTTCTACTACTTCCTCCTCGCGATCGTCGTCGCCGCCGTCGCCGCGATGGCCCGCCTCCACAATTCCCGCGTCGGGCGCGCCTGGCTCGCCATGAAGGCCGACGAGATCAGCGCCAAGGCGAACGGCATCTCCATCCCCCGCTACCGCATCCTCGCCTTCGCCGTCTCCGGCTTCATCGGCGGCATCGGCGGCGGCCTCCAGGCGTTCCGCGTCGAGATCGTCACCCCCGGCAGCTATGACTTCTGGGTCTCCGTCCTCATCCTCGCCTGCATCGTCCTCGGCGGCCTCGGCTCCATCCGCGGCGCCATCGTCGGCACCGCCGTCCTCGTCTCCCTCGGCGAAATCCTCCGCGAAGGCATCCAGCTCGGCCCCGGCCTCACCTCCTTCATGCAGACGCACGCCCGCTGGCTCGAAAACGTCGCCTGGCAGTCCGCCGGCGACGGCGCCATGCTCAAGGTCCCCGACCAGGCCCGCTACCTCGTCTTCGGCGCCATCCTCGTCCTCGTCATGATCTTCCGCCCCCAGGGCATCCTCCCCCCCAAGGGCGAACGCGAGCCCTTCACCGAAGACGAACGCGAGAAACTGCGCTCCACCGTCACGCCGCTCTTCCGGATGGGGAAGGGCGAATGACGCTTCCCCGCTACCGCCCGCAGATCAGCGTGCACACGCTCGCCGGGGCGTTGCCGATTCTCCGCCTCGAGGGGGTGGCGAAGAACTTCGGAGGGGTATCGGCGGTGAAGCCGGTGGACGCGACGATCGCGGAGGGGGAGATCACGGCGCTGATCGGCCCGAACGGCGCGGGGAAGACGACGCTGTTCAACATGATCAGCGGGCTGATCCCGCCGACGCTGGGGCGGGTGATCTACTATGCGAAGTCGGGGCCGGAGAACCTGTCGAAGCTCGCCCCGCATTCGATCTGCGGGCTGGGGCTGGCGCGGACGTTCCAGAACATCCGGCTGTTCGGGGACCTGCCGGCGCTGGACAACGTGAAGGTCGGGTGCCATTCGCGGACGGGCGCGGGGCTGCTGGGGGCGGTGCTGCCTCTGAAATCGTCGCGGGCGGAAGAGGACGAGATCTCCGCGGCGGCGTTCCGTTACCTGGCGTTCGTGGGGCTGTCGGATCGGGCGCACGAGACCGCTTCGAGCCTGTCCTACGGCGAGCAGCGGCTGCTGGAGATCGCGCGCGCGCTGGCGAGCCAGCCGCGGCTCCTGCTGCTCGACGAGCCCGCCGCCGGCATGAACCCGAAGGAAAAGGGCGAGCTCGTCGGGCTGATCCGGCGGATCCGGGAAGCGGGGATCACGGTGTTCCTGATCGAGCACCACATGCGGCTGGTGATGGAGATCAGCGACCGGATCCTCGTGCTCGACCACGGCGACAAGATCGCGGACGGGAAACCGGCCGAGGTCCGCGCGAACCCGAAGGTGATCGAGGCGTACCTGGGGAGCGAAGCGGCGCACGGCGAGGAGGCGGCAGCGGCCACGGCGCCTCCCGAGGAGTCGAAGCCCGCGGGGGATGCGCTCGCGGGGGACCTGGACAAGGCGTTGCCGGAGTAGCGAGAGGGCGCCGAAAATGAAAACGACAACTCACAACTTCCAAGTAAACGGAGAACTCCAAGACGGCGAACTCCAAGCCTGTTCCCCACGGGGATCGTTGGAGTTCTGCGTTTGGAGTTCTCCGTTTACTTGGAAGTTGAAAGTTGTAGTTTTCCCTTTCCCGCCCGTCCCTTCGGGCGGCCCCTCATGCTGAAACTGACCGGGATCAAGGCCGGCTACGGCAACCTCGAGGTCCTCCACGGCGTCAGCCTGGAGGTCGCCGCGGGCGAAATCGTCACGCTCATCGGCGCCAACGGCGCGGGCAAGACGACGACGCTCAACGCCATCTGCTCCATCGTGAAAGTCCGCGAAGGGTCCGTCGAGCTCGATGGCAGGGACATCACCCGCATGCCGACCAACGCCATCGTCAGGGCCGGCGTCGCCCAGTCCCCCGAAGGCCGCAAGCTCTTCGCCGAGCTCACCGTCCGCGAAAACCTCGACATGGGCGCCTACCTCCGCCGCGACCGCGACGGCATCGCCGCCGACCTGAAGAAGGTCTACGGCCTCTTCCCCATTCTCGACGAACGCCAGCGCCAGGCCGCGGGCTCGCTCTCGGGCGGCGAGCAGCAGATGTGCGCGATCGGAAGGGCGCTGATGGCGCGGCCAAAGCTCCTGCTCCTCGACGAGCCGTCGCTCGGCCTCGCGCCGCTCATCTGCCAGCAGATTTTCGGCGTCATCCGCGACCTCAACCGCGAAGGCACCACCATCCTCCTCGTCGAGCAGAACGCCCACGCGGCGCTTCGTCTTGCCCATCGCGCCTACGTCATGGAGACTGGGGCGATCACGCTGTCCGGGAAAGCCGAAGACCTCCTCAAGGACGAGAAAGTCAAAAGCGCCTATCTCGGAGAATGACATGGACCAGGAACTCCTCAGCAGCCTGATCGGTGCCGGCGTCTGCGTCGATTTCGCCCAGGCCCTTCCGTGGGTGCGGACGCCCGGCGACGCCGCGGTCGAGGTCACGGACGGGACGGAGACGGCCCAGGTCACGCTGAGGCCCGCGCTGGAGCTGTTCGCGGGGCACCGGAACCCGCCGACGTTCGAGCTCGGGCCGACCCCCGACTACCAGGCGTTCTTCATGATGGTCGAGATGGCCGCGATCGACGGGTGCGAAGCGCTGGGGATCGTGCCGACGGACGCCGAATTCGAAGAGATGTACGCGCACCTCGCCCTTCACCCGGACGGGACGATGCGGCACCCGCTGTACCCGTGGCTGCGCTCCGCGGCGCTGCTGTACGTCTCGCTCGTCGACACGAGCCGCGCGGAGTTCGAGGGCGTGATCGGCCGGCTGGCGGCGTCGGCGCGCCGATGGGCAGCCCGGCCGGGAAGCCGGCGCTACCACGAGCTGCTGACGCATTCGCTGGCGTTTGCGGTCTAGGCGAATCCGGCAGCCGCCCGGCGGCGTAAGTGAGGCAGGGAACGCCGGGAAAAGGAGAACGCCATGAAGCTGCTTCTCGTGGGTCTTGCGCTGGCCGGGGTGGTGGCCGTGATTGCGGGCTGTTCGGGCGGGACGTCGGAGAGCCCGAAAGGCGGGGGCGCCGAACCGCGGAAGGACGGCGGGAGCGACTCCGGCGCGGGCGCCGCGCTTCCGAAGACGGACGCCGAGTGGAAAGCGAAGCTCACGGCGGAACAGTACGACGTGCTCCGCGAAAAGGGCACCGAGCGCGCGTTCACCGGCGCCTACTGGAACAACCACGCCGCCGGCTCGTACCGCTGCGCCGGCTGCGGCGAGCTGCTCTTCGTGTCCGACGACAAGTTCGATTCCGGCACCGGCTGGCCCAGCTTCACGCGCCCCGCGAAGGAGAACGTGGTCGCGTCCGAGGAAGACCAGAGCCACGGGATGGTGCGGTCGGAAGTGCACTGCGCGAAGTGCGGCGGGCACCTCGGCCACGTCTTCGACGACGGCCCGAAGCCGACGGGGCTGCGCTACTGCATCAACTCGGTGTCGCTGAAATTCGAGGAAGCGCCGAAAAAGTGAACGAAAGGGCGGTTGGGTCGCTGAAGAGCCATGACCCGCGCCACGCTCCTCCTTTTCCTGCTGCCGCTCGGCGGCTGCAAGACGGTTGTAATCCCGCCTGAAAACCCGGTGAATCCAGCTCCGGTTTTCATCGCGGATTACGGCCGGCACTCGAGCCTGGTCCTTCCCCGGGGCGACGGGCGCCTCGTGGAATACTCCTACGGCCAGTTCGCGTGGTACGCGCTCGAAAAAGACGAGTGGTGGCGCGTCCCGGCCCTGCTCTTCGTTCCCCAGCAGGGCGCCCTCGGGCGCGAGGAATGGGAAGCGCCGGCGACGGTCGGCGGCGTGCGCCGGCACCGGTGGGTCGAGGCCGTGCTCGAAGTCGACGTGGCGCGAGCGCAGATCGATCACCTGCTGGCGCAGCTCGACGCACGGTTTGAGGCGGGGGCCGACACCGAATTCCGGAACGACCATTACGGCCTGACCTTCGTGTACGACGAGGACGACTACTGGCTCGGGCACTCCTGCAATACGGCGGTCGCCGAATGGCTCCGGGCGCTCGACTGCGCGGTTCCGTCCGTCGCGATCTCGGCGGACTACGACGTGCGGCCACCTGCGAATCCCGCGGTGGAGCCCGGGCTTCCCGAATACCGCCCTTGACGCGCCGCCCCGGCCCGCTTTCTCTGGGTCCGTGCGCTTCCTCTTCGCTACAGGGACGCCCGCCACCGTCCGTGAAGGAAGCGGGACCTGGACGGGCATCAGCACGCTGGCCGGGGCCCTGCGGGACCTCGGGCACGTCGTGGACCTGCACGCCCTCGAGCCGGGGCCGGGCGACTACGAGGCGCGGCGGACGGCGTTCAACGCGTCGCTCACTTCCCTGAACCTCGCCCCCTACCACGCGGTCGTCGGCTTCGACATGGACGGCCACACCCTAGCCGGCCGCGGCGGGCCGCCGCACGTCGCGTCGATCAAGGGCGTCCTGGCGGACGAAGCGCGATTCGAGCAGGGCGAAGTGCGGCGCTCGATGGAGCGGCAGGCGGAGGCCGAGGCGGAGCACTGCAAGCGCGCGGACCTCGTGTTGACGACGAGCGCGTACTCGGCGAAGCGGCTCCGCGAGCTGTACGGGCTCACGCCGGAGCCGACGATCGTGCCGGAGCTGATCGACCTCTCGAAATGGCGCGGGCGCCTCGACGCTGCCCCGGTCGTCCGCCGCGAGGGATTCACCGTCCTCTGCGTCTGCAAGCTCTACCCGCGCAA
Source organism: uncultured Planctomycetia bacterium (assembly GCA_964590435.1). Classification (GTDB taxonomy): domain Bacteria; phylum Planctomycetota; class MHYJ01; order WSZJ01; family WSZJ01; genus WSZJ01. Next base: position 20,034 of record CAZPWT010000072.1, read on the forward strand.
ACGCGTCGGCGTGCTGCTCGACGCGGCGGCCCAACTCGCTCGCAAGATCCCCGGCCTGCGCGTCCGCATCGTCGGCGACGGGCCCGAGGAGAACCGCCTCCAGGACCTCCACGCTTCGCTCGACCTCCACGGCGTGGTCGAGTGGCTCGGGTTCGTCCCGCCCGAGAAGCTGGCCGCCGAATACCGCGCCTGCGACGTCTTCTGCCTGCCCTCCGTCCAGGAAGGCTTCGGCATCGTCTTCCTCGAGGCCATGGCCGCCGGCCTCCCGATCGTCGCCGCGCGCGCCGCCGCCGTCCCCGAGGTCGTCACCGCCGGCCGCCTCGTCCGCCCCGACGACCCTCGCGCCCTCGCCGACGCCCTTCATCACCTCTCGAAAAAACCCGACATCCGCCGCCAGCTCGGCGAGGCCGGCCGCGCCGCCGTCGGGGCGTTCGACGCGCCCGTCGTGGCGAAGCGCTTCCTGGACGCCATCGCGCAAATGCTCACGATCCGGCGGTGATGTCGGGATAATCGCGCGGCTCAAGGGAGAAGCGCATGGCGTGGCTGGCGGGGATCGACGAGGTCGGCTACGGCCCGATGCTGGGGCCGCTGGTGGTGTCGGCGGCGCTGTTCGAGGTGCCGTCGGCGGGGGCGGACCTGTGGAAGCTGCTGTCGCCGGCGGTGGGGCGGACGGCGAAGGGCGGGCGAGTGGCGGTGTGCGACTCGAAGGCGCTGCACCGGCCGGGGGACAACGGGCCGCTGGAGCGGACGGCGGCGGCGTTCTGGAAGGCGCGGGACGGCGCGACCGAGGGATCGTTCCTGGAGTTCGTGGCGGCGCACGCGCTGGGGGCGGAAGAGCTGGACGGGTATCCGTGGTACCGGCCGCTTCGGCTCGGGCTGCCGTTTTCGGCGCGGGCGGCGGAGGTGGCGGAGTCGGCGGCGTCGGTGAGGGCGGCGATGGACCGCGCGAAGGTGCGGCTGTCGGGGGTGAGGTCGGCGATGGCGGACGCGAGGGAATTCAACGCCGGCGTGGCGCGGACCGGGAACAAGTCCGACTTCCTGTTCGAGATTTCCGGCCGGCTCTACCGCTGGCTGTGGGACCACGCCGCGGGCCCGGAGCCGCTGGTCGTGTTCGTCGGCAAGCAGGGCGGCCGCGCGTTCTACGCCGACCGGCTGCAGGCGCTGTTCCCGGAAGCGTTCGTGATGGTGGGCGACGAGGCGCGCGAAATCAGCTCGTACTCGATCGAGGGGAAAGGCCGCCGCATGCGGCTCGCGTTCGTGCAGGACGCCGAGGACAAGCACTTCCCCGTCGCGCTCGCGTCGATCCTGGCGAAATACACGCGGGAAGGGCTGATGGAGGCGTTCAACCGGTGGTGGGGAGAAAAAGTGCCGGGGTTGAAGCCGACGGCGGGGTACCACGGGGATGCGGGGAGGTTCTTGAAGGAGACGGAGGAGGCGAGGAGAGGGCTGGGGATTGGAGAAGGGATGATGGTGAGGACGCGGTGAGGGAAGAGAACGACCTAATAGCAAATATGTAATATGAAATATGGAATAGGAAATGGGTGAACGACCATGACTGGTTGGACCGGGAACCTTGCCATTCGTGCGCCTTTCATTTCATATTTCATATTCCATACTACATATTTGATATTAAGTCGTTCTTCGCCGCTCCTACTCTCCCAAGGAAACCCATGAGCATCCCGTGGCAACGCTGGCATAAAGACGCCGTCCTCGTCGACGGCCACATGGACACCTTCTACAAGGAACTCGAAGAAGGCAAAAGCTGGTTCGACCCGCAGCCGAAATGGCACATCGACTTCGCCCGCCTGCGCAAATCCGGCACCGATCTCCAGATCTGCGCGATCTACACCCCGCCGAAGTTCGAGGGCGCGGACGCGACCGTCTGGGCCTCGCGCATGATCAACCGCGTCTTCGAGGCCGAGAAGGCGCGCCCCCGGCAGATCCGCGTCATCCGCCGCCGCGCCGACCTCGACCTCCCTTCCGGCGTCACCGGCCTGCTCGTCTCGATCGAGGGCGGCCTCCCGCTCGACGGCAAGCTCGACATGCTCGACTGGTTCTACGCCACCGGCGTTCGCGCCATGGGCCTCACCCACAACCCGCGCAACCTCCTCGCCGACGGCGCTTCCGTCAAGCGCGCCCGGGGCCTCACCGCGTTCGGCAAAGCGGTCGTCCGGCGCATGGACGACCTGCGCATGGTCATCGACGTCGCCCACCTCCACCTCGCCGGATTCAAGGACCTGATCCGCATCGCACGGCGCCCGATCGTCACGTCGCATACCGGCCTCTGCCGCTTCCTGGAGCGCCCGCGCAACGTCACCGACTGGCAGGTGAAGAAGATCGCCGAGACCGGCGGCGTCATCGCGATCGACTACCTCACCGAGCACCTCACGGGCGGCCCGGCGCCCGCGGGCGTCAAGGACGTCGTCGACAACATCGAGGCCGTGGCGGAGATGGTCGGCATCGACCACGCCGCGCTCGGGAGCGACTTCGACGGGTACAACAGCGTGACGACCGGGCTCGAGGACATCACCGGCGTCCCGAACATCACGCGCGAACTGGCGAAGCGCGGATGGGGAGAGCGCGACGTGAAGAAAGTCCTCGGCGGGAACTACATGCGGGTGCTCAAGCAAGTCCTCGCGTAAGCCCCCTTCTGCGTGCTAACTTCCCTTCTCACCCGGGGGGGTGGCCCTGCACCGCATATAATCCTCCCCCCATGCCCTTTCTCCTCGCAGCCGTCTTCATGGTCTCCGGCGCCTCCGCGCTCGTTTACGAGGTCGCCTGGGTCCGCATCCTCGCCGCCACCCTCGGCGCTTCCTCGTACACCATCGGCACCGTCCTGGCCGCCTACATGGGCGGGCTGGCGCTGGGAGCGAGGTGGATCGGGAAGCGCGCCGACCGGGATGCGCGCCCGTTGTCGACGTACGCGAAGCTGGAGTTCGGGATCGCGGTCTCGGCGGTGCTGGTGCCGTTCGCGTTCATGGCGATGCCGGCGCTGAACCGGGCGGCGTACGGGGTGCTCGAGGGGAAATTGTGGGCGCTGACGGCGGTGCGCTGCGCGATGGCGTTTGCGGTGCTGCTGGTGCCGACGGCGCTGATGGGGGCGACGTTCCCCGCGATGGCGTCCGCCGCCGCGTCGGAGGGGCACAAGGGCTGGCGCGTCGGCCTCGTCTACGGCGCCAACACGCTCGGCGCCGTCGCGGGCGTCCTCCTCGCCGGGTTCTGGCTCATCGGCACCTACGGCCTGCGCATGACCACCTGGATCGCCGCCGGCGCGAACCTCGCCGCGGCGCTCACCGCCTGGGGCCTCGCGGCCAGCCAGAAGCCGCGCGTCCTCGTCCCCGACGAAGGCGCCGTCGCCATGTCCGAGGAAGAATCCTCGCGCCCCGAGCAGAACCTCGCCCTCGCCGCCGCCGCCGCCTGCGGCTTCGTCTCCCTCGGCTTCGAAGTCCTCTGGACCCGCATGTTCAGCGTCCTCTTCGCCAGCATCACCTACTCCTTCGCCATGATGCTCGCCGTCTTCCTCCTCGGCCTCGCACTCGGCGCGCCGATCGCCGGGCGGATTTCGGATCTCGTGAAGCGCGCCCGGCTGGAGCTCGCAGGCGCCCTCCAGCTCGCCGTCGCCGTCGCGGCGCTGGGCGCCTACCTCGTCTTCCCGCACCTCCGCACCCAGACCGGCACGACGTCGCTGGCCTTCGGCGGCCCGTCCTGGGGAACGTATCTGCAAAGCCTCGCAGGCGACGCCGCCGCGGTCATGCTCTTCCCCGCCTTCCTCATGGGCGCGATCCTGCCGGTCCTGGCGCGGATCCTGGCGCAGGGCCCCGCGAACGGAATGGCCTCGCGGCTGGGCCGCATCTACGCCGCCAACACCGTCGGCGCCATGGCCGGCTCGCTCCTCACCGGCTTCGTCCTCATCCCCCTCGTCCACAACTTCGCGAACGTCGCCATCATCCTCGCCCTCTTTTCCGCCGCCGCCGGCGCCGCGCTGCTCTTCCGCGGCGGCAACTGGGCGCCCCTGAACCGCTGGCTCTTCACAGGCGTCGCCGCCGCCGCCATGGCCCTCACGGTCATCGCGGGCCCCTTCCGCGAAAACGTCCTCACCGCGAAGCTCGGGCTGGAGAAGCCGGGGATCACGAAGCTGTGGTACGAGGAAGGGCCGTCGCTGACGGTGGCGGTGACGGAGGAGGAAGGGACGCGCGACCGGACGATGTACACCGACGCGTTCAAGGTCGCGGGGACCGGCGACACCTACGAGTACATGCGGATGATCGGGCATCTCCCGATGCTGCTGCATCCGGACGCGAAGTCGGCGTGCGTCGTCGGCCTCGGCACCGGGACCACGGCGGGGGCGCTGTCGCTCTGGCCGCTCGACCGGCTGGACATCGTCGAGCTGTGCCCCGAGGTGTCGCGCGCCACGCCGTACTTCAAGCGCGCCAACCGCGGGCTCATGGACCGCATCGGCAAGGACCCGCGGCTCCGGCTCCTGTTCGACGACGGAAAGGCCTACCTGCGCTCGACGCGCAGCTCGTACGACGTCATCGTCGCCGAGCCGCTCAACCCGCACATGACCGGCGCGTCGTCGCTCTACTCCCGCGAGTTCTACGAGGCCGCCCGCGCCCGCCTGAATCCCGACGGCGTCGTCACCCAGTGGATCCCGATCCACGGCGTGAAGCCCGAGGACTTCCGGTCGCTCTTCCGGACCTTCACCGCCGTCTTCCCCGAGTCGACGGTGTGGTACTTCAAGGAAGCGGTCCTGCTCACCGGCCACAACGGGAAGTTCGTGCTGCGCTACCCGCAGCTCAAAGCGGCGCTCGACCGGCCGCAGGTGCAGGCGGAGCTGATCCCGCTCGGGCTGGAGGAAATCTACACGCTGCTGGGGTGCTTCATCGCCGGCCCGCACGGCTCGGGGAACTACGCGCGCTACGCGCCGGTCATCACCGACGACCTTCCTTCCATTGAGTACTTCCACTCCGGCCAGCCCGTCGCCTTCGCCGAGCGCGAAAACCTCGACGGCCTCGCCCAGCACCGCGAACAGCTCGTCGCCTACGTCTCCTTCGAGGGCCTCGACCCCAAGGTCGCCAAGTGGCAGTCGAACTACTTCATGATCGTCGCGACCAACCACTTCGTCGCCCGCGGCATGTTCATCGAGGCGCGCAAGCTCGAGATGGACGCGGACCGCGCCAACGCCGCGGGGGACCAGAAGGGCCGGCAGGGGCTCTACTCGCAGGCGTTCGACAAGCTGAAGGCCGCGGCGAGCGCGGCGCCGGAGGACCGCTACATCCAGCGGCACCTGAAGCGCTACGACAAGACGATGAAGCCGGAGGACAAGCTGACGCCGGAGAAGGCGGCGCAGATTCTCAGGTGGTCGAAGGGGACGGTGGAAGAGAAGGTCCGCGCCTGCGCGCTCCTCGAGCACTACGCCGACTGGCAGGCCGGCGACGTCATTGAGCCGATGCTCACCGACCCCGACCCCCAGGTGCGCTTCGCCGCCTGCAAGGCCCTCGGCCCGATGGGCTACAACGAGGCGACGACGCGCCGCGACAAGGTCGAGAGCGACTGCGCCGAGCTTCTCAAGCAGGTCCTCGAGCGCAGCCGCGAGTCGAAGGAAGTCCTGATGCAGGCGATCGACTCCCTCAAGGTCATCGGCCCCAAGGGCGCTTCCAGCCTCCTCCCCGTCTTCCCCCTCAAGGGGATCAAGGGGCAGGCCGGGTGCGACGACCCGGAGGTCCGGGCCGCCGCGGTGGTGGCGCTGCGCGAGATCGGGTCGGTCGAGGCGCTGGGTTTCCTGATCCTGGTGTGGGAGGACGTGGACAAGGGGGTTCGTGGGGAAGCGGTGGTCTCGCTCGCCAACTCCGGCTACCCGTGGGTTGTGCCGGTCTTACTTGAGTCGCTCAAGGATCCGTTCCCACCGATCGCGAAGGCCGCGGCGGAGGGAATGAAGGCTCTCACGAAGATCGGGCAGGAATGGTCCGAAACGGCGACGGCCGAAGTCCGCGGCGAATGCGCACTCGCCTGGGAGCGCTGGTACGACGCCTGGCGCAAGCAGCGCGACTGGGCCATCTCGTGCGGCGGGATGGACGTGCCGAAGCTCGAGTCGACGATCGACGCGCTCATGGTCGACCGAACCGACGACCAGCGCGCCGCGTGGGAGAAACTCCGCGCCCATTTCGAGACGTTCCGCGACACCAAGGCCACCCCCGAGCCGACCGTCGACGCCCTCAGCAGGCCCGCCGACAACCTCCTCAAGGCCGTCGTCGACAACCCCAAGCTCTGGATGGCCGTCGTCGTCCTCGAGCAGAAGTCCGGCCTCTACCGCGGCATCGTCCCCCCCGACCGCATGAAATCCCTGAAATGAGCCGCGGGACGCTCTTCGTCGTCGCCACGCCGATCGGGAACCTCGAGGACATCACGCTCCGGGCGATCGAAATCCTCAAGTCCGTCGCGCTTGTCGCCGCGGAGGACACCCGTACCGCGAAGAAGCTCTTCGACCGCCACGGCATCGCTACGCCGCTCATCTCGTTCCACGAGCATTCGGGCCCCGCCCGCGTGGCGGAGCTTGTGAAGAAACTGGAAGGCGGCGCGAGCATCGCGATCGTGTCGGAGGCGGGGACACCGGGACTCTCCGATCCCGGGGAAGGGCTGATCGCTTCCGCCGCGGCCGCAGGGATCGCGGTGGTGCCGGTCCCGGGGGCGGCGGCGTTCGTGGTGGCGCTGGCGGGGTCGGGGCTCTCGATGAAGCGCGTGGCGTTCGAGGGGTTCCTGCCGGCGAAGCCTGCGGAGCGGCGCAGGCAGCTCGCAGGGCTGGCGCGCGAGCCGCGGACGCTCGCTTTCTATGAGGCTCCGCACCGCATCGCGGAATCGCTGGCGGACATGCGGGATGCGTTCGGCGCCGCGCGGCGGGGGTGCGTCGCCCGCGAGCTGACGAAGATCCACGAGGAGTTCGACCGTGCGCCGCTGGGCGAGCTGGCCGAGCGCTGGGCGAAGAAAGAGCCTCGAGGCGAGTTCACGGTGCTCGTCGAGGGCGCGCCGGAAGCCGCCGAGGCGAGCAGCGACGAGGTCGAGACCGCGCTCCGCGAAGCGCTGGCGGCCGGGAAAAGCGTGTCGGCGGCAGCAAAGGAAGTCGCCGCGGCGCTCGGGCGACCGAGGAACGTGGTCTACGCGATGGCGCTCAGGTTGGAAGGCCGCTGATGGAAAGGCGTCGAAGGTCTAAGGTCGAAAGTCGAAGGTAAGGACCGGGCAGACCAGCCGTTACCTTCGACCTTGAACCTTCGACCTTCGACGCCTTCCATCCCACCGGCGCTCAAGTTCACGCGCCAGCCAACGAAAATCACCCGCTCCCGCACCGTGCCGCAACGCCGCCAGCAGCGGGGCCTCGGCGTGTCGAGCGAGGATTTCCAAGTTGGTGCGCTCGGCCAACCCGCGTTGCGGCGCCGCGAAGCTGACGACAATCCCGAGCACTTCAAGCCCCCGCGCCCGCGCCGCTTCCACCGTCAACCGCGTGTGGTTCAGCGTCCCCAGCGCCGGCCGCGCGACGATCACCAGCGGCAGCTTCAGCCGTTTCGCAAACTCCGCGATCGTCTCGCGCCCCGTGACCGGCACGAGCAGCCCGCCCGCGCCCTCGACGACCGTCACCTCGTGCCGGTCGATCACGCGTTTCGTCGCCGCCACCGCCCGCGCCATCGACACCGCCCGTCCTTCCCTCTTCGCCGCCACCGACGGCGCCAGCGGGTCGCGGAACAGGCACGGGCAGACCTCAGCGAACGTGTCGCGCGTCCCGCTCGCCGCCATCAGCGCGTCCACGTCCTCGTGCCGCCCGCCCGTTCCGCCCGAAGCGAACGGCTTCACCACCCCGACGTCCCGCCCGGCGGCGCGCCACGCCCGCGCCAGCCCGCACGACACGAACGTCTTGCCGACGCCGGTGTCGGTGGCGGTGATCAGGAGGGAGCGGGCGCGTGGTCGGGAGGGGGTGATTGGAATCGGGCTCGGTGGGGGACGACGTCGAAGGTCGAAAGTTGAAGGTCGGAAGTAACGGCCTGCAAAACGGGCCTGAACCTTCGACCTTCGACCTTCGACGCCTTTAGGCCTTACTCACCGGCCGGCGCCGCTGTCCCATCACCCGCCGCCGCCGTCTCACCCGTCGCCGCGCCTTCATCCGGCTTCCCCTTCGGCACCGGCTTCGTGCTCTTGCACGCCGGATACCGCGAACAACCCAGGAACGCGCCGCGCTTGCCACGGCACACCCGCATCGGCGCCCCGCACTTCTCGCACTTCTCGTTCACCACGATGACCTTGTCGTCCTTCCCCTTCACCACGTTCTTCGTCGTTTTGCACTCCGGATACCCCGTGCATGCCAGGAATTGCCCGAAGCGCCCCCGCTTCAGCGCCATCGGCTTCCCGCACTTCTCGCACTTCTCGTTCGACAGCTCCACCGGCGGCGGATCCTTCGGCTTCGTCGTCTTGCACTCCGGGTACCCGCTGCACCCCCAGAACCCGCCCCACTTGTTCCACCGCAGCAGCATCGGCTTCCCGCACTTCTCGCACGGCGGCGCATCCGCCGTCGCCTGTCCCTTCGCGGACTCCATCTCCGTCTTCGCCCGCTCGATTTCCCCCACGAACACGTCGTGGAACTCCTTCAGGAGCACGTGCCAGTCCGTCTTCTCCTCCTCCACCCCGTCCAGCTTCTCCTCCATCTGGCGGGTGAAGTCGGTGTTCACGATCTCGGGGAAGTGTTTTTCCAGCTTGTCGTTGACGATCGTGCCGAGCTCGGTCGCGTGCAGCGCGCGGTTCTCCTGCTTGACGTAGCCGCGGTCCTGGATCGTCGCGACGATCGGCGCGTAGGTGGACGGGCGGCCGATGCCGTTCTGCTCGAGGGCCTTGACGAGGGAGGCTTCCGTGAAGCGCGGCGGGGGCTGGGTGAAGTGCTGGGTGGCGTCGAGGCCGAGGAGGTGGACGACCTGGCCGTCGCTGAGCGGCGGGAGGATCTGCTCGTCCTTCTTGAGGCGGTGGCCGGCGACGCGCGTGTAGCCGTCGAAGGCCAGGACGCGGCCGCGGGCGCCGAAGACGGCGCGGCCGGCCTCGATTTCCGCGGACGTCACGTCGTACTCGGCGGGGGCCATCTGCGTCCCGACGAAGCGCTGCCAGATGAGCTGGTACAGCTTGAACTGCTCGTCGTTGAGGTACGGGCGCATGGCGTCCGGCGTGCGCTCGACGGCGGTCGGGCGGATTGCTTCGTGGGCTTCCTGCGCGCCCTTGCGTGCGGCCCAGACGCGCGGCGTCGGCTCGAGGTATTTCTGCCCGAACGACTTCACGATGAAGTCGCGGCATTCCTTGAGCGCGTCCTCGCTGATGCGGAACGAGTCCGTTCTCATGTAGGTGATCAAGCCGACCGTGCCCTCGTCGCCGATGTCGACGCCTTCGTACAGCTGCTGCGCGACGGCCATCGTGCGGCGCGTCGCGAAATGCAGCCGGACGCTCGCGGTCTGCTGCAGAACGCTCGTCGTGAACGGCGACGGCGGGTTGTCCCGCCGCGACTTCTTCTCGACCTTCGTGACGCGGAACGTCGCCGGCTTCAGCTCGTCGACCAGGGCCTGCGCGGTCTTGCCGTCCTGCACGAGGAATTCCTTCTTCTCCGGCTCCTTCTCCTCTTCCTTCTCTCCCCCCGGCCCCTTCTCCTCGAGGATCTTCTCCTCGTCGAACACCTCGGTCTTCGTGTGCAGGTCGGCCTCGGCCGCATCCTTCACGCGCTTCAGCTCCGCCTTGAACGCCTCGGGCGCTTCCTCGACGCCGGGCTTGACCGTGACGCGCGCGATGAGCCGCCAGAATTCCTCGGCCTTGAACGCGGCGATTTCCTTTTCGCGGTCGACGACGAGCTTGGTGGCGACCGACTGGACGCGGCCGGCGGACAGGCCGCGCGCGACTTTTTCCCAGAGGAGGGGGCTGAGCTTGTAGCCCACGATCCGGTCGAGGAGGCGCCGCGCCTGCTGGGCGTTGACGAGGTTCATGGAGAGGTCGCGCGGGTGAGCGAACCCTTCCTTCACGCCGCGCGGCGTGATCTCGTTGAAGGTCACGCGACGCGCCCGCTTGCCGATCTTGAGCGCCTCGGCGAGGTGCCACGCGATCGCCTCCCCCTCGCGGTCAGGGTCGGGCGCGAGGAAGACCTGCGGCGCCTTCTTCGCGGCTGCCTTCAGGTCGTTGAGTGTGTCCTTGCGGTCCTTGATCTCGATGTACTGCGGCTCGAACCCGTTGTCGACGTCGATCCCGAACTTCGACTTCGGCAGGTCGCGCACGTGCCCCATCGACGCTTTCACGACGTACTGGCGGCCGAGGATCTTGTTGATCGTCTTCGCCTTCGCCGGCGACTCCACGATCACCAGCGACGGACCCGTCCGCGCTTTCCCCTTCGGCTCGTCCGGCTCCTCCGCCTCGACCTTCTTCGCCGCGCGCTTCGGCTTCTTCACTGGCGGCGCGTCGTCCGGCACGTCCTGCGGCGCGGCCACGGCCTTCCCACGCGCCTTCTTCTTCGCCGGTTTCACCTCGGCGTCGTCGGGCGCTTCTTCCGTCTTCTTCGGGCGGGCCTTGGCCATGCGGCTCCTGGAACTCGGGGGCGGCGGATTATGGGGGTGCGGGCGAAGCGCCGTCAATCCGTCTGGGGGGACATAATAGAGGAGGGATTTCGGGAGAGCACAAGAGGCGATTTGGGGGGGGACGGCAAGAAAGAGACGTAACATCAAGCGGCATAATGCCTTAGAAATTCCGAGTTCGCGCTGAGGTGCCTCCCGGATGCCGGAGCGAACGAAACCGCGCAAATTCCCGGAAAACCGGAGCCATCCCGGTTGTTGAGGGACCATGAGCCCTGCTTCCCCCACCCTCTCGGTCACCCGCGACATCCCGGCGCCGGCACACTCGGTGTACGCGCTGATCGCGGACTACCGCAACGGCCACCCGCGGATCGTGCCCCCGAAGACGTTTCTCAAGCTCGAGGTGCTGAAGGGCGGCACGGGCGCCGGCACGGAGATCTGTGGCGTCATGCGCGTGCTGGGGAAGACGAGCGAATTCCGGATGGCGGTCACGGAGCCCGAACGCGGGCGCGTGCTCGCCGAGACCGATCGGGCGCAGGGGGTCACGACGACGTTCACGGTCGACCCGACGGCAGCCGGGTGCCGCGTCACCATCGCCACCTGGATGGATGGCCAGCGCGGGTGCAGCGGGTGGCTCGTGCGGCGCATCGCGGCCTGGGCCTTGAGGCCGGTCTACGCCGAGGAACTCGAGCGGCTCAAGACGGAGGCGCTCCGGTTGCCGTACTGAGACCGCGAGCAAAATCCTCCCTGCGGCGCGCGGCACGGGTCCGACCGGCGCGCGACGAGGGTTTGGGCGGTGCGGAGGCTTGGGGCGCGCGCCGACCGGACCCGCGCCGCGCGTCCTCGGTCGGTTTTTGCTCGCGGTCTCAAGGGTCTCGGCGAGGTGCTTGCAGCATCCGGGGAGAGGTTCAGGCCAGAGCGAGCAACTTAAGTGTGTTGTAAGCGATCGATGACCAGAAAACGACGCAAGTGACCTTCGGGAGGGTCCTGACGAGGAAGCGATCGAGGCCTCGGAAGCACTTGAGGTCCGCGTTGATGGACTCTGCCGTGGCGGCTCGCGCTGACAAAGCCTCGCCAACTCCCGGGCGCTGGCGACTCCTTCGCTCGTCGCGAACAGCCAGAGCGTCACCAGAATCCTCGGATCGATCGCGGGTCTCCCGGAATCGGCCTCCCGCGATGCAATCGCCGCCAGGAACCGGCTCTAATCCAGCTTCCCGACAAGCTCCCACATCCCCCGCGCGATGTGGTCCTCCGGCAGCAGCCCCTCCAGATCTGTCGGCGTGAGCAGCACCTGATTCCTCGCCGCCCGAAGAAGTTTCGCGGGACCCTGCTTCCTCGCAGGTGCCACCGCAGATTTCGACTCCAACGCTTCGCCGAACAGATTCAATTCGCTCATCGAGTTACCTCGTCGAATGGGCCCGGCTCTTCTAACACCGGCCACATCAAAATGGCTCGCAACTCGTCGGATTGAGGCCATCAGAGCCTGAGCGAAAGCCCTGCGGGTCGGGCGGAGTCGGCCCGCAACAGGGAAACGTCACAAACCACCGTCACCGGGCCGACGCAGCCTGACCTGCGGGGATTTTGCTCAGGCTCTGAGAGCGCGAGGAACGGAAGCCCCAGCCGACGCAGCCCTGGCCCGCGGCGATTTCTTGCCACGCTCAGAGCCTGGCTACCACAAAAGGGGTTGATCCCGGAATCAAGGGCATGGATATTTTGGGAATGCGCCGACTCTTCAAAGCCGCGCTGGCTCGTTTCCGGACGGCCCCCTCCCCCGCCTCCGGCCCGGCCATCCTCATGTACCACTCGGTCGGAAACAACGCTGCCGGCTTCACCGTCACCCCGGCCGAGTTCGCAAAGCAGATGGCCGCGCTTCTCAGCGCGGGCGTCCCCGTCGTGCCGCTCCACGAGTGCGTGCGCCGGGGGAAAGCCGGGGACCCGGCGCCGGTGGTGGCCATCACCTTCGACGACGGCTATCGCGACTTCGAGGAGAACGCCTGCCCGGTGCTGCGCGCCCACGGATTCACGGCGACCGTGTTCCTCGTCACTACGCTCGTCGGCGGCACGTTCCGGACCTCGAAGGGGCTGGAGTTCCCGCTCCTGGGCTGGGACGACGCGCGCCGGCTGCGGGCCGAGGGTTTCACGTTCGGATCCCACACCGCGCGTCACCCCAAGCTGTCCCGGCTCGACCGCCAAGAGACGCGGCGCGAGCTGGCGGAGTCGAGGGACGCGATGCGGCGCGAACTCGGGGACGCAGGCCCCCTCTACCTGTGCTACCCGCACGGCGCCTTCGTGAAGGCGACGACCCGGATCGCACGGGAGGAAGGGTACGCCGGCGCCCTCACGATCGACGATGGCCACGTCGGCCCGAAGAGCGACCTGTTCGCGCTGCCGCGGATTGACGTCAATGCCACCACGACGCTCGATGCTTTCCGGGCGTCCCTTCTCGGGGACGAAAAGCCCCGCAGCGTCCCGTGTTGAAACTCGCGATCGCCGCCCTGCTCCCGCACGCCGGAGTCGCTGGCGGCGTGCGCCGCTTCGTCGAGCTCGGGAACCGCTTCCAGCGCCGCGGCCACGATTTCCGCATCTACATGCGCGAGACGAGGAAGCCCGACTGGATCGCCTGCGAGGTCCCGGTGCTGCCGCTTCACCAGCTTGCGGAGCGAACGCACGACATCATCGCTTGCGGCGACTGCGGCCTGCTCGAGACGATGGCGGCGGCGCCGGCGCGTAAGCGCGTCGCGATGATCATCGGCGAGCGGTACGCGCCGAAATACCGCGCGTTTCTCGATCGCCACCCGGGCACGCTCGCCGTCGCCAACTCGGGCCGCTGGAGCGAGTATCTCCCCGGGATCCGGGCCGTCGCGATTCCCGGCGGGGTCAACACGGAGCATTTCCGGCCGGGCCCGCGGGGCGATGGCCCTTTCACCATCAATGTCGTCGGGCGGCTGGACAAGCGCATCGAGGGCATCGAGCTGGTCCTGGACGCATTCCGCAAGTTGAAATGGAACGACGCGCGCATCCGGATCGTCGCCGACAGGCCGTCGCGCCTCCCGATCCGGTACCTCTTCATCCGGAAGCGCATCCACCAGGTCCAGGGCGCCGACCAGGCGAAGCTCCTCGAGTACTACCGCACCTCGGATGTCAGCGTCACGATGGAGCGCACCGCCGGTTGGTCGAACCCGACTGCCGAGGCCATGGCCTGCGGCATCCCGGCCATCTGCACGCGATTCGGCACCACGGACTTCGCCGATCCCGCGACGGCGCTCGTGGTTCCCGCCGACGACGTCGGCGCGCTCCTCGAGGCCCTCCGGCGCACCCGCGAGGACCCCGCCGCGGCCCGGGCTCGCGCCGCCGCCGCCCTGGATCGAATCCGGCAGTTCGACTGGGAACGCGTCGTCGACGGCCTGGAGACGCTCTTCCGGCAGTCTCTTCACGAGGGCCCCGGGTCGATCCTCCCCGTTCCGAACTCCGTCGAGCGTTCCGCAACGAGCAGCGAGCGACAGTCTGCCGGGAGCAGGGGTTGAGCCGCCTGTTGAAGCGCGGAACGGAGCGAACGGGCGTTACGAGAAGAGCCGGCCGCGGCGCGTTCGTTTCCGCCGGGCACCGCCTGCGTGTTAGCATCCCGGCGTGCCTCCCTCCTCTCGCCGAATACGCACCCGCCGCTAGGCCGCGCCCCTTCCCGGGTCGCGGGCTTTCCCGCGGGCCCGTAGCTCAAATGGTGAGAGCGGCGGACTCATAAAAGGCGTCCGGGAAGCGCGCTGGAACCGCGACGGATCGCGACAAACCGCGACGGACCGCGACGAAACGGCGACGCCGTCACGGATTTCGCAAACCGGCGCGCGGGGCCGATCGCGACGGACGACGACGGACTGAGACGAAGTGCGACGGATCACGACGGAAAAAAGTGCTCATCCCTGTGCTCGAGCGTCCTGGAGAGTTCCGAGGGAAGACTCCCCCAGAGCGGCAGACTTGCGCGAACCGCTCTCGACTGCGGCTGGAGTGACCCGCGTGGCCGGATCGGAACTTCGCGACTCCACGCCGCGGTGTGGATCGCGACGAACGACGACGAAACGCGACGAACCCCGACATTCCGCGACGAACCGCGACGAAAGGAACTCGCGACCGCGTCGCTTGCCCCAGGACGCGCGCGGCCTCGTACTCGACCGATTGGACCACCGCACCACCGATCGCGTTTTCTGGGCCAACGTCGCGCGATTCCGCGGGGACTGTGCGCGGAGGCAGCACGGCTGCGGTTTCGGACGAAGCTCACCCAGCAAAGTAGTGACCGATCGGCTCTGCAACGCTGCGGAACGCCGCTCCGACCACCGCCGCTCCTGGTGTTAGCACGGCCTGTGTGATGGAACCCCTCGCATAACTTCACGCTCTGAAATTCCGATCTGCCCCTCCTACGCGGACACCCGCGACGACTTCGAACCTCCCGCGCGTGCCCTGCCTCAACGTTTTCACGGCAGCCCCGGCGAGTGCTGAACTTCGTAGCCACTCCGCGCCCCGTCTTGGTTTTGAGCCCATACAACGGTAGGGGTTGCCGAGAGGAATTGACGCATTGCGTCGATTCTGGGCCGCCACACCCCTGCACATCAAACCCGGCTAAGATCCCCCCCACTTCCCGGCCAGTCGGCGACTTTGTAGATCCTGTCGCGACTCTGGTATCGATCGATCTCCTCGCGAATCGGCGCCCATCCCTTCTTCAGCTGCTCAGGCGTGAGCTTATTCATCCCCCCTCGTTTGACATCTGGAAATGCCTCAGCCCACAGGCGTAGCGCCAATTCCTCGAGCCGACCTGCACGCAGAGCGGCTCTCATCTGAGCTTGTGCGAGAGTCCAGTCGATTTCTTTGATGATTTCAGCGATTGGCATGTGATTCATTTTGGCCTCGGTCTTGCCGTGATGATCTCCCGCCCTCCGATAGAGCGCGGCGTAATCTCGAAGCCGCCCCTCTCCAGTGCTTGAGTGATCGCCGGGCCGCTATCCACTCCTGTCGTGATCGCGATGTGACGTACTCCCATTTTCTGCGCCTGAATGACAAATTTCTCCGGGTTGATGTAAGCTCCGGAGGGCACCTCCACGAAAGGCACGTTTGAAGCACGCAGGAAGCGCACATGCTTTCCGAAAGACTTGCTGAGATCCACGGAGTTGACATCAGCTACGAGCGTGTTGGCTCCTGCTTCAAGATCCACGTGGCGGAAGTCTAGGCGAAGACCTCGTTCGACAGCCTTGCCATCTAAAGGGCCCCCGACGTTGACCACGCTCACTCGCGGAGCCGGCTCGTATTTGAAGACGGATGTGGCCCTTGCAACGACCGCGGTTTCTGCGAAGTAAAGCGACTGGGCCCCGACTTGGTCAATGATGCTCTGCTGGTCCTGAGCTAGGAACGCATCGACTCCTTTGTCAGCGGCAGCTGGTGCGGCCTGAAGGGCGTCGACAAGAATGCTGGGGTCCTTGCAGTACGCGCCGTAGGCGTCGCCCGCCCTTTCGCATGGGTTGAAGAATAGGTCTCCTCCAGCGGACAAGAGCCCGGACGAGTCGCGCGAGATATCGCCAGCCGCCTTGTCGACTGCTTCGTATTGGTTGTACAGCGCCTTTCCAACGGCATCCCTGAATTGCACAGGCGCCTTGTCGTGATTCTCGATTATGTATTCCGTATAGGCGTTCTCCGCGTTCACCACAGTCTCGTCGTCTCCCCACCAGGAGCCCGTTAGCGCGTAATCGCGCAGGGCTGCAGCGCCTTCGTTGGCCACGCGCACCGCTGGGACTTCCTCCGCGCTCACAAGCGCTTTTGCCCCTTCCCAGTAGGTTCGGGGATCCCACAAGTCGCCCTCTTTCCGGCCGAAGGGGTCAACCATGTTGACTGGGTTGTTTGCGGCGTAGATGTAGAGATTCAAGGCAGCGACGGGATCTCTGCTCGTCAGTCGCCCCGTCATCGGGTCATAACTCCGCGCCCGGTAATGCATCAGCCCGGACTCGTTGTCCTTCTCGCGCCCCGTGAACGAGAACCGATCCCCCGCCCCCATCGGCGTGTTGACCTTCCCGACGTCGAGGTCGTTCCCCCCAGGCGTCGGTGAACTGCCACCGCTTCACGTCGCCCGCGCCGTCGGTGACCTGGTGGACGGACTGGAGGGCATCGCCGAAGTAGTAGCTGGTCTCGCCGAGGTCGTTGACGCGCGAGACGCGGCCATCCACGCCCGGAGAGGCGTAGATCCCTGAAAAGACAAGCGTCCCGGTCCCCGTCTTCGTGTAGTCGATCAGGGTGTCGCCATCGCTCGAGAGATACACCTCCATGTCCCCACTGCCAGGGACGGTGATGTCTTCCTTGCTGAAGCGGTCGCCGGTTGGCGCGTAGGTGTAGTGCCAGTGCTCCCCGCCGCCGAGGAGAGCGGTGATCCGCCCCATGTGGTCGGTCAGGTAAGTCGTGGTGGCGCTGCCCACCGTCTTGGTCGTCAGGTCGCCGCGCTTCGCGTACCCGTACGTGATGCCGACGCCGCCGGGGCCGCCGCGGGTTTCGGCGGTGAGGCGGTCGTCGAGGTCGTAGTCGTAGGTCGCGTCGTTGGCGGTGCCGCTGGCGTCGTTCTTCACCTTGCGATTGCCGCGGAGGTCGTATTCGTACGAGACGTCGAGGTCGAGCGTCGCGGTCCCGGCCGCGGGGACGGCGGAGATTTCGTCGGTCTCGGGCGAGCGGTTGCCGCCCGCGATCGTGGCCTCGAGCGGCGTCCACGTCGGCGCCGCGGCCGGCGACTGATGGTGGTGCTCGGACTTGAGCCAGGAGTTGTCGAAGTAGTCGAACGTCGAGGTCAGGTCGAGGTGGGCGTAGTAGGCGGAGGTGCGGCGGTCGGCCGGCGAAGCGAAAACCGCGCTCCCGCAGAGCAGGGCGCACAGCACCCTGACGATCCGGCCCGAAGCGCTCGTGAGACTCACGCCTTCCGTATACCCCCGGCGACTTTGGCTTCAAAGCCTCTTTTGACCGGCCCGGGCAGGCGCCACGCCTCCCTCACCGACCCGTTGGCGTGTTAGGATCCCGATGTGCCGTCCCCCTCCCGCCGAATACGCACCCGCTAGGCCGCGCCCCTTCCCGGGTCGCGGGCTTTCCCGCGGGCCCGTAGCTCAAATGGTGAGAGCGGCGGACTCATAAAAGGCGTCCGGGAAGCGCGCCGGAACCGCGACGGATCGCGACAAACCGCGACGGACCGCGACGAAACGGCGACGCCGTCGCGGCTTTCGCGAACCGGCGCGCGGGGCGGATCGCGACAAACGACGACGGACCGCGACGAAGTGCGACGGATCACGACGGAAAAAAGTGCTCATCCGTGTGCTCGGGCGTCGTGGAGCTTTCCCTCGGAAGTTGACCCCAGAGCGGCAGACTCGCGCGATCCGCTCTCGACCGCAGTCGGCCAGGGGCGCGGCACCGTGGCGTTTCCGGCCCGAGGGAGCGACGATGCCTTCATGGACGAGTTGCCCCCGGCGCCCGCACCGACCCTCGAGGAGATCCGGGCCGCCCTCGCCGCCGCCGGCGCGTCCGTCATACGCGAAAGTCCCGACTGGGCGGTCTTCTGGGGCACGCCGAACGGCGCCGCGTTCTATTTCGGCAGTAGCTCCGTGGACCTGCTCGCTCGCCTGAAGGAAGTGGTCGCCGGTAAGTCGTGAAGCGCCGGGCGGCGGTGACTTCGCTGCCCGATACTGCCCGGGCGATCGCGACGAACGACGACGAAACGCGACGAACCCCGACATTCCGCGACGAACCGCGACGGATCGGCAGGCGAACCGCGCAGGATTCGCTGTAGCGCGCCGGGCCTCGTGCCGGACCGGTTCCTCGACCGCTGCTCCGATCGCGTTTCTTGGGCCAACGTAGCGCGATTCTCGGGGGCCTGTGCGTGCTGCGCCAGCGCGGCGGCGGTTTCCGACGAAGCCCGGTTCGCTAGTTCCAGACCGTCCACATCTGCAAGGTCGCGGAGTGCGAGTGTGACAGCCGCTGGTGCCGACCTCTTCATGGTCTGCCTGATACAGCCCCTCGAAGGACCACACGCTCCGAAGTTCCGATCAGCCCCTCTCACGCTAGATCCCGCAACGACCTTGCGCTTCCCGAGACGTCCCCGGCTCGACGCCCGCCCGGACCTCCCTTACGAGTGCCAAACTTCGTACTCACGCCGCGCTCCGAGTTGGTTCTGAGCCCCTACAGCCCCTACACCCCCAACAACTACGTTGGCCGCTGAGCGTCTGAGAACCAGCCGTCAGAGGCGTGGGATGTCCACCAAACTGGGGGCGAATCCACTCGAAAGGCTCGATAGCAATGAAAGGGACCCGCGGGACAGGTCAGGGAGCAGTTGCCGCCCTCTCGACTGAAAGAGATCTTAAGTCGCCCACCACACCTGGGACAGGTCATTGCCTGAGTCTCGCCTTCGCTGCATCCTGCACGAATGAGATTGGCGTACGTCTCCAGGATTGAAGTCGACGATCCCCGAAGGAACCAAGACTTGATCGCTTTAAGGATCCCCATGTCCAGGCTCCCTTGACTATTTGATAGGTGGGCGTGCCCACCGTCCATCCGGGGCAATGAGCACCGATGAGTGTGCCCGAGGAGTCCACAGCGAGAAAGCCTTGAGATCGTTCTCCAACCCGGTGCGACTCCAATCGAGAATGCCACTGGGGTGAGTGTGGGCAACAATGCGCGTCGTTCCTGGGATCGGGTCCACACCCGTTTCTGTCCCCATAACCAAGTACCGTACTCCTTGAGAGCGGCCCAGCAGGACCTCACGCCCAGTCAATTCCGTGAGCTCGGCCATCTCTTTGATCGACGCGGAGCCTGGTGGCTTGATGACGATTGGGGCATCCGAATTTAGTTCCGCTAGCGTCTTAGAGTGTTTAATGCGAAGCCACAGCTTGCGGAGCGCGCCTATTCTCGATGGCAGTGATGCACTGGCGTCGCTGAATGCTGCTCCCACATCGCGCAATGCTCCTGTGGTTGCAGTCTCGGAGGCTGGAACACCCAGGCTTGCGGCCAGAAGTTCGAGATCGAACGTCAGTTGACCTATTGCTTCTGCCCCGTGCTCCGGATCATTGAACGCTGTGTCTAGCAGTTTCGCGTAGTGCCCGATCATCTCTGGGCCCATTTCCGCGACAATCGATGCGAGCCCCTGAAGATGCGCGGGAAGGCTCTCGGGATTCTCTAGAATGTCCGTGATCGTAATGCTGCCGACTTCAACTAGGGTCTTAACCCCTTGCACGACTGAACTCGCACCTTTGCCAACTCCCTTGGCGAATTGAGTCATATGTTCTTGCCGCTTTTCGTAGCTCAAATTCTCCCCGAACACCATCCAGTCGTACTTCTTAGGGTCTCCGGCATCGCTCATGTCCTGGTGGAACCGCCTGACCCTCTTCGTCATTTCGGCATTTAGCGCGGACTTCACAGCAGGAGGGACCTGCGGGAGAAGCAGGATCGCCCAGGAGCGCGGGTCCCACCAGTCACCCACGTCGCGTCCCGACGGGTCCGTGTTGTTGACCGGATCGTTGTTCTCGAAATGGTAGAGATTCGGGTAGGGCACCGGGTCCCGGCTCGTGAAGCGGCCAGTCTTCGGATCGTACGAACGCGCCCTGAAATGCTGCAGCCCGCTCTCGCTGTCTTTCTCCCGCCCCTGGAACGAGAACCGATCCCCCGGCCCCATCGGCGTATTGACCTTCCCGACGTCGAGGTCGTTCCCCCAGGCGTCAGTGAACTGCCACCGCTTCACGTCGCCCGCGCCGTCGGTGACCTGGTGGACGGACTGGAGGGCGTCACCGAAGTAGTATTCCGCTGACGCCACCGCGCTTTCGCCACCCGGGAGGCCGGAAGCTTGGTGCAGTTCTGGCTTTATGAGGAATCGGTCGAGGCGAATTCCGCCGACTTCACCGGAAAAATCCTTGATGCGGTTTTCGTCC
>CAZPWT010000073.1:0-74101 GCA_964590435.1 uncultured Planctomycetia bacterium
CACACGCCGCCAACATCCCCGAAAACCCAACCCCAGCCTGACCCCCCCCCCCCCCCCCCCCCCGCAACCCTCTCTTCGACCTCCACCACCGCTTCAACCAGCAATCGGGCGCAGGCGGGGCCCCGCTGGCCCGAGCCTTCACCCTCTACAACTTCGAACCCAAATGCCCCGACACAGCGGTCCCCGGTGATGAGCGCGCAGCCTTCAAATTTTCGTCCGCCTACGATGGCCGCATTCCAGGCCGGATCCCGGTCCGACTGCACCCGCCCGAGGTGCTCTCGAATCTCCGGGGCAATCCGCCCGTCCAGCCCTCCTGCGATTCGGGCGACGAACTCAATGCCGGGGTATCCATGGACGCCGTTAAGCCTGACGTAGACGACCGAAACTCCCCCTGCCTCCAACAGGGAATCGAGGACCTGAACCACGGCCTGACGCAGTTGTCCTGTCTTGCCCGGCTTGCGCAGCTCCCGGCGACCGGACTGGCGTCCCGACCGGTTCCTGCGACTCCCTTCTGCCGAACTCCCCTCCGACGTTCCCGACTGTCCCTCGTCAAAACCGCCCATCGTGCTCCCTCCGGGGGAAAGTGCCACACCACAGACCCTGCGTTCACACTGGGGAGCGATCGCGGCGGGCGCCGCGACGTCTGGGTCCTCCCGTGCCGCTACCCCGCGGCGACGACAGCCCTGTCCCATCGAACGGCCATTGATGCCAGAAAGCGACCCCGATTGTGACGGGCTCCCAAGGGGCGGTACAAGCGCGTTTCGCCAGCGCCGCTTACCCCATCGCTTCCGCCAGCGCACGCAGTTCTTCCTCAACTCTCCGAGCGTCCGCCACCGTCTCGGCGACCTTCTCCCGCAGGATCCGCGCAAACGCCGTCCGGGCGGCTTTCAGCGCGTTCTCGACCTCGTGGGGCTTGCGTCCGTCGGCCTTCGCCAGCTGGGCGCAGCTAGGCGGGTCAGGGTCGAGCTCGTGACGCTGAAACCAGTCGAAGGCGACCTCGCGGCCTTCGGCGTGGTAGCGGGTGCGGAGGTTATCCACGGCCTGCTGGAACAGATGGATCGCCCAGGCGCGGTCAAACGACTGCTCGGGTGTGAGGCCGCTGTCAGGCACGGGCGGAGCATCGTCCTCGGTGTCGAGCGAGATTAATTTCAGCCCACCTCCACGCTTCTTCGCCTTCGCGGCCTCCAGCTCATTTCTCATGAAGTTGTCGAGGACGACGCGGAGCCAGGCTCGAAAGCGGCCGTTCTCACGTCCGACGGCGGCGAGGGTGTCCCTTTCGATGAGGTGGGCGAAGAATGTCTGGGTGAGGTCAAGCGCGTCGGCGTGCTGGCGTCGCCAGCGGGAGCGGAGCGACCAGTAGACGGGTTTCCAGTACAGAAGGATGAGTTGATTGAGCCGGGCGCGGTGGTCGGGGGCTGTGCGGTCCTGGGCGCCCAGAATGGCGGACCAGAGGGTGCTGGGAAAGGATTGCTGACCGCTGGCGGCATTGCGCATTTGGGATCAATCTTACGGGGAGAATCGTGGGCTGAGATGACCAGAATGTGGTGTTCGGCAGGAATTAGCTAGCTGAGCAAGTCGCCCCACAGAACGAGCCGGATCGTCGTCCCAGTTCATCCGGCAAGAAATTCGCAGGGAAGGTCGCAACCCCGATTGGAGTCCCAAACCATGAACATTCCCGGTGACGCCATGCAAGCGCTCAACGCTGCCCTGATTGCTCGGGAGATTTCGCAAAACCAGGGCAAGTCAGCCATCGCAACGTCCACATCTCCGCTCCAATTTTCCCTGCGGCCCCCCGCTCCGACGCCACCGTTCGCCCTCGCAGAAGCCCGGGGCATTCCGGAGTCCCGACTGAGCCACGAGCCGGGTACCGAAATCCGCTCCGATCAAGATTACCAAATCTCGAATGCCGCGCGGCACGGGTTGGGGACGTTGACGCGCCGTAGCGGGCGTCGTGGCGGCGTCAGCCAGGAGTACGTTGGGACAATCGCGGATTCGCTGGAGTCGCAGGTTCCCATCGAAGAGCTACCATTCCTGACGACCGAATCCTCACCGGCCGTAGTTCCAACAGGGATTCCTCGAATCATCCACCCCGATGAGGAGGGCGGCTGGCAAGCGCGTAATCCGGGAGACTGGGGTCCCCCCGAAGTTGAGTTCGTGGCGACAAACGTCCAGTTGTTCAACGGACTGTGGCTGACCCTCCGAGGCCGTCTCATTGCCGCGTTTCAGGCAATTTGGCACGTCGATCTCTGCGACACGTGGGCGGCAAGCTGCCTGAACTTCTTCTCAGCCGAGTTGGACCAGCTGGACAAAGCCATCGGCGACGCCGCCAACTCCGGAGGTGATGCGTCCCGCTTGACTGAAAAGCGCACAGCCGTGAAGTCGGCAAAGAACACGATCGAATTCTGTCATGAGAACAACTCGGATAAGCTTGGAAAGCTTCGGGCCGACCTCAAGGGGATGAGCAAGCTTATCTTCGAGGAGGTCAAGCGAATGCGAGAACTGCTGCGGGATGCGGTAAAGTCGAGCGGCGGTCAGGCTGGGGCTGCAGCAGACGCGGACGGAGTGCCGGAAGAGATCATGGATGGCGAAGGTGTCGAGGAAGCGGTGGCGAACGGAAAGGAGTGGCCCAAGAAGGCCGCGATTGACGATGCGGACACGATGCGGTCCCAAAATTGCGACATGCTGAAGAGTGCGATCGCCGGATTCAAGTTCAAGCTCTCCTACTGGGATGATGTCAAAAAGGCCTTGGAGGATCTTGGGGAAGCGCTGGTCGCGGCAAGAACTTCGACGAACGCAGAGCTGATCGGTCTCACCCGTGGCGACGATGTTTCGGACGGGATCGTGCGCCGGAAACTTGGAATACTCAACGGCATCACGAACATTCTGCTGCAAGCCGTGAAAAGCGGTACTCAGCTACCCGGCCTGATCGGACCTATCGGATATGGCACTCGCGAATGGATACCCCTGATCGAGACGGAAATGGGAAATCTGAATGCCTGCATGGACAGCCTGAAGAAGCTTGAGGTAAGCATGAAGTGCTGACGTACCGCCCCCTCTTTCAGTCGCATCGACGACGGATTCTCAACTCATATCGGGAGGTAGTCATGACGCAGCAGGAACCGCGCTCTTTGAACGGACCGGCGGTGCAGAGAGGGACACTAGGCAGGCGGTTGTGGCCTATGATGGCAGTGTTCGCGTGCGTCGCAGCACTTGGCTTTCGTCGGCCGCCTCCAGACACGCTGGAGGCACGGGAACTGATACTCAAGGACGAGGAAGGTAATGTGAGAGCCGTATTTTCGGCGGCGAGAGGCAATCCTACACTCATTCTGAAAACTGCCGACGGGAAAGCGGCAGTCTCCATCACCATGCAGAAACACGGCGGCCAGCTCATGCTGTCGAACAACACCGACAAAAATTACTTCATCGTCGCCCCTTCAGAGAGTCGCGGGGGATGGCTAGCGATGTATGACGGCAAGGGCCGGCGGCGAATTGACGTGAGCGCGGACGGGGATGAGGAGCCGTACATTCACCTTTTGGACGAGGAGGCGAAGCCGAGTTGGAAAGCAGGAGAGGAGTAGAGGCCCCAAAGATCTCCTGGTCTCTCACGTCATCGACAAGGTGATCGCCGACGCCTCGAAGCACGTGAGTCCCGGTGCCTCCGCACAGCGCCGCCAGTCTCGCGCAGGCCTCAAGAGTAACTCCTCAGCGACGGGAACCTGGCTTCCCTCAGTTCTCGAAGGGTCTGACTGCGTATGCAACCCCTTCCACTACATTGCCTTACACCATTTGAGCACCCAGCGTTGTACAGATTCCCAGCAATTTGTTGCCGAATGTGGTCTTGATCCGGTTCTTCTCAGCATGCAACCCCCCAGCGACTCCCAACGCCACCGCATGAAGTCCGCCTTCGAAGCCGCCGCCCGTTCCGCGGATGAATCCCCCACCGTCCAGGTCGCCCCCGAGGTCGCCCTTCGGCCCGGGCAGGTGATCGGCAAGTGCTCGATCGTCCGCGAACTGGGCCGGGGAGGGATGGGAGTTGTCTACATGGCGACGCACACGACGCTCGGCGTCCCTGTCGCCGTCAAAGTCCTTCCGCCCTCCGTCGCGAAGTCAGAGCAGTTCGCCGAGCGCTTCCTGCGCGAAGCCCGCATGGCGGCGACGATGCGCCACCCGAACGTGCTCGCGGTGATGGACGCGGACCGCGACCCGGCGACGGGGCTGTACTACATGGTGATGGAGTACATCGACGGCGGGTCGATCGCCGACCGGCTCGCCCGCGGGCCGCTTCCCGAAAGGGCCGCGGCGCAGGTGGTGTCGGGAGTGGCCAAGGCGCTGTCGTCGGCGGAGAAGCAGGGGATCATCCACCGGGACATCAAGCCCGCGAACATCCTCGTCACGAAGGACGGGCGCGTGAAGCTGGCGGACCTCGGGCTGGCGAAGCAGACGGGGAAGGCGGACATCACGCAGTCCTCGGCGGCGCTGGGGACGCCGTACTACATGTCGCCGGAGCAGATCCAGGACTCGAAGCGCGTGGACATCCGGAGCGACATCTACAGCCTCGGGGCGACGTTCTACCACATGATGACGGGGCGGCCGCCGTACCCGGGAGCGGACGTGTACGGGGTGCTGCACCAGGTGATGACGGCGCCGGTGCCGAACCCGAAGGACGCGAAGAAAGACCTCTCGGAGTCGAACTCGGCGATCTGCATGCGGATGATGGAGAAGGATGCGGGGAAGCGATACCAGACCCCGAGCGACGTGCTGAGCGACCTGGCGAAGAGCGCGGCGGGGGCGGCGGTGGGGCTGGAGCTGGAGCCGGTTTCCGCGGCGGCGACGGCGCCGGTGACTCCGCTGTCGGTGTCCGGGCAGCCGGCGGCGCCGGTGCCGATGGTCGTCGACCTGTCCGGGCCGGTGCGCGGCCCGTCGGGAGCGGGGATCGCGATCTTCGCGGGCGTGGCGATGCTGGCGATCGTCGCGGTCCTGATCGGGGTGACAGTGGTCGTGCGGAGCCGGCGCGACCAGGCCCGGCACGAAATGGAATTGGCGCGGGCCCGCGAGGAACGTCTCGCGGCGCAGGCGGCGGCGGATCGCGAACGGCTCGTCGCGGAGGCCGAGGCGGCGCGGCAGCGCGACCGGGCGCGGGTGCCGGAGGAAACGCCGGTGACGCCGCCGGACCCGCGGCGAGATCCGGTGGAAGCGCCCGCGAGAACCACCGATCCGGCACCGACGGATCGCCCCTTCACGCTGCACCAGGGAGCCATCCTCGCGATGTCCTTCGAGGACGCCGAAGCGGACGGGAGGCCGACGGGTCGCGACCTGAGCGGGAAGGAGAACCACGGTGCGTTCCGAAGCGCCCCGGTGCTCGCCGAAGGAAAAACCGGTCGCGGCCTCAAGCTCGACGGGATCGACGACCTGCTCGCGCTTCCGGCGCTGAAGGTCCGCGCGATCGCCCTGTGGGTGAAGTCGGATCGGCCGATGCAGCAGGGGTGGTTCGACGCCTCCGGCGCGGACTACCGGGGCGCCGGGCTGCGCCTCGGGCAGTACCAGTACCACGGCATTCGTGACCAGAAAGAGGGCAACTCCGACGGGGTCTTCGTCGGCGCCGGCGACGTCGACGTCGCCGTACCGTTCGATGAGATCACAAAAGGCTGGCACCACGTCGTCGCCACCTGGGACAGCGCGAACGCCGTCACCGTCATGATCGACGGGCAGGTCCCGGACGCCTTTGTCGTCGATCCCCTCGCCGCCGCCTCCCTCGCCCCTTCCCTTCAGCCCGCCACGCTTCCCCGCGCTCCGGCGGCCGATGCCGCCGCCGTGCCGGCACTTCTCGGCCGAACCCACCGCGCCTGGTGGGGCCAGGGGAAGGCGAATCTCGCCGGCACGATCGACGAGGTCTCAGTCTGGGATCGCGCGCTGACGATGGCGGAAATGGAAGCGCTGTGGGAGATGGCGAAGAAGGGCGAGAGCTACTGCGCGGAGATCGCGAAGCGTGCGCCGGTGAAGCCGCCGGTCGAAACGGCGGGAAACCCGAAGCCTGCGGACCCGAAGGTGGAGGACCCGCCACCGGTCGCGGCGAAGAAGCCGACGCTGGCGACGGGGTGCGTGCTGGCGCTGTCGTTCGAGGACAAGACGCTGATCCAGGACCGCTCGACGAATCCGCCGCGCGCGCTCGTCGGCGACCTCTCGGGAAACAAGAACCACGCCGAGAAGGTCGGCGCGACGTTCATGAGCGCGAAGCTCGGCAACGGGCAGCAGGGACTGCGGTTCGACGGCGGCGGGCAGGCGTCGGGAGAGCAGGTGCGGAGCGGGGTGCTGAAACTGCCGGGGCTGGACGAGCGCGCGGTCGCGTTCTGGTTCCAGTGCTCGGAGCGGCGGGCGGGAGTGATCTACGACGGCGGGACGATGAACCAGCGCGACCGTTCGTTCCTGGTCGGCGTTCACCTCGCCGAGACCTGGGAGTTCTGGGGACAGAAGCAGGACGGGGTCAGCCTCGGGTTCTGGCAGAACGACGTCATCGTGCCGGTGGAAAACGTGTTCACGGGCTGGCATCACGTCGCGATGTCGTGGGACGGGGACCGGAGTGTGACCGTGGCAGTGGACGGCAAGATCTCCTCTTGCGCCACCTGGGCGGACGCGATCGCGACGCACCTCAAGGTGGCGAAGCTGGGCCGCCGCCCGGCGCCCGTGAACAACGGGAGCTCGCTGATCGGGACCTCGCGCATGTCCGGCAACGCAGCGTTCGCGGGATTCCGCGGGATCATCGACGAGTTCGCCGTGTGGGACAGGCCGCTCACGGAGGAAGAACTGACGTCGCTCGCGGGTTACGCGGCAAAGAAGAAGAGCTACTGCGAGGAGATCGAGCGGCTCGCGAACGAGAAGTAGGACGAACGACAAGTTGCGCGTTGCGAGTTGCGGGCCTTGCCCGCCGAAGCCCCGCAGGGGCGTAGGAGGGTTGCGAGGAACGACATGCGCCGGACGAAGGCCCGGTTCCAGGCGACGCGCGCACCACCGTTTCGCAAGAACAGGACCGGTCCCGTGCCCCCCCTCGCAACTCGCAACCCGCAACTCGCAACTCGTCGCTAGAATCTGAGCGCAACTACAATCACAACCGTGGCGAACACGATCAGTCCGGGCACCGTGATCGGCAAATGCCGCATCGTTCGAGAAATCGGGCGCGGCGGGATGGGGGCGGTCTATCTCGCGCGCCACACGACGCTCAACCTCGACGTCGCGCTGAAGATCCTGCCGGCCGAGGTCGCGAAGAAGTCCCCCGATTACGCCAACCGCTTCCTGCGTGAAGCCCGCGTCGCCGCAGCCCTTCGCCACCCGAACGTCGTCGGCGTCATGGACGCCGACCTGGATCCGGCCACCGGCCTGTACTACATGGTCGAGGAGTACATCGACGGCGGCTCGCTCCGGGAGCGGCTCCAGGCGAAGGGCGCGTTCAGCGAGAAGGAGGCCATCGCCGCGACCGTCGGCATCCTCAAGGCGCTCCAGGCCGCCTTCAAGCAGGGGATCGTCCACCGCGACATCAAGCCGGACAACATCCTGGTCACGAAGGACGGGAAGGTGAAGCTGGGCGACCTGGGGCTGGCGAAGAAGGCGGACAGCTCGGAGGCCGGGCTGACGCACACGTCAGCAACGATGGGGACGCCGCACTACATGTCGCCGGAGCAGATCGAGGACACGAGCAAAGTCGACATCCGCGGCGACATCTACAGCCTCGGAGCCTCGTTCTACCATCTGCTGGCGCTGACACCTCCCTACCCCGGGACCGAGGTGTACTCCGTTCTCCACAAGGTGATGTCGGCCCCCGTCCCCGACGTGCGCGCGATCCGCCCCGACGTCAGCGAAGGCACTGCGCGCATCCTGATGAAGATGCTCGCCAAGAAAGCCGCGGATCGCTACCAGACCCCGGCGGAAGTGCTGGCGGACCTGGTCAAAGGCGGCCCGGCGCTGGAGCTCGCGCCGGATACGCCGCGCGCCTCCCCGGCGCTCGCCGCGCCGGGCGCGCCGGGCTCCTCCCCGATCCCGTCCTTCGCCGCGACGCCGCCGGGACAGATGGTCCCTTCCCCCGGCTCCATCGATCTCACGACGCCGCTCCCCGCTTCGAGCAACGCGACGCAAAAGGCCGTGTACGTCATCGCCGGTTGCTGCGTGCTGCTGCTGCTGTTCGCCGTGAGGATGATGCTGAAGTCGAGCGGGCCGATTCCCGACCCGCCGAAGAACGTGGTTGCCGCGGAAACGCCGAAGCCCGTCGATCCACCCCCGACGCCGCGCGACCCGAAGGACCCGCCGGTCAAGCCGGTCGACCCGCCCGTGAAGCCGCCCGACCCGCCCGTCAAACCCCCCGACCCGCCTGTCGTGCCGCCCGAGAAGCCCTTCACGCTCCATAACGGCTGCCTCATGGGCTACACGTTCGAGCCCGAGACGGAGGGCGACACCGAGACCGCCGGGCAGTCGCACCACGGCTGGCAGGACCCCGCCACGTCGACCTACATCGCCATCTCGATCCAGGTGGTCACGGGCGAAGGACGCGTCGGAAAGGGCGCCGT
Organism: uncultured Planctomycetia bacterium; assembly: GCA_964590435.1. Lineage (GTDB taxonomy): Bacteria > Planctomycetota > MHYJ01 > WSZJ01 > WSZJ01 > WSZJ01. The sequence continues at coordinate 8,553 of CAZPWT010000073.1, forward strand.
CTTCAACGGAACGTCGAGCTACCTGTCTCTTCCCCCCGTCGCGCAGCGCACGGTGGCGGCGTGGCTGAAGCCGCTGAAGGCGAAGTCGATGGTGTGGTTCGACGGGGGGCAGTCGGGGAAGCTGAAGGGGTTCCTGGCGGGGCTGTTGCACCCGGAGCGGGAGGGAGCGGGGCGCACGGACGGCGCGTTTCTCTCGTTCGGCGAGATGGGAGTGCTGGGGTCGGCGCCGGCGGTGTTCGACGGCTGGCACCACGTTGCGGTCGTGTGGGACGGCGACAAAACGGCGCGCATCGCGATCGACGGGGCGCTCGTCGAGGGCTTCGTCCTGACCGGCGACCCGGGCCGCCCCGGTCCGCGCCCCGGCGGCCGCCCCGAGCTCCGGCAGCCGCCGTTCGCGCTCCCCGACAAGCCCTCCCCCGAAGGCGACGCGATCACGATCGGGCGGCCGAAATCCCTGGGGCCGCTCATGCCCGGGCCGTTCGCAGGCTCGATCGACGAGCTCGCGGTCTGGGACCGCGCGCTGACCGACGAGGAGCTCAAGTCGCTCCCCGGGTTCGCGGCGGAAGGGAAGAGCTACGTGCAGGAGATCGGGAACCGGAATTCCGGCAAGTAGCGCCCGGGCCGAAATCCGGATTTCGGTAGTGCTTCAGCCTCGTCGAGTCACCAAGGTGGCGGAACCCAAGCCGAGGCGACGACGATGGCATCCAGCGACAGCGGCAAAGTGAAGCGAGTAGTCCTGCTGGCCCTGGTCTGCGCCGGCTGCGCGGCGGCGCCGGTGATTGCGCTGCGGGAAGCGCCGTTGGAAGAGCCGATCATCGCACCTGAACTGCGCACCGCCGCGGCCGTCACGACCCCCGCCGTCCCGGAGCCGGAGATCGCTTCCCCGGCGTCCGCTCCCCCGGCCATCGTCGCCGCGGAAGCCGTGCCGCGGCCGGCCCCGGAGCCGGACCTCAACGAACGGCTGCGCGGCATGGCGGTCGGCTGAATGGCCGACGCCGGTCCTCTGGACGAGGACGACTGGCAGGCGCTGCTCGACCGTGCGCGGCGCCACCCCGATCCCGTCGAGCGCATGAAGTCACTCCGCCTCGTCATCGGCGCTTCCCGTTTCACCCGCGGCGAACTCGACCGCCGCATGCCCGCCCTTGCGGCGCTCGAAACCGCCGCGACGGGCGACCTGAACGAAGTCATCCGGGAGACCGCACGGCACGCGCTGGCGGACAGCGCCCGGCAGGAGGCGTTCGAAGCCTGGCTGCGGGTCGCGCGGCCGGAGACGGGAGAGCATTTCGACGAAAGCCTGCGAATGGCCGAGCGCGTGTCCGCGCCGGAGTACGCAAGCTCAATTTCCGGCGTGGAAGACCGGCTCGAGGTTCACGCGCAACGCGCGATCCGGCTGGTGGAACTGCTGGAGGCCGGATGCGACCGGCAGCTCGATGCGGACCAGGTCCTGCGGGGAAAGCGCGCCCTGCTCCGCCTCGCCGAACGCGCCCTCCTTCAAACGCGCGACCCGGGAACCGAACGCCGGGCGCGGATGCTGGTCGAGATGCTCCGCAGCGGCTGCTGAAGCGGCTTTCTTGCCGGGCGGCGCCAACCCTCGTAGGCTCCGGTCTTCGCCACTTCACCGGAGCCCCACCATGCCCCGTCTCGCCGCCGCCCTTGCCCTCGTCGCTGCCTGCGCTTCTATCTCGTCCGCCCGCGATCCCGAGTGGGGCGGCCACGGGGCCGTCGCGGCGAGCCCGGACGGGAAGACGGTGGTGTGCGGCGGCGAGCACCGCGTGCTGTACGTCGTGGATGCGGCGACGCACGAGGTTCGCCACCGGATCTGGATCCAGGCGCGCGTCGGGGCGCTGGCGTTCTCCAAGGACGGCTCGCGGCTGTGCCTCGAGGACGACGAAGAAGTGCTGCACATTTTCGACAGCTCGAACTGGAAGGAAGTCGCGAAGGTGCCGGACGCGGGGGACTGCGCGTTCGCGCCGGCCGCGGACCTGCTCGTGGCGATTTCGGCGAAGGAGAAGGGAATCAAGTTCCTGTCGATGACGGACGGCTCGGAGAAGGGGAAGGCCGCGGTGGAGGGGCGCATCGGCGCGGTGGGGATCGACGAAGCAGGGGCGAAGGTGGCGGTGCTGATGGACGCGGCGGAGGACAAGTCGGAACCGAAGGCTGAGTATGCGGCGATCCCGAAGGAGCTGAAGGGGGCGGCGCGGAAGGAATGGATCCAGAAGAACGACGCGCAGTCGGCCACGGTGAGGTGGTTCGAGGCGCCGTCGGGGAAGGCGGCGGGGGAAGCGAAGACGTTCTTCTCGACGCGGGGAAAAGCGGCGGTGAAGCAGGCCGGGGAATTCGCGTGGGTGACGACGTACGACGACGTCTGCGCGAGGATCAACGCGAAGGGCGAGGTGACGATCTTCGAGGTGACGGGGAGCTACAACTACGGCCGCGGGTGGTCGGCGGACGGGAAGCTGGCGATCGGCGGCGGGCTGCGGGGCGGGGCGATCTGCACGCTGGACGGCGGGACGGGGGTGAAGTTCGAGCTGGATCGCCTGCCGGGGTGGCCGGAGTACTGGGCGTCGTTCACGCCCGCGGCGGACGGAGGGTTCTGGGGTGTAACGTCGGCGTCGCGGCTGGCGAAGATCACAAAAGAGGGGAAGATTGAGTGGGCGGGGCCGGTGTATTAACGGCGGGGTTGGGGGTTGGGGGTTCCGGATGTTGAGTTCAGGGTTCCGAGTTCAGAGTTCCGCGTTCGGTCCGGAGTTGAAGGTCAGGGGTTGGGTGTTGCGCGGCGTAGAACCCGAAACACAACCCTCAACCCCGAACTCCCGGAACAACCCCTGACTCGCAACCGAGAACCGAACCCGGAATTCTGAACTCGGAACCCTGAACTCAACATCCGGAACCCGCAACTACCCCGAAGCCGCTGCGGGTTCTCCACCCTTCAATCGCGCGTCCACCTTCCAGTGCACCGCGAGCGCCGCCGCAAACACCGCCGCCCCGACCTGGTACGCCGTGAGCCCCCACACGACCCGCGGCTCCGTCCTCACGAACTCGATCCCGAACCGGAACGCGCAGTACGCGATCAGGTAGAACTTGAGCCGCTGATGACGCAATGCGTCAGCCCGCTGCATCCTCCACAGCACCACCGCCATCACCGCGTGAAACCCGCTTTCGAGGATCGGCACAGCCACCCCCGGCGCCGAACAGCACCCGTTGAACCAGCATCCCCACCTCCCCACCGCCACGCCCGCCGCGAGAGGCACTGCGAACGCGTCCCCCGTCTTCTCTCGGATGCCGGCGAGGGCCTTCGCGATCTCCACCCCGATGTACCCGCCCGCCAGCCCCGACAGGATCGTCTTCCCGTCCGAAATCCAGGCCCCCGCCGTCCACCACGCCTCTTCCCCCAGGATCGCGAAGGGCAGCTTCGCCCCGATCCCCGCCCCCGCGATCGCACCGGCGTAGACCGCGAGCCGCTTCCGCCACTGAAGGTTCGCCTTCGGGCGCAGCGCGAGCGCCGTGAGCAGCGCCAGGAACTGGAAGAGCGCGTACGCCTGCGGGCCGGTCATTTCGCGCCGGCGGCGAGCGGCGGCAGCTTCAGCGTCCCGTCGCGGTAGAGCGTCGTGTACGCGCAGAACGGGACGGTGTGCCCCGTCGGGAGGAGCATCGCCGTGCAGCATTTCATGACGCGCCGCACGTCGAACGTGTGCTTGTCGAGGAACGCGGTGAGCGTGATGCGGAAGACTTCCTTGCCGGTGAGCTTCTCCGCCATCGCGCTCTCCAGGAACTCCGGCACCGCCGGAGCGTCGTTGGGGCCTCAGGACTCCCCCGGCGCGCAGCACGCCGTCTCGCGTTTCAGGTACTCCGCCACCACGCTCTTCGCCTTGTGCGGCGTGTAGACGATCGTGTTCGCGACGAGGTCGAGGTTCTTCTTCACGTCCACCAGCCTCCCGACCGGGACAGGCCCGCCGGCGCCGCGCCACACGAACGTCATCATGTGGCAGTTCGGGTGGGCGCACGGCAGCGGCAGGAAGTCGTCCTCGCGGAAGATCCCGTCCGTCTGCGCCACGATCCCCTTCACCACGTCGGGCATGGTCGCGCGATTTTCGAGGTCCTTCGGGTCGATGTGCCGCCCCACGTACGTCGCGGGCTGGAACGAGATGCCGCGCACCCACTCGCGCACCATCCCGAACTTCACGATCGCCCCCAGCTCGTGCATGTTCAGTCCGTGCTGCACCGTGCAGACGAGCGTCGCCCGGATCCCCGCCGCGGCGAGGTTCTCCAGCGCGCGCTTCTTCACCTCCAGAAGCGCTTCCCCGCGCAGCACCTCCGAGGTTCGCCTCTCGAACCCGTCGAACTGCAGGTAGATCTCAAGGCGGTCGCGGAAGCGCTTCAGCTCCTCGACGAGCTTCCGGTCGTTGGCGAGCCGGATGCCGTTCGTGTTGACCATGAGGACCTGGATCGGTTTCGAGTACGCGTACTCGACGAAGCGCAGGAACTCGGGGTGGATCGTCGGCTCGCCGCCGGAGAGCTGCAGCACGTCAGGCTGCCCCTCGGCGGCGATGAAGCGGTCCACGACGCCGGTGTATGTCTCCCAGCTCCAGTGGACGCCGCCGGGACCGCTCACGGCGTAGCACATCGGGCACTCGAGGTTGCAGGCGGTCGTGATCTCGGCGAGCCCGATGCACGTGTGCTGCTCGTGCTCCGGGCAGAGCCCGCAGTCGTGCGGGCACCCCTTCGCCTCCTCCGTCGCGAAATACAGCGGCTTGCGCGAGGGGCGCGAGAATTCCTGGCGGTCGTAGTACGACGCGTCCGAGCAGACGAAGTCCTCGATCTTCCCGTGCTCGGGGCAGGTCTTCAGGAAGTAGACGCGGTTGTTGCGCGTCGCGACCTTCGCCGGAACCACGCGGAGGCACTTCGGGCAGAGCGACTGCGTCAGGCCGAGGTAGGTGTAGTCGCGAAGGGCGCTCATGGGATTCTCAATACTTGCCGACCTGGCCGACGCAGAGGGCGAACAGGTAGATCACGATGCCGACGCAGACGACAAGGCCGATGAGGATCGCCCAGGCGATGGCGGCGAAGCCGCGCAGCACCATGCGCCCGACGGCGGCATACTGGCTGGATTGGCTGCATGTGGACACGAAGCCGAAGACGGCGCCGCCTATGAGCAGGAGCAGCAGGAGGGCCTTCTTCCACGCCTCAATGTCCACGAGCATCGCCGCGTAGATACCGCCGATCGCCCCGAGCAGGCCGAAAACGACCAGCATCACGGACGCGCCGCTCGTCGCCTGGCGGGCCTCCCGCTCGGCAAACGGCGGGGCGAACGCGGCCTGCGGCATGGCGGCGGCGTACTCCGCGCCGCAGACGTAGCAGAACCGGTAGCCGGCGTTCGCGATCGTGCGGCACTTCGGGCAGCGGACGGTGTTCATGCGCCCCCGTCCTTCGAGGTCAGCCGCTCGCCGTAGTCGCGCGCCAGCCGCTTCGCCTGCCGCACCATCTGCCCCGCGAACAACCCCGCGCACCCGAGGCCGAGCACCAGCGTGACCTGGGCGCGGCGCGGGACCATCACTTCCGGCCGCCGCCATTTCGCCTGCCCGCACAGCGTCGCATACCCCGCGACCGACAGCAGCACCGCCAGCCAGACCGCGCGCAGGTCGAGCCTCAGCGCCGCGCTCGCGACGACGAGGAAGTACGCGATCACCAGCGGGCTCTTCGGGCCGTCCGCAATCAGCAGCACCGTCGTCGCCATCAGGGCGTCCACGGCGATGGCGCCGTACTGGAGCGCCGGCGGGCAGATGCGGCGCAGGAGCGCCGCGTGGAGGGCCAGCGCGCCGATCCCCCACACCAGGCAGGTCGCGGTCAGCGCGAAATGGATCTGCGGCGTCAGGTCAGGATCGTGGCGCAGGTAATTGAAGAGGTGCCAGCCATAGAACGCCGTGATCGCGACGATGCGCAGAAAGTTCACGCGCGTCTCGCCGACCCACCGCTCCACGAACTGCGCGCCGTCCCAGACCGGATCCGCGCTCATGCGTTCGCCGGCGGCTGCGGCTTCGGGTCTTCCGGCTTCGGCTTCGCTTCGCCCGGCTGCACCAGCCGCCGCCGGATCCACTCCGATCGCGGCTTTTGCGACTGCGTCGCCTGCTCCTCGATCGCCTTGGCTTCCTCCGGCGTGACGCGGACCTGGATCAGGACCGACTTCGCCTGCCCCTGCTTGAGAGGAGGACGGCCGCGCTTGCTCTTCTTGGGTGCCATATCTGCATCCTACACCTCATTATCCGATTACACAAATACCGGGCGCGATGGGCGATGAGGGATTCGAACCCCCGACCCGCTGCGTGTAAAGCAGCCGCTCCGCCGCTGAGCTAATCGCCCGACTCCGAAGATGATACAGGATGGAGCGCGACGCGCCTCCCACCCCAGAAGATCAGGAACAGCGCGCTTCCCACGACATACGTCCCGATCGTGCAGACCATCGGAAGCGAGTACCCGTCGCGCCCCCAGGAGACGTGGTGGATCATCCAGCCGCCTGCGGATGCGGAGACGGCCCAGCAGACGTTCCAGGAGACCTGCTTGAGGGAGTTGGTGACGGCCTGCTGGTCGGCGGCGGCCATGTCCATGACGAAGGCGGAGTTGACGGGGTGGGACATATTCATGAGGAGGGAGCGGAGGAGGAAGGCGGCGACGGCGACGGAAAGGCTGGTGGTGAAGGCGAGGGCGGCGAAGAACGGGATCGACAGGAGCTGCGAACCGGCGATCGTCGCGACGCGGCCGGCGCGCTGGGCGATGGCGGGGGCGAGGAAGAAACCGACCATGTTCATCGCGCTCGAGGCGGCGAAGTAATAGGCGATCTGGGCGGGGGATTTATGGAAGCGGTCCTGGAAGTAGAGATTGATGAACGGGATGGTGAGGCCGGCCCCCGCGCCGATGCAGGCATCGGGAATGCAGAGCTTGAGGAGGGTGCGCCAGTCGCGGGCGAGGAGAAAGTCGCGAAGCGTACGGCGAGCCGCGGAAACGGCCGCGTTGTCGGTGAGGAGGGCGATCGGCAGGACGGCAAGGACGGCGCCCGCGGAGCCGGTGAGCATCATGGTGCGAAGGGCGTCCTGGCCGGTGCCGAGGAGGCGCTGGAGCGGATCGACGGCGAGCGTCCCCAGCGTTCCCGTGAAGGCCGTGAGGCCGATCGACACGCCGAACAGGTGCCCGCGCTCGGCCGGCTGGGAATTCCGCGCGTAAAACGGGCTCGCCGCGACGCCGAACGCCGCGCCCCCCGCCCCCGCCACGAACGACGCCGCCGCGATGAGCAGGCGCCCCTCGAGCAGCGCCGTCCCCGCGCTTCCCGCCATCGAAACCAGCACCGAAAGCACGAGGATCGGCTTGATGCGCCACCGATCGAGCAGCAGCGCCGCCGGGACGACGCAGATCACCGTCCCGAGCTGCACGGCCGACATGAAGTACCCGATCTCCGCTTCGTTGTACCCGGCCTTCTTGAGGTAGAGGTTCCGCGTCACGCCGAGCAGCGCCCCGCCGAGGGCGAACAGCGCGTTGGCGACGAGGAATCGTCGCGCGTTGGGCGAGAAGGCGCGGACGTGATTGGCGTAATCGCGGTGAAGGGACATCGGGGCGGAGAGATTACATCGGAATCCATCACTCACCGTCGATTCTGCGTACATGTAGTCACAACTTCCGCAGCCAACCCGGAGATCCGCATGCGCCGCCCGCTGGCCCTTGCCCTTTCCCTTGCCCTTGCCCTCCCCGTCTTCGCCGACAACATCACCGACCTCCTCCAGAAGGCGATCGAACAGACCCGCAAGCCGCCCGAATCCACCCGCGGCGACGATCTCTACAAGGACAAGAAGTACGAGGAAGCCGCCGAGGCGTACCTCGAGCACGTGATGAAGCGGCCCGACGACGGGAACGCCTGGTACAACCTCGCGTGCTGCCTGGCGCTTCTCAAGCGGAAGGACGAGGCGATCACGGCGCTGGAGCAGGCGGTGCACTCGGGGTTCACGGACGCGAACCACGTGAAATCGGACCCGGACCTGGAGTCGATCCGCAAGAAGAAGGCGTACAAGGCGGTCGTGAAGGAGCTGGAGGGGTCGTCAGGGTCGAAGCCGAAGACGGAGTGGATCGAGGGCGGCGCGCTGCTGCCGTGCTACGTGCGCAAGCCGAAGAACTACGACGCGCAGAAGACGTACGGGATGCTGCTCCTGCTGCACGGCCGCGGGGACACGGCGGAGCACTTCCTCGAAAACGTCGAGGAGTGGCGCGGCGAGGACTTCTTCGTCGCGGCGGTCGAGACGCCGTACATCCTCGCGCTTCCCGGCGGCCGGAACGGGCACTGCTGGGCGCCGTGGGAGTCGGGGAAGGACAACACGAAGGAGGCGTACAAGCTCTCGGCCGCGACGGTCGGGGCGACGCTCGATGCGCTGAAGAAGAAGTACCCGCTGGACGCGAAGCGCGTCTACATCCTCGGATTCAGCGAGGGGGCGTTCATGGCGGCGCACTGCGCGATGATGCACGCCGACCGGATCGCCGGGGCGATCGTGATCAGCGGCGGGTTCGACCCGTCCCTCGTGACGGACGCGGACTTCGAGAAGGCGAAGAGCGTGCGGATCCTGCTGGCGCACGGCACGAGCGACGGGGTGGTGCCGTTCGCGACCGGGAAGAAACTGCACGAGGCGCTGACGGAGCGCGGCGTGGCGCACGATTTCTTCCCGTTCGAGGGCGGGCACTCGGTGCCGGAGAAAGTCCGCGAGGGCGTCGACGCCTGGCTGCGCGGGAAGGAAATCCCGGAGGAGCTGAAGGACGGCGGCGCGAAGTAGCGCGCCCCGTCACTCGCGGACGGCCTGCTCCTGGTAGTCCTCCACGACTTCCTCGACCGCGAGGCGGACGAGAGCGACCTTGCGGCGCTTCTTCGAGGACGTGAAGCGGTAGTCGTCCATCTTCCCCTCGGCAAACGCGGCGCTCTGGCCGCACGAAAGGACCTCGACGATCCCGGTCGCGTCGTCCTCGCGCACGACGGCGTACAGCGGCATCCCCTTGGTGATCATTCGACTCCCCTTCCCCGCCGCGCGCCCGGCCGATCCTCGCGCCAGCCCTCGAGCGACAGCAGGCGGCGCTTGGTGTCGGTCCCCCCGGGCGCGCTGAAGCCGCCGATCTTCCCGCCGGCCGCGAGGACGCGGTGGCACGGGACCAGCACCGGCACCGGGTTCTTCTTGAGAGCGTTCCCGACGGCCCTCGCGGCCCCGGGCCGCCCGGCACGCACCGCCAGGTCGGCATAGGACAGGGTCTCGCCCGGGCTGGTTTTGCGAAGCGCCTCGAAGACGCGCTTTTCGAAGCTCGAGACGCTGCCCAGGTCGACCGGGAGGTCGAACCGGACGGTGCGGCCGGCGAGGTGTTCCTGGATCGACTGCGCGGCGCGGCGGATTTCCGGGGGCGGCGTGTCCTCCTCGCCCGCGGCGGCGGGGGGCAGCTCGACGCGCGTGATTCCGCGGTCAGACCACTGGATCGCGAAACGGCCCCAGGGGGTGGTAAACGAATGGCGCATCGGCGACTCCTCGCAGGTGGATGACCCCGGCATTTTGACCGAGGCGGGCCCGGCGGGCGAGGGCGATTCCGGATTTCGGCGAGCCGGAATCCCGCCGGCGTCGTCCAAGAGGAGGCCGACCTAAGGCCCCGATCGCGTATCCTCTCAGCCGGTTCCCCATTCCAAGGACAAGCCATGCAAAAGAGCCTTCTCGCACCGCTCATCCTCGGCGCCGCCGTGCTCGCCCTCCTCGCGCTTCAGGTCAGCACCTCCATGAGGATCACGAAGCTCCAGGAGCAGATCGCGAAGCTCGAGGAGCGTCCCGGCGGCGGCGGAGCAACCGTCGCTTCGGCTGATGGCGGGCGGAGCAGCGCCGGCGGGAGCGACCCGGCGCGGGAGGGAAGCGCCCACGCGGACGGCGGGGGGCGCGGGTCGGATGCTCCGGCGGTCCCGGCGGCCGGGCCGGGCGACCCGGGTCCGGGAGGCTCGAGAAAGCCCGTCCTGCGGACCGCCGACGGCCCGATCACCGAGAAGGACATCGAGGCGCTGATCGAGAAGAAACTGGCCGAGCACGACAAGAAGAACCCGCTCGCCCAGATCATGAACTTCGAGGACCCGCTGGTCGTGATGGAGCGCGAGCTCAAGCTGTCGCCGATCCAGAAGACGCGCATCCAGCAGCACTTCAAGGAGCGCGACGACGCCATGATGGAGCTGTGGCAGACAGAGGAAGCGCGGAAGGACTGGCGCGGGACGGAGGAGAAGGCGGGAGAGCTGCGGAAGAAGTGCGAGGAATCGGTGAAGCGGGAGCTGGACCTGGCGCAGCAGGAGAAGTACGAGGAGTTGAAGAAGGCGGGGAAGATCAGCGACTTCGGCGGCGGCGGGATGTCGATCATGATCGGCGGGTCGAAGGACTCGACGGACCCGGCGGACGGCAAGTAGCCGCGAGAACAGAACGGCCGCCGGGCGATCCCCGCCCGGCGGCCGATTGTATTGGAACCGCTACTTTCCCTGCCGGCCGTTCCCCGCGCCCATTCCGGGCGGCATCATCCGCCCTTCCGAAGTGGTGAACGAGATCGTGACCTTGGCCCCCTCCTGCCCGGTCACCTCGATCGTGTACTTCGACCCGAACTTCAGCGGCTGCTTGGCTGCGTAGATCATCGGGATCGTCTGGATTTCGTAGAGATCCACCGGTTGTCCGTCGGGGTCCAGCAGACGGACGACGGCTTTCTTGGGTTTGCCGCGCAGGAATTCGACGGAAAAGAGGGTCCCGGACTGGGTTTCTCCGAATTTTGCGAGGGGGTTCGGGCCCTCGCCGCCGAAGACCGGCGAGATGTCGGTATCGCCGTCGCCGGGGAAGCTGATGACGTCGCCGAGGGCCTGTCCGCCGCCGCCGCCGGCGGCCTTGCAGGACCACCACCCGTAAGGGGGCAGGCCGCCGAAGCAGACGCGGGAACAGTTGCGGTTGAGCACCGGGTCGCGGTGGTACGCGGAACCGAGCCAGCCGTCCATGCAACCCTCGGCCGACCCGCCGCCGAGGATGCCGCGTGCCGCGGACGCACCTTCATTCGTGTACCCCGGCAGCTTCGGATCCTCGTTGTGCGCGCCGAGCCCCGCCGTGGACGGGTTGTCTTTGTTCATGGCAAGGTACCGGCCGTGCATGTACCCGCCCATCGACCCGGACCAGTCGGCCATCACCGGCGACAGCTTGCAGAACTTGCGCCGCTTGTTCAGGTGCCGGATCCCGTTCGCCACGTGCGACCACGACCCGAACCACCCCGCCAGGATCTCCGCGTCCTCCTTGTACGGCGCCTCCAGCTTCCCCACCGCCTCCGTGTAGATCGCCGCCAGCTTGTCGCCGGCCTCGCTCCACGCCTTCAGCAGCTCTTCGTGCCTCTCGTCTCCCGGCCAGGCTGTCGCGATCCCCGCCGGCTTGATTTCCTTTTCCGGCTCGAAAATCCGCTTCAGCACCCCGTCGCAATCGTCCACTTCGCCCTTGAAGCCGTTCTTCGCCATCAGTTCGCGAAGCTTGCCGACCTCTTCGGCCGCCTGCTTGCGGGCGGCCTGCAGGGGCGCATCGGGCGGCGGGGGTTTGCCCTGGGCGAACGCCGGGGCAGCGAGGGCGAGAAAGAAGGCAACGGCGGCGCGCGTCATGAAAGAACCTCCGCGAATCAATGAGGGGGGTGCCTGACGGGCGCCCGGTGAGGGTGGGCGTCGGGTGGAATGCTGTCACGCGGGCGGGTCCCATGCAAGCGCAAGTTGACTCGCGAGGTCATGTATCCCGGCGCAAGGCGCTTCTTTGCCTCTCGACGCTTCCCCCGTACCATCCCTCCATGCCTCCCGAATCCCAGCCCGGCCTCCCCGGCTTCCGCCGCGACTTCGGCGCTTTCGACAAGGCCGCCGAGGAACTCCTCCAGAAACTCGGCATCACCGCCAACGCCGACCTCGTCCGCGAGCTCGTGGTCACGGCCCTCCGCCTTTCCGACGACCAGGCTGAGCGTGGAGACGTCAAGATCGTCTCGAGCGCGATCAAGGAATTGCGCTACGCGTTCAAGACCTTCGCGCCCTGGAAGACGGTGCGCAAGGTATCGATTTTCGGGAGCGCGCGGACGCCGCGCGAAAACTCGTCCTACAAGCAGGCCGCGGAGTTCGCGAAGGAGATGGCCGCGCGCGGCTTCATGATCATCACCGGCGCCGGTGGCGGCATCATGCGCGCCGGGAACGAGGGCGCCGGCGCCGAGAGGTCGTTCGGCGTCAACATCCGCCTCCCGTTCGAGCAGCGCGCCAACACCATCATCACGGGCGACAAGAAGCTCGTCACCTTCCGCTACTTCTTCACGCGCAAGCTCATGTTCCTCAAGGAAGCCGACGGCGTCGCGTTCTTCCCCGGCGGCTTCGGGACGATGGACGAGATGTACGAAACCCTCACCCTCGTCCAGACCGGCAAAACCGTCCCCATCCCCCTCGTCATGGTCGATGCCCCCGGCGGCACTTTCTGGGCCGACTGGCACGGTTTCGTCGAGCGCCTCATCTACCGCGGGCTCGTCAGCGAAGAGGACAACAAGCTCTTCAAGGTGGCCTACTCCGTCAAGGAGGCCGCCGACGAGATCTGCGGCTTCTACCGGAACTACAACTCGTCGCGCTACGTGAAAAGCCGCTTCATAATCCGCATGAACGCTCCCCTCTCGGCGGAGACGGTGGCGCGGCTGAAGAAGGACTTCGTGGACATCCACGGGGGCGACCTCGAGCTGACGACGGTGCACCCGGACGAGATCCACGAGGAGCGGGTGGCGCACCTCCCGCGGCTGGCGATGAACTTCAATCGCCGGAACCAGGGGCGGCTGCGCGAGCTGATCGACATTATCAACCGCGAGCCGGGGGTGGAGGCCGAAGCGGCGCAGAGGACGACGGGGCCGGCGGACGACGACGTGGGCGGCGCGACCGGGGAATAGACGGCCCGGCGTTGTCCGTTCCCTTTGTGGGCATACAATGGCCCCATTGCCGTCACCTGAAGGAGTCCGTCATGAAGCGCCTCTCCGCACTTGCGTTCGCCGCCGTTCTTCTCGCCCTCCCCGCCGCCGCCGGCGCCCCGGAGGGCGTGCGCTGGGCCGGCTCCTGGCAGGCAGCGACCGCCGAGGCCGCGGAGCGCAACGTCCCGATCCTCGTGGTCTTCGTGCGGCAGGACGAGGCCGGACTGGCGATCGAGAAGTCCGTGCTGACCGGGCGCGAGTTCACGGCCGCTTCCCAGAAATGGGTCACGATCTACTGCAACGAGGACGACAACCAGCCGACGAAGAAAGAGGGGGACAAGGAATTCTCGGCGCTGACCCCGGGGATCACGGTGGACGCGCACGTGGCGGCGTGGCGGGAGCTGTCGGCGAAGTTCTTCAAGAAGGACGACGCGGACGCCCCGGCTTTCGTGTGGTGCCTGCCTTCGGGCGAGGAGTTCGGCCGGCACGAGGGGCCGATGGCGTCGCGCGAGGTGACAGCCCGGATGGCGGAGGCGACGAAAAAAGCGGGGCCGGGGCTCGACGCGAAGGACTACGTCGACGCGCTGGAGCACCTGAAGGCCGGGAGCGTCGCCGCCGACGCCCGCAAGTTCGCGGAGGCGGTGAAGGAATTCGGCGCCGTTCTCAAGATGTCCAAGCTCCCGGGCTCGAAGGGGATCGTGAGCCGCGCCCAGGGGGAAATCGACAAGATGGACGCCGCCGGGCGAGCGGCCATGGGTCCCGCAGACGAAGTGATCGTCGCGGAGGACTACGCGCGGGCCAAGCAGATCCTGAAGGACGTGATGGAGACGTACAAGGGGCTTCCCTCGGCGAAAGAGGCGGAGAAGAAGTACGAGGAAGTTTGCGATCTCGAGAAGGCCAAGGCGAAGAAGAAGGTCAGCGGCGACGGGAAACGTTAGTGGTTCGACACGCTTGATTCCGTGGGTTGCTCACTTCGGGCGCAACCCCCGAAATCGATGCTGACTCACAACGAGTCCCGGTCACACGCGCTTCCCGAACAGCGCCTGGATCCGCGCCTCGAGGGCCGGCATGAGCAGCCCGCGGAATTCCTCCACGCTTTCGCCGCGGTAGCCGCGCAACTTTTCCCCGACGACCGCGTTCGCCTGCGTCAGGATGGCCAGCGGGTCCATGTTGCCCGCGATTTTCTCGGCTTGCGGGATCGCCTCGATCCGCTCGATCACCCACCGCGAGACCCCCATCACGAGCCGCAGGTTCGCTTTCCTGTCCTCCGCGCGCATCGCGGCAAAAAGCCCGCCGTCCGCCGCCGTCAGTTCCGGCTGCAGGTACACCTTCTTCTTGTAGAGCTCGAATGCGGCGGCCGCTTCCACGAGATTCTCCTACGCCGCCCGTTCAGGGCCGCGGCTTTTCCAGGACGTCGCGCACCTTTTCGCCGAGCGTGCGGGGGGTGAACGGCTTGGACAGGAACTCGACCGAGCCGTCGAGGACGCCGTGCTGGCCGAGGGCGTCGTCGGTGTAGCCGGAGATGTAGAGGATGCGCATCGAGGGGCGAGCCCGGGCGATCTGGGAGGCGACTTCGGGGCCGCTGGGGCCGGGCATGACGACGTCGGAAACGAGAAGGTGGATTTCGCCCGGGTGGGCGGCCGCGGTGCGGATGGCGGAGGTGCCTTCCGCGGCTTCGAGGACTGTGTAGCCAAGCGCCCGGAGCGCACGGGCGATCAGCATGCGCAGCGGATCCTCGTCCTCCACGACCAGGATGGTCTCCGGCCCGCGGGGCGCCGCACGCGGCGGCTCGGGCGCGGGCACGATTCCCGTCTCCTCGACACAGGGCAGGTCGATCTCGAACGAGGCCCCCTCCCCGGAAGCGCTTCGCACGTGGATCCGCCCGCCGCTCTGCTGGACGATGCCGTAGACGGTGGCGAGGCCGAGACCCGTTCCCCGGCCGCGGTCCTTCGTCGTGAAGAACGGCTCGAACAGGTGAGCGATCACGTCCGCGCTCATGCCGACGCCCGTATCCGAGACGGTGAGACGCGCGAACACCGCCGGCGCTTCGAGCACCCCCGGCGCCGCCGCCACCGCGACCGCCGCGACCCGCGCCGTGCGCAGCCGGAGCGTCCCCTTCCCCGCCATCGCGTCGCGCGCATTCACCGCCAGGTTCACGATCACCTGTTCGAGCTGGCTCCGGTCGGCACGCACCCGCCCGGCATCCGCCGCCAGCTCCATCTCCAGCCGGATGTTCTCGCCGATCAGCCGCCGAAGCAGCTTCTCCGTGTCCGTCACCACGGCGTTCAGCTCCAGCACCTGCGGCTGAAGCACCTGCTTGCGGCTGAACGCCAGCAACTGCCGCGTCAGCCCCGACGCGCGCTCGCCCGCTTTCAGGATCTCGTCCATCTCGCGATACGTCGGGTCATCCTCGGCGAGACGGTCGCGCGCCAGCTCCGCATACCCGACGATCGCGGTAAGCAGGTTGTTGAAGTCGTGCGCGACGCCGCCGGCCAGCCGGCCGATCGCCTCCATCTTCGTCGTCTGCCGCAGGCTCTCTTCCATCTGCCGCAGCTTCACGCGCTCCTGCCGGCGCTCTTCCTCCACCCCGATCGCGCTCGCCACGATTCCCATGTAGCGCGCGTCCTCCCGGCTCGGCTCCACCGTCCCGGCGAACCCCATGACAAGGCTCCCGTGCGCCTCGCCGCCGCTCCAGACGACCCTTCCCGTCAGCGTCGCCTGCGGGCCGCGCAGGACGTTCGGGTTCGTGTCCCCGTGCCGGCCGAGTGGCCGCCCGCCCCCGACCACCAGGTCCGTCCTCGCGGAACCCAGGACCTGCTTCCCGAAGGCCAATAGCGGGCTTCCCGGGGTCGCGTGCCCCTCGGGGACCCGCCACTGGGCCGCGGGCACGAGCGACTCCTTGCCCTCCACCAGGTACACGGCCCAGAGCGCATCCATCGCCTGGCCGCAGTACGCCACCAGCCGGTCGATGTTCGCGGCCGGATCCGGCCCGAACGTGAGGAAGCAGTCGCTCAGCCGCGCCAGGCGCTCCTCCGCCCTCCGCCGCCCCGTCATGTCCCGAACCGCCCCCAACCGCGCCGGCCGGCCCTGCCAGCGGTAGTTGTAGCCGACGACTTCCCCGTGGAAACGCGTGCCGTCCTTGCGCAGCCCGACGATCTCGTACACCCCTTCGATCCCGGCGGCCGCGCGCCGTCGCAACTCTTCCCGGATCTCGGGAACCGCCAGTTCGAAGACGCTCTTCCCGATGAGTTCCTCGCGCGCGTACCCGAACACCGCGGCAATCCCGGGACTTACCTCCCGGATGACGCCGCCTTCCTGGATCATGAAGCCGTTGTAGACGTTTTCGACGATCTTCCTGAAGTGCTCTTCACTCCGGAGGAGCTCGCCCTCGACTTTTCGACGCAGGAACGCCTGCCCGAACTGGGCAGCGATGGCGGCGACGGTGTTGAGGAGGCGTGCATCATCCGTGCGGGGGGCACGCATGAGGAATTCGATGATGGCGACGACCTCGTTGCCTGCGAGGACGGGGAAGAAGAGTCCGCCACGGAGGCCCGCAGCTGCGGCGGGGGCCGCGCGGCGGAAGCGGGGATCGGCGCTGAGGTCGGCGCAGAGGATGGGGCGACGTTCGCGGTAGGCATCCCAGAGCAGGCCGACTCCGAACTCGGTGTCGGCGCGTACGCCGGCCTCGCGGAACGAAGCAAGGGAAGGATCGCGGAACCACGACGGGCCGGGATCAAGGCGCTGGCCGGCGTTGTCAGGGAGCCAGGCTTGGCCGAAGTCCCATCCGGTAAACGCGCAGATTTCGCGGAGTGCATGCTCCAGGGCGTGGTTGAAATCCTCGGCTTGCCCCACGGCGAGCGACACCGCCGTCAGGAGACGGCTCTCTTCCTCGACGCGCTTGCGCTCGATGGCGCTCCGGACGCGGCGGGCGAGGAAGCTGGCGTTGATCTTCCCGCGGACCACGTAGTCCTGGGCGCCCGCCCGGATGAAATCGGCGCTCAGCGCGGAGTCTTCGGGATCGACGAGGATCAGGATCGGGACAAGCGGGGCGCGGGCCCTCATGGCGGCGACGGCGGCCGGGCCGTGCAGGTCGGGCAGGTCGAGGCTCAGGAGAAGTGCCCCGACGCCCCCGGTCGTGAGGCGGGCGATCGCCTCGGCGACCGTCGAAACGACCTCGAGGTGCAGGGATCGCTCCCCCGACTCCGCGAGCCTGCTGCGAATCTCGGCGGCAGCGGTGGCGGCGCCCTCGACGAGCAGCACGTTGATCAGGCGGGTGGAGGGAGTATCCATGGTGAACTGCGATCCGGAACGATCATACGCTTGCCGTCGAAACTTCCGGCGTCCAAAGCGACGCACCCCGCCCCTGGCACGGGGCGGGGAGGAAGATCTCTCAACGATTCACAAACGCCGCGTTCGCCTTCGGACCGTTCTTGAGGAAGTTCTCCATCCCGATCCGCATGTCCTCGGTCTTCAGGCAGTCCCCGAAGAGTTTCGCTTCGTTCCGCAGCCCTTCCTCCAGCGACTTCTGGGCCCCCTCGAGGATCGCGCGCTGGACCATCTCGTCGGTCTTCTTTGAAAGGTGGCCCAGGTCGACCTGCGGCAGGGAGGCCGGGACCGGCATCGGCTCCCGGTTGATCGGCGTCAGCTTGCGCTTGCCCGCCGCGACCTCAAGGACCATCTCCGCCGCCCGCGCGGCCGGATCCTCGCACTCCTCCAGGATCAACCCCCACTCCTTCGCCTTCGCGCCGGAGACGGGAACGCCCGTGCGAAGCGGCGCCCAGGCGTTGGCCAGCCCGACGAGGCGCGGGAGGCGCTGCGTGCCGCCCATCCCGGGGATGATCCCGAGCCGCGGTTCCGGCTGGGCGAACAGCACCGGCAGCCCCTTCTTCGCAACCCGCGCATGGCACGCCATCGCCAGCTCGTTCCCCCCGCCGAAGGCCAACCCGTTGTACGCGCAGATCACGGGCTTCTCGAACGCCTCGATCGTGTCGGCCACCCGCTGCCACGACAGGGCGTGCGACGTCGCAGCCTGCGGCGTCTTCAGTGCCGCCAGCTCGTTGATGTCGGCTCCCGATACGAACGCCTTCGAGCCGTACCCCGTGACGACGATCCCCTTCACGGCCTTGTCCGCCCGGATCGCCTCGAGGTGCGCCGAAAGCTGCTTCATCACCTCGCTGTTCAGCGCGTTCAGCACCTTCGGGCGCCGGAACGTCAGCGTCGCGACGCCGCCCTTGTCCTCGCGCAGCACCAGCGGGATCTCCCACGGCTGCCCCGTCGCCGCCTGCTTCTTCAGCGGCGCCGCCACCTTGAACCCGGGCTGCTTCGACGCATACGCCTGGACCAGTTCGAGCGCCGCCGGGACGCCGAGCTGGTTCATCATCGTGAAGGGCGCGTTCATGACGAGCGCCGTCTCGACGCCCAGCTCGAGGTCGGCGACCGAGGCGATGCCGCTCTCGAGAATCTCGCAGACGAGCCCGAAGTAGCAGCCGCGGAGCGCGTCGCCGACGACGCGGAACTGGTCGTCCGTCCACGTCACGTTCTCCCCGCGCCCCGGCGTTTCCCACGGCTTCCCGCTCGCCACCTGCGCCTCGAGGCTCTTCGGCGTGTCGTACCACGCCATGATCTTCGTGTTGTAGTGCTTGAGCCCCACCGCCGTCAGCGGGTTTCCGCCGGTCAGGTTCATCGCGGTGAAGGGCCCGATGCCGAGGCCCAGGACTTTCTGCGCGATCACGTCGACCTGCCTGGTCGTCGCTGCGCCGGATTCCACGAGCCGCGCCGCGCACAGGAACATCCCCTCGAACACGGGGTCGATCGCGTACCCGTACCGGCTCCCGATCCGGAGCGGCACCTTGCCGATCGCCTCGTACAGCTTCATCACCCCGTCCGCCACCGCGGGAGACGTCTTCTTCCCCGGCACGACCTCCACGATGATGTTCCGCTCGGCCGGGAAGAAGTAGTGGATGACCATCGTGCGGGAGGCGTCCTGCACTTTCTCGAAGATCACCTCGGGCTCGAGGTGCGACGAGTTGGACGCGAGCACGGCCTCCTTCGAAACGCTCTTCTCGATCGTCTCGAAGATCCGCTGCTTGATCTTGAGGTCCTCGGTGGCGGCCTCGAGCACGAAGTCCGCGCCGGCCAGCGCGCCGTAATCCGTCGTCCACGAGGTGTTGGCGAGCATCGAGTCCACGTCGGCCTGCTTGAACGCGCCGGACTCGACGCCCTTCGAGAGCTTCTTGGCCATCTTCTGGCGCCCTGCGTCCAGCGCCTCCTGCTTGATGTCGACGACGAC
Source organism: uncultured Planctomycetia bacterium (assembly GCA_964590435.1). Classification (GTDB taxonomy): domain Bacteria; phylum Planctomycetota; class MHYJ01; order WSZJ01; family WSZJ01; genus WSZJ01. The sequence goes on from CAZPWT010000073.1 coordinate 27,817, forward strand.
GACCGGCACCTTCGCGGCGTGGAACATCTTCGAGAAGTAGAGCGCGATGTCGGGGCCGATCTGGCCGCTGCCGACGACGCCGATCTTGCGGGGCTGGAGCGCGGGCATGGTGTGGAATCCTCTCGATGGGCGGGAAGCCGGATTCTAGCGGGAGGGCGCGGGGGGGCAACGTTTGCGGGACGCGCCCGTCGGGACTACCCGAGCGAGTCGATCAGGTTGCCGATCGGGCGGCCGAGGACGAGCAGCGTGGTGTCGTCGCTCCGGGGAGCCTTCCCGACGAACTTGTCGATGTCGAGCATCACGGTGTCGATGAGCGACTGGGCCGGCAGCTTCGCCTGCGCCGTGAACACCTCCAGCAGGCGCTCTTCCCCGTACATGTCGCCGTTCGCGGCGAACGCTTCCGTGACGCCGTCCGTGTACGTCATGATCCGGTCGCCCGGCGCAAGGTCGTAGACGACCTCGGTGATCGAGTTGTCGAAGCTCGGGCGCTCCGTCAGCCCCAGCGCCATCCCCGACACGTTGCAGTACTCGCCCGCCCCCGTCGCGTGGCGCCACAGGACCGGCGGATTGTGCCCGCCGTTCACCACCACCAGCTTCTGCGAGTCCACGTCGTAAATTCCGTACAGCGCCGACACGAAAATCCCCTTCTTCACGTCCCGCGCCAGCATCTTGTTCACCTGGATCATCGTGTCCCGCGCCGAGGTCGACCCCGCGGCCACGCTCCGGAACACGCTGCGCACCATCACCATGATCATCGCCGCCGCAACGCCCTTCCCCGATACGTCCGCGATCACGAACCCGAGCTTCCCCGGCGCCACCCAGAACAGGTCGAGGTAGTCGCCGCCGACCTCGTTGCACGGCCGATACGCGATCGCAATCTCCGCCCCCGCCACCTGCGGGATGTCCTTCGGGATCAGCCGCTCCTGGATCTCCCTCGCGCGCGCCAGGTCGGCTTTCATGTACTTCGAAGTGCTGTCGCGCGACGTCATCCCCGGCGCCTTCAGCGACGGCGCCTGCGTGTGGCCCTTCCGGTCCTCGAAGAACGACAGCAGGATGTCGGAAGGGACGGGTTTCTGGAGGACGGTGGTGCGGCTGACGCCGAGTTCGTAGAAGGGCGTCATGTCGGCGGCGCCCTCGCTGAAGACGATGATGGCGGTCTTCTGGCTGGCCTGGGCCACCTTCTTGAGCTGCGCGAGGCCGGGCGGGCCGGCCGCCGGCGCGTCGACGATCACGATGTCGGGCTGGACCTCGTGGGCCGAGTCCGCCGTGTCGGAGCCGTCCCAGAGCATCACGCCGTAGCCGCGCTTCGTGAGCAGCTTGTTGATGTTGTCGTAGTCCACCCCCGGCTTGCCGATGAACAGCACGATCCGGCGGCGCGCGCCGCGGCCGGGGTCGAACCCGAAGACGTTGAGCATCTTCTGGAGGTTCGCGCGGTCCTCCTGCTGCAGGTCCGGGGTCAGCAGCTTCTTGGCGATGTGCTCGACCATCTGGACCTCGCCCCCCGGCGCGACCACGAGCGTGGCGATGTCGCGCACGTCCTTCATCGCCTCCATCCCCTTCATGCGCTCGAGCAGGAAATTCGTCCGGAACTCGGCGCTCGTCCCGCGAAGGGCCTCCACGGAGTCGTCGCGATCGGCCTTCTTGAACGAGTGCTGAAAGATCTTCTCCTGCACCTCGGGGGGGAGGGCGCGGAGGAAGTGGCCCATGGCGGTGAGGAATTCCTCGGCGGACTTGCCCTGCGTGAGCTCGCCGAAATCCTTCTCGAAGAACGTGCGGAGGAAGTCGCGCGGGGCCTTCTTGTCGAGGGCCGCCAGTTTCTCCAGCGAGGGGAGGACGCCCTCGATCTTGCGGGCCATTTCGCGGCTCGCCGTCTTGAGCGGGTCGGACTGTTCGCCGCCCCAGCCGGAGAAGGCGTCGTCGAGCGCCCCGAGGACGTCGGCTTCCTGGTGGAACAGTTCCTTGTCGACCTTGTTGCCGCCGACCGCGAGGCCCTCCTCGGGGGTCGGCATGCCGACTTCGGGCTCGACCACCTGCTCGCCCGCGAAGACCACGATGTACTTAACCGGATTGATGGTGAGGTACTTCATGGAGAGCGGGTCCGGGCGCGGTTCCTCCGGGTGAGCCAGCATCGTCGCCAGCATCTCGACGTTCGCGATGTCGATGCGGTGGTCCACGCCCAGCGACCAGATCCCCGCCGCGTCCATCAGCCGCACCATCGGCGCCGCCACGATCTCCGCCGTCGGGAACGACGTCACCACCGACTCGTTCACCGTCAGGTACGTCTTGTAGGTCCCCAGGATCAGGTCCTTCTTGTACCGGCGCAGCCGCTCGAGCGACTTCGCGATCTCCAGGAACGCCACCTGGACCGTCGGGTCCGAAGCGTCCGCCTTCTTCAGGAGATTGGCGATCTCCGTGATCCAGCGGGCGAAGTCCAGCCCGTGGGTGACGCCGAAATCCTGCTGGGGAGGGGGAGCGACGGGGTCCATGCGCCCGGGATTCTAGCCGCCCGGGGAGCGGGGCGCAATTTGGAAGGGTGCGGGCAGGAACGAATTCGAGGCGTCCGGCCTATGCGAACGCCTACTCCAGCACGCCCTCCGCCACCAGCTTCGCAATCGGCTTCGTCGACAGCATCGCCTTCAGGTCGTCGCGAAGCGCCTTGATGCGCCGGTTGTGGATGTCGAACAGCGTCCCGTACTCGTACAGCGCCGTCCAGACCTCGGCCTCGGGGCGCTTCTGCAGCAGCGTCATCAGCAGCTCCTTGCCGAGCCCGCGCCGGAGCGTCGTGTTCTCCTCCTGGTGCCACAGGACCGCCGCGACCAGCGACTGCACCCGGTCCGTCATCGCCCCGTCCGCCAGCTCGAGCTGCTTCATCGTCCGGTCCAGCCGGTCCGCCTCCGGCCTCGACAGTTTTTCGGCGGGCGTTTTCAGCCACGTCTTCAGGTAGTTCGCGAACTTCAGCTTCTCGCTCGAAGTGCCACACTCCGCGATCTTCCGCAACGCGTCGGTGCGAAGCGCGTTCACCGCGTCGCCGATCGCGGCGATGGCCTGCCCCGCTCCGCGCATCTCGGCCATCTTCTTCCGGATGTCCGCGACTGCCTGGTCGGCGATCGGCTGCACCTTCTCGATCGTCTCGGCCGTGTACCCAAGCTTGAGCTTGAGTTCCGTGGCGTTCGGCAGGCCGAAGAGCGACTTGTCGTACTCCTCGCCCAGCCGGCGCTTCTTCTCCAGCCACGCCTCGTACAGGCTGAGCTGGTTCGGGTGAAGGGCGTCTTTCACGCGCTGGCGGAGGCCGTCCTGCCAGTTGACGAGCTGCTCGATCGAGACCACGGCGCCGCGGGAACGGGCGGCGTCCCGCATGCGCTGCAGGTCGGCGTCCCCATCGCGGTAGGCGGTCTGGATGCGGCCCGCCTGCTGCCCGTCGAGCTCGAGGACCGCGCGCAGCTCCTCCAGCGATCCGCCCCCCGCGCGGCTGGTCTCCTCGCCGGCGGCGGCCGGGACGGCTGCCGCGAGGACGGCGACGAGGGCTGCGAGGAAGCGCTTCACTTGTGCTCCTCCTTCTTGTCGCCGCCGTTGTCCCGCGGCGTCGCGCCCTTTCCGTCGTCCTTCTTCTCCTCTTTCGCGCCCTCGCCGAACGCTCCTCCGGCGGAAGCGGCGGCCTCGGCTTCGTCGTCGGCGACCGGCTTGCGGTAGCCGCCCACGCCCGGCTTCGGCTCTTCCTCGCGGCTCGCGCCCGCGACGGCGCCGTCGTGGTGCCGCTTCGCCGCCTCCATCAGTTCCTCGGCGTCCGGCGGCTCGGGCCAGCCCGGATTCGCGCCTCCCGGCCTGTCCCAATCGGACTCGGCGCGCTTGCGCGCCTCTTCCTCGCGCTTCTTCTCTTCTTCCCGCTTGCGCTCGGCCTCGCGCTCCTTGTCCGACTTCTTTTTCTCGTCGCCCTTCTTCTCGTCGCCTTTCTTGTCCTCGGCGCGGACGGGCACGACCCAGCCGGCGACCGCGACTGCGGCGACCGCGGCGCCCAGGATCAACTTGAAGAGGGTTCGGTTCATGGTGGTTTGAGCAGGTCCCGGGCCGATTCTATCCGGCCCGGGGACCCGATTTTCCCGCTACTTCGCGCCCGGCTTCAAGCCGCCCGCGTCGCCGCCGCCCATCCGGTTTCCGCCGCCGTGCTCCTCGCCCGGCTTGTAGTCCGGCGGGAGCTTCTTGACGTCCTTCGCGATGGCGATCTTGACCCCGTCGCGCTCGTAGGTCACTGCCTTCATCCTCACGACTTCGCCCGCGTTCCCCAGCGGCTCGAACCCTTCGCGGTTGTACGGCGTGATCACATACAGCTTCCCGTCGAAGGTCAGCATGGCCGCGGGCGTCCCCGCCTTGATGTGGACTTTCGCCATCTTCCAGTGGTCCTTGCCGTGGTCGCCGTCCTTGATGTAGCTCGCCAGGTCGATGATCTCGCCCTCGAGCCAGACTTCCTCGGGCGGCTTGTTCGGGTCCGCCGGCTTCCGGTCCTCCGCCGCCGCCAGCATCGCCATCACCGCCACGACTCCCGCCGCGAATCCGCCGATCATTTTCTTCATGACAGGCTCTCCTTGGTTGGGCTACTTCGCCCTGTTTCTCAGGTTTTCCCAGTACTTGTTCCGCTCCGTCTCCGCGCTCGCGAGATAGGACTTCACGCGGGCCTTCTGCTGGCTGTTGAGAAGCGACTCGACCTCGGGCTTGAGCGAGCCGCCCGCACCGAGGAGGCGGCAGGCGAGTTCCTTCTTCGCGACGTCGGGGAGGAAGTGAAAATCGCGGCGCCACGCGAGGTTGGCGCGGACGAGCTTCTCCAGGGCTTCGACCTGCGGGCGATCGAGCTGCGCGACAGCCTGGAGGTCTCCCACGACGGCGACGGCCACAGCCTCGGCGTCGGCCTTGGAGGGACGCTCGATGGAAGCGACGAGGGCTTTGAACTCGTCGGGGTCGAGGCCCGAAAGGGCTTCATTGAGGCCCGCGAACATGTCTGTGGTCTGAAGGGCGTCCATGTCGATCTTGCGATGGGCGATCTTGGCGAGGATGTCGGAGATTGCGTCGCTGTAGGACATGAGGACGTCCTTGGCGCGATCGCGGGATTCCGGGGTCAGCGAGTCGACGGTCCCGACGACGACCCCGACTTCGCCCTCGATCTCGATTCGCGCCATGCGCCGGAGAATGTCCTCGATGTCGTCGGCGGGAGGCTGGACCTTTTCGGGGCCGCGCGCCTTGAGCGCGGCGAGTTCGTTTTCGATGCGGTTGAGCCGGTCGACGGCCGAGGTGCGCTCGTGCCAGGCCCACGCCGCGGTGACCGCGAACAGCGCCGCTGCCGCCGCGCCGAGCCAGGGCGCAGGACGGAATCCGCCGGAGGTCGTCGCCGCGGGGGTCGCCACCTCCAGGATCCGCGCGGACAGCCCCGCCGGCACCGGCGTCTCCAGCGAAGCCGCGATCCGCCGCGCCTCGGCCCGCACCCGCTCGACACGAAGCGCGCACTCGCCGCAGGTCGCGACGTGCGCCTCGACGGCGTCCGCCTCGGCGCCCTCGAGGGCGTCCCAGGCGAATTCCGCGAGCTTCTCGTGTTTCGGGTGCGTGTTCATTTGTCTTCGGTGGTCCCCTGTCCGGCGGCCTTCCTCAATGCGGCGATCGCCCGGTGCAGCAGCACTCTCGCCGTCCCGTCCTCCAGCCCCATCACTTCCGCGATCTCCTGCGGCTTCAGGTCCATGTAGAAATGGTGGTGAAGCACCACCCGGTACCGCTCCGGCAACTTCGCCATCCACGTCTTCAGGTGCTCCGCGTCAATCCGGTCCAGCGGGTCGGCCCCTTCGGCAGCCGGCGCGAGTTCGGGCTCCAGCTCGACTTCCCTTCCCCGCACCCGCTTCATGTCGATCGACCGGTTCATCGCCACCGTCGCCGCCCACTTCCTCACGTCCCGGATCTCCGTCCCTTTCCGGACTTCCGCGCACATCCGGGCAAACGTCTCCTGCGCGGCGTCCTGGGCATCGGCGTCGCGACCGAGGATGCGGAAGCACAACCCGTAGATCCCCGGAAGCATGAGTCGCAGGAGTTCCTCGCCGCTGCCCCGATTGCCGCGGGCCCAGTCGCGAAGAAGAGCCGTCTGATGTTCGTTCTCCAGCGGTGTTGTCACGCGTCAGCCGAGAAAAGGACGGCGGGGGGTGAAAGTGTTACACGGGGTAAAGAGGATTTCCGGGGAAGAGGCGGCGACAGCGGATACCGCAACCCCTTCAGGCGTATGGACTTCGGAATATACGCGAAACGCGGCGCGCAGGGTCAGATTTCTCGACGCTCCCGCTCCCGCCCCCTTCATAATGCGCCGGGGTGGGTTCTTCCGCTGAGGTCTCCCATGACTCGTTCGCTCGCGCTCGCGGCGCTGATCGTCTGCCTCTCCGCCTGCGGCTCTTCCCGGAACAGCCTGCGCGAAAGCCGGGACTGCATCGTGTTGGGCGAATCCAAGATGGAGCACGGCGACCCCGCCGGCGCCGCCCGCGCGTTCGAACGGGCCACCGAGCTGGATCCGAAATCGGCCTCCGCATGGCTCAGGCTCGCCGAGGCGCGCCGCGCGGCCGGGGACGAGGCCGGCGCGCAGGACGCGGCGCGGCACGCCTTCGAGCTCAACCTCGACGACGCCAAGGTCTGGTTCCACCGCGGCAAGGAGCACCAGGAGGCGGGCGACTCCGCTGCCGCCGTCGCCGACTTCACCAAGGCCCTCGACATCCGCACCGAGCCGGAGTTCCACCGCGCCCGCGGCCACGCCCGCTTCTGCCTCGGCGACCTCGACGGCGCCATCGCCGATCTCGACGAGGCCGCCGGCCGCCAGCACGCCGGCGCCGCGCACGACTTCACCGTCCTCGAGCTCGCCGCCGCCCGCCTGCGGGCCGGCAAACGCATGGAAGCGATCGCCGGGCTGAAGCGGCACCTGGAGCAGACGCATCCGACCGTGGAGACGGCGTGGCCGCGGCAGATCGCGGAGTTCCTGAAGGGCGACCTCGCCGAGGCCGAGCTGCTCCTGACGGCGCGCACGGGCGACGAGAAGACGCGGCGGGAACGGACGTGCGAAGCGGCGTTCTACGCCGGGATCGCCCGCGCCGCCGCCGGCGACGACGCCGGCGCCGCGCCGCTTCTCCGCGAATGCGTCGACCACGCGGTCAAGGGGTTCGTGGAGCCTCCGATGGCGAGGGCGGAGCTGGCGAGACTTCCCCGCGAAAAATAGCGCGGCGTCATTTCCTTCCACCCGGCCCGCGGCGCCGCCCACAATTCCGGCATGCCCCCTCCCCTCCCGCCGCGCGACCCGCGCCAGGTCAGCAGTTCGCCGACGATCCCGAAGGCCGGCGCCGCGCGTTCGCGGGATTTCGACGTCGCGGAGCTCTATCGCGGAATTGCGCCGACGGACGGCGAAAACGTGCCGATGGCGTCCGTGCCGCTCGACGACAAATTCCGGCAGGCGTACTACTGGATCGTCAACCACGCGATCATCACTCCGTACTACGACATCGAGTTCAACGAGGCCACGCCACGCGCCTTCCGGTTCGGCGGGGCGGGCACCGAGGTGCGCCTCCCGACAGCGCACTCGTTCTCGTCATTCGTGCTCCTGCCGCTCCTGACTTTCGCCGGCCGCAAGAAGGCGCTCTTCGTCGGCGGCCCGGGACGCGGCAAGACCGCTTCCGCCCTCCTCATGGGCATCCTCGCCGGGTACTCGCTCAAGGAAATGCGCCGCGCGATGCAGCACGGGCAGCCGCAGATGACGGTGGCGGACCTGCTCGGTTCGCCCCTGCCGAAGGACCTGATCCAGGCCGACGACATGGAGAAGATCCGGATCGGGTGGCGGCAGTGGATCAGGATGCGCGTGAAGATCGTCGACGAGTACAACCGCATCCCGACGCGGACGCAGTCGGCCCTGCTGACGCTGCTGGCGGACGGCTACGCGGAGGTCCTGGGCCAGACGATCGACTCCCCGGAGAGCGCGTGGTTCCTGACGGCCAACGACGACGCGGGCGGCGGGACCTACCAGGTGATCGAGGCGCTGAAGGACCGGATCGACGTCGTGATCAAGGCGCTGAACTTCAACCCGCGCTTCCTGTCCGACCTCCAGACGCGGATCGAGGACGGCGTGAAGCCCGAGTCGATGGTCCCGGCGGAGATCAAGTTCACGGAGCAGGAGCTGAACGCGGCGTACGACCAGATCCTGAAAGTGCCGATCCCGCGCGGCGTTCGGCGCCGGATCGAGTTTTTCGCGGCGCAGTTCGACTTCTGCGACCTCGCCGCGCTGGAGGTCGAGTACAAGTCGAAGGACACGATCCACCTCGCGGGGAAGACGCTCTCGGCGACCTGCGCGAACGACTGCGGGCGGGACAAGGTGAAGTGCCTGTGCAGCCAGACGGAGAACGGGCTGTCGGTGCGTGCGCTGATGACGCTGTTGACGTTCGCGAAGACGCTGGCGTGGTTCCGCGGGAATGCGGAAGTGTCGCCCGAGGACGTGCGGCAGATCGCCCCGTTCGTGCTGCACGAGAAGCTGCAGCCCAACCCGACGTCGCCGTACTTCGACAAGCAGGACGCGCAGATCTTCCGGATCGACCGGATCGCGTGGCTGCGCAAGGCGTGGGACCTGGCGTGCGAGGAGTTCGTGAGGCTGAACCTCGACCGCGACGATCCCGTCGCGCAGATTGACGAGGAGTTCGACAAGGGGCTGGACGGCGTGCCCATGAAGGAAGTTGAGACGCAGATCGTGAAGATCGAGACGGTGCTGACGACGCTTTCGAAGAACTCGAAGCTGTATGCCCACGTGCACACGGACGTGTTGAAGCTGAAGTACTACCACCAGCGGTACTCGAACTACCGGAGGTGGTTGCAGACGCAGGGGTAGAACGGCAGGGGATGCCCACACCCCCATCCCCTGCCGTTTTCCCCATGCCAACCCTCACCGCATCCTTCACCCGCGACTGGCTCTCCTCCCGCCGGGAAGAGCTCAACGGGCGCTTTCGTATCGCGAGGCGTCGCTCGCCGTCGCTCGATGCCGACGCGGTGCTGGCGCTGTGCGCCGAGCTGCTGCCGCCGCTCGGCGGCGAGGGAGAGCCGGGCGCCGACGAGCTGCTGTCGACGGCCTACGGCCTCCTCCTGATCCACGCCGGCCGCGGAACGCTCGCGCCGCGCGGCGGTTCGAACCCCGCCATTTCCACGCTCTTCCGCGTGACGTTGCCCGGGCTCCGCCCTCTCCTGCTCGCCCGCCCCCGGCTCCTCCCCGGCGCGCTCTCCAACGCCATCGAGAACCTCGGCGCGCGCGGCGAGGAATTCGCCCGGCGGATCGTCGAGGTGGCGACTCCGCTGCCGCGCCCCGGGGACCTGATGGACGCCGGGGCCGTGCTGGCGTGGAGGCTCGGTGAAGCGCGATTGCGGACGGAAGCGTTGAGGCTGGCGGAAGGGCTCCCGGCGGCCGTGACGCTGGCGGCGCTTCGGCTCCCCGGCTGGCCCACCGAGGCCGCCGCGCTCGTGATCGCGGCGCTGCGGGCGGACGCCTGGCGGCGGCCCGAGGAAGCGATTGCGGCGGCGACGCTGGAGAAGCTGCCGAAGGCGTCCCCGCGGAAACTCGAGGATCTCCGCAAGCAACTGTCCTCGCCGCCGCGGGGGCTGCTGGCGTCCTGGAGCGCCCGTGGCCCGATCGGGAACTTCTCCGGGTTCGACGGCCATTTCGACGAGCCGCCGCTGCTGCTTGCGGCGCCCGAATCTTCACGGCACCGGCTCTGGGCGCTCGCCGCGAACGGCGCGTTCCGCCTCGACGCGGACGTCTACGGGTGGTCCTGCCGCCCCGACGCGGCCGCCGCCGACTACAAGCTGGGCGAGGTCAAGCCGCGCGGGTTCATCGCGTCGCTCCTTGGCTCCGGAGACGACGGCGGGCCGCGGCTCGCGCCGGACGGGACGCTGACGTTCGGGGGCGAGTCCGCGAAATTCCCCGACATGGCGGGCGCGTCGTCGTTCGTGGCGCGCGAGGACTTCGTAGCGTGGACGTCGCCGGACAGCCACCGGGTCCGGATCCGCGCCGCCGGCGGCACATCGGAGCACTGAAGCGCGTGGCCAAGTCCACCGAAATACCCCCGGCGATCTCCGTGGAGGACCGCTGGCGCGCCGGATGGCCCGACGCGCTCGCCGCCTGGTCCCCCTACACCGTCCTCCGCGAGCCCGTCTACTTCAAGTCCGACCGCGAGGCCGGGAAGTCCGGCATGGCCGGGGAAATCGCCGCCATCCGCCTCGTCGATCAGGTCGTCATGGTCAACCTCGAGACCCTTCGCAAGAACGGCCTCGAGGACTTCGCCCTTCCCGTGCAGGCGCACGAGATCGGCCACCACGTGTTCGTGCCGGGCAATCTCTCGGATAACGCGCGCATGCTCGCCGGGATCCGGCGCGAGCTCTACGGCCTCGAGGGCGACGTCGCGGCGATGGTCGCGAACCTCTACGGCGACCTCTTCATCAATGACCGCCTCCAGCGGCAAGGCGTCGATATCGCCGGCGTCTACCGCCAGCTCAACGCCATCGCGCCGCAACGAGAGGGAGGCTCCGCCGTCTGGAAGGTCTACACGCGGGCCTACGAATACCTCTGGCGCCTCCCCCACGGCGACTTGTCCCCCGACGACGTCACCGCGGACATGGACGCCGACGCCGCCGTCATCTGCCGCCTCGTCCGCTTCTTCGCCTCCTCCTGGCTCCGCGGCGCACGGCGCTTCGCCGTCATCCTTTACCCGTGGCTCCTCGAGGACAAGAAGAACAGGAAGGCGTCGGAGTTCGTGAAGCGCGGGCTGCACGACACGCGCGGGGCGGGAATGGGCGCCGGGGGAAAGGACGCGGTCCCGGACGGGCTGGTGGAGGTGGGGGAAGAAGAGCTGGACGAGGGAGCGGAGTTCGATGCGGACCTCGGGGGAGAGGACACCGTCGGGAAATCGAAACACCGCACGCCGAAGCAGGCCAACACGGCTCCTTCGGCGGAGGGCACGGGGCGCCCGGGATCGCAATGCCGCGAGCCGTGGGAGTACGCCGACCTGCTCAAGACGCTGGGCGTGGAGCTGTCTCCGCACGAGGTCACGACGCGCTACTACCGCGAGCGGGCTCTGCCTCACCTCCTCCCCTTCCCGCAGAAAAAACAGCCGCGGGCCGTGGAGCCGATGGCGGAGGGGTACGAATCGTGGGAGCCGACCGACGACCTCGGCGCGCTGGACGTCTTCGGGTCGATCTCGCGCTCGCCGACGGTGATCCCCGGGGTGACCACGGTGCAGCGGACCTACGCCGACATCCCGGGCGCGGACCCGGCGAAGCGCCCGATGGACCTCGACATCTACGTCGACTCGTCCGGCTCGATGCCGAACCCTGCGCAGAGCATCAGCTACCTCGCTCTCTGCGGCACGATCCTCGCCCTGTCGGCGCTTCGCGTCGGCGCGCGCGTGCAGGCGACGCTCTGGAGCGGCGCGGGGCAGTTCACGTGGACGAGGGGGTTCGTGAGGGACGAGAAGGCGATCCTGGGAGTGATCACGGGGTGCCTGAACGGGAGCACGGCGTTCCCGCTGAACATCCTGCACCAGACGTACAAGGACCGGAAACCGGACGACGTGCCGGTCCATATCGTGGTGATCTCGGACGACGGCGTGGACACGATGCTGCAGCCGTATGCGGCGGGGCTGACCGGCGAGACGGTCTCAAAGCTGGCGATCGAGAAGGCGCGCGGCGGGGGAACGCTCGTCCTCAACATCGCGGCCTCGAGCGTGCGCCGCCTCGACCCGCTGGCGAAACTCGGCTACCGGATCCACGCGGTCCAGCAGTGGACGCAGCTCGTCGAGTTCGCCCGGCGATTCGTGCGCGAAAACTACGACGCGTAGCGCTACTTCTTCGCGCCCATCAGCGCCATCAGCTCGGCCCGCGCCGCGCTCCACGCGCTGATTCCCTTCGCCTGCGTCGAAACGGACTTCTCGAACGCCGACTTCGCGCCGTTCCGGTCCCCGGACACCAGCCGGTGCTGCGCGGCGAAGTACCACGCCTCGCAGCAGCGCTCGGGGCTGGAGGGCGAAGGGTTCCCGTCGATTTCCGCGAGGAACTCCTTCTCGGGGATGGTCCCCCCGAGGAAGGAGCCGATGCGGAGGGCCCAGGGGGCAGGGGGCGGGTCGACGCGGCGCGCGAAATGGGCGTTGAGGTCCTTGGTGACGCCGGGGGCCTGCCCTGTCCGGGAGCGGACGACCCAGAGCCGCAGCCACGCGTTGTCCTCGTGGTTCCCGGACAGCCCGACGTTCAGGGCCTTGCTGAGGTCCGCGGCGGCGCGCGCAAAATCGAGAAGGATCGTGTACGCGTACCCGCGCAGGCACCAGGCGCGCGCGAGCGTCGGGTCCATCTTGATCGCCTCGGCGAAGTCGCTGATCGCCGCCTGCGTTTCGCCACGGTGAAGCCGGTCCACGCCGCAGTTCAGGAACGCGGCGGCCAGCGACGGCGCCAGCACCGCCGTGTCCTCCGCCTCCGTGAACTCCCCGCCCGGCGCCTTCTTTCGCGCAGGCGCGACGGCCCCCGGACCGCCCGCGGGGCGGATCAATGGAGGATTCGTCGGAGTGTCTTTGGGTCTGTCAGTCATAGTTCGAACCGCGGCGTATCCTGAGCGAAGAAAGCCAAACGATCAAGCCCGAACGGAATCCGTCAATAACCTGGAACAGAAAGCGCCCGTCGCGCCGCGGCCGGACGCTAACATGCGCGGCATGATACGCGACGTCCGCAGGGAAGACGCAAGCCTTAGAATCGACGACGCGGGGCAAGTCATCGCCCTCGACTGCCCCGAAGACGTCACCTGGGGCGACCCCGGGCTCGCCAAGTCCGTCACGGCGCTCGGCCACTCCGGCTTCGTCTCCGCCTCCATCCTCGCTTCCAAGGCCAAGGCCTTCGACGACGGGCTCATCGCGGCCGTCGAGCTCGCGGCGGAAAAGGGATCCGGGAGCTTCGCGGGCAAGGAAGCGCTCCTCGCGACTTTGTCCGCCGCCCTCGGCCAAGGACCGGCCGCCCCGCTCCTCCACGCCGCGCGCCAGCTGGGCTCCGGGGTCGCTTCCCCCTCCCCCGCCGCCGCGAAGCTCGCCGCCGATTTCCTCGCCGACGAGCGCGCCTCCAAACCCCTCGGCTTCTACACCTGGTCCCCCGCGCTTGAAGCGATCTTCCGCCAGGACCGCTTCCTGCAGCAGGAATTCCCAGACGAGGCCTCCTTCCTCGACGCGGCGCGGGCGATCCGCGCCGACGCGGCGCTTCGCCGCGGGTACGAAGCGTGGATGTCGCTCAACGAGCGCCTGACCAACCCGTTCACGCGTCCCGACCTGCGCCGCGCCCTTGCGGCGCTCGACGCCGGGAAGGCCCCCGCCTTCGAGCGCGGCGTCGCGTTCGCGCCGCCCTCCGAATCGCCGGAGGGCGCGCTGGTGAAGCGGCTCTTCGGAAACGCGCCGATCCCCGAGGGATTCAACCTGGCCGACCGGCTGATCGAGGAAATCCGCAAGGGCGGCGTGGACCTCTCCCCCGCCGCGAACTCGGGCTGGTACGACCGCATCGCGTGGTCGCTTGAGACGCTCGCGGCGCCCGACCGCGGCCCGGAGGCGGCGAAGCTCGAGCTGTCGAAGGAGTATCGCGCGACGCTGGAAGCGCTGTTCAAGGGGATCCTGGCGCTCGCCCGCGAGTCGCACGTCAAGCAGCTCGAGGAGCCGCGTGCCGGCTGCGGGCCGCCGCGGCCGAAGCTCCGGCCCGAGCTCACGGTCGAGCCGCTTCCGACGCACTACCTGCGCCGGGCGATCGGGTACCGGCACGTGCGGGGTGTCCTGGAATCGGCTTTCGGCGCCGCGGCACTGCGCGACCTTCGCCGGCAGTCGGAGGAAGGGCCGTCCGGCGTGCCGCTGGCCGACGAGCTTCTCGCCATCGAGCAGCTTTTCTTCGGCGCCCACGCCGTCGCGTGCGCCGAGATCGGCCTTCCGGTCGACGCGCAGGCGCCGCAGTCAGCGGCGGCGGAGTTCGCGCGGTGGGCGAAGGAACTCGCCGGGGACCCGGATCTGAAGCAGGACAACCGGATGATGGTGCCGGTCTTCTTCGACGTGCAGCGCCGGCAGACGAAGGTGTGGGCGTTCCTCGGTTGGAGGAGCCGTCCGCTGGAGGCGACGTTCGCGAAGCCGCCGAAAGTCGAAGTGACGGGAGTTGCCGAGAAGAAGGGGTGGTTTGGATTCGGGGGCCGGAAGGCGGAGGCGCCGGCGATCGAGTTCGAGAGTGCGAGGTACAACCTGGTTTATCCGGTGACGGCGGAGGTTTACGTCACGAGGAGGATGAACAGGGAGGAATTCCGCGCGCTGTGTGATCGGAGAAAGGGGGTCGAGGAAATATTGGCCGGGCTTCGGGGAGACAACGACCACGAAATGAAAAACGAAAAGGGAAAAACGAAAAAGTAAAACAGCTCGCGAATGCGGTTCAGTTGATCACGACACCTTCGTTCCGGCTTTTCGTTTTTCCTTTTTAGTTTTTCATTTTTCGTTTCCTGGCCGTTTTTCGCCTAGAACACCCTCGCGGTTCCCCCCCTCTTCGTCGCTTCATCCAGCAGCTTCCCAATCAGCGGCACGTAGCGAAATCCCCCCAGCCGCGCGGCCCGCGCGAATTCGCTTCGAATCTCCAGGTAAGGATTGGGGTTCACCTCGATCACGAACGGCTCGTCGAGCTCGTTCACGCGGATGTCGACGCGCGCGTAGCTCCGGACCTGGCAGGCGCGGCAGGCCTCGCGCGCCGTGTGCTCGATCTTCCGCCGCAGCCCGGCCGACATCGCGCGCACCCGGTCGACCTGCGTCCCCTTGTACGCCTTCGACTTCGTGTAGAACTTCGCCGCGCGGCCCATGATGTGGAGCTTGCGCGCGCCGAGGCCGGAAAAATCGACCTCGAGAAGCGGCAGCACCCTGTCGAACAGGACGGCGGCGTAGATTTCCCGGCCGCGGATGTATTCCTCGGCGAGCACCGCGTCCTTCGTCGTCTTGAGCAGGTGCTTCACCCGCGTCTGCATCTCGTCCCACGTCTTCACGAACGACACGTCGCCGATCGAGAGCGACGCATCGCTGCGCATCGGCTTCACGAACATCGGAAAATTCAGGTGCCCGCCGACGAGGTCCGGCTTCTCGCGCGTGAACACCGCGAATTCCGGATAGGCGATGTTGTGGAACTCGTAGAGCTTCTTCGAGAGAGCCTTGTCGCCTGCCAGCGCCAGCCCGAGGGACGAATTCCCCGTGAAGGGAATCCCCAGCAGCTCCAGCACCGCCGCGACCCGCGACTCCTGCTTCCCGTCGCCGCGCCATTCCTCGCACAGGTTGAAAATCACGTCGGGCGCAGCCTTGCGGATCCCCGCCACGAGCGCGTCGAGTTCGAGCGGCACCGGGAACGGGACCGGCGCGTGGCCGAGGCGGACGAGGGCGCGCGCGACCTGGAGGACGACGATGTCAGGTTTGCGGCCGCCGGGCGTGTAGGGCGAGTAGAGAACCAGGACTCGTTTCATTCGCCGCGGATCTTAGCATGACGCAAGGCAGTGGCCAGTTGCCAGCGGCCAGCGGCCGGGAACGACAAATCGAATGTCGGCCGGATCAAGTCAGGTTTCGTGGCCTTGACTGGACGCTGGCCGCTCGACGCTGGCCACTGGCACTTACAGCTCGATGAACTTCCCGCTCCGCACCCAGTTCGCCGCAAGAGTCGTCACGAACGCGGTGAAGCGCACGATCGCTTCCTCCGCCCCGCCGGCGGGCATCGAGAGCTTCATCTCCTGCAGCCGGACGATCAGGTGCTTCGCCATCGCCAGCACCACCGGCTGACGCGCCCCCGTCCAGTACGCCACCTGCTTCACGATCGCACGGTGCTTCGAGTCCGCCCACGCCGCCGCTCCGTCCTCCTCGGACGCCGGCCCGAACAGCTCGCGCAGGTCGCCGTCCGCGTACCCCGCGATCTGCGCCCCGATCGCCTCGTGCTCGTCACGCCGCTCGTAATGCTCCTTCACCGTCACCGTCCCCAGCTCCTCGTCCGGCGGCGCGTCCACGTCCACCGCCGGCGGCGTCCGCCCGATCGAGGCCATCGTCCGGTCGACGTACTCGAGCTTGGGAAGCGCCCCGTGCCCCTTGTACTTCTCCTTCCAGTCGCTTCCCGGCGTCAGCCAGACCGCGAACGTCTCGGCGAAGTCCTCGTCGGGATGCTTCTGGGCGTACCACCCCGGGATGTGCTTCACGAACTTCTTCGAGAAGGGGTTCGTCTGGTAGTCCTCGACGTACGGCCGCGAGTACGGCCCGAAGAGCTGGTGCCACTCCTCGGACTGGTACAGCCGGTACGCGTAGTTGAACGCGTGCCCCGCCTCGTGGCGCAGGTACATCATCGTCAGCCGGTCGTCCTCGAGATCCTCGCTGAATTCGTCCTCGAGGCGCTTCAGCCGCTCGTCAGCGAGGTAGAACGGGATCCCGATGACCGGCACGCCCTCCGGGCAGCCCCACTCGTCGGAGAGGTACGTCTTCGGCCGGAACGCCAGCCCCTTGGCCTCGAGTTCCTCGGCGAGCTTGTTCAGCGCGCTCTCGAGCGGCGTCCCCTCGATGCGAAGCTGCAGCTCGTCGATTTTCTTCGAGAGCACGGCGAGCTTCTCGCTCTCCCACGACTCGCGCGGGGTCTGTTCGCGAAACTCGGGCATCGCTCTACCGGATCGTCTTTTCGCGCACGGCGCGGTGCTGGGTGCCGGGCCCCGCGATCGCGACGAGGGCGCCGGAAGCATCCACGGAGAGGTCGAGGCGCCAGGCGGCCGACCCATCGGCCGAAAGCCCTTCCCAGGAATAGGAAGTCTCGTCGAGCCGCGTCAGCCGACGCTTCACCCGCTCGACGTCCATCCCCGGGAGGCGGACCAGCAGGCGGTCGACGTCCTTTGCCTCGCCGGGCTTGAGGCCCAGCCGGCGGACGGCGATCCCGGCGGTCACGTGGTCCTGCTCGATCTCGACGTCGTCGCACCCGTCGAATTCCGGCAGATCCTCGGCATTCCCGTCCAGGCCGACGCGCGACCACCGGCCGCTGGCGCTTCGCTGAAGCGCGAGGCGCTTCGGGCTCGCGGCCGGCTCGTGCCCAAGACCGCCGATGACGAGCAGGCGGGAGGTTTTGCCGTCGGAAAGGGTTTCGAGGGCGGCGTCGGCCCAGAAAGCGGGGGTTTCGGTGTCGGTCGCGTCGCAGGCGAGGATGTGTTCGCGGGTGACGGAAGCGCCGTCGGAGCAGCGGCGTTCGGCGACGAAGCCGGCGCCGTAGCCGATCTGGTCGGTCCAGTAGACGGTGCGGACGTCGGCGAAGTTGCCGGCGTGGGGCTGGTCCTTGGGGTTGGTCTGGGGTTCGGAGCCGCAGCCTGCGAGGACAGCGGCGAGGGCGGCAGCGAGGGCGAGGCGGGGGGCGGGGGTCATGGGGCGGCGAGAGTACAACAATGGAATAGGGTTGAGTATTGAGAATTGAGGGGTGAGAGGGATGGGAGTTCGGCCTGTCGATTGACACAAAGCATTACAAGGCAATCAGTTATGAGATGCGCGCGTTATTCCCCAGGACGGAATTCCAGAATTACGGGCCGATGGTCGGATGCCCCCGTCCTCCCCAACTCGCACTTCCAGACCTTCACCCGGTCGTTAACCCAGCAGTGGTCGATCGAAAGGAACGGAAGCGGCTCCGGCCACGTCCCGTCCATCCCCCTCCCCACCGCTTCGAACGCATGCGTCAGCCGTGGGCGCCAGCCGTCGAGCAAGGCCGAGTCGCGCGGCGTGTTGAAATCGCCGCCGACCAGCAACGGCCCGGGCGGCGCGCTCTCGATGGCGTCCTGCACCACGGACAGCGCCGGTCCGCGGTGCCTCCACGGCGATCCGTCCAGGTCCACCAGCAGCACCGTCAGGTCCGCACCCCGGACCGTGATCCGGAATTCGGCCAGCGAGTTCCTCCCGTCCATCAACTGCCGCGCTTCCCGGATCCTCCCCTTCGTGACCAGCACCAGCCCTCCCCCCATCTCCCGCCGGTCGTACCCCTGCAGCCCCGCATGCCACGGCGGCCCGCCCTTCCACGCCGGATCCTCCGCTTCCCCGAACCACGCCACGTCGGGATCCACGTTGCGGATTCCCTCGAGGACGCCGTCCCACCCGTAAGCGCCGCGGGCGACGTTCCAGCCCATGCCGCGCAGGAGGTCCTTGGGTCGATCGCCGTCCGGCGGCGGCGCGAGCACGAGGGAAGTGGCGAACCACCACGCGACGGCGACCAGCGCTCCCCCCCCCGCTCCGATCGCCGGACGCCATTCGCGCCGCACCGCCCAGGCGCCGGCCGCAACCATGAGCACCCCGGCCATCAGCACCGGCGGCGAGGCGTAGAAGATCATGGAGAATACGGGCCAGCGGTCCCGCACGGTCAGGCGCAGCAGGGCGCAGCCCAGCGTTCCTGCAGCCAGGATCGTGGGGGAAACCTGCGCAAGGCGCGTCAGCGCCGGCTTGAGAGACTTCACAGGGCGCGGACTATAGAGGACGGCGGCGGCCAATAGAAGGGGCCCGACCGTTGCCGGCCGGGCCCCTGTCGTTCGACGTCCGGACGGCTATTCCTGCGCCCGGTAGACCTTCCCCTGGTAGATCACGATCACCTTGCCCAGCGAGAGGAACTTCGCGAGCCCCGGCTTCGCCTCGACGAGCTTCACGTAGTCGTCGCTGCCGATCTTCACGTCGATGAAGTCCTTGTGCTTCGCGGGGTCGAACGTGCTGTCCGTCCACACGCCGCCCTCGTTGTAGAAGTTCTTGGAGCCGATGATCCGCATCTTCTCCATGACCTGCTCCTGCGACTTGCCCGTCACGCGGCCGGCCATCTCGTAGCTGTCGAACGCGTTCTCGCCGCTCTTGAGCTTGGATTCCTCCATCGCCGCGGGAGCGCTGGAAGCGCCCCAGCCGCCCTCCGCTTCCTTGCGGAATCCGGCGCCGGCGCGGTCGCGCATCGCCGCGAGGTCGTGCTTGCCGACGTCGTCGGCGATCAGGAAGCTCGTGTACGGCGTGACGATCCCGTACTGCTTCGCCAGCCGCACGATCTCGTCGATCTGCTCCTTCGACTGCCCGTTGCGCTTCACCTCCGCCATCAGGTGCCCGACCTTGCGGCCGGCCCAGACGCGGGGGAGGAAGTCGTTGCGGGAGGACTCGGCGGGGAAGCTCAGGGTGTACGGGAAGGAGACCTCCTTGCCGGCCAGCCGCCCGGTGACCAGGATGTCGCGTTCCGGCGTCCAGCTGCCGTCCTCGACCATGTAGCGGCCGAACAGCACGATCTGCTGGCCCTTGAACAGGTCCGGCATCCGGCGCGGGTAGATCTCCTCGACCTTCATGTTCTGGAAGGCGACCTTGATGTCGGTGAGGACGGGGTTCGCGATGCGGTCGTAGAGGTCGGTGATCCGCTGCGTCAGGTCTTCCTTCGGCATCACGTACGCCGCGCTGCCGCCGTTGTCGTTCGCGAGCATGTCGAGCAGGCGCGTATTCAGCTCGTTGCCGACGCCGAACGTGAAGATCCGCGCGTGCTTCGTGTTGCGCTTCTCCAGCAGGTCCGCGAGCTTGTCCGTGTCCGTCTCCCCCTCGTTCGGGATGCCGTCCGTGAGGAAGATCAGGTTCCGGGCGTCCTTGGTGTCCGTGAACATCCCGAGCGACAGGCTGACGGCCTCCTCGATCGCCGTCCGGCCGCGCGGCTTGAGCTTCTCGACGTGCGTGATCGCCTTCTTCACGTTCTCCGGTGTCGCGACGAGCAGCTCTTCCTTGAAGGCCCGGGCTTCCGTGCCGAAGTCGACGATGTTGAAGCGGTCCTCGGGGCGGAGGTGGTTGAGGCAGTACTTGAGGGCGTCCTGGAGCTGGCCGAGGCGGTTGTCCTCGATCATGGAGCCGGACGAGTCGATGCAGAAGATGACTTCCTGCGGGAGGACGGGGACCTTGGACGGATCGATCGACGGCGAGACCATCATCATGAAGTAGCCGCGTTCCTCGTCGTCGCGGTAGGTCAGGGCGGAGACGCCGAGCTCGCCCGGGGCGACCTGCCAGTAGAGCGCCATCGGGGTCTTGGGGAGGTAGTTCTCCTGCTCGTAGTGGACCTTGGCGTTGAAGTCGTCGACGCGCGTCACGGTGACGTTGTGCGTCGGCGAGTAGATCGACTTGATCGGCTTCTGCGACTTCATCGTGCAGTCCACGACGACCCGCTTGAGCGGCTTGAGCCACGCCTTGGGGTTCGTGTTGAGGAAGCCCATGCGGAAGACGCCGTCCTCGGACTTGAGGACCTGCGTGTAGCGCAGCACGGCGGTAACCTTGCCCTGGGGCGGGAGGTTCGGGACCTCGGCGCGGATGAGGCCCTTGCCGTAGAACTCCAGCAGCGCCGTCTTGCCGCCGCGCGCCGCGATCTCCGAGAACACCTTCTTCGCCTTCTCGGCGTCGAGCATCTCGGCCTCGACCTCCTTGCCGTCGAGCTTCAACGTGAGCTTGTCGATCTGCGCGTCCGCCTCGAACTCCATGTAGCACGTGCCGCCGACGACCGCCTGTGCGTTCGGGTTGAAGAACGTGCAGGTGTACTGCTTCACCGCGACGTTGTCCGTGATGTCGATCGTGATGATGTCTTCAACCAGCTCGACCGGAAGGGGCGAGTGGATGAAGCACGCGTGCACCGGCGTCGTCGCGACGAGGGCCGCGGCGAGGGCCGAGAGCGCTGCCAGTCCTGCGAAGAACCGTCTCATGACTGCCTCCTGAAGTTCCCCGGAAAAGTTTGCGGGTCATTCCCGCCCAGTTTCACGTGCCGTATCCGCGTCGTTTCCGCGGCATCCGCCTTCATCCGCGAATTCCGTTTTTCACTTCCTCCCGAACCCCGCCTGGATCCGGTCTACCTCCGGCCAGGGCAACCCCTCCGCGACCAGCGTCACCTGCACGTCTCCCGCCGCGGCGAACCGCGACAGCTTGATCTCCTTCCCTCCCCCGACCACCGTCACGAACCCGCCCGCATCCTTGCCGCCCTTTTCCTGCAAGACCGTCACTTCCCCGAACGGCGTCGACCACGCCGCCTCGGCGCTCGCGATCGCGGGCTCGATGCGGCGCAGCGTCGAGCCGCGCGGGACGTAGGTCGGCGGAACGAGCAGCCCCGCGGCGCCGGCGTCCGGCGCGGGAGCGGCGGACGCCACGGCCCTGTCCGAGAAGCTCGCGTACTCGCCGGCGTTCAGCGCCTCGTCGTACGCGCCGATGTAGGCGTAACAGATCCCTGTGCGCCGCCCTGCCGCCGCGGCGATCTCCTCGTGGCGCGCGACGGCGCGGTCCTGCGGCCCGGCGGCAGCCAGCACCGCGGGACCCGGGGGCACCTTCACGGTCTCCACCGGTTTCGCCCGCGGCCCGACCACGTGGAACACCACGCCCAGCGCGGCGATCAGCACCGCCGCCGCCAGCGACACCCGCTTCCAGCCTCCCCCGCCCCGCGAGAGCTTCGCGGACACCGCGGGCCACACGTCCACCGGTCCCGGGTCCGCCTGCCACGCGCCCAGCCTCGCCTCGACCGCTTCCAGCTCCCGGAGCTCGCGCCCGCACGCTTCGCACCCCTCCGCGTGCCCGCGCGCCCGCGACGCCTCGGCGGGGCCGAGGTCGCCGCGGACGAGCGCGGGCAGAAGGGGGCGGATGGAGTCGCAGGCCACGGGTTACCTCGTGACCTGGAAGTTGTCGAACGACGAGGCCTGGTTCAGCGAGAAGAACCCGACGCGGCCGGAGGAAGCGGTGACCGTGACGTCGCCGATCTTCGTCTCGTTGATGAAGACCGTGACCTTGGTGCCGTCGACCTCGAGCTTCACGTGGATCGTCGAATTCCAGTTGTAGCTCGCGGCCCAGTAGGCGAGTTGCTGGTTGTACCAGGTGCCGCCGCCGAAGACCCGGACGTTGTTGGGGACGAGCCAGAGGGCGTTCGCGTTGTTGGCGTCCTGGGCGTTGAACAGGATGCCGGCGTTGTTGGCGCCGGTGACGTCGACGTCGATGGTGTAGCTGCCCTCGAGGACCTCGTTGAACTGGATGCTGTCGTAATTGCCGGAGGGGGTCGCCTGGAGCTTGCCGCTCGACACCGACCAGGCCGCCGAGCCGAACTTCGTCCAGTCGTCGAGCGAGTCGCCGTCGAAGTCCGAGCCGAGCGTCTTGCCGCCCAGGATCACGCGCAGCGTCCGGATCGCGGACGTCGGGATCTTCAGCGTGCCGTACCCCGTGTCCACCACGATCGGCGCGAGCTCCTCGATCCACCCCTTGTACGTGCCGTCGGTCGCGTTGATCGAGTCCATCTCCTCCTTCTTCACGTTCCCCCACGTGACGCTTCGCACGTTCTTCATCGCGAACTTCAGCATCCCGTGCTTCGTCTTCATCTCGATCGACTGGATTTCCGTGAACGTCCCCTTGATGAGCGAGCCGTTCGTCAGCTTCAGCTCGCAGCGCGGCGCCACGTTCTCGGGCTCTTCCGAAATGCCCCTCAGGCAGCACGCCAGCGCCAGCACCAGACCGACCGCAACCTTCCGCATGGGAATCTCCTTTGCCTGTTTCAACACCGCGCCGGCGAATGCCCAGCGCGCAATTTTTCACGAAGCCCGTCGTAGGCCCGCTGAAGCAGGCCTTCCACCGCGGGTTCACTGGTTTCCATCGACTCGGCGATTTCCCGGTTCGACCGCCCCTCGAACCGCCGCAAGATCAACGCCAGCCGCTGGTTGGGCGGAAGCGCCTGGACCGCCGCGGCGACCTCCGCCTGCTCTTCCCGCCGCGCCAGCGCCGCCTCCGCGCTCTCCCCCGCCGCCGGCCGCGAATCCAGCGATTCCACCAGCTCCGGCCGCGCCCGCCGCTTCCAGTTCAGGCACGCGTTCGCCGTCACCCGGTACAGCCACGTCCCGAATTTCGCGTCCGGCCGCCAGCGCGCGGCGGCTTTCCAGGCCGCGAGAAAGACGTCCTGGGCGAGATCCTCGGCATCGGCCCGCGACCCCGTGAACCGGAACGCCAGCCCCGCGACGCGCCGCTGGTGGCGCTTCACGAGAATCTCGAACGCGTCCTGACGCCCGCGGGCGGTCAGCGCGACGAGCTGGTCATCGGGGAGGTCGTGCATCCCCCTTGGACGCACCGGCCGCCCGGAGGTTCGCCCTAAACGGGCAGCCTGGTTACCGGTTCTCGTGCCAGCCGTTGTGGATCCAGCCGTACGCCGAGTCCACGACCTTGTAGATCATCTCGGGCGCGCCTTCGCTGCTGAACTTGTACTCGCCGCTGCCGACGGTGCAGATGTCGCCCCAGCCCCAGCCGCTCAGGGAGAGGGTGGCGCTGAAGTGGTCGGTCCCGTCGTTGTGGATGGTGATGTTGACGTGGAAGTTCGGGGCTTCGCCCTGGGCTTCGGTGAAGGTGTTGCCGTCGGGAGCGCCGAGTTCATTGAGGCGATCGTGGACGATTCGCATCGTGGTCTGCCGGGCGCCGCCTTCGTCCTTGGGCGTGTAGCTGAAATACACGTTCGTCACGATCTTGATGGCGCAGTTCCGGATGGCGGGCACGGGGTCACGCGGAGGCGCGGGGGGAGGCGCTGGCTCGGACGAACCGGATGGCGACAGGATGATGAGCAGGAACACGACCAGCAGGACGACGCACACCGCGGCGATCACGAATTCCACCTGACCGGCCCGCGCGCTCGTGCTCATCGCACTCGCGAGGAGCGACAGCTGGGCGACCGAGGCCGTCGCAATCGCCTTCTCGGGGATGCGGTCGCGGATCCCGAGCTCCGTCGCCTTCTCGAGCACGGCCTTTCCGAGCGCTTCTCGTGCGGGCTCCGAAGACTCGCTCCGCGGCGTGGCGATCATCCCGGCGTAGGCGGGGGTCGAGAAGAGCGTGCACGACGTCCAGGCGGTGAAGACCAGAATCCAGGCGGCGATGCTGCGCATAGAACCTCCTTCGGAACGGAGAGGGAGGCCGCAAACAGCGGACCGCGATTTGACCCGCTGTCATTCCACCCGCTGCGCAAAATTCCGAAGAAGTGAGGACTCCGGATCCCGACGCTACAGCGCCGCCGCCTTGTTCATCACCTTCTTGAGCTCCAGCACTTTCGCGCCCCGCGGCTGCCGCGCACGCGACCAGAGCCATCCGCCGGAGATCGTCCCCGCCGCGAGAAGCAGCGCGGCGCTTCCCCACTCGAAGAAGCACAGCTTGCCGACGCCGAACGTGAGCGCGAAGACGAAGCCGAGGCCGAGGAGCCAGTCGAACAAATCGCCGGAGAGGCCCTTTTCGGTCGGCAGCGCGAGGCGGCGGGCGACGACCGCCCAGCCGGGGCCGGAGGGACGGACGCGGAGGAAGAAGTCCTCGAGCTTGCGCGGGTCGGTCTGGGGGAGGACGAACACGGCGGTGACCCACATCACCGTCGTGATCGAAACGGTCGTGAGCATCTTGACCACGAACCCGATCTGCCACCCGAACGCCGTCTCGCCCGTGTACAGCACGCCGGCGATCAGGACGCTTCCCGCCACCGCGACGAGCTCGCTCCAGGCGGAGACGCGCCACCAGTACCAGCGGAGCAGGTAGACGAGGCCGGTGCCGGCCTGGGCGGTGATGAGGAGCTGGAAGGTTTTCACCAGCCCGTCTTCCTGCCGCATCGTCAGGGCGGTCACGCCGGCCGAGAGGGCAAGGAGGGCGGCCATGAAGATCTTGGACATGGTGAGGTAGTGGGTGTCCGAGGCGCCCTTGCGGATGAAGCGCTTGTAGAGGTCGCTGGTGAGGTAAGAGGCGCCCCAGTTGAGCTGGGAGTTGACGGTGCCCATATAGGCGGCGAGGAAGGCGGCGATCATGAGGCCGCGGAGGCCGGTGGGGAGGAGGTCGCGGATCATCATGGGGTAGGCGAGCTGGCCATCCTTGAGCGCCGGGTAGAGGGCGAGGGACGCGATGGCGGTGACGATCCACGGCCAGGCGCGGACGGCGTAGTGGGCGACGTTGAACCAGAGCGTCGCGAGGAGCGCGTGGCGTTCGTCCTTGCAGGCGGCCATGCGCTGGACGAGGACGCCGCCGGCGTTGGCGTTCTTGTTCGACCACCACTGGACGCCGATGTAGATCAGGAAGACGGCGAGAGCGGAGTCGAAGAACGATCCCGTGAAGCCGAATACGGGGACGAAGTTCAGCGTGCCGGGGCCCTTCGCGGCGATCGCGCTGGCCTTCATGGCCTCGACGCCGCCGACCTTCTGGACCGCGAGGACGGCGAGCGTGGTGCAGCCGACGATCGCGAGGCCGAACTGGATGAGCTCTCCGTAGACGACGCCCCAGAAACCGGAGACCAGCGTGTAGGCGAACGCGACGGCGCAGGCGAAGCCGATGCAGGTCCAGGGCTGCCACCCCACCGTGGCCTCGAGAACCTTGGCGAGGCCGAGCGTCGGCAGGCCGCCCATGAGGATGCAGTTCATGGGGACGGCGAAGAGGAACGCCTTGAAGCCCCGGAGGATGGCGGCGGGCTTGCCGGAGTAGCGGAGCTCGGCGAATTCGTTCTCGGTCATGACGCCGGAGCGGCGCCAGAGGCGGGCGTAGAGGAAGACGGAAATCGCGTGGCAGAACGCGAAGGACCACCACTGCCAGTTGGCGGAGATGCCGCCGGAGCGGGTGAGAGCGGTGACGTAGAGCGGCGTGTCGGCGGAGAAGGCGGCGGCCGCCATGGACGTGCCTGCGAGCCACCAGGGAAGCGATCTTCCGGAGAGGAAAAACTCGTTTAAGCTCTTACCGCTCTTTGACTTAAAGTAGATCCCCAGGGCGACGAACCCGCCGCAGTAGGTGGCGATGATGGCCCAATCCAGCACGGTCAGGGTCATGAAGCGGCTCCGGTGTTCTTATACTTTATATATTATAAAGTATAGAGCGCTCAAAGGGAAGCCCTTCAACAAAAAAAGACAGGCGAGGTGTTCCCCCGCCCGCCTTCCCTGTTTCACAACCCCGCTAATGGCAGTGCCGGTGATACCTCTCCCGGTCGAACGCCAGCCACCAGAGCACGACCAGGATGCCGATCGTCCACAGGATCAGCCGCCCGTAATGATCGTGGCCGGCGTGGACGGTCGCCTCGATCGAGCTCGCGAAAACGGCCCGTTCCTCCGGCGACAGCCCGGCAAGGCACGCCTCCACTTCCGGCGTCACCGGGCCGATGTCGGCCAGCCACGCTTTCAGCAATGCCAGTGCCGCTTCCCGGCCGGGGTCCTCCCCGCCTGCGGGGAGCGGCGTCGACACCATGCCGGCGGCCGCCGGCGTGGAAAAGACCAGCATGGACAACAGGGCCAGCGCGGGCAGGAACGCCCGCAGCACGGTTCTCATGCACGCCTCCTTCCTGGCGCGCCCCCTGGCGAACGGCAACGGCCCGACCTGAAGTGACATGAATCATACCCCGGCCACCGGGCGTCACAAATGGCGAATCGTCGCGGCTACTCCGCCGTGCGGGCCGCCGGGGCGGGCTCCAGTTCCGCCCCGAGGTGTCGCCGATGACGGCGCACGCGGTCGATGATGACGATCACGATGATCAGCGCCACGAACACGACGACGCAGCCGATCACGAGCAGCGCGACGAGCGCGTCGTTCGAGGCGCGCAGCTGCGACGCGGGAAGACCCGCGAGGAGGAGGAGGTCAGAGGTCGGAAGCACCCGGAGGGCCGACTCCAACCCCGGGAGACCCCGGGCCGCACGCTCGAGAGCCGCTTCCCTCTCCGCCGGCTGCGGACGAGGCGTGCTGACCATCCCGGCTTGGGCGGGAATGACGATCAGCAGGTTTGTCAGGACGGCCAGCGTGACCAGGAACGCCGAGATCGCGGAACGCACCGCTCCCTCCTCATCCCCCCCGGCGCGGATTGTATCGGACGCGTGCGACCGTCCCGCAGGGGAACTCTGCCGAGGCACTCAGATCGTCCGGACGTACTTCTCCAGCTCGATCTTCCACACCGGGATCCCGCAGTAGCGGTCGCCTTCGGGGCAGCTCGGCTTGATCCCCGCCATCCAGCGCAGCCCGCACGGCGGGAGCAGGTACTTGCCGATCGCCGGGTTCACCGCCTTGATCTGCTCGGCCTCGTCCTTCGAAGCGCGCCAGATTTCCTCCTGCGCGTTGTAGCAGAGGCGCGCCTTGAGCTTGTGGTGAAGGTTGAGCAGGTCGGAGGATTCGCTGAAGCGCACCGACACGGCGTTCGGCAGCACGTACGAGGCGAACTCCGCCGGCACGCCCATCGCCTTGAGCTTCGCGAACGCATCCCACGCCCGCGCCATCGCCTCGCCGAACAGGCGCTTCCCGTCGTCGCTCATCCCGACGAGCTCCGGCGCGACGTAGTCCGGCTCGTCGTGCAGGTGCGTGAGCAGCACCGGCCGCGACGCCGGCGTCATGCGGTGGCGCTGGTCCTGCGAGTCCGCGGTGTGCGAGAGCTTCTTCTTGAACGTGAAGGACGGGTGATGAAGCGTCCGCGACAGGTGCGACAGCGTCGTGACGTTCATCGACTCGCCGAAGAAGCGGTTCGACTTCGGGTCCAGCGCCGCGCGGATCGCCTCGTCGTCCGTCATCCGCGCCTCCGGCACGCCGAACACCTCGCGCACCGCGTCCGCCAGCCCCTTCTCGTTGTCCGTCTTCCACCCCGTCAAGACGCTCGTCCGCCCGCCCAGCTTCGCGTCGAACTCGCGGCAGAATTCCTTCGGCGACGGGCGGAACTTCTGCTGGATCCCGGTCTCCGGCAGCTCCGCCTCGGGAATCGGCTCTTCCAGGATCACCTTGAACAGCGGGTCCGCGCGCAGCAGCTCGTCCACCATCAGCCGCACCAGCTCGCGCGTCTCGGCCGGCGCGTCGGGCTGCTCGCACATCCGCCAGTACCGCAGAAGCGTGAGGCCGCTGACCGTGTGGTACATGTACGCGAAGATCGACACCGGCAGCACGTACCGCGCGATCTCCTGCGCCTTCTTCTTCACTTCCTTGTCGTACTTGCGGTTGTAGCGGCGGCCATTGAAGCGCTTGTAGTACTCCTCGCCCGTCACCGGCGTCAGCACGTCGATCAGCTTCTGGTAGCACCGCACCTGCGCGTCGCACGTCTCCGTGTAGAGCTTCAGCGCCTCCCCCGTCAGGGGCGGCACCGCGTAGCTCCCCTCCTTCACCTCGACGTACCTCTGGCTCACCTGCTCCGAGTTGTAGAACGGATGCGAGTGCAGGAACGCCCAGATGCAGTGGCGCGACACGCGGTCGAGCGCGAACTGGAAATGCGCGTGCTGGAGCGTCGTGTGGTGCCCCGCCTCGTAGATCGACTTCGCCAGCGAGTCGCGGCGCTCCGCCTTCTCCGCGCGCTTGGCCTCGGACTTCTCCTTGTCCCCGCCGACTTCCTCCGGCGTGATGATTCCCTTGGCGGAGTAGCACGTGCGTGCGGTGGCCACGGCGTTTTCGAACGGGCGTTCGAACGCGTTGACGAGGCGGACGATCGGGGGGCCGCTGAGGAAGGTGGTCATGGGGGCGCGGGAAGTCGCGAAGAGGTGTTAGGAAAAAGTTTATGATGCCCTCGACCGGCCTGAAAGCGAATTCGTGGAGGGGTGCCGATGGGACTGGATGTCATGGTGATGCCGTTGACCCGCTATTTCGGCGGCGCTTATCAAGGCCCTGTGGAGCAGTTATCAGGCGGAAACGTCCAGCGCGTCGGGTCCCCCAAGCCGTCGGACTCCGGTTCTGCCGCGTCGGAAAAGGTCGAAACCCTCCGCCGCCTCGTCAGCAAGGCCGCGGGTCGCGAGGTGAGCTGGACCGAGACCGGCGAGGTGGCCTGGTCAGCGCAGTACCACTACCAGGCGTACACCTACCTGCGTGCCTACGCCGCGTCACTCGAGTATCCGGACATCGAGCCGCCCCGGCCGGGCTGCCTGTCCTTCCGAAGTCGATCCGGGCCCCGTTATACACGCATCACTCTCGCCCACATTCAGGGGTTCCTCGCGTTCCCCTTCAGTCGCCAGCCCCCTCCGAGAACGGAAGGGCACGTGCCTCCAGGAACCGTGCGCCCCTTCAATGACGAGGAAGACCCGTGCGACCACCCTTCCTTCATTCGCACCTGTGAGGGCGACAAGACGCGTTTTCCCCATCTCATTCACCACAGCGACAACCAGGGATTCTGGGTCCCCGTCGATTTCGCGGAGCCGATCGTGCTCGATGCGAAGAGTTTCTTCGTGCTCGGCTCGTCGACCCGGCTGCTGGCCGAACTGGACGACGTCAACCGGTCCCTGGGCCAGACGAAGGACTGGGGGCAACTGAATTCAGGCGAGCGGGCCTCACCCGAGGGCGCTCCTCTCCCGAACGTGCGGTACGGCTGGTCGGTGCTTCACGCAGCCGCCCGGATCAGCGTCGAGAAGAACATGCCGGTCGTTTTCGATGGATAAGTGCCGGTGACCCGGCTCGCCTCCGCTACGAAGAGTGCCCGACCCCCGCGACCGGATCGTCGTGCGCCTCGACGAACTCCGCGAATCTCTCCACGAACGCGATCGGCGCTTCGCAGCCCCCATCCACATCGCGGCCTTGAGCGAAACCACCCCGCGCACCGATACTGGTCCCGCGCATGAAATGGGTCACCACCGAGTACGAAGACCACCCGACGCCGGGCGACTGGATCGCCGAGCGCCTCGACGGCCTCACCAGGACCCTGCGGGAACGCGACAAGCGCTTCGAGGAACTCAAGCCCGGGGAGTTTCTCGACCCTGAGTCCGTGTATGGGGCGCTGAAGGGCGGGAAGTACGACGAGGCCGTGGCTCTGGTGTGCGGCAAGTACGGGATCGACCCGGCGCGGGTGAAGGTCACGTGGGTGAAGACGGACACGGACCCCCGGATTGCGGGGCACGTGCACTCGGAGGCCCTGGGGCCCGTGGAGCTCGTGCTCCTCGAGGGGCACCGGACGAAACCGAAGGTGCTCGGCATGGTGATCGCGCACGAGCTGGGCCATGCCTACCTGTCGGACCACGGCATCCCGAACGGCGAGGACTGGGAAGAGGAGTCGGCGACGGACCTGGTGACGATCGTCAAGGGGCTGGGGAAGCTGACGGTCAACGGCGTCGAGGTCGCGAAGTACCAGGAGACGGCCGGGGCGCGGGCTCACGGGTACCTGAAGCGCGAGGCGGTGATTTTCGCGCACGCGCGGGTTGCGGAGGAAGCGGGGATGCCCGACGAGGCGATGCGTGCCGGCCTGGGTCCGGCCGCGCTGAGTTACTTGGACACGCTGTCGGGGGCCGGGAGAGGCGGCTGCATGGGCGTGCTCGTGGCGCTGGCGACGGGATGGCTTGCGGGCCGCTGAAGGGGCGTCGAGGTCCGGGTCGCCCCCGGGGGCCCGCGCGGAGGAACGTGCTACGATCCCGGCGTCCCGCCCCCCGGTGGAGTCCGCGCGTGCGTTTTCCATTCACCGCCCTGCTGCTGCTCGTCGTTGCGCCGCTGGGTGCGGTGGCGGGAGACGACGACTCGTTTCGCGTCTCCGCCGGGTTGGGAGCCTTTGCCGCGGGTCCGCGGCTCCTGGCTGGCCGGGCGTCCTTCGACGAAGCCGCCGCGGAGAGCGAGCGGCTCGAGTTCGTGCGCGACCTGAATCTCGGGAGGCGGACGATCGCCCCTGCCGTGGAACTGCGCTTTGAGGTGGGCGTCCTCGGCGGCCTGGCCGCCTCCTGGTTCGAGTCGAACACCGAGGGAACCAGCACGCTCGACCGCGCCGCCTCGTTCGACGGCCGGTCGTTCCTCGCCGGGCAGCGCCTCAAGTCGCGCCTCGAGTGGAGCGAGTGGACGGTCCGCTACGAACGCTGCCTGTTCCGCCAGCCCGGCGCGCCCGGCGCCTCGCTGTATGCCG
The DNA here is from genome assembly GCA_964590435.1 of uncultured Planctomycetia bacterium. Classification (GTDB taxonomy): domain Bacteria; phylum Planctomycetota; class MHYJ01; order WSZJ01; family WSZJ01; genus WSZJ01. The sequence goes on from CAZPWT010000073.1 coordinate 58,663, forward strand.
GCATCGGCGTCCTGCAGGGCCGAGCTCGGCTCAACATCTGGCCGCGCCATCCGGTCCTGGGCGGGGTCGACTCGCTGGGCGACGGCGCCCACGGGCTGTCGCCCCTCCTCTCGGCCAGGTTCGAAGGCCGGATCCACGACGCCATCTCGGTCTCCCTCGCGGCGCACGTCGCCTTCCCGCTGCGCCTCCGCGGCCGATCCGTGGAGTCCGAGTCGATCGAGGTTTCCCTGAAGTGGTGCCCGATCCCCTACGTCGCGCTGGTCGGGGGATGGCGCCTCCGCCGCGCGGAACTCCGCTTCCGCGGCCGCGAAAGCAGCGGCTCCCAGGTGGACAATCGCGTGCTGCTGGTCCAGGAGGAACCGTTCGTGGGGATCGAAATCTCGTTCTGACTCCCCGGAAACGAACCTGCCGCGGAGGGTGCCCTCCGCGGCAGTAAATCGGAATCCCGGTCGGTTACTTCGGCTTCTTGAAATCCTCCGGCCACTTGTGCTCCTGCCGGCTCATGATCTCCTCGACCACCTTCGACGCCGCGTCCGCGGCCTCCTTCTTCCCTTCCTTCCGGGCGTGCTCGATGATCTCGCGCAGCTCCGGGATGAACTCCGTGTACCACCGCTCCGCGACCTCGAACATGCCGTGCCAGTGCGTGTAGTCCGGCGCCATCATCGAGGCCCCGTGCCGCGCGCGGCGTCCCTCGTGGTGCCAGATCAGGTACCACGTCCACTCCACCTTCTCGTCGAAGTCCTTCTCCGACAGCAGGCCGTTCTTCTTCATCGCGGCCATGATCGCCGTCCCCGGCTTGCCGTACTTCTCGTTGTACAGGCGGACGAGGTCGTCGTACTGCTTGTAGAAGTTGCTCACATAGTCCGGCGAATGGCAGTGCATGCACGTGTCGGTCATGCGCTGCCGCTTCTGCTGCCACGTGTCCGTGATCAGCCCGCGGCGCTTCTCCGGATCGCCCTCCTTCACGACCGCGTGCTGCGCGTCGGTGTCCATGACGAGGCTGACGGGCGGGCGGTTCGTCCAGCTGATGCGCTCGCCGGGGTCGTGCGTCGTCTTGCCGCCGTTGCGGATGTTGCCGCTCATGTGGCAGGTCGCGCACGTCGGCGCGGCGCTGTAGTCCTTCCCGAGCACCCAGTCCTTCGAGTCCAGGTTCATCTTGTCGCGCAGGTCGCGGTACGCCACGCCGTGCTTCGACTCGTTGTAGATCTCTTCCTGCGGGTGGTCCGGCCCCAGGTGGCACTTGCCGCAGTTCTCGGGCTGCCGCGCGCGCCGCGGGCTGAAGTCGTGCCGGCTGTGGCACGCCGCGCAGGAGCCCAGCGACCCGTCGAGGTTGATGCGCCCGATCCCCGTGTTCGGCCAGGTCTTCGAGTCCAGCATCGGCTTGCCCTTCGCATCACGCGCAATCCGCCCCAGCGCCTCCGCGTTCGTCGGCTTCCCGTCGTCCCCGGGCTTCAGGTCCAGGTTCGTGATCGGCTTGCCGTCCTTGTCGAGAAGCGCGACCCGGCCGCCGTGGCACTGCTGGCAGCCGCTGTTGACGCTCGCCATGCCGTTCACCTGCGCGGCCATCTCGCGCCCCGTCGTCGGCGAGTGCGGGTTGAACGGCTCGCGCGATCCCTCCACCGTCTCCGCCAGCAGGTTGTCCAGCGACGCCAGGATGTTCGCCGCCTTCGCGTGGTGGCTGTGCGCGAACTCCTCCCCCTCCGTCACGTGGCACCGCGAACAGTCCTTCGGCGTCACCACCGTCGCGATCGTCTGCCCGTAGTGGCTGAACGCGTCCGCCTCACCCGCCTGCGCCTGGTGGCACTCGAAACACCCCACCCCCTTCTCCGCGTGAGTGCTCCCCTTCCAGTGCGCCACGATCCCCGGCGAGTTCTCCCCGTGGCAGTCCACGCACGCCTTCGACGACGCCGGCACCGCCACGTGCGCGTCCGACAGGCCCGCTTCCTGCCGCTTCCGCGTCACCTCCATGTACTGCACGAAGACGAGGGAGGCGAGGAAGAGCAGCCCGAGGGTGAAGATGATCCGGCGTTTGGCTTCGAGGCTCATGTTGGGTTTCCTAGTGCGCGACCGCGGCTTCCCAGACGGTCAGCCCGATGATGACGAGCACGGCGACGATCCCGACGGCGACGGACGCTTCCTGGAACTTCGACTTCCGGCGGATGAACCCGTCGATGAAGGGCCAGATGAACATGGTGAAGGCGATGAAGCCGGTGGAGAGGACGGCGAAGGTACCGGAGAAGAGCTTGAGCCAGCGGAAGGTGACGTAAAAGAACCACTCCGGCTTGATGACCTCGGGCGTGGAGAGCGGGTCGGCCTTCGGGCCGAGCGTCGCCGGGAGGATCGTGGCGAGCGCCGAGAGGAGGATCATGAGCACGAGGCCGATCGAGAGCTCGGTGTAGAAGTGGTCGGGGAAGAACGGGAAGGTCTTCGCCTTCGCAGGATCCTCGTCCTTGAACTGGAACTCCGTCACGCCCTGCAGGCGGATGAGCGCGATGTGGACGATGAGCAGCCCGACCATCGTCGCCGGGAGGATGGCGGCGTGGACGATGAACAGCCGCGACAGCGTGCGCTCGTTGTAGGCGCTTCCGCCGAGCATCATCTCCTTCATGAATCCGCCGAGCACCGGCACGCTTCCGCTGATGTTGGCGCCGACCGTGGTGCCCCAGTAGCTGAGCTGCTCGTAGACGAGCGAGTAGCCCGTGAAACCGGCGCCGAGCGTGCAGCCGAGCAGGCACATGCCGATGAGCCAGTTGATCTCGCGCGGCTTGCGGTAGGCCCCGGTGAAGAAGACGCGCATCTGGTGGAGGATGACCGCGGCGATCATGAGCGTCGCCGCCCACTTGTGGACGCTGCGGAAGTACCAGCCGTACGCCGCCGTCTCGGTGATGTACTTCACCGACCCGTACGCCGTCCGCGGCGACGGCTCGTAGTAGAACGCCAGCAGGATCCCCGTCACGATCTGCACCACGAACAGGTACGCAGGCGTGCCGCCCAGAGCGAACCACCAGCGCTTCAGGTGATTCGGCACCGGCTCGTTGGTCAGCTCCGCCAGCTGGTCCCCGCCGATCGGGACGCGCTCACGCAGCCAGGCGACCGGGTTGATCATGCTTCCTCCGTTCCGGGAAGCGCCTCGAGCGGGACCTCGATGTAGAGCAACCCGCTGTCGATGCGCAGCGGGTACCGGCCCAGCGATTGCCCCGCTTCCATCGGCGGCCCGGCGATCGCCTTCCCGGCGGGGTCGAACGCGCCGTTATGGCAGGGGCAGAAGAAGCGCTGGTTCTGGCCTTCCCAGTGGACCTTGCACCCGAGGTGAGGACAGGTGCTGGAGAGTGCGATGAAGTCCTCGACCTTGCCGACCTCTCCCTGACGGGCGATGGCGATCGTCGCGCCGTCCGGGGCGGTGTAGGACATAGAAGCGCCGCGGGCGAAGCGCGCGACGTCCGCGACGAACAGCCAGGCCTTGAGCGGCGGGCGTGCCGGATAGAGGAATCGCCCGGCCATCGCGGCGAACGCGCCGTAGGAACAGGCGAGGCTGGCGCCCATGGCGACGCTGGAAGCGCGGGCCAGGAAGCCGCGGCGGGAAAGGGTATCGGGAGCCGGTTCGGGCGCGGGGGGAGGCATGGGGACGGGGGACCAGGGATCCGCCGGCGGTTGCACCGGTGGCGCGCTTTCCGGGGCGGAGTCGCCGACCAGCCAGCCGGAAGGAGGAGGCGCAGACCCGGCGGCGCCATCGGGCGGTGGCCCGGGCGGTGGCCCGGGCGGTGGGGTCGGCTGGCCGAAATCCTGATCCGTCGGTTCGCTCATATCCTTCCCCTGTTGCCTCTCAAGATGCCGGCAGGAACCGCCTGCCCGCCCGACACATGCAGAAATCGGACCCGTTCGTCCTCAATCGGGTCAAAGCCGGGATGAGGACTTTCGCCTGCGGAATCTCTCGCGAATCGCGCGGGATTGGAGCCACCCCGCCCCTTCCTTACCGGCCCTCCATCCGCTTCTCCACCCCAAAGATCCGCTTCGCTTGCTTCGACCCCGCCTTCATCAGGGCCTGCACGACGTCCTCGCGCCGGCGGTACAGCCGCTTCAGCTTGCGCGGCTTGTGCCGTGTCAGCATGTACTGGGCGAGAAGCGGCGCGGCGATGGTGGAATCGGTGTAGCAGACGATGGAGTCGGGAAGCTGCTCGGGATCGACCTTGCCCCACGTCACGGCCTCGTTCGGCGTGGCGCCGGAAAGGCCGCCGGTGTCCGCGCGGGCGTCGGTGATCTGGATGAAGTAATCGTGGCCGCGCTCGTTGACGTAGAGGATTTCCTGGATGAAGGGCTCCGTCTGGAGCATGTAGTTCTTCGGCGTGCCGCCGCCGAGGATGAGCACGGCGGACTTGCCGCCGGACTTCTTGGCGTCGTAGACGTACGCCGCGCTTTCGAAGATGTCGCGGTTCATGTCGAGCTTGAGCGAGGACCCGGTGAGCGCGGCCGCGGCGACGTTCATGCCGATCGTGCCGTCGCCGGGAGCGGGGGTGAAGATCGGCACGTCCGCCCGGTAGCACGCGGCCAGCAGCGACCGCTCCTTCAGCTTCAGTTTCTTCTCCGTCTCCGCCACGTACTTCCCCAGCCGCCAGTGCAGTTCCGTCGTCCCCATTTCCTTCTGGAATTCCGGCTGGCGGCAGACGGTCCGCACGTACGCGTCGCTGTCGAGCAGCACGTCCTGGTCGAACACGATGTCGTAGATCCGGATCAGCTTCCGGTTGCGCAGGTCCACGTCGTCCACGAACGGCGAGCTCTCGAACAGGTCGTACCCGATCCCGAAGTGGATGTCGTGGTACAGGTTCGCGCCCGTCGACACGATGTAGTCGATGAAGCCGGCCTTCACCAGCGGGATCAGGACGCCCGCCCCGAGCCCCGCCGGCGTCAGGGCGCCGGAAATCGACACTCCCACCGTCACGTCCGGCTCCAGCACCTTGTTCACCAGCAGGTGCGCCGATTCCTTCAGCCGCGCCGAGTTGTACGCCAGGAAATACCCGTCCAGCAGGTCCGCCGCCTTCATCCCGCCCTTCATCCCAGGCGGGTCGATCTTGCGCTTCTTGTACGGCCCCAGCTTCCCTGACTTCGACATGGATTCTCCCAGGTGTGAAAAAAAGGATCCCTACGCCCAGCTCTCGACCTGCTTCAGCGCTTCCACGAGCGACGCCCCCGTCTTCTGGCGCAGCAGGTTCACGGCCTTCAGCTTGTCGCCGCGCTTGAGCAGCTCGCCGATTTCGTGGCGGTATTCGAAGCGGTCGCCGGCCTCGTAAGAGACGGCGGCGGCGGGCTCGGGCGCCGGGGCGAACGGCGGGACGCGCTGCTGCATCTGGAGCACGACCTCGGGCTGGAACGTCGCGGTCGGGGCGCCCGTGGGCACCGGCTCGAACACCGGCGGCGCCGGGCGCTCGACGTTGCGGCCGCGAAGGTCCTCGGGCGCCTCGGGTTCGGGAAGCGACACGCTCGGCGTCATGGACGTCGGCCGGTCGATCGCCGAGGCGCTCGCGACGGACGGCGGGCGGGAAGGGCGCTTAGCCTCGGGTTCGGGCGGAGGAGGAGGCGGTGCGGGACGGACGGCGGGGATCTCCGAGATGCGCGCCTCGGTGCTGACCCATCCCCCGGACGCCGCGGCCGGGGCCGGCGCGGCGGGCGGTTCAGGTTTCGGGGCCGGCGGCGGCGGTGCGACCGGCCTGGGCGGCACTGGCTTCGGCGTCTCCGGCGCCGCCGCCGCGGGAGGCCTCGCCCCGGGCGCCAGCGACACCAGCCCCTGGAACTTCGCCGGCACCTTCCCCGCCGCCACTCCCGCCATCAGCGACATCCGCGCCGTCGTCTTCGACGCCTCGTCCCCCGACTGCAGGATCTGCGCCAGCACTTCGCACAACGCGTTCGCCATCGCCAGCGACACCTTCGGCCGCATCAGCCTCTCGCCGATCACCGCCACCGGAGCGCGCTTTGCCAGCAGAGGCGTGGCCAGCGCGCGGATGCAGTGGATCGCGGAGACGGCGTTGTCGGCCCTGAGCTCGCCGACGACGGCGCCCGCGGCGGGCTCGCCGATCGCGGCGAGCGCCATCGAGGTGCGCTCCGCGATCGTGATCATCCGTTCGCTTCCGTCGGTCATCTTGACGTTCACGCCGTCGATGTCGCGGAGCAGGGGGACGAGCTTGGGGACGGCGGGAGCGGCGGCGCCGCCCAACTTGTAGAGGGCCGTGACGGCCTGGAAGCGCGTTTCGGGATCGGGGGATTCGAGGTCCGGGACGATGTCGATCAGGCCCATGGGAGGTCCTCTGAGAGAGGAGCGGATTCTACGGGACGGCGGCGTGGGGACAAGGGTACAGGTGGTAGGTCAGTTCGGAGACGGGAGTTCGGAGACGGGAGCGGGCCGCTGCGCCGGCACTCCCATCTCCGAACTCCCGTCTCCGAACTGCACTCTCCGGTCGCTCTCAGACTTTCAAACCGCGAAACGCTGCGATCGCGGCGGAAACCGCTTCCTTTCCAACATCGCAGTGCGTGACGAGGCGGACGCGGGCGGCGTCGGCCTGCACGGCGCGGATGCCGGATTTCTCGAGGAGGCCGAGGATCGTCCCGGGGTCCTTGCCCGTATCGCGGACATCGACGATGACGATGTTCGTCTCCGGCGTGTCGCAGCGGAATTTCGTCCCCTGCAGCCCGGCGGCCAGCGCCTTCGCGTTCTCGTGGTCCTCCGCCAGCCGCTCGACCATCGTGTTCACGCCGACGAGCCCCGCCGCGGCCAGGATCCCCGACTGCCTCATCCCGCCCCCCAGCAGCTTCCGCCACTTGCGCGCCTTCTCGATGAAGTCCGCCGGGCCGCACAGCACGCTCCCGACCGGCGCGGCCAGCCCCTTGGACAGGCAGACCATCACGCTGTCCGCGTTCGCGGCGATCTCGAACGTCTCGAGTTTCTGGGCGACGGAAGCGTTCCAGAGCCGCGCGCCGTCGAGGTGCACCGGGATTCCCTGCTCCGTCGCGAACGCGCGGATTTCCTTGAGCACGGCCACCGGGTAGCACGTCCCCCCCGTCATGTTCGTCGTGTCCTCAACGCACACCAGCGCCGGCCCGCTGAAAAGGTACGACTTCGGCCGCAGCTCCCGCGCCAGCGCCGGCACCCGGATGATCCCCCGTTCCCCCTCCACCGCCCGCGGCATCACCCCGCTCACCACCGCGAACGCCGCCAGCTCGTAGTTCAGGATGTGCGACCGGCGCTCCAGCAGGATCTCGTCCCCAGGCTCTGTCCAGCACTTGATCGCCACCTGGTTCGCCATCGTCCCCGTCGGGAAGAACAGCCCCGCTTCCTTCCTCATCCGCCACGCCACCACCTCCTGCAGGCGGTTGACCGTCGGGTCCTCGCCGAACACGTCGTCCCCCACCTCCGCCTTCGCCATCGCTTCCCGCATCGCGGGCGTTGGTTTCGTCACGGTGTCGGACCGGAAATCGTGCATGGGTGAATCCTTGAAGGGCTCTCGGGGAACACGCAGGCCATCGCGCTCCGTCAGTGAACCACTTTGAACCGCCGCGGCCAATTTTCGTTCACAGGAACCATGCGACTCGCCGCCGCCGCGCTCTTCCTCGTGTCCGCGCTTCCCGCCCTCGCCGACGGCCTCGACGATCGGCTGGCCGCGATCCGGGGCAAGCTGGCCGACGACGACCCGGCGGTGCGTGCGCTGGGCGACCGGGAGCTGGCGGCCGTGGCGCCTGAAGCGGGGTCGCGCCTGAAGGTCCTCCTCGCCGATCCCGATCCCGAGGTTCGCGGGCGGGCGGCGGACGTGTTCGCGCGCGAAGGGATCGTCCCGGAGGACGGGAAGACGGCCCGGGTGCGCGAGCTGCTGGCGGCGCTGGCCGAGGAGCCGAAGGTGGGCGAGGACCGGGTCGCCGTCCTGCGCGAGCTTCTCGGGATCCACCCGAACGTGGCGCAGTTCGTGCTGCGGGAGCTCGGCAACCCGCGCGTTCGGCTTCTCGAAGATCCGTCCCGCGTCGTCCGCCCGGGGCTGATCGAGCTATCCGCGACCGCCGTGAACGACTCCGACCTCGGCGCCTGGATCCGCCCCGACTCGTTCCGCCTCTCGCCGGACTTCCGCCCGTTCGGCGAACGCCCCAACTGGCGCGTCGGCCGCTGCGGCGGCGTCATCCGCAGTTTCTCCATCGACGATTTCGACGACGATCCCACCGAGGCCGCCCTCCGGTACCTGGCCACCCTTGTCCGGATCCCCCCCGGCGGCCGCTTCCAGCTCGCCGCCGTCACCCAGGATCGCCCCTTCTGCGGCGCCCTCGTCGTCCGCCTGCGCACCGATTACTTCCGCGCCGCCTCGCTGGAGGCCGAGTTCTCCGGCATCCGCTTCACGTTCGCGGAACCCGCCGCGGTCGAGGGCGCCCCGGGCGTCCGCACCATCCTCGGCGAGCGGCCCGGCGAAAGCGCCACGGCCGTGGCGTTCGACGGGCCGGACGGCCGCGGGCTGGAGCTCACGGCGGTCAAGGACCTGGAGGCGGAGCCCCTCACGAGCCGCGACCCGTTCTGGTGGGCCGCGCTGGCCGAGGACGGGACCTTCCTCGGCTCCGGGGCCTTCGGCACCACACCCGAGGACCTCGCGGCGATGAAGGCGGGCGAGAAGCGCCGCGTCGCGATGCGCGACGACCCGCCCGAGGGGACCGCGACGCTCTGGATGGGCTACTCGCACAAGCTGGAGGAGTGCGTCCCGCCGCCGCTCCGCCTGAAATAAAAAAACCGGCGGCCGAAGCCGCCGGTTGCCGATTCGCGCGCGGGCTACTTCCCTTCGGCGGCCTTCTTCTTCTCCCACGCCGCCTTCGCCGCCGCCAGTTCCTTCTTGAACGCCTCCACCTCGTCGGCCGGCGTCTCGTTCTTCGTCCACGTCACCTTGTGCTCGCCCGCCATCCCCTCGATCGCCTTCTTCGCCTCCGGCTTCTCGTCCATCGCGTCCAGCAGCAGCTTCTCGTCCAGCACCAGCGCCGCCACGCGCCCTTCCGTCTTCGAGAACTTCTCGGACGCCGTAATCGCCCCGGGCACCTTCACGCCGCTCGACAGCCTGAATCCCTTCATCTCCTCCTTCATCTTCGCCTTCATTTCCTCCTCGAACTTCTTCGCCTCCTCCGTCTTCGGCTCCTCGTTCGCGCCCTTGTTCGCCTGGTCCTTCACCGCGTCGTCCATCATCGAGTCCTTCACCACCAGCGTCCCGCCGTCCCCGTTCTTCGTGTACACGAACGACAGCATGTCCTTCGTCTCCCCGCCCTTCTTGTCGAGCAGCTTCACCTTCGAGATGTCCTCGAAATACGCCGTGATCGTGATCTTGTGCCAGCCGTTCTCCGTCACTTCCTTCGGCTCGCCCCACGCCACGATCCCCTCGGCGGACTCTTCCATCTCCTTGATCGAGTTCATCTTGAGCCCGGAGTCCTTCTCCCCCTCCTTGATCTTCGCGCCGACCGTCCAGACGATCTTGCCGGAACCGTCGGGCATGACGGTCGTCTGCTGGTCGGATTCGAGGCAGCCGGCGAGGAACGAGGCCACGGCGGCAAGGCAGAGCATGCGGGCGAGCGATTTCATGGGGTCTCCCCTATGGGTTGAAGGGGGGAGATTCTAGCGATTCCCGAAAAAGTCGCTACCGCGCGGACCACTTTCCGGTGAAGACCATCCCCGCGATGAGCCCCGCGAGCGCGAGGCGGTAGGCGATGAACCCCCACGAAGTGCGGGTGCGGAAGAACCGCAGGAGGGCGCCGATCGCGAGGTAGCCGGAGATGCCGGAGACCGCCGTGGCGACGGCAAGCATGCCGATGTCGGGCTTCGGAAGGACCTTGAGCGCCGTGTGCAGCTCGAGGACGCCCGCGGCGCCGACGGCGGGGATCGAGAGCAGGAACGAGAGGCGGGCGGCGGCTTCGCGGGTGAGGCCGGAGAAGAGGCCACCGGAGAGCGTCGTGCCGGAACGCGAGGAGCCGGGGATGAGGGCGAAGACCTGGAAGAACCCGAGGGTCCACGCGTCGCGCCAGGTCGCCTGCTCCTGGCCGCGCTGGCGCTTCCCCAGCCATTCGGCGACGCCGAGGATGACGGACCAGGCGGCGAGGGCGGCGGCGATGAGGCGGAGGTCCTTGGTCCAGGGACCCTCGATGGTCTTCTTGTAGGCGAGGCCGAGGACGACGATGGGAAGAGTGCCGGCGACCATGAAGCCCATGAGGCGGAGGGAGTCGCGGCTCTCGGGGGCGCGCGGGCGGAGGCAGGCGCGGGCGATGCCGAGGAGATCCTTCGCGAAGAAGGCGAGGACGGCGGCGAGGGTGCCGAGCTGGACGACGGCGACGATGGCGGTGACCTGCTCGGGAGTGTAGCGGGCGGAGAGGCCAAGCCAGCGGGTGGCGAACAGGAGGTGAGCGGTGGAAGAGACGGGGATGAACTCGGTGAGGCCCTGGACGAGGCCGAGGAGGAGAGCGGCGAGGAGGGACATGGAGAAGTTATCGGCGCAAGCGGGGGGAGAACGGCAGGGGAAGGGGGAGGAACGGGCGAGGGCAAGGGTGGGCTGGGGCGCGGGCGGGGGCTTGGGTGCACGGACGGGATGGGGCGAGGGCCCCGGGATCGGGAAAGGGTCACCCTTTTCCCCAGCCCCGCCCCCGCACCCCCGGCCCGCCCGGGGCCCCAGGCCCCCCCCCCCCCCCCCCCCCCCCCCCCCCCCCCCCCCCCGCCCCCCCCCCCCCCCCGCCCCATCCCCCGCCCACCCCATCCCCCCGCCGAAGCCCGCAGGGCGAAGGCGGGTCGCCCTTACCCCATCCCCTGCCGTTTTCCTACTTCTCCCCCAGCCGATAAACCGTCAGGTCATCCAGCCCGCAGTCCTTGTTCCACGTCATGATCCCCAGGAAATTCGACTTGTCGATCTGCGGCATCGACACGTCGTCGAACACCTTCTGCCCGTCAAACGTCACCGTCAGCCGCTCCTTGAACCTCACCAGCGTCAGCGTGTGCTCCTTCGCCGCCGGGAACTTGATCCCCGGCACGTCGTACAGCACGTGGTCGTAGCGCCACACCACAACCTCGCATCCCTCGCCGTCAGGGTGGAACACCAGCGTCGTCCCGCTCAGCCCGTCGTTCTGCCCTTCCCCGTCGAGCGAAATCCCGAACTTCGGCCGGCTGTCGCCGCCCTGCACGAGCTTCAACTCAATCGCGATGTCCTTCGCGCCCTTGAGCGTCGTGTCCTTCAGCCAGATGCACTGCGCCGGCGCGTCCTTCTCCTTCCCCGGCGTCACCAGGAACTTCATCCAGCCCATGTTCCGCTTGTCGTCCGTCCCCCACATCGCCTTGTTCGTGACCTTCCAGCCGCCGCACGGGACCAGGTACTTCTTCTCCGCCCCCAGGCCGTTGAAGTCGTCCTTCCACACCATGTCCGCCTTGCCGGGCTTCCGCCCCGTCAGCATCGGCGTCTCCTTCGGCTCGTGCGACAGCTCCAGCCCGCCGATCGCCATCCCCTTCCGGTCCGTGATCCGCCCCACGAACCCCATCCCGCCGTCGCCGTTGCGGATCTTCACGAGGATCCGGTTCCACCCCGCCTTCAGCCGGATGTTCACCCGGTCCTGGTCGAACATCACCCCGTGCCACACGTCGAACTTGTCCGCCAGCTCCCCGTTCACCCACGCTCCCCACCCGTCGTCGCTCCCCACGAACAGCCACGCATCCGTGTCCGCCGGCACCTTCGCATTCACCAGCCCGTAGCACACGATCCCGTCCATGTACGGGAACTCGAACTTCACGATCCCGTCGAAGCGGATCTTCGGGTCGAACCACGTCGCCTTCGCCATCGGGTTCGGGTATTCCTTCGCGTAGTCGATCTCGAATTCCGGAGGGAAGACGTCGAACAGCCCGTTGACCTTCGAGTAGAACGGCCCGGCGCACTTCCACTCCATGACCAGCCCGAGGTCGCGGCGGATCTGCTCCGCGCCCTTGCCGCCGGTCTTGTCCAGCACCTCCAGCGCCAGCCGCCGCGCCGAGGCCGCGAGGTGGTGCTCCGGGTACTTCATCCAGAGGTCTTCGCACCGGAGAAGAGCATCGTCGGCATCGCCACGTTCCCACCGCGCCTTCGCGAGGTTCCAAAGGCGGGCGAGTTCGTCTTTCTCCACCTTGCTCAGGCCTTCGTCATCCTCGATCACCGGCCACCCGAACGACTTCAGGTCCTTCCACACGTCCTTCCCGAACACGTCCGACAGGCACCGGCCGAAGACGCGCGCCTTCTCGACCGTCTCCGCCGGCGGCATCGGGTGCGCCCGCCAGAGCCGGAACCACTTGCGGTAGAGCGACCAGTCCCAGTTCCCGTCGGCGCCCTTGCCGTATTTGTCGAGGAAGAACAGCCAGAACCCGCACGACGGGCCGTAGTTCTGGATGCGGAAGTAGTCCTCGTCGCGGCCGAGGAAGTCGCGCTTGAAGGCCTCGAGGTTGGACTTGAAGAGGTTCTCGCCGTCGGCCTTGTGCCCGAGCGAGCAGGACGCCATCGTGGCGCCGAAGTTCGCGACGCCCTCGATGAACCCCGTCCAGATCATCGCCGTGTCGAACAGGCAGTGGCACAGCTCGTGGAAGTACAGGAAGTTCGAGACCGTGATGTCCTTCTGCTTCGGGTTCACGCTCCCGATCTTGATCGTCTTCCCGCCGCCCACGCCGCCGCCGAAATTCCACAGCTCCTTGAAGAAGATCGTGATGCGCTGCCCGTCGTCGTCGGGCTGCCGCGCGATCATGTCCGTGATGAAGATGTACGCGATGTCGAGCTCGAGGATCGACTGCTCCGGCACGCGCGGCACGTAGCCCTTGTCGCCGATGAAGATGAAATGGTGCGACTCGCGCGTCACGAGGTCCGTCCAGACGCGGTGGTTCACGGCGTCGTTGAACGCCTTCGTCTCCTCGGGCGACACCATGTCGAGGACTTCCTTCTCCAGCGCGTCCATCTTCGCCCGCAGGTCCTCCAGCGCCTTCGCGTCCCCCGCCCCTCCCGCGCCGTAGAACGCGTCCTTGCACAGCTCCAGCGCCAGGTGCTTCTTCCCGCGCTTCTCCGCGTCCGCCGCCGCCTCCGCCCACTTGGCCTTCGGAAGCGTCTTCTTGATCTTCTCCGCCTCCTCCTTGTCCTCCTTCGGCAGCAGCTCCCGCACGATCCGCGCTTCCAGCTCGCGCAGCTGGTTCTTCTGCCCGTCCGTCCCGCCGCCGCTGTCCTCCATGATCTTCTTGCGGAAGAGCCGCACGCCGCGGAGCAGGCCTTTCCCCGCGAGCTGGTCCATCACGTCCCCGTAGTACCGGTGCCGTTCGTCCAGGATCTCCGACGCCACCTGCGCCCGCTCGCCGTCGTTCTGCGGCCGCGCCGGCGTCGGCCCCATCTTGAGCATCTCTTCGCGCGCCGCCCACTTGTGCGGCTGGTCCACCGCGTTGCGGATGACCTCCTCGAAGACCGCGAACGCTTCCTGCTTGCGGCCGGTCGCAGCCATCTCGCGGCCTTCGGTCAGCTTTTTGTCGAGGTCTGCGGGGTCGAGGTCGGCGAGGGCGGGGAGGGACAGGACGGAGAGCAGCGAGACGGTCGCGAAGAGGTGGCGCATGGGGAGAAGATTACCTCCGGAGTGCACTTGGCGAAGGAAGAATTGCAGCCGGCTCCGTTCTCAAGGGCATGGTGGTTTCTAGCGCGGCGCGCCCGGCAATTGGCCAGAACAGGGGCAACCTCCAATTGAGCCGTTGCATCTCACCTGCCGACACGAATCGTGAGACTCTTGGAAGAAGACTGCTGACGAACTTCTGATCCACGCGAGGCACTGAAGAGATCAGTCTCGCTTAGGGGTGTCACGTGGGTTTCGGAATACGAGAAAGACAATCATGTCGAGAATCAGAAACGGGATGTACGACAATCGTCCGAAAATGGTCCATGCAGATGCATGCTGCCACCAGGAGAAGAGCAGGATCCCGACTGGAACTACGACGAATGCTGACAAGAGATAGAGGCAGGTCAACCGCCATGGTGGCGCCGGGTCCTCAGTCGTGCGTATCGGCGGATCTGGATTGCTCACAGTCTGCAAACCTCGAATCGGCAATGATCGCCACGGGAATCGACTCGGCGCTCCGGATCGCCCGCCTCATGCTTCGGCCACCTTTGCCCTCGTTCGCTTGTCCATCCTCAGGCGGACCCAGTCGCGTGACAATGCGGGGATCGCGCGATCACTCTACCCCGTCCGCCCGCGTCACGAGCCCGTCGCCGTTCGCGTCGCACCTGCCGAACGCGCCGTCCGGCCCGTCGAACTCGTCGCGGGTGACCTTGCCGTCGCCGTTGAGGTCGTAGCGGGTCATGAAGGAATTGGCCTTCTGGCGGAGGTCGCGGACGCGGGTGAAGTAGCGTTCGAGTTCTTCCTTGCTGACGGTCGGGTCTTCCTTGTCGGGGCGGTAGCCGTTGATTTCGTTCCAGAGGCGGTCCTTGCCGTCGAACTCCTTGCGGTCGAGTTCGCCGTCGCCGTTGGCGTCCATGCGGCGAAGGACGGACTCGGGGCTGGAGCCCGGGACGCCGCCCCAATTGCGGAGCTGGGCCTCGATGAGTTCTTCCTTCGAGACGGCGTTGTCGTTGTTGCGGTCGAGGGCGTCGACGTACTCCTTCGAGATTTCCATCTCGGCCAGCGTGAGCTTCTTGTCGGAGTTGCGGTCGAGCTTGTCGAAGCTCTGCAGGTCCACGGCCTTCTCGTCGCCGCCGGGGTAGAGGTCGATGTACTTGTACTCCTCCTCGTTCACGAACCCGTCGCGGTTGCGGTCGCAGGCGTCGTGGATGTACGACTCGAGCTCGTTCCGCGACAGGCGCCCGTCGGCGTCCAGGTCGTGCTCCCCGAAATCGTCCAGCCCGCGGAACGTCTCGCGGCGCTTCGGCGCGTCCATTTCGGCCTTCGCCTTGATCCCCTGCTCGGCCTGGCGGATTTCGACGGCGGTGACGCGGTTGTCGCCGTCCTGGTCGTAGCGCTTGAAGAATTCGGGGGAAGGGAGCTCGGACTTGGAGATGGCGCCGTCGTCGTTGGAGTCGTATTTCTTGAGGAAGTTCAGCGCGATTTTCGCGGGGGAATCGCCCTCGGGTTTGGGGTCCTGGGCGAAGGCGGGGGTGGAGAGGGTGAGGAGGAGAAGGAGGGAGGGGCGGGTCATGAACGGCTCCTGTCGGTGGTCGTGGGATCGTGCTCGGTACTTGGTCTGGCCTTATTCGTCTTGATTCTCTTTTATTCGCGACCAGGTCGTTCGTTTTTGCGGAGGTACTGGTTTGGCTTCTAAAAAAGAAAGACTTGGTCGGGAGAGTAGGGAGGGAGCCGAAGCCCCCTCCCCCTCGTAAAACCGGACGTGCGGATTTCCCGCATCCGGCTTACCCGTGGTCGTTCGCCGAGAGGCATGCGCAGTCGGTCGGCAGGTCATATCGGGGCCCAGCCCTCCGCA
>CAZPWT010000074.1:0-34077 GCA_964590435.1 uncultured Planctomycetia bacterium
CGAGTGGGTGGAGACGGAGCTGCTGGAAGCGGTGCCGCACCGGCACGTCGTGCTCTCGGTCCCGCGCCGGCTGCGGCCGTTCTTCCGCCGCAACCGCGAGCGGCTGCCGAAGCTGGCACGGGCCGCGTGGGAGTCGGTGAAGGAGCTGCTGGTCGCCGCGGCCGGTGGCGGAAGCGCCGTCCCGGGCGCCGTCGCGTGCGTCCAGACCTACGGCAACCTGCTCGACTGGCACGCGCACGTTCACATGCTCGTCTCCTGGGGCGCGTTCCGGCCCGACTGGGTGTTCCTCCCCGTGACCGACGTCCCCGCGAAGGATCAGCTCGAGAAGCTGTTCCGCCACAAGGTCCTCCGCGTGCTCCAGGACGAAGACGCGGTGGACGACGCCGTCGTCGAGTCCATGCTCGCCTGGCACCACACCGGTTTCGGCGCCCACGTCGGCGCCGAGATCGCCGCGGCCGACTCGCGCGGCCGCGAAAACGTCGCCCGCTACCTCTGCCACCCACCCGTCGCCCTCGGGCGCATCATGGCCCAGGACTCCACGGCGCGCGTCGTCTACAAATCCGACTTCGTCCACCCCCGCCACGGCGCCAACTTCCGCGTCTTCGACCCGCTCCAGTTCATCGCAGAAGTCGTTGCCCACATCCCCGACACCTACGAGAGGACTGCCCTCGAGTACGGCTGGTACTCCAACCGGACGCGCGGCTGGAGGAAGAAGCGCGGCCTGCTGCCCGCCGACCCGCCGGCGAAGGACCCCGCCGCGGACTCCGACAAAGGATCGCTGGATCAACGCCGCGCCTGGGCCCGCCTCATCCAGAAGGTCTACGAAGTCAACCCGCTCCTCTGCCCGCGCTGCGGCTCCGAAATGAAGGTCGTCGCCGTCATCGACGACGAAGACACCGTCTACAAGATCCTCAACCACCTCGGCCTGCTCGCCCCCGAGGAGTCCCGCCCCCCGCCGCGGCTGCCTCCCACGCCGCTTCCCCGCCGCCGCCGTCCCAGACCGCTCCCACTCCCAGAGAATCTCCCACGCTCCCAGGCCTCCTCGATGCGATTCCCCGCGACCTCTTTCTGGACCCTGAGCGAGCGAAGGCGTTCGACTCGCTGCGCTCGCTCACGCCGGACGAGTCGAAAGGTCCGACGCGCCTGCTTGGGACTCCCCCGATCCTCCCGGCCCGGACCACGCTTCACAGCCCGACTCCGACCCCGGGGATCACCAAGACCACCGCGACGACGGCCCCGACCCCGAATCCGACTTGTCCGCCGGAGCCTGATCCGCCTTCGCGCTTCGCGCTGCGGCGGACTAGAAGGCGAAGGCGGAGGACATCGCGTAGGGTTCGTTCGAGCTCAGCTCGCTCCTCCCGCCGCTCCCCCTGTCGCCGCGCGCCGGGAAACAGGGCCGTTCGCGCTTGATTCGCGCCCGCCAACGGATCCAGAGTGGCCGTCCGTAAAGCGTTCGCACCGCGAAAACCCCGCCGACCTGCCCCCGACGCCCCCCGGGGGCGTCTGGGGCAGGTCCAGGGCCCATCCCCAGCGGCCGGCGGCGCGGGGGGCGGTTTCGAAATTCCTATGAGTGCATGCGGGACGAACTCCGACCCGCGGAACTCGCCGCTGTGAAGATGCGCGTTCCGGACTTTCTGCGGCTGGATGGTGCACATCTCTACCCGTCTGGAGAGCCTGGAATCGGCGCCGATCGACGGACCAGGCCGTACAGGTGCTGGAGGGAAGGAAGGAAGCGATGCCCGCGATGGTGAGGACCGCGCTCGCGATGCAAGTCGCTAGGGATCTTCCCCGAGCCTATCCAGTTCACGGAGAACTCGATCGGGCTCTGCCCACGTTGGCGCAAGCCTTTGAGCTTGCTGGCAGTAGGACTTTCCGAGGGATATCGCCTGCTCTTGATCGTCCCACGGAACCGCTCGTTCGTGTTGACACGCCTCGGGAGCGAGCTTTTCCGCCAAGTCCTCGGTCCGCCGAAACATCCAGTAGGTGCTGATCCAGATCGCTCCGACAACCCAGAACTCGGGCTCACCCGGCTTGTCGTTGCGTGCTGCTTCGATCCACCAGAACGCGCACGGGAAGTCGTTGATCTCGACGAGGTCGCCGGCTACCAAATACGAGAGGTAGGGCGACAGCCGAGGACACTCTTTGACGAGGTTGTGGATTTCCTCGAACTCAGAGATCCCGTGGTACGAGCCTCGGCACCTGCGGACTATTTCGATTGCATCTTGGGCGAGCGACAGAGCACTTGGGTCGGCAATGTGAATGGGAATCCCGGGATCGGCGCAGGATTCTCTGACAGTCGATGCGCGTCGCAAGAGTCGAAGATAGATCTCTGGCGCTTGCGAAAATGAACTGTCCAACTCGGAGAGCAGCTGGCCCGCGAGCGCACCCAGTCTGAGATCATCGGGTTTCGGGTGAGCCGATGATTCCGCTTCCAGGCCTCTCTTCCAGAACGCTCGCGCTTCCTCCTGCGCGCGCTTCCTGTCGATGGCGGCGAGATTGGCGATTCGGCGCAGGTGAGAACGTATGGTCACCTGGCCTGGATGAAAGCCCAAGTCAACAGCGAGCTCGCGATCTGCGTGGATGATTGTTCGAAGTTCCCCTGCGTGTTCCGGTTCCGCACGAGCAATTTCCGCTTCAAGTAGTACCTGCAGCTCCTCATACGACTGCGGACGTTCGCGAAATGGCGTCGCCAGGCATCGTCCGAACAACGCCCTGAGTTCGGGCCTGGAACCAGCTGGCATGGCTTCATTTCGAATTTTCGACGCGGAGAAAGCCCACCTCTCCCAAGTCTGTTCACTGCCGGGAACTGACGACGCGGACGCTCCTGTCAGGCGCACCCCGAACGGATGCAGGCCCGTTGCCAGTTCGCAGAGCATCACGCCCAGCGCGAACGCATCACTCCAGGGTCCGAGGGTCGCTTCATCCCAAGAACCATACTGTTCAGGAGCCTGATAGCCCGGCGTTCCCCCCTTCAGTCCGACAATCGAGGACTTAAGACGCGCCATCCCGAAATCGCATACGTCCGGTTTCAATGCGATGAAGCCGGCCCGCTCGACGGGGACCGGAAGAGGTCCGCACATGACGTTTTCGGGCTTCAGATCGAGATGGGCCCGAAAATTCCGCTCGGCAGCAGCCCTGAGGCCCTCAACAATTCGAGCTACCAGAACCAAGCTGGCGACGATCCCGATCCCGTTGGGTCGCGCAACAAGAACATCTCGAAGGGAGAGCGGGTAAAGCGGCATTCTCACGAAGGGCCGTCCTGTGCGCGGGTGCTGGATGATCTCGATCGCCCTCACCACGTTGGGACAGCCTTCCAGGGTCAGCCAGGCCTGCGCCTCCGCGTAGAAGTTCTTGGCATGAAAGGGAATCAGATGACTTTCCTTGAGCGTCTTGAAAGCGTCGTAGTTCTGACGTTCGCGGTTCCATGCAGGATCGAATCGCGAAAGGTCGCGGAGCGGGTTCGTCTTCAAGTCCTCGCCGACGCCATTCCTCCGGACGATGTAGACCTTGCCGAATGAACCCTCTCGGACGTCCGCGACGACTCCCTGGTTGCCCCCGAATGTGAACGCATCGCCGATCTCGTAAGTGTCATCGCTGTGAAAACGTGGAATCATCAACTTGCTCCTCCCATCTCAATTTCTGCGATCACACGTTACCTCCCGGCTTGCATCACGGGGAAGCACACGCGAAACCCTCGGAGCCACACTTTCCCGAGTTCGCACGATTTGTGCCGGAAAGCGTGCGATCGGATGCGGTCGGAGCCGGTCCAGGGAGGCGTGCGATTGGGGGCTCTCTTTCATCGCCTCGGTGGCGCGTAGTTCGATTTGGTTCTCTTGACTCTCGGCTGCTGGCAAAATCCCGTCCGAGCCACATGAAGCGACGCAAACCCAAGACGAACGTCCCCGCTCCCGGCGGTCGCACCGCGCAGCAGGTGTTGGACTATCTGGAGCCAGGCATTTCCTTGGACGAGTTGGCCAAGTGGCCACCGGACGTATTCGCCCTTACCTCGTGTCTGCTGGAAGATACCGGCGCTTACAGATTTGTCGTGGATCCTCCAGACGGTAAGGCGTGGCCTCCTCGCCAGAGCTGGCACGATGACCTAATTCTTGCCGCGGACGAGTGGCGGAATTGGGTCGAAGGTGCGCGGTTGGAAAACCAAGTCAGAGCGATGCCAGCTATGTTGAAGGGTTTGCTGGCTGATCTCGACCGGGCCCTTTCGCGGCTGATCGCGCAACTCCGACGTGGAACGGACTGGAAGTCGCTTCAGGCCCTCCTAACACTGCACGCGCTCGCAGACACCGCATGCGATGGATTTGGACTTCTCGATCAGCGCAGCTCCCCGGGTGCATTCTTGCGATACATTTCAAAGGACATGGTCGACCTGCGAGGAACGCTCTCGCACTTCTCGCGCTCCAGGGTGCGCGTTCTTCCAAAAATAAAGGTGCCACGACCGGGAATCACAATCCGTTCGTTGTCACACAACCTCGCAACGGTACGCGGGGAGACCGATGTGCGCTGGCTCCGAGCGCTAGCGGCGGAATCACCGCCTGAGCCGAGTGTTCCGAGCGCAAGGGCGGCTGCCGGCAGCTCGACGCCTCGACGGAGTTCGTTGCACCTATTGCTCGTCCCATGGCCGTACGTTGTTCATCCCTCAGATTTCCAGCCAACCCACCTTCCGCTCGAGAACATGGACAACAGTCGATTCGGGTCATTTGCGTTCGATCCGAAGCGGCGACTACCCATCCCAGGCATTCGAGCCCTCATCCAGGAAGCCAAGCGTCGGGTGAATCGAGTTGACGGGTTAGTCCTACCCGAAGCCGCGATCTCACCTGCTGAAGCGAAGCGACTTAAGGACTTGGCGCGAAAGGAAGGCGTCCGGATCATCATCGCGGGAATTCGCGAACCGAATGCGAACTACCTTGAGATGCTAGCCTTCGCCGGTGGAGCTTGGCGCACGCTCCGGCAGGACAAGCACCACCGGTGGCTTCTTGATCGTCAGCAGGTGCCTCAGTATCACTTGGGCTCCTCACTCGATCCGGACCGAGACTGGTGGGAAGCGATCGCTATTCCCCCGAGGCGCGTTTGTTTTGCGGAGCTGGAACCTTGGCTGACCGTGTGTCCGTTGATTTGCGAAGACCTTGCCCGCATCGATCCCGTCTCGGGAGTGATTCGAGCTGTCGGACCGAATCTGGTGATCGCATTGCTTCAAGACGGGCCCCAGCTTGCCGGGCGCTGGACAGCACGGTACGCGAGTATTCTCACAGACGATCCGGGATCAGCAGTCATGTCCTTGACTTCGTTGGGCATGGCTGTTCGTTCTACGCCAGCTGGAGCGTCAGTGAGAAGGGTGGTGGCCTTGTGGAAGGACCGAGCGAGTCCGCTGCGTGAGATCGAGCTAGCACCTGGGTCGGACGGCGTGGTGCTTGCCCTCAGTTCGAAGCCCTCGAACGAATCTACCGCTGATGGCCGCAGGGAGGGTGCGACCAAAGGGGGGCGTCGCTCCACCGACCTGATACTTGCGGGCATCACCCAGATTCCAGGCGAGATCTCGAAATCATCCTAGTTTGCCTGCCACCATCTGAGAGGCTACAATTCAGGCATGAAGGACACCGACTTCAGCCGTCTCGCATCGTTCGCAGACGCCGTCGTTTCTGCGCCTGAGCGGCTGCAACTACTTAGGGATCAAGCCCTTGCAACTTCCGCTGCTCCTCTGGTCAGGCGGAACGTTACAAGTGCCGGCGGTTTCTTGGTCGTAGAAGATCCCCCTTCCGCGGACTTTCGTCGCGCCGTGAGTCGAATCGCTTCAACAATCCAAAGTCACACGGTGGGCTCTTCTCCGACGCCGGATTCAGTGGGCACCGCGGTCAAGACAATGCTGAAGAGTGGGTCGAAGCTGGACAAGATTGCTGCCGACCTGATCTTGTGGACGGCTCGCAACCGCGCCATGCACGAGGGCCCCTCGGACAAGAACGCGATCAAGATTCTCAGCATCGTCCTGCCGCTGAGTTTGAAGAAGGCGCTCTAGCGAAACCGGCAGTGACGAGCGTCCAAAGTGGTGGCGGCCTACCCTTCGCCTTCTCGCTTTTCCGACCTCTTGATCGCGTCGAGCGCGGGCTTGAACTTTGCGATTAGCGCCGCCTCTTCTTCCTTAGACATCCGGATCGCCTTGTTGCCTGACTCCGGCCCGCGAGGCCGCGCGTACTTCAGCCAGAGACCGTGGGTGATCGAGAACTCGACCTCCGGGGGGTAGTCCCCGAAAGTAGCTTCTCGTTCTTCCCGCTGTTCGTCCGTCAGCCCGTCCCACTCCTTCTGCAGCCACTCCAGGTCGCACTTTAGGTCGCGGCCGTTCACGAAGGTCTGCGCAGGATCGAGCAACCCGGGGGCGAGGCGCATGTGGAGATCGTCGGACGACGCAAAGATCATGGTCTGCTTGGCGTAGCAGTAGTACTCCATGTCGATCACGTTCGACTTTCGCGGGCCGATCCACCCGCTCCGGAGTCCGAGCAGAAACATGAGCCGGACTTTCGCGCAGTGCGCGTTGAAGGAAGCGAAGGCGGTGATCGGCGGCCGACCGGAGCCGTGCCACCGCGACACGATGGATGCCGTGGTCGCGATATCGGCCCCGGTATCCGCTGTCACGACGATGAGCAACGAGAGCGCAACTTCGGGGTCGCTCGCGCTAAGCATGCGGTCCAGGAAGGCGGATGCCTCCGCCGCATCCTTCGTCTTCGTCTCGGCAGGGAGGCGAGCGCGGAGTTCCCGACCCAGAGACTCGAGGTCGAATCCCTGAATCATCGCGCGCCATCCGGCAGCCAGCTCCCGGTCTGCGTCGGTGAATTTCCCTTCGAACCAGAAGCGGACGGCACGATGCTCTGCGCTCTCGTCGAACACGATTCCTTTGCCCAAGCCGGGTGCATCCACGACACGACCGCCCTCGACGTAGATCGCTGTTCGGTCCACACGTTGTCCGAGGAGCTCGGCCAGCGCGATCCGGCGACGATCCGCTGAGAATGGCGCGTTGGTCTCGAGCACTTTCCGCGCGAGGAGTCGAACCAACTCCTCAGGAATGCGGTCTTCCTTGGGTTTCTTTCGAAGGTCCGCCAGGATCTCCATCAGGAGCACGGGTGACAACACGACCGTGAAGTGCTTGAACAGGAACGGAATCTCCGCGCGGGAGAGCGATTCGAAGAATGACTTATCGATGACGATGAACGGGCCCATCAGGCGTCCTTTGTAATCGAGTTTTCGCGTTACCCTACTCGAGGAGCAGTTAACCTTTTCGAACACGTGTGCGAGAGAGTTGACGGCGGTCAACGAGCCTCGAAAAGAAAACATCGGCCACAGCCTGAGTCGGGCGTCTACCGCTTCACCAATGAGAAGCTCGGCAGCTCTCTGCGCGAGCCATGACTTAGAATGTCGACCAGCTCGAGACCGGCCGACAACTTTGAGTCTCCCTCGACCGAGAGGCGGATTGCCCCTTCATTCGCCTTCTCGAACGGAACATCTCCCGTCAACTTCAAGGACATCCCGTAAGCCTGCAACTTGGCCCCGTACCACCACTTCAGTCCCCAGGCGCAGACAGCGGGCGAGGGGAAGTTTTCTCGATCGACGACGATGTTGACACTCGTCAGGTTCGAGACGATTCCCCGGGCGGCCAGCATCTTCACGATCCCTTCACCGTGGACCAGGATGCTGACGAACTTGTTCAGGTTGACTTCCTTCAGGTCCCTGCTGAGGTAGTCGGCCTGCTCTCGCGACAGGCGTTCGATCTCCTCCCATCCTTCGCGATCGCGGTTCGCCCGCTGAGAGCGCAGCGCCAGAACGAGCAGATTCCGAACCTCTTCCATGACTGGGGCCGCACTATCCGGATACCTCTGCCCCCAGAAGAAGACGGAGGATCCCTGGAGCCGATCGCAGGCGTACCGGATTTCGGCGTCGGGCAGCACCTTGCCCTTCAACTCTCCCGTCGTCGTTTCAAGCAGCGTGTGGTTGCGAGACTTGAGATCAGACACCACCGATGCGACCTGATCGGCCCCGGCCTGCCCGACAGCGGCGAGAGCTCCCCAGGTGCGCTCTTCTTCTGCCCTGGCGACGGCGTCGATATACAGGTCCGCGTGCATGAGTTCCTCGATGATATGTGAAGTCCGTTCGTCTTGATCGGGCAACGCCGACTTTGGTTCACCTAGCCGGACTTCGCATCAGCTAGAAGGCTGCCGATCGAAATCGGGGGCCGCGAGCCCAAGGACCCCACCCGCTACCCCGACTCCGGCGCGCAGATGACCCTCCTCCTCGGCGGCGCCGGCCCCAACGCCGCCATCGTCCGCGCTTCCCGCCGCCGCGTCGTCGTCGCCGACCTCCGCCGCGCCCCCGGCGTCGACCTCGTCGCCGACATCGAGCACCCGCTCCCCTTCCACGATGGCGCGTTCGACGAAGTCTTCTCCCTCGAGTTCATCGAGCACGTCCCCCACCCCGACCTCCCCCGCGTCCTCCGCGAGTGCCGCCGCGTCCTCCGCCCCGGCGGCCAGTGGCTCTCCGGCTGCCCCGACATGGAAGTCCTCGCGTCGTGGTTCGCGCTCCAGTGCGACTGCGTGGACGGCTGGCAGGCCGACCCGAAATGCAAGTCCTGCGGCGGCAAGGCCAGGATCTCCCCGTCGCGTTGGCTCAAGAGCGTGTTCGGGAACCAGGAGGACTACGGGGATCGGCGGAGGGGGGATACGCACAAGAACGGGCTGTGGTTCGGGAAGCTGAAGGGGTTGCTGGAGGAGGCGGGGTTTGGGGGGGTGAAGCGAATTGCATCCGAAACCTACTATGCGCCCTTTAAGGCGGACTCCAAGCTGACAGTCGAGGCCAGCGCGTCGTGAGAACCTGGGACAGATCTCGCAGGTGGGTTGTCCATCGGGTCGTCCGACGCCAGCTGGAACTGTCCATCCGATTTGGGCGGCCAAAGCCGGGCATGGAAGATCTCCGCGCCTTGAGAGTCTGCATTCCCGAATTGTCCGCCGTTCCGCCTGCGGCCCTGGTCGGTCGGATGTCATCGAACAGCATCCTCCCCATCGGCGTATTCGGATTAGCCGAAGGCGAGAAGCTGGCGGAGCAACTTCGCGCAGCGCGCTTGAGCGTTCTCGCTGTCCCGCGCAGCGAGATCAGCTATCTCAAGATCGACCAGACAACAAATTCGGCATGGATCGTTGAGGATGAAACCGAGTCCAGGGAGATTGCGGAACAGATGATCGCGGAAGGCGTGCCAGTCATCGATGTCGAGGAAGTCTAGCTCTCTCGACCATCCAGCGCCTGCACGTTCCTACACGCCGCCAGGCAGTTGCTCAAGGTTCTCCCAAATCCTCTTCATCGCCACCGCCCGGATCCCCGGTGCGAGCGGGTACGTCGCCTCCCCCGCATGGATGACGTCCAGCCGGTCGAGCTTCAGGTCGGCCATGGCGATGCGCATCGAGGGCGTCACCGACGGCGCTTCCGACAATTTCATCTCGAACCCGAGCCGGCGGCGGCCGCGGACGACGAGGAGGTCGAGTTCGGCGTCGTGGTGGGTGGCCCAGAAGAAGCATTCCTCGGGGCCGGCGCGCAGACGGCGGGCGACCTGGGAGATGGCGAAGCCTTCCCAGGAGGCGCCGGACTTCGGGGAGGACATGAGGTCATCGAGGGAACGGTGATTGAGGAGGGCGTGGAGGAGGCCGGTGTCGGAGACGTAGACCTTGGGGGACTTGACCTGGCGCTTGGCGAGGTTCTCGTGCCACGGGAGGAGGACGCGGACGACGAGGGCGCCGACGAGCTGGTCGAGCCAGGTGCGGACGGTGGAGTCGGCGACGCCGAAGTTGCCGGCCATGGCGTGGGAGTTCCAGATCTGTCCGTGGCTGTGGGCGATCATGGTCCAGAGGCGGCGCATCGTTTCGGCGGGAAGCCGGATGCCGAGCTGGGGGAGGTCGCGCTGCAGGAACGTGGCGACGAAGCCGGCGCGCCAATCGTGGCTCTCGGCGTCGGACGCGGCCGTGTACGAGAGCGGAAAGCCCCCGCGGAGCCAGAGGCGCTTGGCGTTCGCGGCGCCGACGTCGGCGAGCGAGAACCCGTCGAGCGCGTGGTAGCGGATCCGGCCCGCAAGGGTCTCGGAACCCTGGCGCAGCAGGTCGGGGGAAGCGCTGCCGAGCACGAGGAAGCGTGCCGGGCAGCGCGGGCGGTCGGCGAGGACGCGGAGGACGGGGAAGAGACTGGGAGCGAGCTGGATCTCGTCGAGGACAACGAGGCCGCGGAGGTCGCGGAGAGCGAGCATGGGGTCGGTAAGGCGGGCGAGGACGGCGGGGTCCTCGAGGTCGAAGAACACGGATGGGCCGCGGGAACGCTTCGCGATCCGGGCCGCGAGCGTCGACTTCCCCGCCTGGCGCGCCCCGAGGATGCCGACGACGGGATAGCGGCGCAGGAGGCCGGAAACGGCGTTGAGGTCCTCGGTTCTCTGGATCACGCGGGTAGAGTCTAACAGAATACTACCGTGAAAACCTAGTATTCAATCCTAGATTTTCACGGTCACATGCCGGCCCTCCCGCCCGCTCGCCCGCCTGCCCGCTTCCCCTACAATGTCCGCGATGCGCTCCCTGCTCCTCTCCCTCGTCCTCGCCACCGCCGCCCTCGCCGACGACGCCCTTCAGCGCCGCTACCCTGAGCTCGACGACGAGGACCTCGCCGACGCGAAGGCGATCGCTTCGCTCGAGGACCACGTGAACGGTTTTTTCGATGACGAGCTGACGGAGAAAAAACGCGAGCACCTCAAAGCGCTCGAGGAGTCGAAGGTCCCGTTCCGCGTCCTCGAGGCCGTTGTGCGGCGTGGCCGGCGGTACGAGAAGCCCGACGGCGGGATCGTCGGGAATCTCCAGATCCCGGGGAAATACGACCCGGAGCGGCCGACGCCGGTGCTGGTGGGGCTCAACGGGCTGAGCGAAGGGTGGGAGACGGCGGCCTCGATCCGGGGGTACATCACGCTGTACCCGTGGAAGATCGAAGCGTGGCAGGACCCGCGGACGGCGGACATCGTGTGGGAGCAACTCTGGGAGCAGTCGCGGCGGGTGAACATCGACTTCGACCGGCTGTACTGCACGGGGTATTCGGTCGGCGGGCACGCGACCTGGATCGCGGGCGTCGCCGGGACGGACGGGTGGGCGGCGATGCTGCCGGTGTCCGGCTCGCCGGGACGGATCCTCGTCGCGATGAGCGAGGTCTACCTCGCCAACATGCACGACCTCCCGTGCCGCGCGACCGTCGGCGTCGAGGACGACGAAATCCGCGAGATGGCGAAGCGCGGGCAGGGGGTGGCCAAGCGGCTCGGCATCCCGGCGCAGCTCGACGTGCTGGAAAAGCGCGGACACGAGAGCTTCGACGACCTGGCGGAAGGGCTGCTGGCGTGGTCGAGCGAGCTGAAGCGCATCCGCTACCCCGCGAAGCTCGACTTCTACGGCGGGCTCGACATGGGGCGGCGGCACTACTGGGTCGAGGTGACGAAGGAGGACGTGAACGACAAGGAGCTGAAGGTCGAGTCGTCGACGAAGATCATCACCCGGCACGTCCCGGCGTTCCCGTTCCACGTGATCGCGGAGGTCAAGGGGCAGGACGTGTCGATCCACACGAAGGACGCGAAGGAAATCCGCGTGGGGCTGGCCGACGGGATGGTGGACATGGAGAAGGACGTCACGATCCGGATCAACGGCAAACAAGTCTGGAAGGGCGTGCCGGGGAGATCCGTGAAGGTGATGCTGGAGTCGAGCGCGCGGCGGATGGACCGGTTGAGGACGTTTGGGTGGGAGAAGGTGTTTGACTGCGAGTGAACGGAATTCGCGGATGACGGCGGATGGCGCGGGAAGGGCCGCGGATAACGGCGTGCGATAGAATGGCGCGCCGCTAATGAATCACCTCCTCACTCCCCTCATCCTCGCCGCCGGCGCTTCCTCGCGCATGGGCCGCCCGAAGGCGCTGCTCGACATCGGCGGGCGCGCGGCGCTGGACTGCGTGCTCGACACGGCGGCGGCGGCGCGGCTCGGGAAGGCCGTGGTGGTGCTGGGGAGCGATGCGGAGGCGGTCGAGCGCGGCAGCGGCGCGGGGCGCGCGACGGTGGTGCGGAACGCGGACTGGGCGAAGGGGATGACGACGAGCGTGCAGGCGGCGCTGAAGGCGCTCCCCCGGGAAGCGGAGGGGTTCCTGGTGTGGCCGGTGGACCTGCCGTTCGTGAGGGCGGAGACGGTGGCCGAGCTCGCGATGCGCTTCTGGATCCTGCGGCAGAACCGGCGGCTGCCGATCGTGCTGCCGAAGGCGGGGCGGCGCGGGCATCCGGTGCTGTTCGACCGGGCGTACGCCGGGGAACTGGCGGCGCTGAAGCCGGACCAGCCGCCGCGCGCGGTCGTCGAGCGGCACCCGGAGCAGGTCGAGGAGATCCCGGCCGGCGAGGAGACGGTGCGCGACCTCGACACCCCCGAGGACTACGCGCGGGCCACGGGCCGCTGATGCACGGAATCGCCCGCGTCCTGTCCAAGCTCGGCGTCGCTTCCCGCTCCGAGGCCGCCGCGCTGGTCGCCGCGGGGCGCGTGCGGGTCAACGGCCGGGTGGTACGCAACCCGGAGGCGCCGACGGACCGCGAGGGCGACCGGATCGAGGTGGACGGCCGCCCGGTGGCCGGCGCGGCGCCGGTCTACCTCGCGATGCACAAGCCCGCGGGCCTGCTGACGACGGCGCGCGACCCCGAGGGGCGCCCGACCGTCTACGAGCTCCTCCCCGCCGGCCTTCCCCGGGTGTTCCCCGTCGGGCGACTCGACGGCCCCACCTCCGGGCTGCTGCTCTTCACGAACGACTCCGCCGTCGGCGACGCCCTCACGGACCCGGACGTCGGCGTGCCCAAGACGTACGAGGCGAGGCTGAAGGGGTTGATCGCGCCGGAGAAGCTGCGCGCGCTGGAGGAGGGGGTGGAAATCGAGCCGGGGGTGACCACCCGCCCGGCGCAGTGCCGGGTGCTCTCCGTGAAGGATGGGTCGACGTGGATCGAGCTCACGATCCGCGAGGGGAAGAACAGGCAGGTGCGGCGGATGGCCCGGGCGATCGGGCATGAGGTGGTGAAACTGCGGAGGACGAGGGTGGGGCCAATCCTGCTGGGGGGATTGGGGGTGGGGGAATGCCGGAGGTTGAGCGGGGAGGAGGTGTCCGCCCTGAGAAAGGTCGGTGCGAAAAGGCGGCCGCGGGGGAAAAACGGCCACGAAACGAAAAACTAAAAACGAAAAACAAAAAAGGAAAAGGCTGCGGATCCCGGCCTTTTCCTTTTTTGTTTTTCGTTTTTAGTTTTTGGTTTCGTGGCCGTTCCTCCCAGAGGAAGCCCCGTAAAAACAAAAAGAGCGGGGAGGCATGCGCCCCCCCGCTCCATGTCTGTCCGGTGTGACTACTCGCCCGTGATGTCCGTTTCGAACTTCCAGTACAGGCCGCCCAGGATCTTCGTCCACTTGTGGCTGATGCTGTGGAGCTTCTTGATCCCGTTCTCCTCAGCAGCCTTCTCGACGGACGCATCGCCAACCGCGATGAGGCCGACGAAGCCGACCGCTTCCGAGTGACCCGTCTTGGCGCCGCCAACTTCGTTCGTCGCGCCGGGGTACCAGCCGGGAGCGCGGACCGAGCTGAAGAGCAGGCCGTCCGGCGCCATCGGGAAACCGCCCTGGCAGCCGACGAAGAGCGGCAGCGCGAGCAGACCGGCGAGACTGAGCTTCTTCATTTCCCCTCCTTATGAACCTGAAAAATGGGATACGTCCCAAGACCGCTGTCTTGGGGGTGTGATAGCTGATGGTGTGCGGGAAGTCAACGAATTTGGCCTGCCGGGAAGGCGCTTCCAACCCATGATCTTGTAAGGCTTTGCGTTCGGAAAACGCGCTTCCTGTCCTACGCCTTCTTGACCACGATCGCGGCGTTCTTGCTGCCGAACCCGAGCGTGGAAACCATGATCGTCTTGGCGCTGCAGTCGCGGGCCTTGTTCGGCGTGTAGTCGAGGTCGCAGTCGGGGTCCGGGTTTTCGAGGTTGATCGTCGGGGGGAGCGCGCCGGCCTTCATCGAGAGGATCGCGCCGACCGCCGCCGCCGAGCCGCAGGCGCCCTGCGGGTGGCCGATCATCGACTTCACCGCCGTCATCGGGACTTTCTTCGCCCGGTCGCCCAGGAAAAGCTTGATCGCGCGCGTCTCGATCCGGTCGTTGAGCTGCGTCCCCGTCCCGTGCAGCCACACCGCATCGATGTCGTCCGGCTTCACCCCCGCGTCGTCGCACGCAAGCTGCATCGACCGCGCCGGCTCCAGCCCGTCCTCCGCCATGCGGACCCGGTGGTGCGCGTCGCACGTCCCGCCGTGGCCGCACATCTCCGCAACGGCCTTTTTCCCGTCGCGCTCCATGATCATCATCCACGCGCCTTCCGACAGCACGAACCCGTCCCGGTGCCCGTCGAACGGCCGCGACGCCCGCGCCGGCTCCGCCTGGTACTTCGACGCGAGAATCCCCATCAGGCACAGCCCTTCCATCATCCCCCGCGTCACCGTGCAGTCCGCGCCACCCACCAGCACGCGGTCCGCCCGATTGTCGCGCAGCAGCATCATCGCGTAGCCCATCGCGTCGGAGGACGAAGTGCACCCCGTCGTGATCACGTGGCTCGGCCCGCGAAGCCCGAACACCATCGAGACCTCGCTCGCCATGTTCCCCATCGTGCCGCTCGGCACGACGTACACCGACGCCTTCTTGATCGTCCCCTTGTACCAGAGGTCGTACTGCCTCTCGACGAACTCCATCGCCCCGCCCCCCGACCCCAGCACCACCGCAAACCGCCGCCTCTCCTCCAGCGACAGCTTCGTGTGGTCGATCCCCGCTTCCGCAAAGGCCTCCATGGAAGCGGCGACGGACATGGGGACGACGCGGCTCACGTGCTTGAGCGTGTGCTCGTCCATGTACTTCGTGGGCTCGAAGTCCTTCGCGTAACCCGCGATGCGGACGCTGAGGCCTGTGGTGTCGAAATGGGAGATCGGCCGGATGCCGCTTTCCCCCGAGAGAAGGGCGTCGAGGTAACGCTTGTTTCCGACTCCCTGGGGCGCAACGGTCCCCACTCCAGCGATCGTGATGCGCGGGTGCATTGGGGGCACTATAGCGAGGTTTCCCGGGAAGGCGAGTGATGTTGTATGGCCCCCGAGGGGCGTCGGGGGGCCGGCCACCCCGAATAACCGGATTTCCCGTGGAGATTCGGCGGAAATGAAGCTCCGCCGCGTTTCGTGGGTGGACCGCTTCCAGTAGAGTGCGCCGATGATCGAGGACATCCGGCGGGAGCTGGAAGCGTGGATCGGCGAGACCGAACTGGCAACGGCGCGGGGAATCGACCCGGCCGCGATTGCAGCGCGTTTTCCCCTCGCGTTGTCGGCGCGCAGCGAGCAGGCCGCGGAGGACGCGGTGGTCGCGGCGGAGGCGAAGGGCGACCCGGCGCTGCTGGGCCGCCACCGCGCGCTCCGGGCCGGGATCGCGTGGGCGCGCCTGAGCGAGCACGGGCGCGAGGCCGAAGCGCTCGCGGAGGAACGGCTGCGGGAGAGCCGCGCGGTGCTCCCCGACGGCACGGCCGCAGGCTGGTCGTCGCTCGTGCACCTGCGCGGCCGTGCGCCGGCGCGCAGCGCGCGCGCCGCGGGCGAGCGCGCGATGGCCGAGGCCGCGGAAACCGCGGCGGGCGCACGCCAGGAGGCCCGCCGGCTGCGCCGCGAAGAGGCGCAGCGCCGCGGCGCGAAAGACGAGCGCGGCGTCTTCGAGCGGCTCGACGGCGTCGACCTCGCGAAGCTCGCCGCGGACGCGCGCCGATTCCTCGACGCCACGCGCGACGTCTACCGCGAGAACCTCACGTGGCTGCTCCGGCGCCACGACGCTTCCATCGACACCGCCGAGGCGCACGACCTCGACTGGGCGCGCCACGAGATGCGCGACGCGGTCCCCGCCCCCGCGGAGCGGATGTCGCAGGCGCTGGAGGATTCGCTCCGGGAGCTGGGGCTCGATCCCGTCGCGCGCGGCCGCCTCCACGTCGGTCCCGCCGCGACCACGCACGCCGTGCGCCGCCGCGTCCCCGGCGACGTCCGCCTCTTCCTTCACCCCGAGGACGGCCTCCCCGCCTGGTCCGCGGCGCTCGGCGCCTGGGGAAGCGCGCTCGCCGCGGCGTGGACGCCGGCGGCGCTGCGCATGGAGGAGCGGATCCTCGGCGACGAGGCGGTCCCGCTCGCCTGGTCGGCGCTCCTCGCGCTCATCCCGCTCGATCGCGACTGGATCGCCCGCCTGCCGGGCTCGGGGAAAACTCGGGACGCCGCCCGCGAGCTCCAGGCCCTCCACCTCTCCGCCGCGCGCCGCCTTGCCGGCCTCCTCGAGGCGGAAATCGACCTCGCCGCCGGCGCGACGCCGCGCGAGGCCGCCGAACGCCTCACCGCCGCCACGCTCGCGCGCTTCCCCCATCCGCTCCTCCTCGGCGAAACCTCCGCGTGGTTCCGGACGGCCCACCGCCTCCGCGCCGCCGCCGGCGCCGCGTCGATCGCCGCCCTCCTCCGGACGCGCTTCGATTCGTGGCCCCGCAACGGCGAAACCGGCAATTTCCTCCTTGCCGCCTTCGCCCTCGGGAGACAATCTTCCCTCCCCGGGCTGCTCGAGACGCTCGGCGCGGAGCCGGATACGTTCGGCGCGATGACGCGGCGCTTCCATGAACTGCTGGCCTGAATCGAGAGAACCATGGCGATCCTCAAGGTGGCGATGCTGGGGAACCCGGTGCTGCGCAAGAAAGCGGCGGCGGTGAAGGACGTGCTGTCGGCGGAAGCGCAGCGGCTGCTGGACGACATGGTGGACACGATGAAGGAGTACCAGGGCGTGGGGCTGGCGGGGCCGCAGGTTCACGCGAGCCAGCGGGTGTGCATCATCGAGGCGGTGAAGGGCGCGCCGTGGACCGCCGCGATGCCGCTGGTCAACCCGGTGATCGAGCCGCTGTCGCAGCAGAAGGCGGAGGACTGGGAGGGCTGCCTCTCCATCGGCGACCTGCGCGGCCAGGTGCCGAGGTTCCGGCACATCGGGGTTAAGGCGCTCGACCGCAAGGGGAAGGCGATCGAGTTCGAGGCGACGGAGTTCTTCGCGCGCGTCATCCAGCACGAGGTCGATCACCTCGACGGCGTGCTCTACTTCGACCGGATGAAGGACCTCGTGACGCTCACGCACATGAACGAGTGGCAGAGGTACTGGCTGAAGAAGGGGTAGTAGCGAGGGACACCCGCTGGAGGCGTCCTACTTCGCCAACTGGTAGATCGCCGGACGATACCGAGGGGTGGGAATGCGCTTCTTCGCACGCTTGGCAGCCGCAAGCCAGGCGTCCCGCGCGCGAACGACCTCCTTCAGCGCATCTTGCGGGGTCGCACCCAGCGCGGAACAGCACGCGAGGTCGGGAATGTCCGCCACAAAGCCGCGATCCTCGGCGCTGTAGAAAATGTTGATGTGGTAGTTGGGGATCTTCATGGTTTCCGGGCGAGGGAAAGATTGTATCTCTCAATCAGGCGCAACGATTGCCGAATCTGGTAGGGCTTTGCCTCCCCGCCAACTGATTGCAGGTTCAGGAGTTCGGGGATGCCGGGATGAGTGAAGATGTGGTGACTACCGGAAACACGCGCTTCCGTGAAACCCAACGCTTTCAGAAGACCGACCATGTCGGAAAAGCGGACGTTCGTGATGCCGCCGGAGGCAAGTCGATTGAGCAGCCGCGGAGGCTTCATCTCACCCCCGAGCCCAGATGCTGCTTCAGCACCTTCACGTGCGTGCGGATCAGCTCCGCGTCGTCGGCTTCCGGCCGCCCGGCGAGGTAAGTCTCGAGGTCCGAGAGCGCCCGCACGAACGCGCCGCCGTGCAGTGACAGGACGCCGCGGTCGCGGACTTCCTCCAGGTCGTCGGGGGCGAGAGCGGAGAGCTTCTCGGCCGCCCGCAGGCAGCGCGGGACGTCCTCGCGGTGCAGGTAGATCTCCTTGAGATTGCGCAGCATGCGCTGGAGCGTCTGCTTGCGCGTGACGGTCTCGAGGAACGCCGGCGACCACTTCCCTTTTCCGCCAGATTGCTCGCGGAACAGTTCCTCGCAGCCCTTCGCGTCGAGGATCCGCCCGCCACCGAAGGCGTCGATGAAGAAATCGGGATCGCCGGGGATGCCGGCGAGGAAGCGCCCCGGGAAGCCGACGCCGGCGAGGGGAACGCCGGTGCGGCGGGCGACCTCGAGGAGGACGAGGGTGAGCGAAATGGGGATGCCGGATTTGCGCTCGAGGACGTGGTTGACGAAGGAATTCCGCGGGTCGTAGTAGGTCTTGTCGTTGCCGTGGAATCCCTCCTGCACGAACAGGAATTCGGCGAGGGCGGTGGCGCGCCGGCGCGGGGTGGAGGCTTCGAGGCGCGGGGCGCGCGCGGCGAGGTCGGCGAAGCGGGCGGCGACGTCGGAGAGGCGGAGGGCCGGGAAGTCTTCCTGCGCGATCATCACGTTGGCGAGGACGAGGTCGACCTGGTCGTCGGGGAGCCTGCCGAGGGCCGAGAAAGACGCCTGCGTGAGGATGCGATTGTTCACGGGCGGAATGATAGCGACATCGGCGCGGGACTTCTTCTATTGGCGGCGGCCGAGTTTTCCGACAAGCGCTTCCCAGGTGACGTTCTCGAGCGTATCGAGGACGAGATCGGCGGGGAGACGGTCGCGCGAGACGCTGTGGGTGACGGCGACGACGCGCATGCCCGCGGCCTTGGCGGAGGCGATGCCGCCCGGGGAGTCCTCGATGGCGACGCAGCGGGCGGGATCGACGCCGAGGCGGCGCGCGGCTTCCGCGAACGGTTCCGGGTCGGGCTTGCCCTTGCGGACGTCGTCGATGGAGACCACGGTCCGGAAGACGGCGGCGAGGCCGCGAAGGTCGAGGTGCCGGCGGATTTCGGCGCCCCGGGCGCCGCTGGCGATGCCGACGGGAACGGTCCGGGCCGCGTCGCGCGCGAGCGATTCGGAACCGGTGTAGTAGGTGAATCGGGAAGCGGGGAGGGCTGCGTAGGCGGCGGCCTTCTGGTCGCACAGGGTCCGGACCTGGGAGTCCGGAAGGGGCCTGCCGGCGTCGGCGAAGACGTTGCGGAAGACGCCCGCGTCGTCATAGACGAAGTACCGGGCGAAGTAGGTGTCGGTCGAGAGCGGAAGGCCGTGGTGCTGAAGGATGGCCTGGAAGAGTTCGCAGTGGACGTGCTCGTCGTCGACGAGGACGCCGTTGAAGTCGAAGATGAGGGCTGCGGGGGGCATGGGGGTGGGATTATGAGCAGGTCGGAGTGAATTCGGGGAAGCGAAATTCGAAAAAAATTTCGGGGGTCAGGTGGACAAGTTGTGGAGAAGTTGGGGAGCCATCGCAGCAAGTCCAAGCCCGGCAAGGATTTGCCTAACAATGTTAGGCACTACCAAATATAGTGTCATTTTGAGATTGACACACAAAGGCTTGGGGATTAACCTTTTGTGATAAGAGGGCGGCTTGCGCCGTCGGAACTGGGGTAGTTGAGGCACGTTCCACAACCTGTTGTGGAACTTCAGGGGGGGGTAGTCCTAGCGGTCGTGCTGCAGGGGTCTTTCACTTCGTCCGGCCCTCACCGGGCTGGCGGCCTCCTCAGCTTCACCATGCGATTGCCACTTCGGTCGCCTTTCGCCCTATTTACATTTCGTCCTTTATAAAACAGAAAGCTCGGAGGTCCAGAAGATGCCCCAAGTGAGCCAGGCCGCAGCCCAGGCGCCGGCCTCGACCCAGCCCCAACCGAAACGCTATGGCGGTCTCCACATCGAACGCCTCTTCTCCAAGCCCGACATCCACCCCTTCGACGAAATCGAATGGGACACCCGCGCCGCCCAGATCACGAATGACAAAGGCGAGGTGATCTTCGAGCAGAAAAACGTCGAGGTCCCCAAGAGCTGGTCCGCGCTCGCGACCAGCGTCGTGGTTTCCAAGTACTTCCGCGGCGCCGTCGACGGCCCGGATCGCGAGCACTCCGTGAAGCAGCTTGTCGAGCGCGTCGCCCGGACGATCACCAACTGGGGCGAACGGGACGGCTACTTCGCCGGGCCCGAGGACGCGCAGGCGTTCTACGCGGAGTTGAGCCACCTCCTCGTCACCCAGAAGGCGGCGTTCAACAGCCCGGTCTGGTTCAACGTTGGCATCGAGAAACACCCCCAGTGCTCGGCCTGCTTCATCAACCAGGTCGAGGACTCGATGGACTCGATCCTCACCCTCGCGCGCACCGAGGGGATGCTCTTCAAGTACGGCTCCGGCACCGGCACCAACCTGTCGCCGCTTCGCAGCGCCAAGGAGCGCCTCTCGTCCGGCGGAAAGCCGTCGGGCCCGGTGTCGTTCATGCGCGGGTTCGACGCGTTCGCGAACGTGATCAAGTCCGGCGGCAAGACGCGCCGCGCGGCGAAGATGGTGATCCTCGACGCGGACCACCCGGACGTCATGGAGTTCATCCACTGCAAGGGCTCGGAGGAGCGCAAGGCCCACGCGCTGATCGACGCCGGCTATGACGGCGGCGTGAACGGCGAGGCCTACAGCTCGGTCTTCTTCCAGAACTCGAACAACTCGGTGCGCGTGCCGGACGAGTTCATGCGCGCCGTGCTCGACGACAAGGAGTGGGCGACCAAGGCGCGCACCGACGGCCGCGTCATCGGCAAGTACCGCGCCCGCGACCTCTTCCGCGCCATCGCCGAGGAGACCTGGTTCTGCGGCGACCCCGGGATGCAGTTCGACACGACGATCAACGACTGGCACACCTGCTCGAACACCGACAAGATCCACGCCTCGAACCCGTGCTCCGAGTACATGTTCCTCGACAACACGGCGTGCAACCTGTCGAGCCTGAACCTCATGAAGTACCGCCAGCCGGACGGCGAGCTCGACCTCAAGGCGCTGTCGCACGCGTGCTCGATGATGACGCTGGCCAAGGAGATCATCGTCGGCGGCTCGAAGTACCCGACGGACCGGATCGCGACGATGTCGCACAAGTTCCGGACGCTCGGCCTCGGGTTCGCGAACCTCGGCGCGCTCCTCATGGCGCGCGGCCTCGCCTACGACAGCCAGGAGGGGCGCGACTACGCCGCGGGGATCACGGCGCTGATGTGCGGCACGGCCTACAAGATGTCCGCGATCATCGCGGAGAAGCTGGGGCCGTTCGAGGAGTACATGAAGAACCGCCAGCCGATGCTGCGCGTGATCGAGAAGCACCGCGCGGCGATCGCGAACATCGATCCCAAGTACGTCCCGAGCGCGCTGCTCGAGGCCGCCCGCCGCGCCTGGAACCAGGCTCTCGAGCTGGGCCGCGAGCACGGCTACCGGAACGCGCAGGTCACCGTGATCGCGCCGACCGGCACGATCGGCTTCATGATGGATTGCGACACGACCGGCATCGAGCCTGACCTGGCGCTGGTGAAGTACAAGAAGCTCGTCGGCGGCGGCATGCTCAAGATCGTCAACCAGACCGTCCCCGAGGCCCTCGAGCGCCTGGGTTACTCGCGCGCCCAGATCGCCGAGATCATCAAGTACATCGACGAGAAGGAGACCATCGAGGGCGCCCCGGATCTCCGCCCCGAGCACCTCCCCGTCTTCGACTGCGCGTTCAAGGCCGCCAACGGCAGCCGCTTCATCCACTACATGGGCCACGTGCGCATGATGTCCGCCGTCCAGCCCTTCGTGTCCGGCGCCATCTCCAAGACGGTCAACCTGCCGGAGAACGCGACCGTCGACGAGATCCAGACGGCCTACATGGAGTCCTGGAAGCTCGGCATCAAGGCAGTGGCGATCTACCGCGAGAACTCCAAGCGGATCCAGCCGCTCGGCACGTCGAAGTCGGAGCAGGCGGAGAAGAAGAAAGCCGCCGCGGAGCCCGCCAAGCCGCTTCGCCGCCGCCTGCAGGACGAGCGGCAGGCGATCACGCACAAGTTCTCGATCGCGGGGCACGACGGGTACGTGACCGTCGGCCTGTTCGAGGAGGGCGACCCGGGCGAGATCTTCGTGACGATGGCAAAGGAGGGCTCGACGATCTCCGGTCTGATGGACAGCTTCGCCACGGCGATCAGCATCTCGCTCCAGTACGGCGTGCCGCTCGAAGTCCTCGTGACGAAGTTCAGCCACAGCCGGTACGAGCCCCAAGGCATCACGAGCAACCCGAACATCCGCTTCGCCAAGTCGATCACGGACTACATCTTCCGGTGGCTGGCCCAGAAGTTCCTGAAGCCGGAGATCCAGGCGACGATCGGGAAGGACACGGACACGGCGGTGATCGAGAAGGTCGCGGCGGCGGCGACGGTGAAGGCCGCGGCCCCGAAGGCGGCAGCGCCGGCGGCCGCGGCGATGACGGCGATCGAGAAGCGGGAGCGGCAGGTGTTCATCAACCAGGCGGACGCGCCGCCCTGCCCGGAGTGCGGGACGATCATGACGCGGTATGCGGCGTGCTACCGGTGCGACAACTGCGGCGGGACGTCGGGCTGCAGCTAAGGGCTGTCGAAGGTCAAAGGTCGAAAGTTGAAGGGCCGGCGAGCGATCGCCGGCCCTTTCTTATTGATGCGTGAAACGCAAAACGCCTCCGGGCGGAGGCGTTTTGCGTTCGGATCGGCACACGGCCGACGGCTAGACCCCTCAGGAGCCGTTGAAGCCTACGGTGACTTTTCCGGCTTCGTCGACGATCACCGGCACGCGGCGCGCGCCGTTGGAGTGCTTGAGCATCGCCTCGAGCTTGCTCGCGTCCTTCTTCACGTCGAAATACGCGACCTTGCCCTTGCGGCCGTATTCCTCGCGGGCGGCCGTCGTGTAGGGGCAGCCTTCCTTCCCGTAGATCGTGACCGGCATGGCGGGCTCCTTATTGGATTCGCCGATAATCCTATCACAGGGTCATCGGCCCGTCCGCACCCCGGTGTTTCTACTCTTCGCCCGCCCGCACCCCTGCCCCTACACTCGGGTCCATGCCCTCCCCCGACATCATCCACCCGGATACCCGGCGCACCTCGGACCGCGTCCCCCCCGGCCAGAAGCTCGTCAGCGGCTGGCCCGTCCTCACCGCCGGCGAAACGCCCTTCATCACCAAGAAACAGTTCCGCTTCACCGTCTCCGGCCTCGTCGAGCAGCCTCTCGATTACACGTGGGAACAGTTCCTCGCGCTTCCGGCGGTCACGATGAAGTGCGACCTGCACTGCGTGACGACGTGGTCGCGACTGGACATGACGTTCAAGGGGGTGCTCCACACGGAGATCCTCAAGCGGTGCCGGCCGAAGCCGCAGGCGAAGTTCGTGCTGATCCTCGGGGAGCCGGGGTACTCGACGAACGTCCCGCTGGCGGACTTTGCGCGGCCGGACACGATGTTCGCGTATGAGGCGGAAGGCGCGGCGATGCCGGTGCCTCACGGGGGGCCGGTGAGGGACCTGATCCCCCACCTGTATCTCTGGAAGAGTTCGAAGTGGGCGACCGGCGTGGAGTTCCTGGCGGAGGACAAGGCCGGGTTCTGGGAAGAGCGCGGGTATCACATGCGCGGGGACCCCTGGAAGGAGGAGCGGTACCGGGACGATCCTGTCTTCCGGAACCGGTTCTGACGTGGCCAAGCAAACCATCCTCGTTCCCGCGCTGCTGTTCGCGCTCCTGATCGCCGCCGGCGATGCGGCCGTCGTGTGGTATTTCGGCGAGCTGGAGGAGGCGCGGCGATCGACGGACGCGGAGCACGTGCGGGGGCAGATGACGTCGGCGATCCTGCGGCACGTGGAGGTGGTCCGGCAACTCGGGAGCGGAAAATCGCAGGGGGAGGCGTGGGAGCGCGGCCGGGCGGAGTCGGTCGCGCAGCTCTTCCCCGCCCTGGCGGGCGTCGCGCGGTTCCGGTCGGACGGCCAGCGCGAATTCGCGGCGGACTTCCGTGGCTTCGACTCCGGCGCGTCGACACTCGCGGCGACGTCCGCGGCCGCCAGGGCCGCGATCGCCGGGGCCCCCGCCGTGGACGATCCGTTCCCCGCGCCCAATCACGAGACCGTCGCGGCGATCTGGACGCCGGCCGAGGGGGGCGCGATCGCCGGGATCTTCCGGCTCGACCGCCTCGTGGGTGACGCGGTCAACGCGTCCGCCGGCGAGGACGCCGCCTTCGTGCTCACCGATTCCCGCGGAAGGAAACCGCTCGCCCGTGAGCCCGTCTCCGAGGCGACCCTGCGCGTCGACATCTCCCTTCCCGGCCTCGCCTGGACGCTGAACGTCCACGAGCGGGCGCAGGGCGAGTCGCGGACCCGCGCGCTGATCTGGTCGATCGTCGCCCTCTCCGGCGCGCTGTGGGTCGGGTTCGTCGGCGCCCGGCGCCGCGGCGTCGTCGACCGCGAGCGCCTCGAGGAGCGCGCCGCGGAAATCGACAAGATGGCGCGGGAAGTCGAGACGCTGGCCGGCGTCGAACGGCGCGAGCGCGGAAAGCTCTTCACCATCCTCGACAGCCTCGACGAAAGCGTCGTCCTCGCCGGGCCGCAGGGCGAGACGCTGATGGTGAATGCGGCGGGCGAAGGGCTGCTCGGGCCGGAGCCGAAGCTGGTCAAGCCGGACGGGGCGGAAGTGCCGCCGGCGGGGCTTCCCGCGGCGCAGGCGATCGCGAAGAAGGGGAAGGTCGCGTCGGAGGACCTGTGCGCGCTGAGGGACGGGAAGGTGATCCCTGTGTCGATCACGGCGGCGCCGCTCTATGACCAGGACAAGAAGGTCATCGGGGCGGTCGCGGTGCACCGCGACCTGACGAAGCAGCGGGAGTGGGAGGACACGGTCCGCGCCCGCGATTTCGCGCTGACGGTGAAGAACAAGCTCTCCGCGGAAATGGCGGAGGCGAAGGACGACGACGAGGTGCTGCGCCGGCTGAACTACCACCTCGAGGCGGTGCTCCAGCCGCAGAGCACGAACATTTTCCTGAAGCGGCCGGGGAGCGACCGGCTGCGCTCGGAGCGAACGACGGGGTTGAAGCCGGAGCCGGGGTTCGAGGCGCCGGTGATCGCGAATCCCGGGATCTGCCCGGTGCTGGAGACCGGGGAGCCGATGGACCCGCGGACGTGCGACGAGCGTGTGCAGCCCTGCCTGGGGCGGATTTCGCCGGGCGGGTTCCTGTGCGCGCCGATTTCGGTCGGCGGCAAGGTCGAGGGGACGATCCATCTCGAATTGCAGGATGCGAAGCCGGACCCCGCGCGGGTCGAGCTGGCGCTCGAGCTGATCGCCCAGGCCTCCGCGGCGGTGCAGGCCAAGCGGTACCTCGCGCTCATCTCGCAGGCGGCGATCCGCGACCCGCTCACCGGTCTCTACAACCGCCGCCAGTTCGACACCACGGCGCGCGTGATGGTCGCGCAGGCGAAGCGCTTCCATCATCCCCTCGGCGTCCTGATGATCGACATAGACCACTTCAAGAAATTCAACGACACGTATGGCCACGACGCGGGAGACGTGGTGCTCCGCGAGTTCGCGAAGGCGCTTCAGTCCACGGCGCGGCAGAGCGACGTGATGGTGAGGTACGGCGGCGAGGAGTTCGCGGTGCTGCTGTCGGAGACGACGCTCGGGCAGGCGCGGATTGCGGCGGAACGGATCATGGAGGCGACGCGCAAGATCGTGCTGCCGATCAAGGGGCTGGAGCACGGGCAGGTCACGGTCTCGATCGGCGTCTCGGCGTTCCCGGAGCACGGGGAGACGCCGGAGGCGCTGGTGAAGTCGGCGGACGTGGCGTTGTACGCGGCGAAGGCGGCGGGGCGGAACTGCGCCCGGGTGCAGGGGGACTCGAAGGCGCCGGGAGTCGCGGGGGACCCGCAGAAAACGATCGTTCCATGACTCCGGTCCAGGCGTACTCGACGGGCGTGGTGGCGGTCATCGTCCTCGGGCTCGCGCTCCGACGGAATCCGCGTGCGCACATCCCGCTGATGCTGGGAGCGTTCGCGCTGGACCTGGGAAGCGTCGTGTACCTGCAGATCCAGCGGCGGGCGATGCAGAAGGCGGCGTCGACGCCGACGCCGGTGCTGATGGTGCACATCGCGTTCGCGTTCCTGTCGCTGCTGCTCTACGCGGCGATGGTGGTGACGGGGACGAGGCTGGCGCGGACGGGGCTCGGCCGGGGGGCGCACCGGACGCTCGCGCGGATCTTCCTGGTCTGCCGCGCGGGAACCTGGATCACGAGCTTCTTCGTGGTGTGACCGGGGGCTACTCCTCTTCTGCCGGCTCCGCTTCCTGCTCGTCCTTCCCTTCCGAGATCATCAGGCGCAGTTTCTTCACGATCAGCGTCGCGTACCCACCGCGCCCCAGCTCGAACTCGACGGTCGACTTCTTCCGGCCGTGGAACTTCTCGTCCGCCTCGATCGCGCCGGCCTTCATTTTGCCGGGGATCAGCAGCAGCGCGCGCTCCTCGCCCTTCATGTAGGGAAGGTTGTGGCCCGCCGGCTTGAACGTCCCCTGCTCGATCTTCTCGGCCCTCAGGATCTCGTCGTAGGCCGCCTGGATCCCGCCGTCGCTGAACTTCGTCCGGTACGCCAGAAGGGGAACCGTCATGCGGCGCCACTTTGCGGACAGGTCCGCGGGTACGAATCGGTGGAACCACAGATAACCGCCGAGGTACCGGGCGGCGAGCAGGACGTCCGCGGGAAGCGAGTGCTTCAGGAACCGCGAGACCGCCTCGTTCCACAGCCACGACTGGTAGGCGTGCATGTACATCGCCAGCATCGGCCGCTCGATCAGCTTGAGCGCGCCCGAGAAATCGCCGCGGTGCCGCGCGAGGTAGCCGAACACGTGCGCCTCCGTCCGCGTCCCCGCCTTCTCCAGGCACGTCTCCCACTGCCCCCAGTGCCGCTTGAACGACGCCAGCCGCTTCTGCCGCGACTCCGTGTCGAACTGCGACGCCTTCGCCATCGCCAGCTTCAGCGCCTCTTCCCACTGCCGCAGCAGCACCTTCTTCCCCACGAACCCCTCGCCGTGGCGCGAGGAGCCGAAGCGCTGCGAGTCGAAGTAGTTGGGGACGCCGTCGGCGGCGACGGCCTCGGCGGCCCCCGCGAGGCGCGGCGCCTCCCCGGGATCGAGGTCGCGCAGGACGATGCGGAAGCGGTTGCCGTGGACGACGGGGGGGCCGGACGCCTTCTTGAGGAACGTCAGCGCGAGGTCCTTCTCCTTCAGCGACTTCTCGGGGCCGCCCTCGATCCAGAGGTGCT
Organism: uncultured Planctomycetia bacterium; assembly: GCA_964590435.1. Taxonomy (GTDB): domain Bacteria; phylum Planctomycetota; class MHYJ01; order WSZJ01; family WSZJ01; genus WSZJ01. The sequence goes on from CAZPWT010000074.1 coordinate 27,228, forward strand.
GGCGGGTGACGGCGTGGCGGTCCTTCAGCCCGGCGTGACGGACGAGCTTGCGGGGGAGGTCGAACGCGCGCGCGACGGCGGCGATGGCGTCCAGCGTCGTGAGCCCGGTCTTTTCAAGGCGGTAAACCGCGACGCGGCCGCTGCCGGGCGGCAGGTCGGCCAGTTCCTCGACGACGAAGTCCTCGGGCGCAAGCTTGATTTTCATGGGGCCGCCGTTATCTCAGGAATCCCGGCGGGGAGAAGGGAAAGTTTCGGGACGGGCGGACATTCCCGTCCTTGCCTCGCCTCCCGGACCCCCGTATCCTCCGCCACCCATGCGCTTCCAGCGCCTCTTTGCAGCCGTCATCCTCACTGCCGCGGCTGCCGCCACGGCCCGGGCGCAGGACGCCCCGGTGGTGCAGCGCGTGGAGATCGAGGGGCTGCGGATCCACACGGCGGACGAGGTCCGGCACAAGATGATCACGCACGCCGGCCAGCCGTTTTCGCGCGAGACGCTCGACCAGGACATCCGGCGGCTGTACGAGTCGGTGTGGTTCGCGGAGGTGCGGATCTCGGAGCGGTCGATCCTCTCGGGACCGGGTGCGGCGGTCGTGATCCTGGAGGTGCTGGAGAACGACATCCTCCGGGACGTGCGCTACGCCGGGAACAGGCACTTCAATAACGAGGAGATCGCGACGGACGCGGTCCTGAAGGCCGGCGAATACTACGCGCCCTGGAAGGTCAAGCTCGACTCCGACCGCATCCGGGACAAGTACCTGGCCGACGGGTACGCGTTCGTGCAGGTGACGGCGACGGAAGCGTCGACGGGCAAAGGGACGATCGTGACGCTGACGGTGCGCGAGGGGCCGCGGGCTCGGGTCCGGAGCGTCGAGATCCACGGGACCTCGGGGCTCGACGACGGGAAGATGGAAAAAGAAATGAAGACCGAGGACACGACGATCATCAATTTCCTGTCGCCTCCCGACTACAAGGCGTCGCAGCTCGACGAGGACCTGAAGGCGCTTCTGCGATACGCGCGGGGCGAAGGCTATCTCGACGCGAAGGTCTACCTGCGCGACCTGGAGTGGAACGCCGAGCGGACGCGCGTGAAGGTGCACATCCAGGTCGAGGAGGGGATCCGCTACGTCGTCGACTCGGTGGAGATCGAGGGCGCGACGCTGTTCGGCGTGAACGACCTGTACCACGGGCTCCACGTCCGCCCGGGGGAGCCGTTCGCGCTGCGCACGGTCGACCGCGACGAGCAGTACCTGCTCGACCGGTACCGCGAAAAGGCCTACATCGACGCCGACGTCGCGCCCGTCCCCCGCTACCTCGCCGAGCGCGGGCACGTCAAGCTGACCTGGAAGATCCGCGAAAGCGAAAAGGTCTACGTCCGGCGCGTGGACTTCGTCGGCCACCACCGCACCCGCGACAAGGTGCTGCGCCGCGAGTTCCTCCTGCTCCCCGGCGAGGAGTTCAACAAGATCCTCCTCGACGCCTCCATCGATCACCTCAAGGGCACCCGCTTCTTCGACATGACCAACCAGCAGCTCTTCGCCCGCGCCTGGGGCCCCGTGCGCGACCCGGTGATCGTGGTGGAAGTGCTTCCGGGCGGGGAGAAGAACGAGCGGGACCTGCTGGTGCACGTGCAGGAGGGACGCACGGGGAACCTCCAGTTCGGCGGGACGTACAGCGACGAGGGCGGCTTCAGCGGCAAGCTCGCGGTGACGCAGAACAACTTCGACCTGTTCGACCTGCCGAAGAGCCTCTCGGAGCTGTTCAACGGTGAGGGGTTCGCGGGGGCGGGGCAGATCGCGAGCATCGACCTGGAGCCGGGGTTCCAGCGCAGCCGGTACTCCGTCTCCTTCACGGAGCCGTGGCTGCTGGACTACCCGATCAGCGCGACGCTGGCGGGGACGTACTACGACCAGGACTTCCGCTACTACCGCGAGCGTCGCGTCGGCGGGTCGTTCGACCTGGGACACCGCTGGGACGACTTCGTCGCGCCGCCGCCCGGCACCCTCGACAGCGATGTCCGGAGCAGCTTCATCGGCGGCATCCTCCAGGGAATTTCCTACGCTGCGATTCATATCCCGGGGTACTTCATCTTCGACGACCACGTGGTCCGCGGGTACAGCGTGAAGCACTTCTGGGAGCGCGGCTACTCAATCGGCGCAGGGTACCGGCTGGCGCGCATCAACATCATGGACGTCGACTCCGACGCGCCCGCCGATCTCCTCGACGTCGAGGGCGTGAACTACCTCTCGAGCATCACGTTCCACGTCACGCTCGACCGGCGCAATTCGCGCGTCTTCCCCTCGCAGGGGTTCGTATCCACGGTCAGCTACGAGTACGCCGGCTATCCGCTCGGCGGCGACTTCGATTTCTGGAAGATTAACTACCGCCACCAGGCATTCTCGACGCTCTGGACCACGAAGGGCGGCGGGAAAATCATCTTCGAGACCGACCTTGTCGGCGGTTTTGCGCAGGAGCACTACTACAGCCCCTCGCTGCCGATCTTCGAGCGCTACTACGCGGGCGGCAACACGCTTCGCGGCTTCGAGTACCGCACGATCAGCCCGAAGGACCGGAAAGACCCGATCGGCGGGAACATCATGACGCTCGCTTCGGCGGAGATCACGTTCCCGATCATCCGGCCCGAGGTCTTCGGCCGGGACATCGACATCCTCCGCGGGGCGTTCTTCACCGACTGGGGCACCGTCGTGGCGCACACCCACGACTTCGGGTACTTCCGGTGGTCCGTGGGGTTCGGCGTCCGTCTCCAGATCCCGCTGGGCCCGCAGATCGTGCCGCTGACGATCGACTTCGGGTTCCCGATGAAGCGCCAGCACGGCGACGAGCGCCAGACGGTCCACATCGGGTTCGACTTCGGGTTCTAAGCCGGGCCGGGGCTGAGTCTTCTCACGTCCAATCTCCTCGCGGCCGGGCTTGTCCTGAGCGAGGTCGCAGGCCGAGGGCCCCCTTGACTTGACCCCTTCGCTGCCCTAGTATTTGACCCCGTAGTCCGGCAAGTGCTTGCAGGTCAAGGCGGCGCGTGGCGCCGCCTGCCCGGCTCCCGGCTCCACCGAGTGGAGAAGCGAGGAGCTCGCGCGGACCTGCAGCCGATCGGCCTCCAAGAGCACTGTCCCGGATCCCGAACGAGACGTCCTCGCCAGGGAATCAGTCCCGGAACACCGCGCCCGGTGGGGAGCGGAACCAAGGAGGAAGTATGAGACTCCAGCGCACGATCAGCCGTCCGGCGGAGCTCGAGGGAATCGGGCTCTTTTCGGGGCTACGGACCCGCGTCCGCATGCTGCCGGCCCCCGTGGACACGGGGGTTTCCTTCACGCGCGTCGACCTTCCCGGCCGCCCGCGCATCCCGGCCAACGCGGCCACGGCGACGATCAAGCCGCGGAGGACTTCCGTCGCGACCGAGGGCGCCGAGGTCGAAACCGTCGAGCACCTCCTCGCGGCCGCGGGCGGGCTCTCGATCGACAACCTCGAGGTGGAAATCAACGGCGCCGAGGTCCCCGGCGGCGACGGGTCCAGCTCCCCGTTCGTCGACGCCTTGACCTCCGCAGGCATCGTCGACCAGGACAAGCCCAAGGGGTACTACGCGCTCAAGGAAGCGATCACCATCCGCGAAGGCGAGCAGAGCATCATCGCGCTTCCGTCGGCCGAGGGCCTGACCGTCTCCTACACGCTCAACCACGAGAACCTGCCGTTCCACGCGCAGCACTACACCGTCGCGGTCAACCCCGACACGTTCGCGCGCGAGATCGCCCCGGCCCGCACGTGGTGCCTCTCCACGGAAGTCGAGGAGCTGCTCAAGCAGGGATTCGGCAAAGGCTGCACGACCCAGAACACGCTCATCCTCGACAGCCGCGGCGTCCGCGACAACACGCTGCGCTTCCCCGACGAAATGGTCCGCCACAAGATCCTCGACATCGTCGGCGACCTGTACCTCGCCGGGTCGTATCTCAAGGCGCACATCATTGCGGTGCGCTCGGGGCACGCGATCAACCACAAGCTCGTGCAGGAAATCCGCCGGCAGATGGAGGGGCTTGCGCCGCTGCCGAAGAAGGGCGCCGGCACGATGCTCGACGTGCGCGAGATCCTGAAGATCCTGCCGCACCGCTACCCGTTCCTGCTGATCGACAAGGTCATCGAGCTCGACAGCTACAAGCGCGCCGTCGGCATCAAGAACGTCACGTTCAACGAGCCGTTCTTCCAGGGGCACTTTCCCGGCCAGCCGATCATGCCGGGCGTCCTCCAGATCGAGGCGATGGCGCAGCTCGCCGGCGCTCTCCTCATGCGCAAGGCCGAGAATCAGCAGAAGCTCGCCGTGCTGCTCTCCATCGACCAGTGCAAGCTCCGCAAGACCGTCGTCCCCGGCGACCAGCTGCGCATCGAGGCGGAAGCGCTCAAGATCAAGGCCCGGACGGCGCACGTCTACACCAAGTGCACCGTGGACGGACAGATGGTGAGCGAGGCGCAGATGAAGTTCATGATCGTTGAGAACGAGGAGTAGCGGCGGGGGGAGGGGCGTTCATGATTCGTTCATGAATCCCCTCTTGCGCATTTCCGCCTTCCGCCTTAGATTCCATTCTCCCTTGAACGATGTTCAGGGGGGGAATCAAGGCAGAGACCGGGCCGCACTGGCGGCCTGCTCGGCGCGCCGACCATTCGGCGCACTGCGCCCCTTGCGGGCGTCACCTTGGAGGCGCCCATTGATGGGCGGTAACAGGATTCACCCCAGCGCACAGGTTCACCCTGAGGCGCGATTGGCCGACGACGTCGAGGTCGGCCCGTTCTGCATCATCGGCCCGAAGGTCAAGATCGGCCGCGGCACGCGGCTCCACAACAACGTCGTGCTGCAGGGAACCACCGAGATCGGGGAGATGAACAACATCTACCCCTTCTGCGTCTTCGGCACCGCCCCCCAGGACCTCGGCTACAAGGACGAGGAAGTCTTCGTCCGCATCGGCAACAAGAACCTCTTCCGCGAGTACGTCACGATCAACTGCGGGACGATGAAGGGCGACCGGTCGACGATCGTGGGCTCGAGCAACATGATCATGGCCTACTGCCACATCGCGCACGACTGCGTGCTCGAGGACGGGATCATCATGGCCAACGGCGTGCAGCTCGGCGGGCACACGAAGGTCGAGCGCGAGGCAAACTTCGGCGGGCTCGCGGCGGTGCACCACTTCTCGACGATCGGCGAGCGTTCGTTTGTCGGCGGGCTGACGCGCGTCGTGCACGACGTCCCGCCGTACATGACGGTTGAGGGACACCCGTCGCGCGTGAAATGCGTGAACACGGTGGGCCTGAAACGCAAGGGGCTGACGAAGGAAGCCATCGAGGCGCTCAAGGAGGCCTACAAGCTCATCTACCGCAGCGGCTTCACGAAGGCGCAGGCGATGGAGATCCTCGAGAAGCGTCGACCGCAGTACCCGGAGGTGCTGAAGCTGATCGGGTTCCTGCGGGCGGTGGAGAAGGGGCGGCAGGGTCGTGCGCGCGAGGCGCTCCGAAGGGGTCCCGTGGCCCCGGTGGCAACGCCCGCGGCGGCGTCTCCTGCGGCGCCGCAGGCCTAGCGCGGTGCGACTCGGGGTCGTCGGCGTAGGCAGCCTGGGCAAGGAGCACGCGCGGGTCTGCGCTTCCCTTTCCGGCGCGACGCTGGCCGCGGTGTGCGACGCGAGCCGGCCGCGGGCGGAGGAGATCGCGGCGAAGCACGGCGCGCCGGCGTTCTCGGACTGGCGCGAGCTGCGCGGCAAGGTGGACGCGGTGGTGATCGCGACGCCGACGCTGTACCACCGGGACGTGGCGGTGTTTTTCCTCGAGGCCGGGATCCCGTGCCTTGTGGAAAAGCCGCTCGCCGGCACGGTCGCGGAGTGCGAGCAGATCGTCGCGCTCGCCTCGAAGAAAAAGACCCTGCTCCAGGTCGGCCACATCGAACGCTTCAACCCGAGCTGGCAGGTCGCCCGCCCGCTCATGGGAAAGCCGCGCTTCGTCAACGCCGAGCGCGTCGGCCCGTACCCGTTCCGGTCGACGGACATCGACGTGGTGCTGGACCTGATGATCCACGACATCGACCTGGTGCTGTCGCTGGCGCAATCGCCGCTGGCGCACGTGAACGCGGCGGGGACGAAGGTGCTTTCGCCCACGAACGACCTCGTGAACGCGCGCCTCACCTTCGAGAACGGCTTCGTCGCCAACATCACCGCCAGCCGCGTCTCGCCCGACCCGGGCCGCCGGTTCCAGACGTTCAGCGAGGAAGGGTTCGTCGAGATCGACCTGCGCGGCCGGAAAGTCACGCGCGTGACGAAGTCGGCGAAGCTCAAGGGCGGGTTCGACGTGTCGAAGGTCGACCCGACCAAGGTTCCGAACCTCAAGGAACTGCTCTACGGCGAGCTCCTCGCGACCGAGACGCCCGCCGTGCCGCCCGGCGAACCGCTCGCGCTGGAGGACGGCGCGTTCGTGGAAGCGGTGAAAACCGGCAAGGCGCCCGCCGTCAGCGGCGAGGACGGCCTGCGGGCCGTGCAGGTCGCACACCGCATTCTCGAGGCCGTCGCCGCGTTCAAGGGATAGGGCCAGTTGCCAGCGGCGAGCGGCCAGGAACGACGACACTACGCCGAGGCGACGGTCCGCGTTCGACGTCGCGCTAGCCCCAGCCGGGCCCCGAGGGCGAGCCCCGTTGGACCACGCACGCCTTGCCTCACCACTCACCACTCAGAGCGTGAGAAAAAATCCGGCGTGTCAGGCTGCGTCGGCCCAGTGACGGTGGTTTGAGGAGTTCTTGATGTGCGGGCCGACTCCGCCCGACCCGCGCGGATTTTTTTCACGCTCTGACGTTCGGATTCCATGGAGT